>NZ_JBEAFX010000004.1:0-583146 GCF_040062325.1 Klebsiella sp. GG_Kp175 | reverse complement strand
TCCCCCCCCCCGCCGCCCTGGCGCGGCTTGACGCGCAGATGCTGGCGCACAACGCCTCGCCGGGCGGCGCCGCCGATCTCCTTGCCGCCACCCTGTTTCTCGACCGGGTTGCCGGCTAACGCATTCAGAGGATGTTATGGAACAGATTACATTGTCATTTCCTGCCAGCCGCGCCCTCAGCGGCAGAGCGTTGGCAGGGGTTGTAGGTTCAGGCGATATGGAGGTGCTCTATACCGCCGCCGGGAGCGATACGCTCCGCGTGCAAATTACCACCTCGGTGGATAACAGCCAGGCGCGCTGGCAGGCGCTGTTCGACAGGCTGAACCTGATCAACGGCCTGCCCGCCGGGCAGTTGGTTATTCACGACTTCGGCGCCACGCCGGGCGTCGCCCGTATTCGTATTGAACAAGTCTTTGAGGAGGCCGCTCATGCGTAACGATCGCAGCTTTATCGAACTGCGCGCTCGCGAACGCGCCCACGCCCTGCTGGACGACGGCAGCTACCGCGAACTGCTGGATCCGTTTGACGGCATTATGTCGCCGTGGCTCGGCGCGCAGGGCATCGTCCCGCAGTCCGACGACGGTATGGTGGTCGCCAAAGGCACGATCAACGGCCAGCCGGCGGTGGTGATTGCCATCGAAGGCACCTTCCAGGGCGGCAGTATGGGCGAAGTATCCGGCGCCAAAATGGCCGCCGCGCTTGAGCTGGCGGCGGAGGATAACCGCAACGGTATCCCGACGCAGGCGGTGCTGTGCCTGGAAACCGGCGGCGTCCGGCTACAGGAGGCCAACCTCGGTCTGGCCGCCATCGCCGATATTCACGCGGCGATTGTCGATCTGCGCCGCTACACCCCGGTAGTCGGCATCATCGCTGGCACCGTCGGCTGCTTCGGCGGCATGTCCATCGCCGCCGCGCTGTGCAGCTACCTTATCGTCACCCGTGAAGCCCGCCTCGGTCTCAACGGCCCACAGGTTATCGAGCAGGAAGCCGGCATTGAAGAGTACGACTCACGCAACCGGCCGTTTATCTGGAGCATGACCGGCGGCGAAATTCGCGCCGCCAGCGGCCTGGTCGACGCGCTGGTTAACGATGGCGTCAACGCGGTCAAAACCGCGATGAACGAGGCGATCGCCAAAGGCGTACCGGCGCAGCACCGCAGCGACAATTATGACGATTACCTGCGCCGTTTAAGCCAGTTCGACACCCGCCAGCAGGCGGATACCGCGCAGATTAAACAGCTTTTTGCCCGGGAGGAGAAATAATGAGCCAGTTCCCAAACCGCGCCGCGCTGTGGCTGAACAAACTGGCGCCCGACGCGCCGCTGATGAGTGGTCTGTGCCCTTCGGTGCAGGTCGCAGATGGCCAGATTGATGGCGAAAAGGTGCGTTTTATCGCCGTGGTACCTGACGCTAACAACCACTACCCGCGCGCCGCCGGCGGCGAAGTCGGCCTGCTGGAAGGCTGGACGCTGGCGAAAGTGGTCAACGAAACCATCGCCGCTGACGCCGACCAGCCTGGTAAACGGCCGATCGTCGCCGTGATCGATGTGCCGAGCCAGGCCTATGGCCGTCGCGAGGAAGCTTTTGGTATTCACCAGGCGCTGGCCGGAGCGGCAGGCGCCTACGCCAAAGCCCGTCTGGCCGGCCACCCGGTGATTGGCCTGATTGTCGGCAAAGCGATGTCCGGGGCGTTTCTGGCCCACGGCTATCAGGCCAACCGCCTGATAGCCTTTAACGATAGCGGCGTGCTGGTTCACGCGATGGGTAAAGAATCGGCAGCGCGCATTACGCTGCGCAGCGTGGAGGCGCTGGAGAAACTGGCGGCGACCATCCCGCCGATGGCCTACGACGTCAGCAACTACGCTACGCTCGGCCTGCTCTCCGCCCTGCTTGATATCAACCATCCGGATGCGCCAGACGAAGGCGATCTGTCACTGGTCAGCCGTACCCTGCGCGACGCCATCGCTGACGCGCGCCAGGATCCCTCGCTGAAGTGCCGCCTGGGTGCGGAAAACCGCCGCAGTTCGCAGCAGGTCCGCGACCTTATGCGCGCCAGCTGGTAAGACGTTCGTTCGTACGTAAGTAGTAGAAGAAAACCTGCCGGAAGCCGTCCCCCGGAGCGCGTAATAACCGCGCCGGGCAGGGACGGCTTTTAGAAAAAATAACAATCGCGCCAGTACTCTATTTTATTTACAGGTGATTTATGACTTATGTGATTATTCATGCTCTTGCCCCGATTTTCGTCATTATGCTGCTGGGCTTCTGGGCCGGTAAGGCCGGGATGGTAGATAACAAAAATGTCTCCCTGCTCAATATCTTTGTAATGGATTTCGCCTTACCCGCTACGCTGTTCAGCGCCACGGTGCAAACCCCATGGGCCGGTATCGTCGCCCAGTCGCCGCTGGTGCTGGTGCTCACCGGCGCGATGTGGATCACCTACGCCGGGATCTACTTCCTCGCCACCAGCGTGTTCAAACGCACCCCGCAGGATGCCGCGGTGCTGACCCTCACCGTCGCGCTGCCGAACTACGCCGCGCTGGGCCTGCCGATCCTTGGCAGCGTGCTCGGCGAAGGCGCATCGACCTCGCTGTCGGTGGCGGTCTCTATCGCCTGCGGTTCGGTCCTGATGACCCCCTTCTGCCTGCTCATTCTGGAACGTGAAAAAGCCCGCGCCGCGGGGGAAAACACCGGTTCTACGCTGGCGATGCTGCCGGTGCTGATGTGGCGTTCGGTGAAAAAGCCGATCGTCTGGGGCCCGCTGCTCGGGGTGGTGCTTTCCGCTATCGGCATTAACATGCCGGACCTGCTGCTGGCCTCCATCAAACCGCTGGGCCTGGCCGCTACCGCAGCAGCGCTGTTCCTCACCGGGGTGATCCTCTCGGCGCGTAAACTGCAGATCAATGCGCTGATCGCCACCTCCACCCTCGTAAAACTGCTGGTACAGCCGTTTATCGCCTGGGGTCTGGTGATGCTGCTGGGTCTGCATGGCTCCATCGCGATTACCGCGATCTTGATGATTGCCCTGGCCGCCGGCTTCTTCGGCGTGGTGTTCGGCAACCGCTTCGGCGTGCAGTCCCCGGATGCTGAAGCCGTGCTGTTGTTAAGCTCGGTTCTGTGTATCCTGTCGTTACCGCTGTTTATCTCTTTGACTTCAGGACTGTAAACCATGTCATCAACGCCGCGTCCCCACGATTTAGTTTGGTTAAACCACGCCAGCGCCCTGGAAGATATTGCCGAGCCGTGGGTGGTTCAGCAGTGGCGAGCCGCGCTGCCGGTGGTGGTGAGGCGCGACGTTGACGGCCAGGCCCGCATCCCGGTTGGGGTGCGGGGCATGAAGCGCGAGCAGCGCGCCGCCGGCTGGGTACAGGCGCAGAATATCGTGCGCAGCGTCACCCCGGAGATGCTGGTGGAGCGCGAGCGCCTGCTGGGCTCCCCTTTTGTTTCGCAGCCGCCGGTGCAGGCGGCTATCGCCCTGACGCTGGACGACTGGCCCTGGCGCTGGGGCGTCACCGGCAGCACTGGCTACGCGCTGGCGACCGAAATCCCGGTACTCCATGCAGCAAGCGATCTGGATCTGCTGATCCGCGCGCCGCAGCCGCTGGCCCGCGAGGCGCTGCTGGAATGGCAGTCCCGGGTGGCCAAGCTCCCGTGCCGCGCCGATACCCAAGTCGAAACGCCGTACGGCGCCTTCGCCCTCAATGAGTGGCTACGCGATGGGCGGGCGCTGCTGAAAACGTCACACGGTGCGCGCTTAACTACTGCGCCGTGGCGCAGGGAGGAATGATGAAGATTTTGTTTACTTTTCCCGGACAGGGCGCCCAGCGTCCCAACATGCTGGCGGCTATCCCCGACCGCGAAGCGATCCTCAGCCAGGCGCGCGCCGTGCTGGGGGATGAAGTCGAGACTCTCGATAGCGCTGATGCGCTAAAACACACCCGTGCGGTCCAGCTCTGCCTGCTGATCGCCGGGGTAGCCTGGGCGCGCGAGCTACAGCGCCAGGGCGTTAATCCGCAGATGGTCAGCGGCCTCTCCATCGGCGCCTTTCCCGCAGCGGTCATTGCCGGCGCGCTCGATTTCGCCAGCGCGCTGCGGCTGGTAGCCCTGCGCGGCGATCTCATGGAGCAGGCCTATCCTGAAGGTTACGGGCTGACGGCGATTATGGGCCTGACCCGCCAGCGGCTTGAGGCGCTGATGCAGGGCCACGAGGTCTATCTCGCCAACCTCAACGCCGAAACGCAGATTGTAATCGCCGGACGCGATGAAGCCATGGCCGAAGTGGCACAGCTGGCGCTGCAGGCGGGCGCCAGCAAGGCGCAGCGGCTGGCGGTCAGCGTGCCATCGCACTGTGCGCTGCTGGATAAACCCGCCGCAGCGCTGGCAAAAGCCTTTGCCAACCTGGCCTTAACGCGCCCGCAGTGCGCCTATTTAAGCGGCTCGACGGCGCGCGTGCTGTGGGAGCCGCAGCGGATCGCCGACGATCTGGCGATGAACATGGCGCGCACCGTCCACTGGCAGGAGGCGATGATCGCCGCCGATGAGCGCGACGCGCGCTTAGCCATTGAGATGCCTCCCGGCGGGGTATTGACCTGCCTGACCCGCCAGGCGGGCTGGCGCGGGGAGACCCTTTCGCTGGAACGCAGCGGCGTGGACGTTGCCCGCCATCTGGCGCAGCGGCTTAACGAATAAGGCTCCGGGCGTACATCCTTCCTTCCGCCGCCAGCGCCAGCAGGTCGGCATCGCGCTCGCGATGGTGTGAATAGACAATCGAGATCAGCTGGCGCATCTGGTACGGTTCCGCCAGCTTTAACAGCTGTACATCTTTTTCATAGACTTTCTTCATTCGCCCCGGCAGCAGCGCAAACCCGACGCCCGCCTGCACCAGGCTAATCATCGAAAAGATGTCATTCACCCTGGTGACGATCTCTGGCTCGAAACCAGCAATATGGAATGCTTCCCGGAATCCGGCATAGGTGGCGAACCCCTCCGCCAGCGACACGAACTTGCGATCGGCGTAATCGCGCAGGTCGGCGAGTTGTGAGGCATCCAGTTGCTCCGTCGCCGGGGCGGCGAGAAAAATATCGTCCTCAAACAGCGGCACCACGTCGAAAGCGGTATTGTTGAATTCCCCTTCATTGGTGGCGATCAGGATAGCGTCGAGAGCGTCGTCTTCCAGCATATCCAGCAGCATCTGGTTAGAGCCCATGGTCAGATCCAGCTCCAGCTCAGGGCGCCGCAGCTTCATGCCCATGATAATGCGCGGGACGGTTTCCAGGGTCAGGGAATAAAGAGTGCCGATGCGCAGCCGCCCCTGGCCGACGCCGGCGACTTTGCGCGTCGCCTCAAGCCCCCGGCTCATCAGACTCATCACATCCTGACAATATTCCAGCAGCGTCCATGCCGCCTGCAGCGGCAGTAAATTGCGCCCTTTGTGAACAAACAGCGGGCAGCCCACCCCCTCTTCCAGCGTATGCAGCGCGCGGTGGACGCTGACGCTGCTGAGCTTCATCGCTTCGGCGGTTCTGGCGATATTGCCTTTCGCCATAAACATCATAAAGACCGACAACTTGCGGAAGGTGATCTCCTGGTTGATATCGTCTTGCATAGCCCTTCCACACTCCTGATTTGCTTTTCTTTTTCAATTCAAATCAGTATATCGTTTATGACGGCAAAGTTGCAGGCAGAGCGCGGCGCAGGCGGGGAATAGACGCAAAAAAGGGAAGACCGTGGTCTTCCCTTTTGTTCACTATCAAGTTTGCTTTTACAGCGCCATATCATGCTGCGGCGAGGCGTCGCGCTGAGGCTCAGCCGGCTTCGCGGTCGCGGTGGGCGCAGCCGCTGGCATCTGGATCACCGGCGGTTTCGTCAGCTGCAGGGTCGCGGCGGTATCATCCCAAACCTGCTGGGTCAGCGCCACGTTGCCGTTCAGCTTCTGGCCGTAGCTCGGCACGATCTGGTGGATACGGGTCTGCCACTCCGGCGAGTTAAACTGCGTCGGGAACATCTGCTTGAGCACATTGAGGGTGATCGGCGCAGCGGTGGAAGCCCCCGGCGACGCGCCAAGCAGCGCGGAAATGGTTTTCTGCTGATCGACCACCACTTCGGTGCCCAGTTTCAACACGCCGCCCTTCTCTGCGTCTTTCTTAATGATCTGCACGCGCTGGCCGGCCTGGATCAGCTTCCAGTCCTCTTTACGCGCGTCAGGGTAGTACTCTTTCAGCGCGGCGAAGCGGTCATCATCGCTGAGCATCACCTGGCTGACGAGATATTTCACCAGATCGAAGTTGTCGAGACCGACGTGGGTCATCGGCAGCACGTTGTCAGTGGTAGTGGTGCTCAACAGGTCGAAGAAGGAACCGTTCTTCAGGAACTTGGTCGAGAAGGTGGCGAAAGGCCCAAACAGCACCACGCGCTTGCCATCGAGGTAGCGGGCGTCAAGGTGCGGTACCGACATCGGTGGTGCGCCGACCGAAGCCTGGCCATACACTTTCTCGAGGTGCTGCGCGGTGACCGCCGGGTTCTCGGTCATCAGGAACGAACCACCCACCGGGAAGCCAGCATAGTTGTCCGCTTCCGGTATACCGGTTTTTTGCAGCAGCTTCAGCGCGCCGCCGCCGGCGCCAATAAAGACGTATTTCGCATCGATGGTCTGCGCCTCGCCGCTCTGCACGTTCTTAATGGTCACGTGCCAGGAGTTATCGGCATTGCGTTTGAAATCGGTGACCTCAGAGGAGGTTTGCAGGGTGAAATGGCTGTTTTTCTTCAGGCTGCCGATCAGCTGTCGGGTGATTTCGCCATAGTTAACGTCGGTACCCACCGGCGTCCAGGTGGCAGCCACTTTCTGCTGCGGATCGCGGCCTTCCATCACCAGCGGCGCCCACTGTTTAATTTGCGCGTGGTCGGTGGAGAATTTCATCCCCTGGAATAAGGTGGTCTGCTGCAGCGCGGTATAACGCTTCTGCAGATAGTCGACATTATCGCCCCAGACGAAACTCATATGCGGCGTGGAATTAATAAAGGAGTGCGGGTCGTGCAAAATACCGCGCTTCACCTGTGCCGACCAGAACTGACGGGAAATCATGAACTGTTCGTTAATATCCAGCGCTTTGCTGACGTCAATCGATCCGTCCGCCCGCTCCGGCGTATAGTTCAGCTCCATATTCGCCGAGTGACCGGTACCGGCATTATTCCAGCCGTTGGAGGATTCCAGGGCCACGCCGTCCAGTTTCTCCACCATCGTCAGGTTCCAGTCCGGCTGCAGCGCCTGCAGCCAGGTGCCAAGCGAGGCGCTCATGATCCCGCCGCCAATCAGCAGGAAGTCGGTTTTTTTAGAGGTATCCGCTTCAGCATGCGTCGCCGCGCTGACAAACATCGCTAATGCGGTAAAGGAAATAATCGTTTTTTTCATTGCAGGCATAATAGAATTATCACGTAGCACACGGTAATAAGAGGCAGCATATTAACGCACTTTTACTTTATTTTAAAATATCATTTACACTCTCGCATTTTTAATCAAATAATTATTTAACTTAAAAAATCAGAGCGGCACTAAAAAATAAGCGTCGGCGTAAAATCTCACTGAAAATTCAGCGCAATTACCGGAATAAATAGAAGAGAGGAATTTCTTTAGTTAATAAAGTGCAGGCGCGCACACCGTTTGTGCGCGCCTGGCTAAAGGCTTAATGGGCGGGAGTGACAGCGCTGCGCTGGGCTTCGCGCAGGGCGAGACGCAGATGATCGTGATGTTTGGTCAGCAGCTCCCGCGCGTGCCAGGCGTCCAGCCCGCTGAGCAGCATCAGGATGGCGGTGCGGCACTGGTGGTGGCAGCTGGTCAGCGCGGCTTTCGCTTCGCTGCGCGTGCAGTCGGTGGCCGCCATGACAATCGCCACCTGCCGCTCCGCCCAGTGTGGACTGTCAGCCTGCAGATCCACTCGCAGGTTGCTGTACACCCGGCCGTCACGGATAGCGAGGCCCGTCGACACCATGTTAAGGATCTGCCGCTGGGCCAGCCGGGCCTTCGGATTGGTCAAGCCCGCCACCGCTTCCGGCCCGGTTTGCGGAGCAATAATAATATCCGCCAGCTGCGCCGCCTCGCTGGCCGCCTGCTGAGTCACCACCGCGATCGGAGCCCCCAGCGACCAGGCGTGGCGCATCGCCCCCCAGACCCATGGGGTCTTGCCGCTAACGGTAAGCGCCAGCAGCATATCGTGGCTGGAAAAGTCCAGCGACTGCAGCTCGAAGGCGCCTAGATCGTAATTATTCGCCGCGGTCTCCCGCTCGGCCATCGCCGGCGTCTGCCCACCTGCAATCAGCCCCACCAGCGCGTGTTTGCCTTCCGGAGAGTAGTCGCTGACCGCCTGGACAGCCGTGCGGCCTGATTCCCCGGCGCCGATAATAACCAGACGCCCTCCCCGGCTCATTGTCGCGGTGGCGATATCAATCAACCGGGCGATATCCGGCAAACAGGCGCCAACCGCCTCCGATATCTGCTTATCATCCTGATGCAGCATCGCCAGCATGTCGGCGGTGGCGAGGCGATCGATGTGGGTGGTATCCGGGTGACGACGTGCCTGCATTGACGCGGTTAGCGAACTGCTCATAACAACCTCCATTTACGACAGAAAAAGCGCATCTCGGCGAAATCAGCGGCCTGATGCATATCCTTATATTCATCAGGACTATTTAACCTCTGTCGCCACTATAAGGGGAATCTTCCGCGCTTTACCGCCGTCGGGGTCACAGTTTACCGTCCCGATCGCCCATTCACGGGCAATTGCCGATTATCTGAACAATCCTGTCTCAGCTCTCATCTTCGCCGTCCGCCTGCATGGCCAGCCAGAAGGATTGTTGACAGAGGTTATAAAATTGTTTGCGCATTGGCTGCACCACCAGGCCGGCGCTATCGATAACCTGCCACTCGATCCAGCACTCCGGGCAGGAGGCGGCATCCTGTTGCGGAAGTTCGAGTTCGTAGCGGTGCTGGATCACCACCCCGCTGCGATGTCGCCAGCGCGCGATCTGCCACTCTGCTTCCGCTTCATGGTCCTGTTC
Organism: Klebsiella sp. GG_Kp175; assembly: GCF_040062325.1. Lineage (NCBI taxonomy): Bacteria > Pseudomonadati > Pseudomonadota > Gammaproteobacteria > Enterobacterales > Enterobacteriaceae > Klebsiella > Klebsiella sp. GG_Kp175. Next base: position 574,099 of record NZ_JBEAFX010000004.1, on the reverse strand, counting down.
ACGATGCTGTGCCAGTCGTTCAACGTGCTGTTGCCGGAGAATATCCCGGACCAGAGATGCCAGTTCCATCATGTCTGCCTTAAGCCTGTGGCGAAAAGCGACAGTTTATCGTGGACGGGACGAGGCTACCGTAGCAAAAGCGGCCTTTTACTTTGATTACATGGCTTTATGAATGCCACGCTATCAGCGATAATAATCGTTTACTGACTCTATCCGGGATCGTCATGAAGGCATCAGAGCACCCGCCTCGCGTTCGTCAACGCCCCTTACCGCTAAAGCTGAGCACCGCCGTCTCCTTGATGATTGGCAGCGTGATCGGCGCCGTGCTGCTGCTGGTCTATGCCCTGTGGTATATGCAGATCAGCAATGCCACTCGCGATGGTCTGAAAGAGACCGCGCTGGCGGTGGCGCGCACCATGGCCGATATGCCGCAGGTGAAGCGCGGACTGGAGGCGCCGCCGCAGCAGCAAATTATTCAGCCGCTGGCGCAGACCATCACCCGGCGCAACGACCTGCTGTACGCTATCGTCACCGATATGCAGGGTATTCGCTATTCGCATCCGGACAGCTCAATTATTGGCAAACCCTTCATCGGCCACGATATCCAGCCGACGCTGCAGGGAAAAGAGAACGTGGCCATTAACCACGGCGTGCTGGCCCCGGCGCTGCGGGTGTTTACCCCGGTGTTCAACGATCAGCATCAGCAGATTGGCGTGGTGGTGGTCGGCATTTCGCTGAGTAAAGTGGACGAGCAGATCGCCAACAGCCGCTGGGACGTGCTGCTTACCATCCTGTTCAGCGCGCTGGTTTGCGCCCTCGGCACCTGGAGCCTGGTGCGCGGCCTGAAGCGCGTCCTGCTGGGGCTGGAGCCGCACGAAATCTCCACTCAGTTTCAGCAGCGTCAGGCCATGCTTCACGCCCTTAAGGAGGGGGTGGTGGCCGTCGATGCCCATGGTGAGGTTAACCTGATCAACCCGGCGGCGCGCGAGATCCTCTTTTCCGGGCCGGACAAGACGCTCGCTCATACCCCGCTGCTCGCTGACCTGCAGACGGTTTTGCACAGCGGCGAGCCGATGTACGACCGCGAGCTGGGATGCAATGGCCTGTTGCTAATCAGCAACACGGTGCCTATCCGCAGCCAGGAGGCCGTGGTCGGCGCCATCTGTACCTTCCGCGATAAGACCGAAGTCAGCCAGCTGCTGCAGCGGCTGGACGGTATGATGAGCTATGTCGATGCCCTGCGCACCACCTCCCATGAATTTATGAATAAACTGCACGTGATCCTCGGCCTGCTGAATATGAAAAGCTATGGCAAACTCGAGGAGTACGTGCTGCAGACCGCCCATCGCTACCAGGCGGACATCGGCGATATTCAGCACCGCATAAAATCCCCGGTGGTCGCCGGCTTTCTGATAAGTAAAATGCAGCGCGCCACCGAGTGCGGCTTTACCCTTAAGCTGGCGGAAGAGAGCCTGGTGCCGGATTGCCCGAACGAGAAGCAGGTCACCGTGCTGGTGACGGTGCTGGGCAACCTTATTGAGAACGCGCTGGATGCCATGAACGGTCAAGCGGAGGGCGAGATCGGCCTGCTGCTGCACTATCAGGACGGCTGGCTAAGCGGTGAAGTGAGCGACGACGGGCCGGGGATCCCGGAAAACAACATCGACGCTATCTTTAACAAAGGTTTCTCCACCAAAGGCGAGAATCGCGGCGTCGGGCTGTTTCTCGCCAACCAGCAATTACGCGAGCTGGGCGGCACCCTCGCCGTCGAGTCGGAACCCGGCGTATTTACTCAATTTTTTGTTCATCTCCCCTGGGATAGTAAAAGGAAACGTGCGTGATAAATGTGTTGATTGTTGACGATGATGCCATGGTGGCCGAACTGAATCGCCTGTACGTGGCAAGGGTTCCCGGCTTTCGTTGCAGCGGGAGCGCTTCGACGCTCAGTCAAGCCCAGGAGATGATTAACGATCCGCAACAGGAGATCGATCTGGTGCTGCTGGATGTCTATATGCAGCAGGACAGTGGGCTCGATCTGCTGCCGACTATCCGTCAATCGGGGCGCGCCATCGACGTCATCATGATCACCTCAGCGGCGGATGCCGCCACGGTGCAGACCGCCATGCATTACGGGGTAGTCGATTACCTGATCAAACCCTTCCAGTTTCCCCGTTTTGAAGAGGCGCTCACTACCTGGCGGGAGAAGCGCAAGCTGATAACCGGCCAACCCTATTACGAGCAGGCCGACGTTGACCGCCTGCTGCACGGCGGCACGCCGGAGGCCAGCGACGCGCGCAAGCTGCCCAAGGGGCTTACCGCGCAAACCCTGCGCACGCTGTGCCAGTGGATTGACGCCCACCCGGACGTTGAATTCTCTACCGATGAGCTGGCGGCGGCGGTGAATATCTCCCGCGTTTCCTGCCGTAAGTATCTGATCTGGCTGGCGCAGATCAATATTCTCTATACCACTATCCACTACGGCGCCACCGGGCGGCCGGTCTATCGCTACCGGCTGGTGGCCGAACAGTACAGTTTGCTTAAGCAGTACAGTCAATAACGCGGTAGCCGCTATCCAGCGGCGCAAAGCGCAATCGCTGCGGCGATGAAAGTATAATGTCGCGATTTTTGGTGACGAAAATCGCGTCGATATCCTGCCGTTGACGCAGCGCTGCGCAGCCTTTCTCGACGCCGAGGCCGAACAGCAGCGTGGTCCAGATATCGCCGTCTAAAGAATCAGTGGAAATCACCGTGACGCTGTCGAGTTCGTTATCCAGCGGGTAACCGCTGCGCGGGTCGAGAATATGGTGCCAGCGCTTGCCATCTTGCTCGAAATAACGTTCGTAGGTGCCCGATGTGACTACCGACTGTCCGTTAATCGTCAGAGAGCCGATCAGGGCCTGCGCATCGGCAAACGGTTTTTTCAGGCCAATGGCCCATTCGCCAAGGGTATGCACGTTGCCGCCGAGGTTGATCAGCGCCTTTTCCACCTGCTGCTGACGGAGATAATCACGCACCCGGTCAGCGATATAGCCTTTGGCGATCGCCCCAAGATCCAGCTCCATCCCCGGCTGCTGAAGAAACACGCTGCAGGTTGCCTCATCCAGGATCACCTCTTGCGGGCGGGTCAGCGCCAGCCGGGCCCTGATTTCGCCGGCGTCAGGCACGCTGTGTCCCTGAAAGCCAATTCGCCACAGCTTCACCAGCGGCCCAATCGCGAGGTTAAAGGCGCTGTCGCGCACCATGCTGGCGGCTTTGGCGCACTGAATGAGCTGAAAGACCGGGCGGCTGACCGTCACCGGGTGACGTCCGGCGGCGTGGTTGATATCCATTACCTGCGACTCGGCGCGGTTAACGGTAAGCAGATCTTCGTAGCGTTTGATTAACTGAAATACGCGGGAGGCCAGCGCCTCATTATGGGAGCAGAGTTTGAGCAGGATGGGAGAACCCATCAGAACGGTGGAGTAGCTATAGACGCGGTTATCAGACATCGGGCTCTCCTTAGAAGGGATAAGCCGGGCGGCGAGAGCGCCAGCCCGGCATCAGCAATTACGTCTTATCCTCTGGCGCGTTTCGCCGCCTGGCGACCCGCGAGGGTGCCGAAGATGATGATATCCGCCACCGCGTTACCACCGATACGGTTGCCGCCGTGGATCCCGCCAACCACCTCACCGGCGGCGTAGGCGCCGCGGATCGGCTGCCGGGCAACGTCCAGCACTTCGCCATCGGTGTTAATGGTCACGCCGCCCATGGTGTGGTGCACCCCCGGGGCGATACGGATGGCATGGAACGGACCTTCGTTAATCGGCGCGCGCAGCGCGGTGGTACGGCCAAACTGTTCATCATGCTGTTTTTCCACCGCCCCGTTGTAGCACTCGAGGGTGGCGAGGAAGGCATGGTAATCCATCCCCAGTTTATCCGCCAGTTCACGCGGCGAGCTGGCGCTGGTGACGAAGCCTTTGGCGATGTACTCATCGGCGGCTTTGTTTTTCGCCCGCACATGTTCGTCAAAGACGATGTACGCATAGTGTTCCGGTAGGGCGATAATCGCCGCGGAGACTTTATCGCGGGTCTCCATTTCGTTGAAGAAGCGGTTACCCTGCTGGTTGACGAGGATCGCCCCGCCGCCGCGAATCGACTCGGAAATCAGATAGGAGGTCTGCTGTTCAACGGTCGGGTGGATTTGAATTTCGCCCATATCCACGGTACCGGCGCCAATGCGCTCCAGCAGCGCGATACCGCTCCCGGTGGCCCCTTTGTGGTTGGTGGTGACGAAGCCTTCGAGGTCAGGACGATACTTCACCACCATCGCGCTGTTGGCGCTGAAGCCGCCGGTGGCCACCACAATGCTTTTAGTCTGGACCTCTACGATCTCGTTTTCGTCGTTGATCAGACGCACACCGCTGACTTCATCGCCGCTCATCAGGATCTCTTCCACCGAGGTATCCAGCAGGACGTCGATGCCGCGTTTGGTGATGTTGCGCACCAGGCCGCTAATCAGATAGCCGCCGACCGCTGACCCGTCGCGCGGACGGTGGGTGCGGTCAATGCTCATCCCGCCGGTGGTGGTGATATCATTGAGCATAATGCCGCGGTCCGCCAGCCATTCAATGGCTTGCGGGGCATTCTCCACAAAGCGGCGCAGCAACTGCGGATTGTTTTTATTGTGCCCGCCCCTCAGGGTTTCCTGATAGAACAGCTCTTTGCTGTCCTGAATGCCTTTCACGCGCTGGAAGCGGGTCTCCGCGGCGTTCATCCCGGCGGAAGCCTTGATGGTGTTCCCGCCAATGGTCGGCATTTTCTCGACGATCAGCACGCTGGCGCCTTCGTCGTGAGCCTGAATGGCGGCCGCCAGGCCGGCGCCGCCGCTGCCGACGACCACCACATCATAGCTTTTCGGCGCGGCGTCATTGCCGCCCTCTTCCGCCGCCAGCGCTTTGCTCGATTTCAGCATCGCTTTGGCGACCGCTTTTTTCACCGCCTCGCTCTGGCTGGTGGCCCCGGAAATGGCGTCGACGTGCGGGGTATTGGCGGTGAGAATACGTTCGCGGATCTCTTCGAAGCTGGTGGTGAACTCCACGGTCTGCACCGGGCTCGCCGCCAGTTCGATATCGGCGATATGGTCATTTTCGAGGCTGACGTTGATCACCAGTTCATTGGCGTCATCCTGAACGGTTTCAACAAACATCCCCGGCTTAAATTTAGCGTCGCCCATGCTCATGTCGCGGATCATCGCTTCCACCAGCGAGAAGCGCCACAGCGGTTCCGGAATGTGCAGCGCTTCGCGCTGGGTGCTGTCGATAAACAGCTCCAGCTCTTCACCCGCGGCGATACGAGCCGCCCAGTCAGGATAGGCGATGCAGGCGCGCCCCACAGCGATCAGGTCATAGCCGTGATCGAGGCCCAGCTCGGCATCGGCAACGTTAACCACCCCGCCGACGCCCATCACCGGCACCTGAGCCAGAGTGTCAGAGCGCATGGCGCAGTATTTCTCGATCAGCGGCGTCGGGTCGCTGGTATCGACGATAGAGGGACGCAGGGTCGCGCCCACCGAGAAGTGCAGATAATCGACGCCGCGAGCGGCCAGTTTTTCCAGCAGATACATGGTGTCATCGAAGCGGATCCCCGGGACCTCCATCTCTTCTGGCGAGAAGCGGTAGCCGATGATAAAGGCATCGTCAGCGTACTGGCGGGCCATTTTATGGGTGATGTCGAGAACCGCCAGCGGGAAGCGGGCGCGATTGTCGCGGCTACCGCCCCATTCGTCGTCGCGCTGGTTGGAGTTTGGCGAATAGAACTGCTGAATAAGGTAGGTGTTGGCGCCGTGAATTTCGACCCCATCGAAGCCGGCAAGGATAGCGCGGCGGACGCCCTCGCCAAACTTGGCGATCATCCCCTCCACTTCTTCTCCGCTCAGCGCCCGCGGCATCGCGGCGCCCTCACGCGGGGCGGCGATGGCGCTCGGCGCCACGGGCTGACGTCCGCCAATCAGCTGCGGGTCGACCATGCGGCCGCCGTGATAGATCTGCAGAATCGCTTTCGAACCTTCCGCTTTAATTGCTTCGGCGATTTTCGCCAGACCGGCGATTTTTTCATCGTTATCGATACCGATAGCGCCCGGGAAGGCCAGACCGTAGTCATCAATAAAGCAGCACTCAACAATAATGGTGCCGATACTGCCGGCGCGGGCGCGGTAGTACTCCACCAGCTCGCTGGTGACAGTCCCGTCGAAATAACCGGTGCAGGTGGTCATCGGCGCCATCAGCAAACGGTTTTTCAGCTCCGTACCATTTGGTAAAGTAAATGGCTGCAAAATACGTTCGTTACTGGTCATAAGTTACGCTCCAGATTTTGAAATATTAAAAATTCAGAATGGGGTGACGGAATCATTAATGGTTGTGGTTTTTTAATTCCTGTTGTCATGCTAATAATATAGCGACTTTTTTAGTTACTAAATCAATTACGTTAGTTATAAAACTATTTAACCCCAGCAATAACATCGCTACCCCTATTGTATTATTAAAATAATAAATAGCATTTACATAATACAAATGAAGGATAACATTTTAGATACTTTCGTTAACATTCAAAGCGACCAACCATCAAGATTATTTGTTTTTATTTCATAGACATAGGCATGTGTCGAGTAAAAACAGCATTAATTGTACATTTTTATTTTAACATTTATCGATATTTTCGCCAAAATAACACCTCATCAGATAGGGTTATATCGAAAATAAAAAAAATAGTGAAATCACCTGCTTTTCTTGATCTCGATCAATTGCAACGACCATTGAAAGCGCAATATATAAATAACCAACAAATTTAATTTAACGCCCATCAAACCGCGTTAAATAATCGCCAAGACGATACTCAGAAACGCAAAATAAAAACTAAAGTAATTTTTGTAATTAAAGAAATCACTGAGCGCATCGCTGGCGGAAACGTTATTTTCAACAACTTGCAGATACTCATTATGAAAGAGAAAAAGACAACCATACCGCCTGCCGGTGCAGTCAATCCAACGACTGCGAATAAAAAACGTCTCCTGATGATGGCGCTGCCGATTATCGTTGCTGTGCTGTTACTCTTCGTCCCGGTCCCGGACGGCCTGCCGCCGTACGCCTGGCACTACTTCGCTATCTTCGTCGGGGTGATCGTCGGGTTGATTTTTGAACCACTGCCTGGCGCCGTTATCGGCATCACCGGCGTGGTGGTCATCGCCCTGTGCAGTCAGTGGCTGCTGTTCAGCCCGGAACAGATGGCCGCACCCGGCTTCAAAATGGCTGGCGCCTCCTTTAAGTGGGCGGTGAGCGGCTTCGGCAACTCCACCGTGTGGCTTATCTTCGGCGCGTTTATGTTCGCCGCCGGCTACGATAAAACCCAGTTCGGCCGCCGCCTGGCGCTGATTCTGGTGAAATATCTCGGCCGTCGCAGCCTGACGCTGGGCTACGCCATCACCTTCGCGGATCTGCTGCTGGCGCCGTTTACGCCGTCGAATACAGCGCGCAGCGGGGGCACCATTTACCCAATTATCGCCAACCTGCCGCCGCTGTACGGTTCAAAACCGAACGATCCGAGCGCGCGTAAAATCGGTTCCTATCTGATGTGGGTAGCGATCACCGCCGCCTGTATCACCAGTTCGATGTTCCTGTCGGCACTGGCGCCGAACCTGCTGGCGCTGGCGCTGGTAAAAAGCATCGTCGGTATCAACATCTCCTGGGGCACCTGGTTCATCGCCTTCCTGCCGCTTGGCGTACTGCTGATCCTGACCATGCCGCTGCTGGCCTACTGGTTCTACCCGCCGGAAGTGAAAGTCAATAACGAAGTGCCGCTGTGGGCCGCTCGTGAACTGGAAAAACTGGGCAAACTGTCGCGCAATGAGATCCTGCTGCTGGTGTTCGTCTGCTTCGCGCTGATGATGTGGATCTTCGCCGCCGACTGGATTGAACCGGCCCTGGCCGCCCTGCTGGTTATCGTGCTGATGCTGTGGACCGGCGTGCTCTCCTGGAGCGATATCACCAACAATAAAGCGGCGTGGAACACCTTTGTCTGGTTCGCCACCCTGGTGGCGCTGGCCGACGGCCTCTCCTCCACCGGCTTTATCGCCTGGCTGGGTAAAGAGGGCGGCGCGCTGATGAGCGGTATCTCCCCGGGAATGGCGACCATCGTCCTGCTGCTGGCGTTCTACCTGCTGCACTATCTGTTTGCCAGCACCACCGCGCACACTACCGCGCTGCTGCCGGCCATGCTGACCATCGCCGCCACCATTCCGGGAATGAATATGGAAGTGTTCGTTCTGCTGATGGTGACCTCGCTGGGCGTAATGGGGATCATCACCCCGTACGGTACCGGCCCGAGCCCGATCTACTACGGCAGCGGCTATCTGCCGACCAAAGATTACTGGCGCCTCGGCACCATCTTTGGCGCCATCTTCCTGGCCGCCCTGCTGCTGATTGGCTATCCGTGGATGTCCATGATGTTCTGATTCATAACCGCCGGGAGCACCCCGGCGGTTTTTATCTTTATGGAGTAAGTGATTATGTCGACTAAACCGTTTGTTTATCAGGATCCATTCCCGCTGGCGCACGACGATACCGAATACTATCTGCTCAGCAAAGAGCACGTCTCCGTCGCCGAGTTTGACGGCCAGGAAGTGCTGAAAGTGGAACCGCAGGCGCTGACCCTGCTGGCGCAACAGGCCTTCCACGATGCCGCCTTTATGCTGCGCGTCTCCCATCAGCAGCAGGTGGCCTCGATTCTGCTCGACCCGGAGGCCAGCGATAACGATAAGTATGTCGCCCTGCAGTTCCTGCGCAACTCGGAAATCGCCGCCAAAGGCGTCCTGCCCACCTGTCAGGACACCGGCACCGCCATCATCATGGGTAAAAAAGGCCAGCGCGTCTGGACCGGCGGCGGCGACGAAGCCGCCCTGGCGCAGGGCGTGTACAACACCTATACCGAAGATAACCTGCGCTACTCCCAGAACGCCCCGCTGGATATGTATAAAGAGGTCAACACCGGCACCAACCTGCCGGCGCAGATCGATCTCTACAGCGTAGACGGCGACGAATATAAATTCCTGTGCATGGCGAAAGGCGGCGGTTCCGCCAATAAAACCTATCTCTATCAGGAAACCAAAGCGCTGATCACCCCGACGAAGCTGAAAAACTATCTGGTCGAGAAGATGCGCACCCTCGGTACCGCCGCCTGCCCGCCGTACCACATCGCCTTTGTCATCGGCGGGACTTCGGCGGAAGCAACGCTGAAGACCGTCAAGCTGGCCTCTACCCGCTACTACGATGGCCTGCCGACCGAAGGCAACGAGCACGGTCAGGCGTTCCGCGATGTGCAGCTTGAACAGGAACTGCTGCAGGAAGCGCAAAACCTCGGCCTCGGCGCGCAGTTTGGCGGCAAATACTTCGCCCACGATATCCGGGTGATCCGCCTGCCGCGCCACGGCGCCTCCTGTCCGATCGGCATGGGCGTCTCCTGCTCCGCCGACCGCAACATCAAAGCCAAAATCAACCGCGACGGCATCTGGATTGAGAAGCTGGAGAGCAATCCGGGGAAATATATCCCTGAGCATCTGCGTCAGCAGGGCGAAGGCAAGGTGGTCAGCATTAACCTGAATCAGCCGATGAGCGAGATCCTGGCGCAGTTGTCCGCCCATCCGGTTTCCACCCGCCTGAGCCTCAACGGCACCATTATCGTCGCCCGTGATATCGCGCACGCTAAGCTGAAAGAGCTGCTCGACAACGGCGAGGAACTGCCGCAGTACGTGAAAGATCATCCGATCTACTACGCCGGCCCGGCCAAAACGCCTGCCGGTTACGCCTCCGGCTCCCTCGGCCCGACCACCGCTGGCCGCATGGACTCTTACGTCGATCTGCTGCAGTCCCACGGCGCGAGCATGGTGATGCTGGCGAAAGGCAACCGCAGCCAGCAGGTCACCGACGCCTGCCACCAACACGGCGGCTTCTACCTCGGCAGCATCGGCGGCCCGGCGGCGGTGCTGGCGCAACAGAGCATCAAGAGCCTCGAGTGCGTGGCCTACCCGGAACTGGGGATGGAGGCTATCTGGAAAATCGAAGTGGAAGATTTCCCGGCGTTTATTCTCGTCGACGATAAAGGCAACGATTTCTTCCAGCAGATCCAGAACAAGCAGTGCGCTGGCTGTAAACAGCACGGCTAACACCCCCTTCTGGCGCTAACAGCAGGCCGTCGCCGTTCAGGTGACGGCTTTTTTTATGCCCGCGCCGCGCCAGCTTGAATTCACTTCCTGCCAGGCTATGCTCAACTACAAGTCCTCCCTTGCTTGCTGAAAAATAACAATAATTCTCTTTCTCAGGTGCTTCTATGAACAGGATAAGCGTGGTTATCCTCTGGGTACTGGCGCTGCTGGCGTTACAGCCGGCGCTGGCCGCAGAGCCGCGGCAGCAGCCAACCGCTCGCGAAAAGGCGCGCACGGTATATATTTTCCACCAGCCGGTAGTGATGTTGCAGGCGACCTTTGGCCAGACGACGCCAGAAGAGCGCGTGCTGCGCACCCGCAGCGCCCTGCGCGCATTTACCGAGGATGATATTCGCCAGCCGCTGCGGATCGTGCCGGTTATTCGCTATGGTCAGCCGGGACGGCTGTTTCTGATGAACGGCAAACCGGTGCTGCTGTTGAGCCAGGCGGATCTCGACGAAGGTGATGATTTAACCCTCGACCAGGCGGCCCAGCGGGTGCTGGCGCGGATGGAAGCCCAGCGCACCGGCCTGCAGGAACAGTTCAATCAACGCTATCTGCTGATCTCCGCCGGTAAGGCCCTCGCCGGGGCGCTGCTGCTGGCGCTGTTTTACTACGGCGCCTTCCGCACCTGGCGGCGGGTACGGCGCTTTTTCCAGCTGCGGATCCTCGAAAAGCGCAGCGCTATTCCCCAGCACTGGCGGCGCTTTCTCGGCAATATCGAGGTCCGATTGTATGCCGCGCTGGCGATCCTCGTCGGTGTCCTGGCCTGTTACATCTGGCTGAGCTGGGCCTTCAGTCTGTTTCCCTGGACGCGCGTATGGAGTGAATCGCTGGGTGACTGGTCGCTGGGGGTGATCCGCGATATCTCGCTGTCGATTGTCGCTTCCCTGCCGGGGCTGATGATCGTGGTGCTTATTTTTCTCATTACCTGGCTCATCATTCGCCTGGTGAAGGTGGTTCTCGACCAGGTCGCCGCCGGCCGCATTCAGGTTCCCGGCATTCATCCGGAGACTGTGAGCGCTACCCGTCGGCTTATCTCGGTGGTCATCTGGCTGTTCGCCCTCTCCGCCGCCTACCCGTTTCTTCCCGGCGCCAACTCCCTTGCCTTCAAGGGCATCAGCGTGTTCTTCGGCCTGATGCTGACCCTCGGCTCGACCGGGGTGATGAACCATGCGATGAGCGGCCTGGTGCTAATCTACTCCCGGGCGCTGCGGAAAGGCGACTGGATCCGCCTCGCTGACAATGAGGGACAGGTCAGCGAGATTGGCGTGCTGGCGACCAAGATCCTCACCCGTGAGAATTACATCGTGACGGTACCGAACGCGGTGGTGGTGAGCGGCAAGATTGTCAATCTCAGCGCCGAGAGCAGCGACGGCGGGTTCAATCTCACTACCAGCGTCACCATCGGCTACGATACGCCCTGGCGCCAGGTTCATGCGCTGCTGGAGCTGGCGGCGAGACGCACCCCCGGGGTCGATCAGCAAATTGCGCCGGTGGTGCGTAAGCTGGGGTTGCTCGACTGGTACACCTCGTATGAGCTGCAGGTGCGCTTATTACCCGCGACGAAGCTGCCAGATGGCCGTAACGCGTTACACAGCAGCATTATTGATGTGTTTAACGAATTCGGGGTGCAGATTATGTCGCCGAACTATGTGATGCAGCCCCGAGCCGCAGTGGTGGTGCCGCAGGAAGCCTGGTACGCCGCCCCGGCTGTCGCGCCGCAGGAGCCTGAGAAATAAGGGTTAACGTATCGGCAATGTCGCCGGGTGGCGGCTACGCCTTACCCGGCCTACAGGATCCTCTCACAGGCTTACACCTCGCAGGCCCGGCAAGCGCTGCGCCGCTGCGCAATCTATCGGCGCCGTACCCGCCATTATGCCGGGTGGCGGCTACGCCTTACCCGGCCTATGTACGTACGACCTGCCGTTAATTTATTCACCATTGTTGCTGAAACTGCCGATGCTGGCGGCCTCAACATCGCTGAGACGTTCCCGGAAGGCCGGGGCAGCCCGCATGGATGCGGGCTGAGGGCCGTGTTTTGCAGGGACGCTGCCTCGGCCCGACCCGAAGCCTGCAGGGATAAGTCGAAGGGACCGCGCAGCGGCGATTTTGCTGGCCGGAGCCCGGGGGTACAGGGGGCGGCGGCGACTGGCCGCCCCCTGTGCGCTCCCTGCGCCATAAGAGACATAACGCAGAAGATCAACCGGGAGCGCAATCTGCCCGGAATTAACATAGAAGTTGTAGCCCTGCCAGGCGCATTGCAAACAGGGAAATTGACGATTGTGCCGTTATTTCGCCGGGTGACGGCTGCGCCTTACCCGGCCTACAGGATCCTCTTGCAAGCTTACACCTCGGAGGCCCGGCAAGCGCAGCGCCGCTGCGCAATCTATCGGCGCCGTACCCGCCATTATGTCGGGTGGCGGCTACGCCTTACCCGGCCTACAACAACTGCCGGGCAATCCGACTCGGACGACGACTTAACCCCGCCCGGCGTCGATGTCGTCAAACACCTGCTGCGCCAGATGCATCGTGGCATTGGCCGCCGGCAGTCCGCAATACAGCGCAGAGTGCATGATCAGCTCTTTCAGCTCATCGCGGGTCACCCCGTTGTTAAACGACGCGCGTAGATGCATCTTCAGCTCCGCCTCGCGATTGAGAGCGATCAGCATGGCAATGGTGATCATGCTGCGGGTGTGGTGGTCGAGCCCCGGACGCGTCCACGTCTCACCCCAGGCGTAGCGGGTGATAAAGTCCTGAAACTCGTCATTCAACGGCGTCAGATGCTGCAGGGTACGGTCGACGTGGGCGTCGCCCAACACTTTGCGCCGCACCGCCATTCCGTCCTGGTAGCGCTGTTTATCCTCCATGGCGTTCTCCCTGGAAAAAGCTCAGCAGCGCTGAAGTAAAGCTCTTCGCCGCCTCAATGTTTGACAGATGCGATGCCGGCAGAACCACCACCTGGGAAGCGGGGATCTGCTGCTGCAGAAAATTGGCGTCAGCGACCGTGGTGACAGGGTCACTTTCCCCGGCGATGATTAACGTCGGCAGCGGGATCTGCCCCACTTCGCCCCGCAGGTCGGCGGCGGCCAGCGCCTCACAGCAGGCGGCATAGCCTTCGGCATCGGTATGGGTCAGCTGGTGACACAGGGCCTCCACCACCTCCGGCGCCTTCTGGCGAAACGCGTGGGTGAACCAGCGGTCCGCCGCCCCGGCGGCCACCACCGCCATTCCTTCCTGGCGTACCGCCCGCGCCCGCGACAGCCAGCTGGCCTGATCGCCGATGCGCGCCGCGGTGTTGGCGACGGCCAGACCATAAAAACGCTCTGGCGCAAAGCGGCCCAGCCACAGACCGGTCAGACCGCCCATCGAAATCCCGCAGAACCAGGCCCGGTCGATATTCAGATGATCGAGCAGCGCAATTACATCTTCCCCCAGCTGGGCGAGGGTCACTTTGCCATTTTTCGTCGTTTTACCGTGGCCGTGGATGTCGTAGCGCAGCACCCGGAAATGGGCGGTTAGCGCCTCAATCTGCGGCTGCCACATCGCCCGGGTGGTGCCCAGCGAGTTGGAGAGAACGATAACCGGCGCACCTTCCGGTCCGTCGAGTTGATAATCAAGATTCATCATGTTGCTCCTGATAACGCGCCAGCACCTGGCGCACAAAGCATTCGGCGCTGCCGGTCGCCGTTGCCGGTTCCAGCAGCGTGGTTAAACGTTCGCGGGAGAGATACTGGCTGACCTGCGGATCCGCCGCGAGCAGATCGACCAGCGGACAGAGGCGGTCCAGCGCCTGACGGCACAGCGCCTCAATATGATGATGCGCCTCGGCTTTGCCGATGAATTCCGCCAGCGCCAGGGTCACCGCCTCAGCCATGATCAGCCCGTGGGTGATATCGAGATCGGCGCGCATCTTCTGCGGAAAGACCTGCATGTCGCGCACCAGCGCCTCGCTTTGCGCCAGCGCCCCGCCCACCAGGGTAATCAGCTCCGGCAGGGTCTCCCACTCCGCCTGCCAGCCGCCCAGCGCCCGCTCGTGCTGCTGAATCTGGCAGGCGTAGAGGGTCGCCATCAGACCCGGCGTGCGCTGGGCGGCGGTCAGGATCGCCGCGCAGGCCACCGGATTGCGCTTATGCGGCATCGTCGACGAGCCACCGCGCCCTTCCGCTACCGGCTCGCCCGCCTCCGCCACTTCGGTCTGCATCAGCAGGGAGAAGTCGTTAGCGAATTTCCCCAGGGTGCCGCAGACGCCGGCGAACCAGGCGCCCGCCTCCAGCAGCCGATCGCGCTGGCTGTGCCACGGGGTATCCGGCAGCGTCAGACCAAGATTCTGCGCCAGCGCCTGGCCAACCGCCGGCCCTTTCTCTTTTAGCGCGTCCAGGGTCCCCGCGGCGCCGCCGAACTGCAGCACCAGCAGACGCGGACGCATCTCGCGCAGCCGCTGCTGCCAGCGCAGGAGCGCGTCGAGGGTACCCGCCAGCTTCAGGCCAAAGGTCACCGGCAGCGCGTGCTGCATCCAGGTCCGGCCCGGCATCACGGTATCGCGATAACGATCCGCCTGCCCGGCGAGGGCCGCCAACAGCTGCTCAAGCAGGGTCTCAGCGGCCTCCAGCGCCCCGCGCAGCTGGAGCACCAGACCTGTGTCGATGGCGTCCTGACTGGTGGCGCCCCAGTGAACGTAGCGCGCGGCGTCCGGATCGCGCGCTTTTACCTGGGCCGTCAGCTGTTTCACCAGCGGGATCGCCAGGTTACCCGCCCCCACCGCCGCCTCGCCGAGGGCGGTAAAATCGATCGCCTCGTGGCGGCAGGCGGCGACAATCGGCCCGACCGCCGCCGTCGGCACCATGCCGCAGGCGGCCTGCGCCTGGGCCAGCGCCGCTTCAAAATCCAGCATGCCCTGCACCCGCTGCGCGTCGCTGAACCAGTCGGTCAGCGGACTGCTGCGCAACATCGGGGTCAACAAACTCATTCTGGCTCCTTAAACACGTTCAATAATCAGGGCGATCCCCTGCCCGACGCCGATGCACATGGTGCACAGCGCGTAGCGGCCGCCGGTCCGTTTCAGCTGGTAAGCCGCGGTCATCGCCAGGCGGCCGCCGGAGGCGCCGAGCGGATGCCCCAGGGCGATCGCCCCGCCGTTGGGGTTCACATGGGCGGCATCGTCCGGTAAGCCCAAATCGCGGGTCACCGCCAGCGCCTGGGCGGCGAAGGCTTCATTCAGCTCAATCACGTCCATCTGGGCTAACGTCAGGCCGGTCTGCGCCAGCACCTTCCGCACCGCCGGCGCCGGGCCAAAGCCCATAATGCGCGGCGCCACCCCCGCCGTCGCCACGCCGACCACCCGGGCCAGCGGTTGAAGATCGTTGGCCGCCAGCGCGGTTTCGCTGGCCAGCAGCAGCGCGCAGGCACCATCGTTAACGCCGGAGGCATTCCCGGCGGTGACGCTGCCGTCGGCGCGCACCACGCCGCGCAGTTTAGCCAGCGCCTCCAGCGAGGTGCTGCGCGGGTGTTCATCGCGGCTAAACCGCAGCGGCTCGCCTTTGCGCTGCGGCACCTGGACGGCGATCAGCTCATCGGCGAAACGTCCTGCCTCCTGGGCCGCGGCGGCGCGCAGTTGACTGCGCAAGGCGAACGCGTCCTGATCGGCGCGGGAAATGGCAAACTCATCGGCGACGTTTTCCGCCGTCTCCGGCATGGAATGGACACCGTACAAGGCTTTCATCTGCGGGTTAATAAAGCGCCAGCCGATGGTGGTATCTTCCATCTGCATGTTGCGGCTAAAGGCGCTCTCCGCTTTACCCATCACAAACGGCGCCCGGGACATGCTCTCCACCCCGCCGGCGATCATCAGCTGCGTTTCACCGCTTTTAATCGCCCGCGCCGCGACGCCGATCGCGTCGAGGCTGGAGCCGCACAGGCGGTTGATGGTGCTACCGGGCACGCTCTCCGGCAGCCCGGCCAGCAGCAGCGCCATGCGCGCCACGTTGCGGTTGTCTTCCCCGGCCTGGTTGGCGCAGCCCAGAATCACATCGTCAATGCGCGAGGGATCCAGCCCCGGGTTACGCTCCAGCAGCGCTTTCAGCGGCAGCGCCGCGAGGTCGTCGGCGCGCATCGTCGCCAGAGTACCACCAAAACGGCCAAAGGGTGTACGCACCGCATCACAGATAAATGCCTGATTCATCATAGGTTCCTTACGCGCTTTCCGCCAGTTGTTCAAAGGTCAGCGTCACCGGAGTGATGCGCTGCAGCTCTTCAAAAGAGAGACCGTTAAAGATTTCCCGCACCACCGGGCCGCGGTCGGTAATGTCGATCACCGCCAGGTCGGTATAGATCCGGCTAACGCAGCCGACCCCGGTCAGCGGATAGCTGCACTGTTCCACCAGCTTGCACTCGCCGTCGCGGGTCAGATGGTCCATCATCACAAACACCTGTCGAGCGCCGATGGCCAGATCCATCGCCCCGCCGACCGCCGGGATAGCGTCCGGCGCGCCGGTGCTCCAGTTGGCGAGATCGCCGCTGGCAGAGACCTGATAGGCCCCCAACACGCAGATATCGAGATGGCCGCCGCGCATCATGGCAAAGGAGTCGCCATGGTGGAAATAGCAGCCGCCCTGCAGGAGGGTGACGTACTCTTTTCCGGCATTGATCAGCTCCGGATCTTCTTCGCCAGGCAGCGGTTTCGGCCCCATGCCCAGCAGGCCGTTCTCGCTATGCAGGAACACCTCTTTGTCGGCGGGCAGGTAATTGGCAATCCGGGTCGGCAGGCCAATACCGAGGTTAACGTAAGCGCCTTCGGGGATATCGCGGGCCACGCGCTGGGCCATTTCGTCACGGGTCAGTTTTTGCATCTCGGGCTCCTCAGGCGCGTTGTGCGGCAGTCAGGTTTTCCAGCGAGAAGAGGCGCTGGACGAAAATGCCGGGGGTGATAATGTGTTCAGGGTCGAGGTCGCCCAGCGACACCAGCTGCGAGACTTCAACGATGGTGGTTTTCGCCGCCGTCGCCATAATCGGGCCAAAGTTGCGTGCCGCCTTGCGATACACCAGGTTGCCCCAACGGTCGCCCTGGTGAGCTTTAATCAGCGCGAAATCGGCTTTGATCGGATACTCCAGCACATAGTGGCGGCCGTCGATTTCCCGTGTCTCCTTCCCTTCCGCCAGCGGCGTGCCGTAGCCGGTGGGGGTAAAGACCGCGCCCAGCCCGGCGCCGGCGGCCTGGATCCGCGCCGCGAGGTTGCCCTGCGGCACCAGCTCCAGCTCCACTTTGCCGCGGCGATAGAGGTCATCAAAAATCTGTGAATCGACCTGGCGCGGGAAGGAGCAGATCATTTTGCGCACCCGGCCAGCCTTCAGCAGCGCCGCGAGCCCCACTTCTCCGTTACCGGCGTTGTTGTTAATGATGGTCAGGTCGCGGGCGCCCTGGTCTATCAGGGCGTCAATCAGAAAGGTCGGCTGGCCGGCAGGACCAAAGCCGCCGATCATAATAGTCGCCCCGTCGTGGATCCCGGCGATGGCCTCGCTCAGCGTCGATACGCTTTTATCAATCATCAGGTCGCTCCATTGATGTGCGGTAATCGCACTTTTATTCGTTGTTCGCACAAAATGTGACCCGCTTAACGATGTCGGTCAAGGGCGATAATCGAAATATGGTGCGATAATCGAACATCGGTTATCTTTAGCGAAAGAATGTGATCGATGGCAAATATGGGGAACAGAAATGGATAAGCATCCAGACGATTTACTGACCGGCGACGGCGATCCGTTTAAGGGCGATCCTAACTTTATGGCCTCGCTTGCGCGCGGCCTGGAGGTCATTCAGGCATTCACGCCGCAGCGGCCCCTGCTGTCTATCTCACAGATCAGTCAGAAGACCGGTATTCCGCGCGCCGCGGTGCGCCGCTGCCTGTATACCCTGAGCAAGCTGGGGTTCGTCTATGCCGAAGACGGTAAAAACTTTCAGCTACGGCCGCGGATCCTGGCCCTCGGTCACGCCTGGCTGGCCTCGACGCCGCTGGCGCGTTCGGCGCAGCCGGTGCTGCGGCATCTGAGCGAAATGCTCAACGAGTCCTGCTCCATCGCCACCCTCGATGGCGACGATATTCTGTATATCGCCCGCGCCTCCAGCTCGCGGATCATGACCATCGACCTCGATATCGGCAGCCGCCTTCCGGCGTGGGCGACCTCGATGGGCCGGGTGCTGCTCAGCCATCAGCCAGAGGAGAAGCTCAACGATATGCTGGCGAGGGTAACCATGATCCGCTATACCCCGCAGACGGTGGACTCGGTGGCGAAGCTGCGCGCCGAGCTGAAACGGGTGCATCAACAGGGGTATGCCCTCAACGATCAGGAGCTGGAGATGGGCCTGCGCTCCCTCGCGGTACCGCTGTTTAACGCCCAGGGTCAGGTGCAGGCGGCGCTGAACGTCGGGGTGCATGCGGGCCAGATGTCGGCCCGCGAAATGATCGACCGCGTGCTGCCGGAGCTGCAAAAAGCCGCCCGCGAGCTGACGCTGCTGATGCGCTAACGGCTGCGCTTGGCGTGCTGCTCCCAGGTCTCCTGCTTCGCTTCGGCCGATTTACGCAGCGCGACATAGCAGGCGCCGCTGCCGCCGTGGTGCGGAAGCGCGGCGCAGAAGGCCTGCACCTCCGGCAACTCTTCCAGCCAGCGCGCCAGATAGCTGCGGATGATATTGGCGTGGGACTGATCGTCGCGGCCTTTGCCGTGAACGATCAGCACATTGCGTAACCCCTCTTTCTGCGCCTGCACCATAAAGGCGAAGAGCATCTGCCGGCACTGCTCCACCGGCTGGCGCAGCAGGGAGAGGCTCGCCTGCTGGCCGTATTTCCCCCGCCGCAGCTTATCCAGCACGCCGCTCTGCAGCCCTTCGCGCTTAAACTCCAGCGGCGTGGCGAGCGGTACGATATCGAGATAGCCGGTAGTGAGAAAATTATCCAGTTGCAGGGTGTCGACGCGCTGCGGGGCGCGACTGTTGCGCCCGGGATGCCAGTGCACGTCATTGTTACGTTTCAGGGGCTGGACATCTTCCATGGCGTCAAGAAACAGGGATTTGTCATCAAGGTTCATGGGCTCTCCTCCAGCGGCTGTCGCCAGCTACTATAGCCGCCTCGTGCTCCCCCCTCAATGCGTTTATCCCCGTCTGCTGGCAAAGTGAGCGCGACGGGCGGTTAAGGAAACCATTGTCGACTCTGGCGGCGAAACAGGGTGATCAATGACGCCGTTAGCGGCGTCTGTCGGGTGTCGCGCCGCTGGATCAGAAAATAGGCCGCCGTCGGCAACGCTTCGCGGACGGGGATCATCATCAGCTTGTCCGCCATCAGCGGATCGTTGCCGAGCTCCACCGGCAGGATACTGAGAAAATCGCTTTTCACCACCAGGCTGATGCACGACGAGAAGGTCTCGCACACAATATTCACCTTTGGCGCCAGCCCGGCCTGATTAAACCTGTCCTGCAGCTGTTTAAAGTAGCTGCCGCGCGGCGTCGGCATGGTCCAGTGGTGATCCATCAGCTCCACCAGCGAGGTGGCCTGCGCCGCCGGATGCCCCGCGCGAGCGAACACCGCGAACGGTTTCTCAAACAGTTTTTCAAAGCTGAACTCATGGTCGTACGGCCCGGGATAGTAGGTATTGATGGTGAAATCCAGCTCTCCCTGGCGCAGCTCATTGATCATCGCCAGCAGCTGGCCCTCCATGATCCGCACCTTCACCTGAGGATGCTGCTGATGAAAGCGGCAGATCACCGACGGCATCAGCGACCGGGCGACGCTGGCGCCAAGGCCAATATTGATCTGCCCGGCCTGCTCTCCCTGACGCTGCAGCAGTTCATCCTGCGCCGCCCGCAGCTCCTCAAGGATCAGGCTCGCATGTTGATAAAAACTTTCGCCATTGTCAGTCAGCGCCACCCCCTGGCGGCGGCGGACGAACAACTGAGCGGAAAGCCCCTCCTCGAGCTCTTTAATCGCTTTGGTCAAGGCCGGCTGCGAGATCGCCAGCGAGCGGCTGGCGCCGCGAATACTCCCTTCCCGGGCCACCTCGACGAAGGCGCGAATTTGATGAAATTTGATCTGAAAGGCCATGCTTTTGGTGATAACCGCTGTTTATCAGACGCAAGAAAATGACATCTACTGTAATCCATCAGGCTGTGGCAGGTTAAGAGCGTTAAGGCGTGTAGCGTGTCAGTGATAAATAAAAGCTATCACATCGTGAACGCCATCACATTTTTTACTTATGACAGGATAAGCTATGCCGCAACTTGATGAATACCTGCGCCAGCTGGCGCCAGCCATGACCCAATGGCGCCGCGATTTTCACCTGCACGCTGAATCCGGCTGGCTGGAGTTTCGCACCGCCAGTAAGGTGGCGAAGATCCTCGATGGGCTCGGCTACCAGCTGGCGCTGGGGCGCGACGTCATCGATGCCGACAGCCGGATGGGGCTGCCGGATGAGGAGACCCTGGCCAAGGCTTTCGAGCGCGCCCGCGAGCAAGGGGCGCCGGAACGCTGGTTGCCGGCGTTTGAAGGCGGGTTCGCCGGCGTGGTGGCGACGCTCGACACCGGACGTCCCGGCCCAACCCTGGCCTTTCGCGTCGACATGGACGCCCTCGACCTCAATGAGCAGCACGATGACAGCCATCGCCCCCATCGCGACCATTTCGCCTCCTGCAACGCCGGCATGATGCACGCCTGCGGCCACGATGGGCATACCGCCATCGGGCTGGGGCTGGCGCATGTGCTCAAGCAGTATGTCGCCCAGCTCAATGGCGTCATTAAACTGATTTTCCAGCCTGCTGAAGAGGGTACCCGCGGCGCCCGCGCGATGGTGGCCGCCGGCGTGGTGGACGAGGTGGACTATTTTACCGCCATCCATATCGGCACCGGCGTCCCGGTCGGCACCGTGGTGTGCGGTGGCGACAACTTTATGGCCACCACCAAATTCGATGTGCAGTTCAGCGGCGTGGCCGCTCATGCCGGCGGCAAGCCTGAAGATGGGCGCAACGCGCTGCTCGCCGCCGCCCAGGCCGCCCTTGCCCTGCACGCCATCCCACCGCACAGCGCCGGCGCTTCGCGGGTCAACGTCGGGGTGATGCAGGCCGGCACCGGACGCAACGTGGTGCCCTCCTCGGCTCTGTTAAAAGTGGAAACCCGCGGCGAAAGCGAAGCCATCAACCAGTATGTTTTTGACCGGGCGCAGCACGTCATCGCCGGGGCCGCGGCGATGTATCAAGCCGGGTACGAGTTACGCATGATGGGGGCCGCCACCGCCAGCGCCCCGTCGCCGGCGTGGGTGGCGTACCTGCGCGAACAGGCCGCGCGGGTGCCCGGCGTGCAGCAGGCGGTGGATCGCATCGCCGCCCCGGCGGGATCGGAAGACGCCACCCTGATGATGGCCCGGGTCCAGGCGCGCGGCGGCCTTGCGTCATACATGATATTCGGCACCGAACTGAGCGCCGGTCATCACAACGAGAAGTTTGACTTCGACGAGAGCGTAATGACGGTCGCGGTCGACACCCTGGCGCGCGTCGCGCTTAACTTTCCCTGGCAGCGGGGGGTGTGATGGACCCGATTTTTCAGTTTGTTGAAGAGGTAATTGAGGCAAGCCGCGAGACCTATTGCGCCATCGCCGATGATATCTGGGACCACCCGGAGACGCGCTTTGAGGAGTTCTGGTCCGCCCGGCGGCTGGCGGACGCCCTGGAAGCGGAAGGTTTCCAGCTGACCCGTGATGCTGGCGGGATCCCCAATGCTTTTATCGCCAGCCTCGGCGAGGGCCAACCGGTTATTGCCCTGCTGGGCGAGTTTGACGCCCTGGCGGGTCTCAGCCAGCAGGCCCATTGCGCGGAGCCGACATCGTCAACGCCGGGGGGCAACGGTCACGGCTGCGGGCACAACCTGCTCGGGACAGCGGCTTTCGCCGCGGCGGTTGCCGCCAAAAAATGGCTGCAGCAGCACGGCGGCGCGGGCACCCTGCGCTTCTACGGTTGCCCGGGGGAAGAAGGCGGCTCGGGCAAAACGTTCATGGTGCGCGAAGGGCTGTTTGATGACGTCGATGCGGCCCTCACCTGGCATCCGGAGGCCTGGGCCGGGATGTTCAGCACCCGCACCCTCGCCAACATTCAGGCGGCGTGGCGCTTTACCGGCACCGCCGCCCACGCCGCCAATTCGCCGCACCTGGGGCGAAGCGCCCTGGACGCGGTCACCCTGATGACCACCGGCAGTAACTTCCTGAATGAACATATTATCGAAAAGGCGCGGGTTCATTACGCCATTACCGATACCGGCGGCGTCTCGCCCAACGTCGTCCAGGCCCAGGCGGAAGTGCTGTATCTGATCCGCGCCCCGGAGATGGCAGATGTAGAACAGATCTTCGCCCGCATTGAGAAGATTGCCCAGGGGGCCGCGCTGATGACCGAGACCCACGTCAGCTGCCGCTTTGAAAAAGCCTGTTCCAGCTATCTGCCCAACCGCACGCTCGAAGCGGCGATGTATCAGGCGGTAGCGCATTACGGCACGCCGGCATGGAGCGACGACGATCGCGCCTTTGCCGCGGCGATCCGCGCCACGCTCAGCGCCAACGATATCAACAACAGCCTGAACAATATCGCCGGCACCGGCGGCGAGGCGGGGAAAACCTTCGCTCGTCGCCACCGCGATACGCTGCTGATTGATGAGGTGGCGCCGTGGACGGCCACGGATACGATTCTCGCCGGCTCCACCGACGTCGGCGACGTCAGCTGGAAAGCGCCGGTGGCCCAATGCTTCAGCCCCTGCTTCGCGGTGGGTACCCCGCTGCACAGCTGGCAGCTGGTGAGCCAGGGACGCACCGCCATCGCCCATAAAGGGATGCTGCTGGCGGGGAAAGTCCTCGCGGCGACGGCGATCCGTTTATTCAGCGACCGCGCGCTGCTGGAGGCCAGCCAGCGAGAGCTCAGGCAGGCGCTGGCCGAACATCCTTACCGCTGCCCTATTCCGGCGGAGGTGAGACCGTCGGTTTTACGATAACCATAAGACCAGACCGCTCCTGACAGACGCTGACCGGCATAGCGGCACGCACCGACCATAATAACCGCCGGCAGTACGGGAGCAGGCCTGCCCAACACAACAACGACAACAGAGGAACGCCCATGAGTATGTCATCCATACCGTCGCCTTCCCCCGCCGGAAAGCGCTATGGCTGGGTAGAGAAGATCGGTAATAAGGTCCCGCACCCGTTTTTGCTGTTTATCTATCTTATCGTGGCGCTGATCGCCGCCACGGCGATACTCTCCGCCTTCAACGTCGGGGTGCAAAACCCGGCGGACGGGTCGCGGGTGGTGGTCAAAAACCTGCTCAGCGTGGAAGGGCTGCACTGGTTTTTACCGAACGTGATTAAAAACTTCAGCGGTTTCGCGCCGCTGGGGGCGATCCTCGCCCTGGTGTTGGGCGCCGGCTTTGCCGAGCGGGTGGGCCTGTTGCCCGCGCTGATGGTCAAGATGGCCTCCCACGTTAGCGCCCGTTATGCCAGCTATATGGTGCTATTCATCGCCTTTTTCAGCCATATCTCTTCCGACGCCGCGCTGGTGATCATGCCGCCGCTGGGGGCGCTGATGTTTCTCGCTGTCGGTCGGCATCCGGTCGCCGGCCTGCTGGCGGCGATAGCCGGCGTGGGCTGCGGCTTTACCGCCAATTTACTGATCGTCACCACCGACGTGCTGCTCTCCGGGATCAGCACCGAGGCGGCCAAATCCATCGATGCCTCTCTGCACGTCAGCGTGATCGACAACTGGTACTTTATGGCGACCTCGGTGATCCTCCTGACCCTCGTCGGCGGTTTAATCACTGACAAGCTGGTGGAGCCGAGGCTGGGACAGTGGCAAGGCAGCCGCGACGAAAAGCTGCAAACCCTGACCACTGAGGAGCGTTTCGGCCTGCGCATCGCCGGGGTAGCAACGCTGGCGTTCGTGGCGGTCATCGCCCTGATGGTGGTTCCTGAAAACGGCATTCTTCGCGATCCGGTTCAGCACACGGTGATGCCCTCGCCGTTTATCAAAGGCATCGTGCCGCTGATCATCTTTTTCTTCTTTGTCGTGTCGCTGGCTTACGGCATCGCCACTGGCAAAATTCGCCGTCAGGCCGATCTGCCGCAGTTGATGATTGAGCCGATGAAAGAGATGGCCGGATTTATCGTGATGGTCTTCCCGCTGGCGCAGTTCGTGGCGATGTTCAACTGGAGCAATATGGGCAAGTTTATGGCCGTTGGCCTGACGGACCTGCTGGAGAGCGCCGGCATGAACGGCGTCCCGGCGTTTGTCGGTCTGGCGCTGCTGTCGGCTTTTCTGTGCATGTTTATCGCCAGCGGCTCGGCCATCTGGTCGATTCTGGCGCCGATCTTCGTGCCGATGTTTATGCTGCTGGGCTTTCACCCGGCGTTTGCGCAGATCCTGTTTCGCATCGCCGATTCATCGGTGCTGCCGCTGGCGCCGGTTTCACCGTTTGTACCGCTGTTTCTCGGTTTTTTACAGCGCTACCGACCCGACGCCCGCCTCGGGACTTACTACTCGCTGGTGCTCCCTTATCCGCTGATTTTTCTCGCCGTCTGGCTGCTGTTGCTGGTGGGCTGGTATCTGGCAGGACTGCCCATCGGCCCTGGCATTTATCCGCGGCTCCCTTAAGCCGTTGAAGCGCCAGGGACGGCTGCTTACTCTTAACGCGGCACCTTCATTTTGACCTTACGGGGGACATCTGCGGCTCCGGCGAAGATGCCGAAAAGCGCGCGATACCCGCGTTCGAGCAACAGCGTGAGGCCGTGGATAACCAGGCCGCTGAAGATCAATACGATTACGCCAGTCAGTATATATTGCATAGCCCCACCTCTGAGTTATTAACCGCGCCGCGACGACGCGGTGGCACCTTCCCGGGCGCGCAAAGCGGCGCGGAGGACCGGCGTCGTCAGCTTAAAAATAGCAAAAACCATGCCCGATAACCCGCCAGGATCGATCCAAAAATAAATCAACGTACAGGCCGCAGGAAGCCGGCCGGGAATACGGGTTTATCTTTTGGGAGTATAGTTGACCGCCGCCGGCGCGTGGTATCGTGTGGCCCTCGTGTACGATGGTGGATGACTGAAACGATGTTGACCTTGCTGCAGGATAAAATGGATACCCCGCTGGGGGCGCTGTGGGTACTCTGCGACGAACAGTTTAATTTACGCGCCGTCGAGTGGGACGAGCACCGCGATCGGATGGAAACCCTGCTCGACGTACACTATCGCCGGGAAGGCTATCAGCGCGTTGACTGCCGCAATCCGGGCGGTCTCAGCAGTAAGCTGAACGACTATTTTGCCGGCGACCTGGCCGTTATCGAGACCCTGCCTACCGCCACCGCCGGCACCCCTTTCCAGCGCCAGGTCTGGCAGGCGTTGCGCGATATCCCCTGCGGCCAGGTGATGCACTACGGTCAGCTGGCCGAAGCGCTCGGTCGTCCCGGCGCGGCACGCGCGGTGGGGGCCGCCAATGGCGCCAACCCGGTGAGTATTGTGGTGCCTTGCCATCGGGTCATCGGACGTAACGGTACGATGACCGGCTATGCCGGCGGCGTGCAGCGTAAAGAGTGGCTTCTGCGCCACGAGGGCTATCTGTTGCTTTGACTGAAAATGCCTTTTCTGGAATTTTCAGGTAATTTTACAATCAAATGTGGCTGAATAATCTATTTTTAATCAAGCAGATATCAGCCTGTTTTGATTTCCCCTGCTGATATTACGTGTTTCAGAGCCTGAAGACTTACCTGCTCATCAAAAAGATGTTAAAATTGACCAATATCAATTAAGGCCTGAGCAGACATATGATCCCTGAGAAGCGAATTATTCGACGCATTCAGTCTGGCGGTTGTGCTATCCATTGTCAGGATTGCAGTATCAGCCAGCTCTGCATCCCCTTTACTCTGAACGAGCACGAGCTTGATCAGCTGGATAATATTATCGAGCGGAAAAAGCCCATCCAGAAAGGTCAAACCTTGTTCAAAGCCGGTGATGAGCTGAAATCGTTGTATGCCATTCGCTCCGGGACCATCAAAAGCTACACCATCACCGAGCAAGGCGATGAGCAGATTACCGGCTTCCACCTGGCGGGCGATCTGGTGGGCTTTGACGCCATCGGCACCGGCCTGCACCCGAGCTTCGCCCAAGCGCTGGAAACGTCGATGGTATGCGAGATCCCCTTTGAAACCCTCGACGATCTTTCCGGAAAAATGCCGAATCTGCGTCAGCAGATGATGCGCCTGATGAGCGGTGAGATCAAAGGCGACCAGGATATGATCCTGCTGCTTTCCAAAAAGAACGCCGAAGAGCGCCTGGCCGCGTTTATCTATAACCTGTCCCGCCGTTTCGCGCAGCGCGGTTTCTCTCCCCGTGAGTTCCGTCTGACCATGACCCGCGGCGACATTGGCAACTATCTCGGCCTCACCGTCGAAACCATCAGCCGTCTGCTGGGGCGTTTCCAGAAGAGCGGCATGCTGGCGGTGAAAGGCAAATACATCACCATTGAAAACGGCGACCTGCTGGCCCAGCTGGCCGGTCAGGCGCGTAACGTCGCTTAATCTCCGCGCAACACCTGGTCAGGATCGGCAATTTTTTCAGATTTGTTGATCTGACCAGGCTCCTCCCCTGTTTCAATTCATCCATATAGGTTATCTTTTTAATAACTGACGGTAGCTGCAGTTGTAAGGAGACCCTGTATGGCGAAGTATCAGAGCATGCTGGTAGTAATCGATCCTAACCAGGACGACCAGCCGGCACTAAGGCGAGCGGTGTACCTGCACCAACGGATTGGTGGACGCATCAAAGCCTTTTTGCCGATCTATGATTTTTCTTATGAAATGACCACCCTGCTGTCGCCGGATGAACGTACGGCGATGCGTCAGGGCGTCATTGCCCAACGAACGGCCTGGATCCGCGAGCAGGCGAAATTCTATCTTGAATCCGGTGTGCCGATTGACGTGAAGGTGGTGTGGCACAACCGCCCCTTCGAAGCCATTATTCAGGAAGTGATCAGTGAGAAACACGACCTGCTGCTGAAGATGGCCCACCAACACGACAAGCTGGAAGCGGTGATCTTCACCCCGACCGACTGGCATCTGCTGCGTAAGTGCCCTTGCCCGGTCTGGATGGTGAAAGACCAGCCATGGCCAGAAGGCGGTAAAGCGCTGGTCGCCGTCAATCTGGCCAGTGAAGAAAATTATCACAACACCCTCAACGAGAAGCTGGTGCGCGAGACCCTGTCGCTGGCGGAAGAAGTCAACCACACTGAAGTGCACCTTATCGGCGCCTATCCGGTCACCCCGATCAATATCGCGATTGAGCTGCCGGATTTCGATCCCAGCGTCTACAACGACGCCATCCGCGGCCAGCATCTGCTGGCGATGAAAGCCCTGCGGCAGAAGTTTGGCATTGACGAGAAATTCACCCACGTGGAAAAAGGGTTGCCTGAGGAGGTGATCCCGGATCTCGCCGAGCATCTGCAGGCGGGGATCGTGGTGCTGGGTACGGTCGGACGAACCGGCCTCTCCGCGGCGTTCCTTGGCAATACCGCGGAGCAGGTTGTCGACCACCTGCGCTGCGATCTGCTGGTGCTTAAACCAGAGGCCTATCAGACGCCGGTGGAACTGGACGACGACGACGACGATTAATCTTCCCTCCCGGAACGTTCATCATCCCCCGTCTCGCGGGGGATTTTTTTGCCCGCTTTCCCTCAGGCACAAAAAAGGGCCGCTTGCGGCCCCGTCATGGCATGGCGACCCTGAACGACTCAGTGGATACCCAGACGCCAGGCCAGATCGATCTCTTCTTTCAGCTCCAGCGAGGAGAGCGCCATCAGGTCAGCAAACTCCAGTTCCAGCAGTTTAAGTTTTTTCAGATACTGCGCTGGAGTCATGACGGTGGTGTCGCGGCGTAAGAATTCGATGGCCATCTGCGTTGGGGTTAACTCGGTATCCATAATATCCTCTGTCTGATGTAAGAACCGGAACATTATATCACCTTTTACCGCTTATTTTATGAACAATCCCTGGCATCCTTGTGCATATAAAAAAGCCGTCTCACAGGAGACGGCTTATAAACAAACGTTGTAAAACAATAATGTTACATTACAGCGCTTTCAGGATCGCATCGACGCTGGCTTTGGCATCACCGAACAGCATATGGGTGTTCTCTTTAAAGAACAGCGGGTTCTGTACGCCGGCGTAACCGGTGTTCATCGAACGCTTAAAGACCACCACGTTCTGCGCTTTCCACACCTCAAGCACCGGCATGCCGGCGATCGGGCTCTTCGGATCGTCCTGCGCCGCCGGGTTGACGGTATCGTTAGCGCCGATGACCAGCACGGTGTCGGTATCGCTGAAATCATCGTTGATCTCATCCATCTCCAGCACGATGTCGTAAGGCACTTTAGCCTCCGCCAGCAGGACGTTCATATGTCCCGGTAGACGGCCGGCGACCGGGTGAATGCCAAAGCGCACCTTAATGCCGCGCGCCCGCAGCTTCTCGGTAATTTCTGCCACCGGATACTGCGCCTGGGCCACCGCCATACCATAGCCCGGGGTGATGATGACCGAGTGCGAATTTTTCAGCATCTCCGCCGTCTCTTCGGCGCTAATTTCGCGGTGCTCGCCCACTTCTTCATCGCCGCCGCTGGAGGAGCCATCGGTGCCGAAGCCGCCGGCGATCACGCTGATAAAGGAGCGGTTCATCGCCTTACACATAATGTAAGAGAGGATGGCGCCGGAAGAGCCCACCAGCGCGCCGGTGACGATCAGCAGGTCATTGCTCAGCATAAAGCCCGCCGCCGCCGCCGCCCAGCCCGAGTAGGAGTTGAGCATCGAGACCACCACCGGCATGTCCGCGCCGCCGATGGAGGCCACCAGGTGCCAGCCGAAGGCCAGCGCGATCGCGGTCATCACCAGCAGGCACAGGACCTGGGTGCCGGTGCTGTCGGAGCGCACAAAAATCACCATCAGGATGAAGGAAACCACCAGCGCCGCCAGGTTAAGCTTATGGCGATTAGGCAGCATCAGCGGTTTGGAGGAGATCTTGCCGCGCAGTTTACCAAACGCCACTACCGAACCGGTGAAGGTCACCGCGCCGATGAAGATGCCGAGGAACACTTCGGTCAAATGGATATTGACCAGAATCTGCTCCATGCCGGTTTCATGCTGCAGGTAGCTGTTAAACCCTACCAGCACCGCCGCCAGGCCAACGAAGCTGTGCAGGATGGCCACCAGCTCCGGCATCTCGGTCATTTCGACCTTCTTCGCCAGACGAATACCGATTGCCCCACCGATCACCATCGCGAGGATAATCCAGCCGACGTTGCCGGCGTCCGGACCCAGAATAGTGGCGATCAGGGCGATGGCCATCCCGGCGATGCCGAAATAGTTGCCCTGCTGCGAGGTTTCGTGTTTCGACAGACCCGCCAGGCTGAAAATAAACAGGATTGCAGCAACAATGTATGCAGCTGTAACTAATCCACCAGACATGTGCTACCCCTTATCCTTTGCGAAACATTTTCAGCATGCGCTGAGTCACGGTAAAACCACCGAAAATATTAATGCTGGCGATCAGTACCGCGATAAAGCTCAGGAAGCTGACCCAGCCGCCGTGGCCTATCTGCAGCAACGCGCCAACCACGATAATGCCCGAAATGGCGTTCGTCACCGACATCAGCGGCGTATGCAGCGCATGGGAGACATTCCATACCACGTAGTAACCCACCACGCAGGCCAGCGCGAAGACGGTGAAATGGCCGAGGAACTCTTTAGGCGCCACGTTGGCCAGCCAGCCGAAGAGAATAATCGCCAGCGCTATCAGCGCATATTTGCGCCACGGCGACGCCGGTTTCACCTCTTCTTTCGGCGCTTCCACTTTTTTCGCCGCGGCCTGCGGCTGAGCGGAGACCTGAATCGGCGGCGCCGGCCAGGTGATTTCGCCTTCACGCACCACGGTCACACCGCGCACCACCACGTCATCGAAATCGATGACGATATTGCCGTCTTTCTCTTTGCACAGCAGCTTCAGCAGGTTCACCAGGTTGGTGCCGTAGAGCTGGGAGGACTGGGTCGGCAGACGGCCTGGCAGGTCGGTATAACCGATAATTTTCACGCCGTTGGCGGTGGTCACCACTTCGCCCGGCACGGTGTACTCGCAGTTGCCGCCGTTTTGCGAGGCGAGATCGACCACCACGCTGCCCGACTTCATGGCGTCAACCATTTCCCGGGTGATCAGCTTCGGCGCCGGCTTGCCCGGAATTAACGCCGTGGTGACGATAATATCGACCTCTTTCGCCTGGGCGGCGAACAGCGCCATTTCGGCCTGAATAAAGGCCTCGGACATCACCTTGGCATAGCCGTCGCCGCTGCCCGCTTCCTCTTTAAAATCCAGTTCGAGGAATTCGGCGCCCATACTCTGCACCTGCTCCTTCACTTCCGGACGGGTATCGAAGGCGCGAACAATCGCCCCCAGGCTGTTGGCGGCGCCAATCGCCGCCAGACCGGCCACCCCGGCACCGATAACCATCACTTTGGCGGGCGGAACTTTGCCTGCCGCGGTAATCTGCCCGGTAAAGAAACGGCCGAATTCATGGGCCGCTTCAACGATAGCGCGGTACCCGGCGATATTGGCCATTGAGCTGAGCGCATCCAGCGACTGGGCGCGGGAGATACGCGGCACCGAATCCATCGCCATCACGTTGATATTGCGGGCCGCCAGTTTCTCCATCAGCTGCGGGTTTTGCGCCGGCCAGATAAAACTAATCAGCGTGGTTCCTGGATTCAACAGGGCAATTTCATCGTCATTCGGAGCATTGACCTTGAGGATGACATCAGACTGCCACACCTCATCGCCGGTCACGATCTCAGCCCCCGCCTGGGCGAAGGCCTCATCGTCAAAGCTGGCCAGCTTCCCGGCGCCGCTTTCTACCGCGACGCTAAAGCCGAGTTTGAGCAACTGCTCAACGGTCTTCGGCGTGGCGGCGACCCGGGTCTCCAGGGCTAGCCTTTCTTGTGGTACACCAATACGCATAGTTTTCCCTTCCATCGGTTTTTGATGATGGTTTACTTTTCTGACCAACAACGACAGGACGGCAAAATCGTCCTCGCCGTCTTTCGCTGTCTGCAAAATGAAACAGTAACAAACTTTTTATAACCTACTGAAAATAGCGATTGTGATCTACAGCGATAAAACAGAAATTTTGATTTTATTGCTTATTGTCAGCACAGATGGTTCCGGGCAGCAATATTTACCTGTATTTGCCTTTCAGGCCTGATAATCCGCTTATCCAGTGGTATAAAACGCCATTTATCGCCATTGAGATCATTGTATTAACATTACATTAACTAATAAAAGTGGTATCGATTATCGTTTTTGCTGGTCAAGCGGCTGTTTTTTCAACATATCGAAAAATGTTATCTTTCCGTGGTATACGATTCGGGCGGCAAGCAAAAAATGACGCAGACAGTCACAGCGATTAAATGCAATAATCAAACGTTTTCAGTCAACAACAACACCAGTATATGGTTTGCGCAAGGCAAAGGATTATTTTTATGAAGCTTAAAAACACCCTCCTGGCGTCTGCTCTCCTGACAACCGCCACGTTGTCTGCCCACGCAGCGACCGAGTTGACCCCGGAGCAGGCGGCTGCGCTGAAGCCCTACGATCGCGTTGTCGTCACCGGCCGGTTTAATGCCATTGGCGACGCGGTGCAAGCGGTATCGCGCAAAGCTGACAAAGACGGCGCGGCCTCATTCTATGTTGTCGACACGTCGGATTACGGCAATGGCGGCAACTGGCGCGTCACGGCTGACCTCTATAAAGACGACGCGCCGAAAGCGGATGCGCCGAAAAATCGCATCATCAATGGCGTGATGGAGCTGCCGAAAGATCAGGCCGTTGAGCTGATGCCTTACGACACCGTCACCGTCCAGGGCTTCTATCGCAGTCAGCCGGAAGTGAACGACGCCATCACCAAAGCGGCGAAAGCGAAAGGCGCCTATGCGTTCTTCATCGTCCGCCAGGTGGACGCCAACCAGGGCGGCAACCAGCGCATTACCGCCTATATCTACAAAAAAGATGCGGAGAAACGCGTTCTGCAGAGCCCGGACGCTATCCCGGCTGATTCTGAAGCCGGCCGCGCGGCGCTGGCCAAAGGCGGCGAAGCGGCAAAAAACGTCGAAATCCCGGGCGTCGCCACCACCGCGGCGGTTGGCTCCGGCACCGGCGTAGGTCGTTTCTTCGAGACCCAGTCGTCGAAAGGCGGACGTTACACTGTCACGCTGCCGGACGGCACCAAAGTTGAAGAAGTGAACAAAGTGACCGCGGCGCAAATGGTGCCGTTCGATAACATCAAGTTCACCGGCAACTATGGCAACATGACGGAAATCTCTTATCAGACGGCGAAACGCGCGGCGAAGAAAGGGGCGAAGTACTACCACATTACCCGCCAGTGGCAGGAACGCGGCGGCAACATCACCATCAGCGCCGATTTGTACAAATAATCGCTGCTGACTGGCTAAAAAGGCGGCGCATCGCCGCCTTTTCATTTTTTTTCATCCCCCGCCATTGCATGGCCCCCGGACACTCCGTAAAATCCCGCGCCTTAGCGCAATCTTCCATTTTTATGCGATTTCGCAAAATAAATATTCTGGAACAGCCATTTTCACCTCGGGAATGCAATGGAAAAGAAACTGGGCCTGAGCGCCCTGACCGCCCTGGTCCTTAGCTCAATGCTCGGCGC
Organism: Klebsiella sp. GG_Kp175; assembly: GCF_040062325.1. Lineage (NCBI taxonomy): Bacteria > Pseudomonadati > Pseudomonadota > Gammaproteobacteria > Enterobacterales > Enterobacteriaceae > Klebsiella > Klebsiella sp. GG_Kp175. The sequence goes on along the minus strand of NZ_JBEAFX010000004.1, from coordinate 541,100 downwards.
TGGCGTATTCAGTTTGCCGCAAAATATGGCGGCCGTGGCCAGCCCTTCCGCTCTGCTCATCGGCTGGGCGATCACCGGCGTCGGGATCCTGTTCCTCGCCTTCGCGATGCTGCTGTTGACCCGTATTCGCCCCGACCTCGACGGCGGGATCTTCACCTACGCCCGTGAAGGGTTCGGCGAGCTGATCGGCTTCTGTTCCGCGTGGGGCTACTGGCTGTGCGCGGTGATCGCTAATGTCTCCTATCTGGTGATCGTCTTTTCGGCGCTCAGTTTCTTCACCGATACTCCTGAGCTGCGCCTGTTTGGTGATGGCAACACCTGGCAGTCGATCGTCGGCGCTTCAGTTCTGCTGTGGGTAGTCCACTTTCTGGTCCTGCGTGGGGTGCAGACGGCGGCGGGGATTAACCTGGTCGCGACCCTCGCCAAGCTGTTGCCGCTGGGGGCGTTTGTCGCCCTCGCCGCCCTGGCCTTTCAGCTGGATACGTTCCGCCTCGATTTCAGCGGCGTGGCGCTGGGCGTACCGGTGTGGGAGCAGGTTAAAAACACGATGCTGATCACTCTGTGGGTGTTCATCGGCGTCGAAGGCGCGGTGGTGGTCTCCGCCCGCGCGCGTCACAAGCGCGACGTTGGGCGCGCGACGCTGCTCGCGGTGCTTTCGGCCCTCGCGGTGTATCTGCTGGTCACCCTGCTGTCGCTGGGTGTGGTGCCGCGTAGCGAACTGGCCGAAATGCGCAACCCGTCGATGGCGGGACTGATGGTCAGACTGATGGGCTCGTGGGGTGAAATTGTGATTGCCGCCGGGCTTATCGTGTCGGTGTGCGGCGCCTATCTCAGCTGGACCATCATGGCCGCCGAAGTGCCTTACCTCGCGGCCACCCACAAAGCCTTCCCGCGCTTGTTCGCCCGTCAGAACCGCAACAACGCCCCCTCCGCCTCGCTGTGGCTGACCAATATCAGCGTTCAGGCGTCGCTGGTTTTGATCTGGCTGACCGGTTCGGACTACGGCACCCTGCTGACTATTGCGTCAGAGATGATCCTCGTGCCCTATCTGCTGGTCGGCGCCTTTTTGCTGAAAATCGCCACCCGTCCGCTGCATCAAGCGGTGGGTATCGGCGCCTGCATTTATGGCTTATGGTTATTATACGCGTCGGGACCTGTGCATTTGCTGTTGTCAGTGGTACTTTACGCTCCGGGTCTTCTGGTCTTTTTGTACGCGCGGCGTACGCACCAGCACGATCGTTCGCTCAAACGCCGCGAATTGGCGCTAATTGGTTTATTGCTGGTTGCCGCTGTGCCGGCAACGTGGATGCTGGTGGGGTAAGCGGTCGCCCTGCCGCCTAAATCAAAGGAGATACCCATGGCTGAACTACAGCCCCGCCCGGTTCTGATCACAGGAGGAGGCCGCCGCATCGGCCTCGCGCTGGCGCACCATTTTCTGCAGCACCATCAGCCGGTCATCGTCAGCTATCGCACGCCCTATCCGGCGATCGATGACCTGCGCCAGGCAGGCGCTCTCTGTCTGCAGGCCGACTTCAGCAGCGATGACGGCATTCTGACCTTTGCCGAAGCGGTTAAATCGCATACCAGCGGCCTGCGGGCCATCATCCACAACGCCAGCGACTGGATGGCGGAGAAGCCGGGAGTACCGCTCAGCACGGTGATCAACCGCATGATGCAGATCCACGTCCATGCCCCCTATCTGCTCAACCACGCGCTGGAAGAACTCCTGCGCGGCCACGGCCATGCCGCCAGCGACATTATCCATATCACCGATTACGTGGTGGAGCGCGGGAGCGATAAACATATCGCCTACGCCGCCAGCAAGGCCGCGCTGGACAACATGACCCGCTCCTTCGCCCGCAAGCTGGCGCCAGAGATCAAAGTCAACGCTATAGCCCCGTCGCTGATCATGTTCAATGAAGGTGACGACGAGGCCTATCGTCAGCAGGCGCTGGATAAATCGCTGATGAAAATCGCCCCGGGCGAGAAAGAGATCAGCGACCTTATCGACTATCTGTTTACCAGCCGCTACGTGACCGGCCGGTCATACGCCGTCGACGGCGGTCGCCCTCTGCGTTAGTGGAAGCGGCTCCAGCCAACAATCAACAGCCAGGCGCACAGCCCCCAGCACCCCACTGCGCCTGCCAGCGCTAACGGCAGGCGCATGATGCCGGTGAAGTACCACAGCGACAGCAGATAGATAAAATAGGGAACGATCGACCACATGCCGAACACGATAGTGGCGCGCAGGGCTTCAATACCACGCTCGCTGGCAACAATATAGTGGGCGATGAGCGCAAAGGTGGGAAACAGCGGAATAAGCCCGGCGATGGCGTAGTTTTTGGTTTTCGCCAGCACGCCAATCAGCACCACCACCAGCGCGCCCAGCAGCCCTTTGATTAACAGCCCCATGTCCATATGCCTTAACAATGAATCAACAAGTTAGCGCAGCATAGCGGAATTGGCGCTGTTTATAAAACAGGAATGGCGGGTAAAATAGCCGCGGTGTATGTTACTTCTTTTACTGATGTGCAATAGACATGAATAAAATCGTTTTTGTTGAGGATGATCCTGAGGTAGGAGCGCTGATCGCCGCCTATCTCGGCAAGCATGATATGGAGGTGGTGGTCGAGCCTCGCGGCGACCGCGCAGAGGAAGTGATCGCGCGGGAGAAACCGGACCTCGTGCTGCTGGACATTATGCTGCCCGGCAAGGACGGAATGACCCTCTGTCGCGATCTGCGTGGGCAATGGCAAGGGCCGATTGTTCTGCTGACCTCGCTCGACAGCGATATGAACCATATCCTCTCCCTGGAGATGGGTGCCAGCGATTATATCCTGAAGACCACACCGCCGGCGGTGCTGCTGGCGCGACTGCGTCTGCATTTGCGCCAGCATATCGCCCCGGCGGGTACAGGCGCGCCTTCGACGCTGACCCCGCACAAGACCATCTCCTTTGGCTCACTGACCATTGACCCGGTCAACCGCCAGGTGCTGCTCGGCGGAGAAAGCATCGCCCTGTCCACCGCCGATTTCGACCTGCTGTGGGAACTGGCCACCCACGCCGGGCAGATTATGGACCGCGACGCCTTGCTGAAAAATTTACGCGGCGTCACCTACGACGGGATGGATCGCAGCGTTGACGTCGCTATCTCGCGCCTGCGCAAAAAACTGCTCGACAACGCCACCGAACCCTACCGGATTAAGACGGTACGCAACAAAGGCTACCTCTTCGCCCCCCACGCCTGGGATAACTGAGCGGTCAGTCTGCGGCCCTGAAAGGGGCCCGTTTCACCGCCTGTTCCCCGGCGGCAAGCGCATCGCATTTTTTCGCCACCTTCGCGCTGGCTGACCGCCGCCCATTTGTCATATTGAGTAAATCAATATGTTTCGCCGTACAGAAGCCCATCACATAACCCCTCAATATGATTGTGCTCAAGGACTTAGCGTTGTCAGAGTGGCATAAAGCCTGAAAACACAGGACTTTTGCATGATGAAATACGTTGTACTTTTGGCACTTACTCTCTTCACGTCACTCTCTGGCTGGGCTTTTTCTCTCGACAACGCCGATATCCGGCTCCTCTGTCCACAGCGCGGGCAGATTAAGGTGCTTCTTCACCGCTATCAACATACCCAGCAATCCTGGGGAGATCACCATTTCGAAACCGGCGGCGGATACGTGCGCCAGGGGCCGCTGCTGGTGATCCCGTTTGCTAATCTTGATCAGATGATTTACCACCAGACCACCGGCGAATTTGCTTACTGGTATGCCGAAGCAGAACAGCTGGTGCGCTGTCGGCTGCTGAGCCTGGCCACCCTCTATCCGGTGGATATACCCTACTATCGCGAGTAGCGCCCAGCGGCGCGCAGAATACGCTGGCCACAATCCTGGCCTCATGCAGACGTAAGCCCGCAATGAGTGACACTGTCACATTTTTAACGACGTAGCTCCCCCCGGCTGGCTATTGTCAGGGGGCATAAACCCTGCTTTGATAGCGTATCGGTTATGCCCGCGCGGGCTTCGGCTCGCCCCGGTAAATCCGTGACGTTTTCGCCCTGCCCTGCAGATGGTCCGGGGCGCCGGCAGGTTTCTCTTTTTGAATATGCGGTAATGTAATGAAAAAGCTGTTCGTGCAGTTCTATCTTCTGCTCTTCGTCTGCTTTCTGGTGATGACCATGCTGGTGGGCCTGGTCTATAAATTTACCGCTGAACGCGCCGGAAGGCAGTCGCTTGACGATCTGATGAAAAGCTCACTGTATCTGATGCGCAGCGAGCTGCGGGAAATTCCGCCTCGCGACTGGAGCAAGACGCTTAAAGAGCTGGACCTTAATCTGTCGTTCGACCTGCACATCGAGCCGATGAGCAAATTTAAATTGTCGGAAAGCTCGATGCAGCACCTGCGAGCTGGGGATATTGTTGCGCTCGACGACCAGTACACCTTTATCCAGCGCATCCCCCGCAGCCACTATGTGTTATCCGTGGGCCCGGTACCCTATCTCTATTTTCTGCATGAAATGCGCCTGCTGGACGTGGCGCTGATGGCGTTTATCGCTATCTCGCTGGCCTTCCCGGTGTTTATCTGGATGCGTCCGCACTGGCAGGACATGCTGCGCATTGAGACCGCCGCCCAGCGCTTTGGCGAAGGCCACCTCAGCGAGCGTATTCATTTTGACAGCATGTCCAGCTTTGAGCGGCTCGGGGTGGCCTTTAACCAGATGGCCGACAACATTAACGCCCTCATTGCCAGCAAAAAGCAACTGATTGACGGCATCGCCCATGAGCTCAGGACGCCTCTGGTGCGCCTGCGCTACCGTCTGGAGATGAGCGAAAACCTCACCGAGGCGGAATCGCAGGCGCTGAACCGTGATATCGGCCAACTGGAGGCGCTCATTGAAGAGCTCCTGACCTACGCCCGTCTCGACCGCCCGCAGACGGAGCTCAGCCTGACCACCCCCGATTTTCCCGCCTGGATCAGCGACCACGTCGAGGATATCCAGATGGTCAACCCGCAGCGCGAGGTCGGCCTGGCGACGCTGACCCGCGGCAACTATGGCGCGCTGGATATGCGGTTGATGGAGCGGGTGCTGGATAATCTGGTGAATAACGCCCTGCGCTACAGCAGTCAGCGGGTGGCGGTCAGCCTGACCCTGCAGGGTTCCCGCGCGTCGTTGCAGGTCGATGATGACGGCCCGGGCATTGCCCCCGAGGAGCGCGAGCGGGTGTTCGAGCCTTTTGTTCGTCTTGACCCCAGCCGCGATCGGGCGACCGGAGGCTGCGGCCTCGGCCTGGCCATCGTCCACAGTATCGCCCAGGCGATGGGGGGCGAGGTTCGTTGCGAGGCCAGTCCTCTCGGCGGCGCCCGCTTCTGTTTTAGCTGGCCGGTCTATCATCAGTTGCCCGATTTTACCTCTGCCTGAATAAAAGTTGCGCAGCGGCCGCGGGCTGGGTATGCTGTAAAAATCGAATAGTATGTTGTAACTAAGGTGAATGCGATGGCCAGCTACGACCTCGTTGAACGTCTGAATGATACCTTTCGCCAGATCGAGCTGGAGCTGCAGGCGCTGCGCCAGGCGTTAACGACCTGTCGACTGCTGGCGGGCCGGGTGTTTGAGCTGCCGGCAATCAGTAAAGATGCCGAGCATGACCCGCTGGCGAACATTACTGTCGTCCAGCACACCGGGGAGGCGGCGCTGGATCTCGCCCTGCGACACTATGGCCATCTGTTTATCCAGCAGCAATCGGAAACCCGCAGCAGCAAAGCCGCCGTCCGCCTGCCGGGTGCTATCTGCCTGCAGGTCACCGCCGCGGAACAGCAGGCGCTGCTGGCGCGCATTCAGCAGATCAACACCCTTAAGGCCACCTTCGAGAAAATCGTCACCGTCGACTCTGGCCTGCCCCCCACCGCCCGCTTTGAGTGGGTGCATCGCCATTTGCCTGGATTAATTACCCTCAGCGCCTATCGCACGCTAACGCCCCTTCTCGACCCGAGCACTATCCGCTTCGGTTGGGCCAATAAGCACGTGATCAAAAACCTGACCCGCGACCAGGTGTTGATGATGCTGGAGAAAAGCCTGCAATCGCCGCGGGCGGTGCCGCCCTGGACCCGCGAGCAGTGGCAGAGCAAACTGGAGAGGGAGTATCAGGATATCGCCGCCCTGCCGCAGCGGGCGCGGCTGAAAATTAAACGGCCGGTGAAAGTACAGCCGATTGCCCGCGTCTGGTATGCCAGCGAGCAGAAACAGGTGCAGTACGCCTGCCCCAGCCCGCTGATCGCCCTGATATCCGGCAGCCAGGGGGTCAGCGTGCCGGATATTGGCGAATTGCTCAACTACGATGCCGACAACGTGCAATACCGCTACAAACCGGAGGCGCAGTCGCTGAGATTACTGATCCCTCGCCTGCACCTCTGGCTGGCTAGCGAGTAGCCAGGCTGCCGACCATCAGCTCCGGGCGCACCCAGCTGTCGAATTCGGCTTCCGTCAGGTAGCCCAGCGCCAGCGCCGAGGCCTTCAGGGTCAGCCCCTCATGGTGCGCTTTTTTGGCGATCTCCGCCGCTTTATCATAGCCGATATGGGTATTCAGCGCGGTCACCAGCATCAGCGACTCGTTGAGCAGCTGGTTGATCCGCTCGCGATTCGGCTCAATCCCCACCGCACAGTGCTCGTTAAAGCTCGCCATGCCGTCCGCCAGCAGACGCACCGACTGCAGGAAGTTGTGAATGACCATCGGCCGATAGACGTTGAGCTCGAAGTTACCCGAGGCGCCGCCGATATTCACTGCCACGTCGTTACCCATCACCTGGCAGCAGACCATGGTCAGGGCTTCGCACTGCGTCGGGTTGACCTTGCCGGGCATAATCGATGACCCGGGCTCGTTTTCCGGGATGGCGATTTCCCCAATCCCGCAGCGCGGCCCGGAGGCCAGCCAGCGGACATCGTTAGCGATTTTCATCAGCGAGGCCGCCAGACCTTTCAGCGCGCCGTGGGCATGGACCAGGGCATCGACGGTGGCCAGCGCTTCGAATTTGTTCGGCGCGGTGACAAACGGCTGTCCGCTGAGCGAGGCCAGTTCGGCCGCCACCCGCACGGCATATTCCGGATGGGTATTCAGCCCGGTCCCCACCGCCGTCCCGCCCAGCGCCAGCTCGGCGAGATGCGGCTGGCTGGCGTCAAGATGCTTCAGGTTGTGGTCCAGCATCGCCACCCAGCCGGAGATTTCCTGGCCTAAGGTGAGCGGCGTGGCGTCCTGCAGATGGGTGCGACCGATCTTAACGATATCCCTGAAGGCCACCGCTTTTTCGTTGAGCGTGGCCCGCAGCGCCTGCAGCGGCGGGAGCAATTTTTCCCGCAGGGCAATCAGCGCCGCGACGTGCATGGCGGTGGGGAACACATCATTCGAGCTTTGGCTTTTATTGACATCGTCATTGGGATGGATTTTTCGCGCCATCCCCCGCTCACCGCCGAGCAGTTCACTGGCGCGGTTGGCCAGCACCTCGTTCATATTCATATTGCTCTGGGTGCCGGAACCGGTCTGCCAGATAGCCAGCGGAAACTCCTGGGGGTGTTTTCCGGCCAGCACTTCGTCAGCGGCGGCGACGATCGCCCCGGCTTTCTCCGGCGTCAGCAGGCCAAGATCCTGATTGACCTTCGCCGCCGCCCGCTTGGTCAGAGCGAGGGCGTATATCAGTTCCCCGGGCATTTTTTCGGTCGAGATGCGGAAATGCTCCAGAGAACGCTGGGTCTGGGCGCCCCAGAGTTTATCGGCCGGGACGTCGATGGCGCCCATCGAGTCTTTTTCACTGCGATGCGTTGTCATTACTTTCTCCTTGGATGAAAAGTGCGTCATAGCGACAAAGCTCATCTGCTTAAAAGAGTAAGTATTGGCCAGATTGAAAAGTTGTTTTGGTGGTTCGTGCCGCGAAGCGGCATAAAAAAACCGCCCCGAAGGGCGGCCAGGTTTACTTCACGCAGCGGGCGCACTGCGATGTCTGGATCTGCTGGAAGAAGTCGTTGCCTTTATCATCGACGAGAATAAACGCCGGGAAGTCTTCCACGTCGATTTTCCAGATAGCCTCCATCCCCAGTTCCGGATACGCCACGCACTCAAGGCTGCGGATGCTCTGCTGAGCCAGTACCGCCGCCGGGCCGCCGATGCTGCCGAGGTAGAAGCCGCCGTGCTTGTGGCAGGCGTCGGTGACCTGCTGGCTGCGGTTGCCTTTCGCCAGCATGATCTTGCTCGCGCCGTGCGACTGCAGCAGATCGACGTATGAGTCCATGCGCCCTGCGGTAGTCGGGCCGAGGGAGCCGGAGGCGTAACCATCCGGCGTCTTGGCCGGGCCGGCGTAGTAGATCGGGTGATCTTTCACGTACTGCGGCAGGGCTTCGCCATTATCAATAAGCTCTTTCAGCTTGGCGTGGGCGATATCGCGGGCCACGATAATAGTGCCGCTCAGCGACAGACGCGTGGACACCGGGTACTGCGACAGCAGCGCCAGGATCTCGCTCATCGGCTGGTTAAGATTCACTTTCACCGCTTCGCCTTCCCCGGCCTGGCGCAGATGCTCAGGGATATATTTCCCCGGATTGCTCTCCAGCTTCTCAATCCAGATGCCGTCGCGGTTGATTTTGGCTTTGATGTTGCGGTCGGCGGAACAGGAGACGCCCATCCCTACCGGACAGGAAGCGCCGTGACGCGGCAGACGGATCACGCGGATATCGTGGGCGAAATATTTGCCGCCGAACTGCGCGCCGAGGCCGAGGTTCTGCGCTTCTACCAGCAGCTCCTGCTCCAGCTGAATGTCGCGGAAAGCCTGCCCATGTTCGTTACCTTCGGTCGGCAGGCCATCGTAGTATTTGGTGGAGGCCAGCTTGACGGTTTTCAGCGTCGCTTCCGCCGAAGTCCCGCCGATGACAAAGGCGATATGGTACGGCGGACAAGCGGCGGTCCCCAGGGTGCGCATCTTCTCGACCAGATAGTTTTTCAGCTTCGCCGGGGTGATCAGCGCTTTGGTTTCCTGGTACAGATAGGTTTTGTTAGCCGAGCCGCCGCCCTTGGCGATGCAGAGGAATTTATACTCATCGCCATCGGTAGCATAGAGGTCAATCTGCGCCGGCAGGTTGGTGCCGGTGTTGACCTCTTTATACATATCCAGCGGGGCGTTCTGCGAATAGCGCAGGTTGTCCTGGATATAGGTGTTGTACACCCCCTGCGCCAGGGCGGCCTCATCGCCGCCGCCGGTCCAGACGCGCTGGCCTTTTTTACCCATGATGATCGCGGTGCCGGTGTCCTGACAGGTGGGCAGAATGCCTTTGGCGGCGATATCGGAGTTGCGCAGGAACTGCAGGGCGACGTATTTGTCGTTTTCGCTGGCTTCCGGGTCGTTCAGGATATCCGCCACCTGCTGCTGATGCGCCGGGCGAAGCATAAAGGAGGCGTCGTGGAAGGCATGCTGCGCCAGAAGGGTCAGCGCCTGAGGGTCAACTTTTAGCACTTCCTGGCCGGCAAATTCGGCGACGGAGACGTAATCACTGCTGAGGAGATAATACTCGGTGTCATCCTTTTTGAGGGGAAAAGGATCCTGGTAAACAAACGGTTTATTCGACATTGTACTCTCACTTACTGCTTTGGCTGATTATGTTTCAGGCAGGGACTCCATGTGCCTGTAGAAAAGCGAGTCGATCAATCTTACACAATTTTTTAACAAAAACTGAGACAGGGACGACTTTTTCTTTCAGCAGTTGCTTCTCCAGCGTTTGCTGGTTTAATAGGGCGATAATTTTACTTTGATTGATACAGGGAATGAGAATGCAAAAGCTGATCAACGCCGTACAGAACTATGCCTGGGGAAGCCATACCGCCTTAACTGAACTGTATGGCATCGCCAACCCGGACAACCAGCCGATGGCAGAGCTGTGGATGGGGGCGCATCCGAAGAGCAGCTCGCAGGTCCTGACGGCCGATGGCCAGCCGCGTTCGCTGCGCGAGGTGATTGACGCGGATAAAGCCGCCCTGCTCGGCGACAAAGTGGCGCAACGCTTCGGTGAGCTGCCGTTCCTGTTTAAAGTGCTGTGCGCCGCGCAGCCTCTCTCCATTCAGGTCCATCCTAACAAGCAGGCCTCCGAAGAGGGTTTCGCCCGCGAGAACGCCGCCGGCATCCCCCTCTCCGCCGCCGAACGTAACTACAAAGATCCGAACCACAAGCCGGAGCTGGTTTTCGCCCTGACCCCGTTCCTGGCGATGAACGCGTTTCGCGAGTTCAGCGAAATTGTCAGCCTGCTGCAGCCGGTGGCCAACGCACACCCGGCGATCGGCGCCTTCCTGCAGCAGCCGGACGCGACTCGCCTGAGCCAGCTGTTTGCCAGCCTGCTGAATATGCAGGGCGAGGAAAAAGCCCAGGCGCTGCAGGCGCTGCGCGAGGTGCTGGACCGTGAGCAGGGCGAACCGTGGCAGACCATCCGCCTGATCGCGGAATTCTATCCCGACGACAGCGGCCTCTTCTCCCCACTGCTGCTGAACGTGGTGAAGCTGAATCCTGGCGAAGCGATGTTCCTGTTTGCCGAAACGCCGCACGCTTATCTGCAAGGGGTAGCGCTGGAGGTGATGGCCAACTCGGATAACGTGCTCCGCGCCGGCCTGACGCCGAAGTACATTGATATCCCTGAGCTGGTGGCCAACGTCAAGTTCGAGGCTAAACCGGCGGGTGAGCTGCTGACCCAGCCGCAGCGCCACGGCGCGGAACTGGACTTCCCGATCCCGGTGGAAGATTTTGCCTTCTCGCTGCACGATCTCTCCACCGAGGCCAGCGATCTGGCCCAGGCGAGCGCGGCGATCGTTTTCTGCGTCGACGGCGAAGCCGTGCTGCGCAAAGGCGACCAGAGCCTGACCCTCAAGCCGGGCGAATCGGCCTTTGTGGCCGCCAATGAATCGCCGGTGCAGGTCAGCGGCCATGGCCGCGTGGCGCGCGTGTTCAATAAGCTCCAGTAAACGACTGACCTTTCAGGTCGCGCTTACTGATTATGACAACTCAGCCAGGCGGTCTCTCCGCCTGGCTTCATTTATGGACAAATGCTATGAAAAAATCGCTGGTCGCAGCAGGAATCATCGTGGCGCTGGGCGTGGTATGGACAGGCGGCGCCTGGTACACCGGTAAACAGCTGGAAGGCCGAATTGCCGATATGGTGCAGCAGGCTAACGCACAGCTACGCAGCAGCGCGCCGGAGTCAGGTCTGGAGCTGAGCTATCAGGACTACCAGCGCGGGCTGTTCAGCAGCCATCTGCAGCTGGTGGTGAAGCCCATCGCCGGTCAGGCTAACGGCTGGCTGGCCGCCGGACAGAGCGTGGTGCTTGACGAGGTGGTCGATCACGGCCCCTTCCCGCTGGCCTCGTTAAAAACCTTTAATCTGGCTCCGGCGATGGCTTCGGTCCACACCACGCTGGTGAAAAACGACGCCAGCCAGGCGCTGTTCGAGATAGCCAAAGGCACTACCCCCTTCACCGTAGATACGCGCATCGCCTACAGCGGCGACAGCCAGTCGGCGATCGTTCTCAATGCCCTCGACTACGCCAAAGGGGATGAGAAAGTCACCTTCAGCGGCGGCCAGTTCCAGCTCGACGCCGATCGCGACGGCAAAAACATCAGCCTGAAGGGCCAGGCCGGCAGCGGTCAGATCGATGCCCTCAACGAATATAACCAGAAGGTGCAACTGCGCTTCGTCAACCTGACCACCGACGGCGCCACCGAGCTGGCCAGCTTCAACGAGCGTATCGGCCAGCAAAAAATGACCCTCGATAAACTGGCCATCAGCGTCGAAGGCAAAGAGCTGGCGCTGGTTGACGGCATGGCGCTGGACGGCGGCTCGACGCTGACCAAGGACGGCAAAGCCGTGAACAGCCAGGTGAACTATACCGTCAACAGCCTTAAGCTGCAGGGTCAGGATATGGGCAGCGGCAAACTGACGCTGAAAGTGGATAACGTCGACGGTCAGGCGTGGCACCAGTTCAGCCAGCAGTACAGCGCGCAGTCTCAGGCGCTGCTGGCGAAGCCAGAGCTGGCGCAGAACCCGGAGCTGTACCAGCAGGCGCTTACCGAAACCCTGTTCAATGCGCTGCCGATCCTGCTTAAGGGCAATCCGTCGGTGACCATCTCCCCGCTGAGCTGGCGCAATGCCAAAGGCGAAAGCACCCTCAACCTCTCGGTTCTGCTGAAAGATCCGGCCCAGGTGACCGCTCCGCCGCAGACGCTGGCGGACAGCCTGGATCGCGTGGTGCAGTCCCTTGACGGCAAAGTGGTGATCCCGGTGGATATGGCGACGGAGTTTATGACTAAGATCGCCGGTCTGGAAGGCTACCAGCCAGCCGACGCCGCCAAACTCGCCGATCAGCAGGTCAAAGGCCTGGCGGCGATGGGCCAGATGTTCCGCATCACCACCATGGAAGATAATGCCATCAGCAGCAGCCTGCAGTACGCGAACGGCCAGGTGACGCTGAACGGCCAGAAAATGCCGCTGGAGGATTTTGCCGCGATGTTTGGTCTGGAAGCGCCTTCGCTACCGGACGGCGCGCCGCAGGACGGCCAGCCGCAGCAGGATGACGCCGCGCCTCAGCAGGACGACGCCGCCCCGCAGCCGTAACGTATCGGCTCAGGAGACGGCCACCGCGCGCCGTCTCCGTCATTTTCTCGTCACCAGCCGCGGGGGCATGATCTGGTTTCGCGTCTCGCCCGCGCCCTCCTCCAGCCGCCGCAGCATCGACTCCGCCAGCGTTTTGCCCATCTCGCGCGCCGGGGTGGTGACCCAGGTGAGCGGCAGGTCGTCAAGCGCGGCCTCGGGCACATCGGCGAACGCCGCCAGCGCCACCCGCTGCTCGAAGTAGCTGTCGACGCCATCTTCCCCGCTCTGCCTTCCAGCCCGCAGCAGTCCGAACCACGCGCCGGTCGCCACTACGTTGTTGTAGCACACCACCGCGGTGATGGTCGGATTTTGCCCCAGCAGCGCGGTCATCGCCTCCGCCGCCTGCTTCTGGCTCGACTCGCACTCCAGCACCCATTCGCTGTGAAACGGCAGACCGTATTTCAGCAAGGTGGCGCAATAGCCGCCGACCCGCTCGGCGCGCGTTAGCGACGAGCTCTGGCCGCCAAGCCAGGCGATCCGCTGATGGCCGCGGCGGATCAGATGCTCGGTCACCAGCTGCGCCGCCTGCATGTTGTCCGGGCGGATCAGGTCGACATCGTCGAGATAGCTGGCGCGGGAAGCGAACACCAGCGGCACCCCCGCCTCCGCCGCCCGCTCGCGCAGCTCGCTGCCGCGGTCGATGGCCCCGGCGATGATCACCCCGTCCACCCCCTGCGCCGCCAGCGTATCAAACCGCTGAGCCATCTTCTCGCCGCTGCGTCCCCCCTGGGTGAGAAACACCATTTTCCCCTGCCTCTCCAGGGCATCGGTGAGGCCGGCGGTTAACTCGGCATAGAACGGTTTAGAGAGATCGCTGACGATAAGGCCAATCACCCCGCTCTGTCCGCCGCGCAGCGAGGCGGCCTGACGGTTGCGCACAAATCCCAGCTGCTCAATGGCCTGATTAACCCGCTCGCCGGTGGCGCTGGAGATGCGCCCTTTGCCGCTCAGCACCAGCGAAACGGTGCTCACGGAGACGCCGGCGGCCAGTGCCACATCATTGATGGTGATCTTTTTTGCGATTGCCATAACCTGCTGGCTGACTCCCTTGCCTGTCGATAAAACGTTTTATCATTGTGCGATCTTTATAAACCTTATTATCGCTTGAATATGTGATTTTTATCGCACTAAAAAGTGGTAAAACGTTTTATCTTGCCGTGGCGTTAGTTCTTCCCGACCACTTGAGAATCAGGAACCGTGCTATGACGGCGAAAACCGCACCAAAAATCACCTTGTGGGAATTTTTCCAGCAGCTGGGAAAAACCTTTATGCTGCCCGTGGCGTTGCTCTCGTTTTGCGGGATCATGCTGGGGATCGGCAGCTCGTTAAGCAGTCACGATGTTTTGACCCTGCTGCCGTGGCTGGATATGCCGCTGCTGCAGGCTATCTTTATCTGGATGAGCAAAGTCGGCTCCTTTGCCTTCAGCTTCCTGCCGGTGATGTTCTGTATCGCCATCCCGTTGGGGCTGGCGCGGGAGAACAAAGGCGTCGCCGCCTTCGCCGGTTTTGTCGGCTACGCAGTCATGAACCTGGCGGTCAACTTCTGGCTGACGGCGAAAGGCATTCTGCCCACCACCGACGCCGCGATCCTTAAGGCCAACAATATCCAGAACATCATCGGTATTCCATCGATCGATACCGGGATCCTCGGGGCGGTTATCGCCGGGATTATCGTCTGGCTGCTACATGAGCGCTTTCACAACATTCGCCTGCCGGACGCCCTGGCCTTCTTCGGCGGCACTCGCTTCGTGCCGATCGTCACCACCGTGGTGCTGGGTCTGGTCGGTCTGGCGATCCCGCTGGTGTGGCCGGTCTTCGCCATGGGGATCAACGCCCTCGGGAAGATGATCAACAGCGCCGGCGATTTTGGGCCGATGATCTTCGGCACCGGCGAGCGACTGCTGCTGCCGTTTGGCCTGCACCACATCCTGGTGGCGCTGATCCGCTTCACGGAAGCCGGCGGCACCCTCGACGTCTGCGGCCACAGCGTCAGCGGCGCGCTGACCATCTTCCAGGCGCAGCTGAGCTGCCCGACCACCCACGGCTTCGCCGAAAGCGCCACCCGCTTCCTGTCGCAGGGTAAGATGCCAGCCTTCCTCGGCGGTCTGCCGGGCGCCGCGCTGGCGATGTACCACTGCGCCCGTCCGGAAAATCGGCATAAAATTAAAGGCCTGCTGATCTCCGGGGTGATCGCCTGCGTGGTGGGCGGCACCACCGAGCCGCTGGAGTTCCTGTTCCTGTTCGTGGCGCCGGTCCTGTATGTCATCCACGCCCTGCTGACCGGTCTCGGCTTTACCATCATGGCGGTGCTCGGCGTCACCATCGGCAACACCGACGGCAATATCATCGACTTCGTGGTGTTTGGCATCCTGCATGGTCTGGCGACCAAGTGGTATCTGGTACCGGTGGTGGCGGCAATCTGGTTTGCAGCCTACTATGCCATCTTCCGCTTCGCCATCACCCGCTTCAATCTGAAAACGCCGGGCCGCGATATCGACACCGCCGCCAGCGTGGAGAAAGCGGTCGCTGGCACCATTGGTAAATCCGGGTATAACGTGCCGGCGATTCTGGCGGCCCTCGGCGGCGCCGACAACATTGTCTCGCTGGATAACTGCATTACCCGTCTGCGTCTGTCGGTACACGATATGAGCAAAGTGGACGCTGCCGCGCTGAAAGCCCACCGCGCCATCGGGGTGGTTCAGCTCAACCAGCATAATCTGCAGGTGGTGATTGGCCCGCAGGTGCAGTCGGTAAAAGATGAAATGGCCACGCTGATGAATACCGTTCAGGCCTGATCCCACCGGTCCCCTTCCGGCACGGAAGGGGACCCTCGCTAAGGAAGTTCCGATGTTTGATTTTTCCATACCCATCGACCGCCACGGCACCTGGTGCACGCAGTGGGACTATGTCGCCGACCGCTTTGGCGTCCCCGACCTGCTGCCGTTCACCATCTCCGATATGGATTTCGCCACCGCGCCCTGCATTCTCGACGCCGTCAGCCGGCGGCTGGCCCACGGCGTGTTGGGCTACAGCCGCTGGCAGAACGAGGCGTTTCTCGGGGCGATTGCCCACTGGTACGCCAGCCGCTTTCACAGCGTCATCGATCCGCAAACGGTGGTTTACGGACCGTCGGTTATTTATATGGTGGCGGAAACCATCCGCCAGTGGTCGCAAGAAGGCGACGGCGTCGTCGTCCATACTCCCGCCTACGATGCGTTCTATAACACTATCACCGCTAACCGCCGACAGATCGCCCCGGTGCCACTGACCCTGACGGACAATCACTGGCACTGCGATATGGCGCGCCTGGAAGCGGCGCTGGCGGAGCCGAAGAATACCCTGCTGCTGCTCTGCAGCCCGCACAACCCAACGGGCAAAGTCTGGCGCCGCGAGGAGCTCCAGACCATGGCGGCGCTGTGCCAAAAGCATGGCGTCAGGGTGATTAGCGACGAAATTCATATGGACATGACCTGGGGCGACCACCGTCATATCCCGTGGAGCGAGGTGGCTCAGGGGCCGTGGGCGCTGTTCACCTCCGGATCAAAGAGCTTCAATATTCCGGCCTTTACCGGGGCCTATGGCTTTATCCCTGAGGCAAACTGCCGCGACAGCTATCTGCAGGCGCTGAAAGCGCGCGATGGACTCTCGTCGCCCTCGGTGCCGGCGCTGCTGGCTCATATCGCCGCATACCGCGATGGGGCACCCTGGCTCGACGCCCTGCGCGACTACCTGCAGGAGAACCTGCGCTTTGTGGCTGATACGCTCAATCGCGCCTTTCCTGCGCTACGCTGGCAGCCGCCGGAGGCCACCTACCTGGCGTGGATCGACCTGCGCCCCCTCAACATTGACGACCGCGCACTGCAGCAGGCGCTGATCGCCGGGCAGAAGGTGGCGATTATGCCGGGATATACCTATGGTCCCGAAGGCAATGGCTTTCTGCGCCTCAACGTCGGCTGTCCACGCGAGAAGCTGGAGCGCGGTGTCGCAGGGCTGATAGCCGCCCTGCGCAGCCTCAGTTGACGCGCGGCACTGACTACAGATCGTCACGCCGGCGGAACGCCAGGTAGCCGGCGCCGAGGGTAAAGATGCCGACAATCACCACCAGCAGGATAAACCCGTGGTGATTGCTCGCCAGCGGGATCCCGCCGACGTTCATGCCGAAGAAACCGGCCACAATGTTAATCGGTAGCGCGAGGACCGTGATCACCGTCAGGGTGTAGAGGGTGCGGTTGCTCTGCTCCAGCTGGCGGGCGCCGATCTCCTCCTGCAGCAGGCTGATGCGCTCGATCAGGCCGGACAGGTCATTAAGCACCACGCTAAACTCTTCGGTGAACTGACGAAATGCCTGCACCACCGCGCGATCCATCCACGCTGGCGGCCGGTTAAGCAGCCGGAACATTGCCGCCGGTTCCGGCGCCAGCAGCCGTTGAAAACGCAGCAGCATCCGCCGCAGCCGCGCCAGATCGGCCCGATTACGCTGCACGTGATTGCTCAGGAGCCGCTCTTCAATCAGGTCGACGTGGCGGCTGGCCTGGCGCACCACCTGCTCCAGCACCTCCTCCTGCTCCTCCAGCAAAAAGGCCAGCAGTTCAGCGGAGGTATGCACCTTAAGCGTATGCAGACGCGGCAGCATCCATTCGATAAACCGCAATGGTTTGAAACGCGCTGTCACCACCAGCTTCGGGCTACAGTAGAGCCACAGCGTGGCGGTTTCCGCGCTGGTGTCTTGCGGACGAAACAGCACGTCGTTAAGCACGGCGAACAGATTCTCCCCTTGCCGTTCAATACGGGTGGTATGCGAGCCGCTGCGGATCTCCTCAAAGAAAAAGTCCGCCACGGGAAAGTGACTGATTAGCCATTTTTCGGCGGTGGCGTGATTGAGATTAAGATGCAGCCAGATAAAGGCCTTATCGTCAGCCAGCGCCTGATAGCTGGCGCATACCTCACCCGAGGCAATAGGCTGTGGAGGGTGATCTTCATGAAACAGATAGCCATACACCAGGCCGGACACTTCCATATCAAAATCGGGTTTTAACATCTTCGCGGTGACGTCTTGACTCATGGCTCCCTCAGGACAGGCACTGGCACCGTTGATGCCCAGATAGCGCCATATTTCGCTATTTTTCGCGGACTGGCAAGGTTAATAATCCTGCCGCAAAACCGTCATCTGACGGACATATTTCGGGCAGCATGCCTGAGTCATACCCGGCGTGCTGACCAAGCGCGTCGCGCGACGATCTGGCCTTCTCGCTGTGTTTTTATCGTCACTATTAAAATAATTTTGATATTCCTCAAAACTTTTTTAGGCGGGAAGCGGTATTAATTTGGCCGCTTAATCATTGCTTACCCTGGTTTATTGAGGAGGAGACCATGAAAACCTATGACCGTAATCGTAACGCTATTGCTACCGGCAGTATGGTCATGATCGCTGGTAACGGTACGACGGGCGTGATTAAAGCGATCCATGGCGAGGGGAAAACCGCCGAGCAGCTGCGTCGGGCGGACTGCGTGGAAATCGACGGCTGCGAGGGACGCTTCTGCCCGTTAGATCTGATCCGTCTCGGTTTCCATTAATCCCTGCCGTCAAGGCACCATGAGCAGGCCACCCAGCGTGGCCTCTTCTTTTTCAGGCTGATCCAGGCGCTTAGCGAAAGCTCCACTGAATACTCATCACGAAGATCGCCGGTATAATAATCCCGCCCTCGACGCCGAAGTAATCGGTAAAGTTGTATTGCAGACCATGATAAATATAGGGCGAAAAACCGACGCCGGTGATTTTTTTGGCGGTGCGGTAGGTGCCTGAGTCGCCGCAGTGGCTGAAAGCGTCAAAGAAAAATTCCCCGGTATAGGCATACACGCCTTTCAGCAGCCAGCCGGTGTCGTTTTTCAGCCAGTCGCGGCGCACGCCGAGGGTCAGACAGCGATCGTCGAAGCTGTTTTTCATGGTGCCGACCAGCGCGCTGTATTTTGAATCCGCTGAAAACTTGCGCTCCACCGAGAAAAAGTTGTTGTTGAAATGCTCGTTATATTGTCCGTGGTTACCGGTCATGTGATAAACATAGGAGCCGGTATTCATCGAATAAAGATTGAATTCCCCGGCCTGCGCCGACGGCATGGCAACCAACAATAGCCCGGATAACAAAATCCATAATTTATTTAACAT
The DNA here is from genome assembly GCF_040062325.1 of Klebsiella sp. GG_Kp175. Taxonomy (NCBI): domain Bacteria; kingdom Pseudomonadati; phylum Pseudomonadota; class Gammaproteobacteria; order Enterobacterales; family Enterobacteriaceae; genus Klebsiella; species Klebsiella sp. GG_Kp175. The sequence continues at coordinate 522,269 of NZ_JBEAFX010000004.1, read as the reverse complement.
TCAGTAACCTACGCCACACCTGTAAAAAAAGAACCCGGCATACTATCACCGCGCAGCTAAACCAAAGGGCAATCAGATACACCGACGCTTTTCGCGGCAGGCAAACATGATGCTATAAGCACTATAGCAGTCGCCCTCTCGCCTGGTGAGCGCCAGCGGCTATACTGCTGACACATTCATCTTATTGATTAAGGACTGCTGTGTTAGCCACTCTCCTCGTTGCGCTGGTCGCTATTATTCATCTCGCCATCCTGGTGCTGGAGATGTTTTTCTGGGAAGCTCCCGCCGGGCGCCGGGCCTTTAACCTCAGCGTCAATTTCGCTCGGGAAAGCCGAGTGCTGGCGGCCAACCAGGGGTTGTATAACGGTTTCCTGGCCGCCGGCCTGGCGTGGGGGCTGTGGCTGGGGGCATCGGGCGTGCAGGTGGTGATCTTTTTCCTCGCCTGCGTGCTGGCCGCCGGGATATTCGGCGCGCTGACCGCCAGCCGCAAAATTCTCTATATTCAGGCGCTGCCCGCGCTGCTGGCGCTGCTTGCGGTGCTGGCGCAGGCGTAGGGTCTTGATCCAAAACAGAGAAAGCAGGCGCTAAGGCGGATACTATGTGCCCCCTTCGGTCGGTCATCGACCGTTAATACCTTCTGAGTTCAGAGGCATTTTTATGACATGGCAATCCTTCAAACAGGCCTGGCTTATCCGGTTCTGGTCTCCCGTCCCGGCGGTCATCGCCGCGGGCATTCTCTCAACCTACTATTTTGGCATCACCGGCACCTTCTGGGCGGTGACCGGCGAATTTACCCGCTGGGGTGGCCAGCTGCTGCAGCTGCTGGGGGTCCACAGCGAACAGTGGGGCTATTATCAGCTGATCCATCTCGACGGGACGCCGCTGACCCGCATCGACGGCAGGATGATCATCGGCATGTTCGGCGGCTGCCTGGCCGCGGCATTGTGGGCCAATAACGTCAAACTGCGCTTGCCACGCAGCCGGATCCGCATAGTGCAGGCCGTGGCCGGGGGCATCATCGCCGGGTTCGGCGCGCGGCTGGCGATGGGCTGCAACCTGGCGGCGTTTTTCACCGGCATTCCGCAGTTCTCCCTGCACGCCTGGCTGTTTGCCATCGCCACCGCCATCGGCTCCTGGTTTGGCGCTCGCTTCACCCTGCTGCCTCTATTTCGCATCCCGGTAAAAATGCAAAAGGTATCCGCCGCTTCGCCGTTAACCCAAAAACCGCTGCAGGCACGCCGCCGTTTCCGCCTGGGCATGGTGGTCTTTTTCGCCATGATCGGCTGGGGCCTGCTCACCGCCGCAGACCACCCTGCGCTCGGCCTGGCGATGCTGTTCGGCATCGGCTTCGGTCTGCTTATCGAGCGAGCGCAGATCTGCTTTACCTCCGCCTTTCGCGATATGTGGATCACCGGCCGGACGGTGATGGCGAAGGCGATAATCTTCGGCATGGCGGCGAGCGTCATCGGCATCTTCAGCTATGTGCAACTGGGGATGGCGCCGAAAATCATGTGGGCCGGTCCCAACGCGGCGATCGGCGGGCTACTGTTCGGCTTTGGCATCGTGCTGGCCGGCGGCTGTGAGACCGGCTGGATGTACCGGGCGGTGGAAGGCCAGGTTCACTACTGGTGGGTGGGGCTGGGCAACGTCATCGGCTCCACGCTGCTCGCCTGGTGCTGGGACGATATCGCCGCCCCGCTCGCCACCCACTGGCAAAAGGTCAACCTGCTGAACGCTTTTGGTCCCTTCGGCGGACTGCTGGCGACCTATCTGCTGCTGCTGATCGCCCTGCTGCTGGTGATCGCCTGGGAGAGACATTTTTTCCGCCGCCAGTCGGCAGCGGTCCGGACCGTGAAGGAGAGTGCATGAAAAACATCATCCCTGATTATCGCCTGGACATGGTCGGCGAGCCCTGCCCTTATCCGGCGGTCGCCACCCTGGAGGTGATGCCCTCCCTGCAAAAAGGCGAGATCCTCGAAGTGATCAGCGACTGTCCGCAGTCGATCAATAACATTCCGCTCGATGCCAGGAACCATGGCTATACGGTGCTGGATATTCAGCAGGATGGCCCGACCATTCGCTATCTGATCCAGAAGTAATCCCGTTTTCCCGCCGGCGACCTTCATCGCCGGCATGGATTTCCCCGTCTCGCCATGTCCTCACCATCAGATGGGCCGTGCAGGCAAACGATTGCAATAGATTGTAACACTTGAAACGGTGTTCCAGTTATCAAATAACCATTAATATAACGCGGCTATATTATTAAAATACGAATAAGTAACTTCGTGAATGGTTTCTGCCGCTACCGGCCAAAGCCGCACACAGCAATACAATAAGGATAGAAATGGAACTGCTGGCCAGGCTGGGTTATTTTTTTGAGCAAGTGCGTGCAAATGCCGATTTTGTCACCTTCGCCAGTGAACTACGTCGGCACCAGGTCTCGTGTTACATCTACTTTGTCTCCACCGGCAATATGAATTTCGTGATGGCAAACGACAAGGTGATCACGATAAAAAGCGCCCGCAGCCTGCTGCGCGTGCGCAGCGCCCCCAACCAGCAGCTGACCTCGGCTGCGGTCATCCGCCATTTTGCCGGCGCCATCAACTTTGAACAATACTGTAAGGATCTCGCCAGCGCCGGGGTGTTTAAGTGGAGCGTCGACCTGGACGAGGAGACTCGCCACTACTGGTCGAAGGATAACAGGCTGCTGTATAAAGAGAGCCTGATTCCCCCCTGAGCGGGTCCCGGGGGGAAGTCTGGTTTGCGGGGCCAGCTCTTAATCGCGGGTCTGCACCCAAAAGGCGTGGATCAGGCCTGGAATATAGCCCAGCAGGGTCAAAATAATGTTGAGAATAAACGCCCAGCCGAAACCTTTCCCCAGCAGAACCCCCAGCGGCGGCAGAATGATAGTAAAAACGATTCTCCAGAATCCCATAAGTTCTCCCTTCATCTAATGTCAACATTTTACTAAGCTATTCAATAGTTAAGCATAGACGCTTTTCACCGCTTCGCCAGCAGGCTGCGCCCTCATCTCCGGTAACAAAAATTATTTCCTGCCGTCACGGATAAAAAAGTCCGCCAAAACATCCACTTTTTTGCCTCATGCTGTGGGCCTGACAGCGAACCGCACAGATTGTCAGTTGACCTGGCTGCCAGTCAGGACTAAGCCTGGAGAAGTTTTATCACATCGAGTCGTTTTACCAACCGGAGAATATCCATGAGTAAACTTGGGATTAATGGTTTTGGTCGTATCGGACGTCTGGTGTTACGCCGTTTATTAGAAGTCGACAGCAGCCTCGAGGTGGTGGCCATCAACGACCTCACCTCGCCAAAAGTGCTGGCCTACCTGTTAAAGCATGATTCAAACTACGGCCCCTTCCCGTGGAGCGTCGACTTCACGGAAGATGCGCTGATCGTCAACGGCAAGACCATCACCGTGTATGCCGAAAAAGAGGCGCAGCATATTCCGTGGCAGGCGGCGGGCGCGGAAGTGATTGTGGAGTGTACCGGGTTCTACACCTCGGCAGAGAAATCGCAGGCCCATCTTCAGGCCGGCGCACGCAAGGTACTGATTTCGGCCCCCGCCGGCGAGATGAAAACCATCGTCTATAACGTCAACGATGACACCCTGACGGCGGATGACACCATCATCTCCGTCGCCTCCTGCACCACCAACTGCCTGGCGCCAATGGCCAAAGTGCTGCAGGACGCCTTCGGCATCACCGTAGGCACCATGACCACCATCCACGCCTATACCGGCACCCAGTCGCTGGTGGACGGGCCGCGCGGTAAAGATCTGCGCGCCTCCAGGGCGGCGGCGGAAAACGTCATCCCGCACACCACCGGCGCGGCCAAAGCTATCGGCCTGGTGATCCCCGCCCTGAGCGGCAAGCTGAAAGGCCATGCCCAGCGCGTACCGACCAAAACCGGCTCAGTGACAGAGCTGGTGTCGGTGCTGGAGAAAAAGGTAACTGCGGATGAGGTCAATCAAGCGATGAAGCAGGCTGCCGATGGCAATGAATCCTTTGGCTATACCGAAGAAGAGATTGTCTCTTCCGATATCATCGGCAGCCATTTCGGTTCAATCTACGATGCCACCCAGCTGGAGATTGTGGAGGCCGGCGGCGTACAGCTGGTGAAAACCGTCGCCTGGTACGACAACGAATACGGTTTTGTCACCCAGCTGATCCGCGTGCTGGAGAAATTTGCCCGCTAAGTGAACGGCGGACAGCCTGCGCTGCCCGCCGATTCTGTATTGAGCGTCTCAGGCCTGCAGATAGACCACCTGGGTCTGCAGGTACTCATTCAGGCCATGGCGGCCATCTGCGCCGCCGATCCCTGATTTACGCCAGCCGGCGTGGAATCCCTGCATCGCCTCAAAGTTCTCGCGGTTGATATAGGTTTCGCCGAACTTCAGCCCCTTAATCGCCTTCATCGCCACGTTGAGATCGCGGGTGTAGATTGAGGAGGTGAGGCCATAATCGCTGTCATTGGCCATCGCCAGCGCTTCATCGAGAGTTGAAAACGCCACCACCGGCAGCACCGGACCGAAGGTTTCCTCATGGATAATATCCATCTCCTGACGCACATCCAGCAGCAGGGTCGGCGGATAAAAATAGCCTTTCCCCTCCAGCGGCTGACCGCCCAGCGCTACCCGCGCCCCCTGCGCCACCGCCTTCGCCACTTTGCGCGCCACCTGATCCCGCGCGGCAGCGTTGATCAGCGGCCCCATCGCGATGTCATCCCGCGCCGCCGGGTCGCCAAACTGCACGGCCTTCATCGCCTCGCCGAGGCGGTTGACGAAGCGGTCGTAAATCCCCTGCTGAACATAGACCCGCTCGACGCAGTTGCACACCTGCCCGGTGTTGATCACCCGCGAGTCCACCACCGCCTTCACCGCCAGCTCCACATCCGCATCGTCCATGACGATGGCCGGCGCTTTGCCGCCAAGCTCAAGGCACACTTTGGTGATATTTTTCGCCGCGGCGGCCATGATTTTCTCCCCCGCCGCCACGCTGCCGGTCATGCTGACCATCGCCACCTTCGGATTGCCGGCCAGCTCCTGGCCGACGGTTTCCCCACGGCCGAGCACCAGGTTAAAGACCCCTTTCGGCAGCCCAACCTGGTGGACGATCTCGGCGAAAGCAATAGCGTTATTGGGCGTGAATTCGCTGGGCTTAATGACGATGGTATTTCCGGTGATCAGCGCCGGCGCCACCTTGCGGGCGATAAGAAAAAACGGGAAGTTCCACGGCAGGATCCCGGTGGTCACCCCCAGCGCGCGTTTGAAGACAAGGATATTTTCCCCGGGACGGTCGCTCTGCACGATCTCCCCTTCATAACGCCGCGCCCATTCGGCCATGTAGTCGAGATAGTCGGCGGTGAACGCCACCTCCACCGCCGCCAGCTGCTGGATCTTGCCGCCTTCAGCGACGATCAGCCCGGCGATGTCATCGGCACGCTGACGGATGCCGGCGGCAATTTTGCGCAGCCAGCCCGCGCGCTCAATGGCCGGCAGCGCCTCCCAGGCCGGCTGGGCGCGCTCCGCCGCGTCAATCGCCAGCCGCGCCTCTTCCGCGGTCCCGTCCGGGATCCGCGACAGCAGCGCTTCGGTCGCCGGGTTAAGCACGTCGATCCAGCCGTCGCCGTGACCGGAAACGAACTGGCCATCAATATACATCTGGTGTTGAACGGGTGCTGTCATGGCTGCTCCTGTGGTGCATTTGTATTTAACAAGTGATTTTTTTGTTAAATATCGGGCGGATAAGCCGTGGCTTCGCAGCACGTTGGCGCAGTTTTGTGAGCTGATTCATAAAACCGGGCCAAAAATACCCGGTTGAGGTTACATTTCAATAACACAAATTGCCCGTTTGCGATAAATCTGCCGCAAACGGGCATTTATCAGCCGAGGATGCGGGCCTGCAGCGCCCCGGCGAGCCGGTCATCCTCCCGCAGCTGTCGCCAGGCGTCGAGGATCTCCGGCGGGAAAGTCACGTGGCTGATAAAGTCTTTCCCCCGTGGACCGTACCCTTCAGGGGAATCCTGCAGACGCGGCAGTTCGCCGAGCAGCAGCGCCAGGTAGCGGGTCACCGGCCACAGCCCCGCCCCGCCGCCCACGAACCCCAGCTGGCCGTCGGTCTGTTGCAGCACCGGCGTGCAGCCGGGAAAGCTCAGCCACTGCGGCGGCGTCGTCGCCCCCTGCCAGACGCGGGCGAAGGTGGCCATCGTCCGCCGCTGCATGGTGGGGTCCTGAATGACGATCCCGCGACGATGGGGGATCCCCCGACTCTCCAGCATTGTGCGAGTAAAGCGCGCGTTTTCGCCGCAGTTGGTCGACCGATCCTCCACCACCAGCCGCGGGCGAGGAATGTGCCAGAAGTCATGCGCAATATCCGCCAGAATATGCGCTTCCGGACGCCCCTCCACCGCGAGCGAACGGTAGCGCGGATCTTCGCGCACCGCCTCATACAGAAAACCGGTGGAGTGCCCTACGCCGCCGCTGATCAGCAGCGGAACCTCCTGCTCCACCGCCAGTCGGCAGGCGGCGTCGATGGTAGGGATCACGGCGTTGCCAGCCAGCACCACCACATCCACCGCCGGCGGCGCGGTCAGCGTCGCCAGATCGTTTTGCGCCAGCCAGCCGCCGGTCAGGTTTGCCGCCGCCAGCGTCGTCGCCGACAGCGGGGGAAAGTGTTCTGCCATTCTGATCTCCTTAATCACCTCTCAGCCGCGCAGAGAGAATAGTCTGGCCATCATAAACGCCGCCTGCCGGGGCGCAAAGCGACGCTGATTTGTAACTATTTTGAAATAACAAGAAACATCTAAAAACACGCAGGTTGCACCTGAATAACTGACCATGAAAATAACAAAAAACAGCAAAAACAGGTGGAAAATAAAAATTTACCTCGCGGTTACACCAGACAAAAGCGCGTTTTCTTGCCCGCATTGCCGAGGGATAACTTGCCAATTGTAACCATCAACTCTAAGTTGCTTAACAATTACACAACCTTTTTCACATCAGGTTGCACCCTGCACGCACAGAGTGACACCTGACCTTTTACCGTGGCGGGAGAACGTTTCGTAATGAGCAATCCAGCAAGCAACACTGCATCCATTCTGCAGAAAAACAAGAAGGTACTGATCGCGAGCCTGACCGGCAGCGCCATCGAATGGTTCGATTATTTTCTCTATGGCACCGCCGCCGCGCTGGTGTTTAACAAAATCTTCTTTCCGATGGTCGACCCGGTCATTGGTCTGATCCTCTCCTGGCTCTCCTTTTCGCTCACCTTTTTTATCCGCCCCATCGGCGGGGTCATTTTCGCCCATATCGGCGATCGCATCGGTCGCAAGAAGACGCTGGTGCTCACCCTGTCGCTGATGGGCAGCGCCACGGTGGCCATTGGCCTGCTGCCCACCTACGAGATGGTGGGCCTGTGGGCGCCGGCCCTGCTGATTACCCTACGCATTATTCAGGGCATGGGTATCGGCGGCGAATGGGGCGGCGCGCTGCTGCTGGCCTACGAATACGCCCCGGAAAAGCGGAAAGGCTTTTTCGGCAGTATTCCCCAGGCCGGCGTGACCATCGGCATGCTGATGGCAACCTTCATCGTCTCGCTGATGACCCTGTTCGATGAGGCGCAGTTTCTCGCCTGGGGCTGGCGCATTCCGTTCCTGCTCAGCTCCGTCCTCGTATTCCTCGGCCTGTGGATCCGCAAAGACATCGACGAAACGCCCGCCTTTAAGCAGGTGAAACAGTCTGGCCAGGTGGCGAAGGCTCCGCTGCGCGAGACGCTCAAACACCACTGGCGGGAAGTGCTGATCGCCGCGGGTCTGAAAGTGGTGGAGACCGCCCCCTTCTATATCTTCTCCACCTTTGTGGTCAGTTACGCCACCACCACCCTGAGCTATCAGAAGTCGCAGGCGCTGGAATCCGTCACCCTGGGCGCGCTGGTGGCCACCGTGATGATCCCGCTGATGGGGCTGCTGTCCGACAAGGTGGGTCGGCAAAAAATGTACACCCTGAGCGTGGTGCTGCTGGGGCTGTTTATCGTCCCGTGGTTTCTGCTGCTCGACACCGGCACCAGCTGGGGCATTATGCTGGCGACGATCGTTGCCTTCGGCATCCTGTGGGCGCCGGTGACCGCGGTGCTGGGCACCCTGTGCTCAGAGATTTTCAGCGCCAATGTGCGCTATACCGGAATCACCCTCGGCTACCAGCTGGGCGCCGCGCTGGCCGGGGGCACCGCGCCGCTTATCGCCACCGGTCTGCTGGCGAAATACGATGGTGACTGGCGACCGGTGGCCGTCTACCTGGGCGTGACGGTGGCGATTTCGCTGCTGGCGATATTCTGCGCCAGCCGGATGAAATCCGTCCCTGGCGCGGCGCGCTCCCGGGCGGAAAGCGCCTAACCGCAGCCGGTCCGGGCTACCTCGGCGCCGACCATCCTGCCCGGGCGCTGCGCTTGCGCGGGCCTACAGGGGGATCACGCCGCGGGGGAAACCGCTCATCCCAGGCTCAGTAAGACAGTAGGCCCGGTAAGGCGCCAGCCGCCACCGGGCAGACGAACGGGAACAACGGCTAAGACGCCCTGGCCACACCCCTTAGCCGGCCGCCAGGGCCGGCGGGTGTCAGGCGCTCTGATTGTCCAGCTGAAGCTGCCCTTCGCGCCGCTGCTTCAGCTTCCAGAAGGCCCACAGCGCGATAAACCACAGCGGAGAAGCCAGCAGCGCCAGCAGCGTGTCCGGGTCAAAGATCATGATGAAGATGGCGAAGGCGAAGAACAGCAGGCTCACCCAGCTCATCACCACGCCAAAGGGCATCTTAAAGATCGACCCGGCGTGCAGGTCCGGACGCTGACGGCGATAAACCAGATAGGCCGCGAGGATCATCCCCCAGCTGAACACCACCATAATCGCCGCCAGGGTCGAGACGATGGTGAACAGGGTCATCACATTCGGCACCAGGAACAGCAGCAGCGTACCGATCAGCATGCAGAAGCAGGAGAACAGCAGGCTGCGCACCGGAATGCGGGTGCTGCGCGACAGAATGCGGAACTGCCAGTGCGCATGCTTCTCCACCGACAGGCCGTACAGCATGCGGGTGCTGGAGAAGACCCCGCTGTTGGCCGAGGACATCGCCGAGGTCAGCGCCACGAAGTTAATCACCGCCGCCGCCGCGGGCAGCCCGGCTTTGGCAAACAGCGTTACGAAGGGGCTGGTCTCCGCCGACACCCCCGGCCAGGAGGCGACAGCGATGATCACCACCATCGACAGCAGATAGAAGATGATAATCCGCAGCGGCAGCGCATTGATCGCCTTGGGCAAAATGCGCTGCGGATCGCGGGTCTCCGCCGTCATCGTCCCCAGCAGTTCGATACCGGTAAAGGAGAAGATCGCTATCTGGAAGCCGGCGAAAAAGCCGGTGATACCGTGAGGCATAAAGGCCGTCGGGTCGGTGAGATGGCTCAGGGAAGCCGTCACGCCGTCCGGAGAGGTCCAGCCGGTGGCAATCATCCAGCCGCCGGTGACGATCAGGGCGATAATGGTGATCACCTTGATCAGGGCGAACCAGAACTCCGCCTCGCCAAACATCTTCACCGACAGCAGGTTGAGCAGGAACAGGATAGCCAGCATGCTGAGGGCCGGCATCCACGCCGACAGCTCGGGGAACCAGTACTGCATATAGCTCCCGCACACCACCACGTCGGCGATACAGGTCACCACCCAGCTCAGCCAGTAGGTCCAGCCGAGATAAAAGCTGGCCTGCGGTCCGAGATACTCGCCGACAAAGTCGGCAAACGAGCGGTAATCATGGCGAGTGAGCAGCAGCTCCCCCATCGCCCGCATCACCATATAGGTAAAGAACCCGACCAGTACATAGATAACCAGGATCGAGGTGCCGGCGACGGCGATGTTGCGCCCCGCCCCCATAAACAGCCCGGTGCCGATGGCGCCGCCGAGGGCAATCATCTGGATATGGCGGGCGCCAAGCCCGCGCTTAAGCTGTGACGCGCCTTCACCTCCGGCGGCAGATGGCGCCTGATGTTGATGTTCAGTCATGGTGTTTCCTCAGGCTGTTTGCGGGAGGTGAAGCGCCGCGGCGCGGAGCAGCAGCCCGGCGCGCTGGCCGGTAGCGACCCCGGCATTGGGAAAGAGGATATAGGGGGCCCGGGCCTGCACCACCCACCGTTTCTCTGCCTGGCGGGCGATCTCATACCCTGCCGGGAGCGCGGTGAAGTTCTCGACGTTGGCCGCCAGATTGAGCGTAAATTCCCCTTCGCGCTTGATGATGCTCTCCTCGACCAGGAAGTAATCCACCGGCGCTTTATCGCGCGCCGGCAGCGGCGCGTCAGAAATCCAGGCTCGAATCGTCGCGTCGGCGGCGGCGAACAGGCTAAGATCGTTGGCGCCGAACGGCATCACTTTTCCCAGCTCAAGGGTGGCGCTTTGCGCGGCGAACTTTTCGCAGGTGAAGTGGGTGAAGGTCCCGCCCGCTTCGGTATGGCGCACGATGGCGTCCATCCCGCTGGCCTGCAGCAGCTGATAGAAGCCGGGCGAAAAATCCTCCTCGTGGGCCGGGAGCAGCGCAAACTGGCGATACAGCGACCCGCGAATGGCGGTATGCATATCGAGATGACTACGGCTGACCGGCCCCGCCGCATCGGCGGCGCGATAGAAGGCCTGCACCGCCTGCTCGAGAGCAAAAGCCCGCCGCGACTCATTGCCCGGGGTGACCGCCAGATGGCGGCCGCCGAACAGGCGATTGAGGTCGTTGTGCAGATAGCGACGCGCGGCGCGGATCGCCGGCAGGTTACCAAAAACGATCAGCAGCGCCTGGGTGAGCGGCTGCCGCCCCTGGCTCAGATCGTGAGTCAGCTGCAGCAGCAGCTCGGTCGGCGCGGTCTCATTGCCATGGACGCCAGCGGAGAGGATCGTCGCCTGACGCCACGGCGTAGCCGGCAGCAGCTGCAGGATGCCCTCGCCCAGCCAGCGGGCCTCGATGTCCGCCGGAAAGGTCCACGCCTGCAGGCGGCAGTGCAGTAAATCGTTAACCAGATGCTCCATCTGCCGCTCCTTAACGCTGAAAATCATAGACAGCGCCCAGACGCAGGATCTGCGTCAGCTCATCCAGCGCCTGATAAACCTCGCGCAGCAGCTGCGGGTCTGCCAGATCGCGGGCGTGCAGCCGGTCACGGTAATGTTTTTCCACCCACGCCGTCAGCTGCTGGTAACGTTCGTCGTTCATCAGGCTGTGGGCGTTGACCGCCTTACGTTCAGACTCGTTGAGCACCACCCGCAGCCGCAGGCAGGCCGGGCCGCCGCCGTTACGCATGCTTTCCCGCAGGTCAAAAACCGCCACTTCATCGATCGGCGACGCGCTGTCGGCCGCGAGATCGCTCAGGTAACGCCAGACGTTTTCCCGCTGGCGGCACTCCTCTGGCACCACAATCAGCATCTTGCCGTCGGGTTTGCTCAGCAGCTGGCTGTTGAACAGATAGGAGGCCACCGCGTCATCGAGCGACACCCGCTCGTCCGGCACTTCCACGCTGGTAAACGGAATATCGAGACTGTCGCTTTTTGCCCGCAGCGTCGCCAATACTGTCGACTGATCGACAAACGCCTGCTGATGGTGGAACAGCACATGGCGATTGCTGACCGCGATAACGTCGTTATGAAACACGCCGCGATCGATAGCCTGCGGCGCCTGCTGGGCAAACACCGTGTAGCGCGGATCCAGCTGATGCAGGCGAGCCACTGCTTCGCTGGCCTCCAGGGTCTGCCGCGCCGGATACTTCATCGGGGCGATCCCGCCGCTGGCGCGTCGACCGTAGACAAACAGCTGCACCCCCTGCCGGTCATACTCCCGACAGAAGCGGTTATGGTTGGCCGCACCTTCGTCGCCGAGGTCGCCATGCTGCGGCAGCGCCGCGTGGTGGGCGAAGTAGCGCGGATCGGCGAAGGTGGCGCGCAGGATCGCCGAGGTGGTGGGCGCCTCCTGCATGCGGTGCAGCTTATTGTTCAGGTTGGCGACGGTGAAATGAACTTTGCCATCGGCGCTATCCGCCGACGGCGAAACGGTCGCCGCGTTAGCAGTCCACATCGACGAGGCGGAGCTGAAGGCGGAGAGCAGCTGCGGCGCCGCCTGGGCCGCCTGGCGGATGACCTGCTCATCGCTGCCCTCGAATCCCAGGTCGCGCAGCAGACGCAGGTTCGGCCGCGGCTGCGGCGGCAGAATCCCCTGCACGAATCCGCGATCGGCAAGGGCTTTCATTTTATACAGCCCCTGCAGCGCCGCCTTTTTAGGGTTAGAGAGACCATCGCGGTTATTTTGCGAGGCTTCATTGCCGACGGAGAGTCCGGCATAGTGGTGCGTCGGGCCGACCAGGCCATCAAAGTTAGCTTCAAAACCAGACATATGTCCTCACAGGATCCGTTATCAGAATGGCAGGCCCGGCGATACGTTCGCCGGAAGCGTCAGCGTGTCGCTGACCAGAGAGGCCATCGGCCAGGCACAGTAATCGGCGGCGTACCACGCTGCCGCGCGGTGGTTACCGGAGGCGCCCACCCCGCCAAATGGCGCTTTACTGGAAGCGCCGGTCAGCGGCTTGTTCCAGTTGACGATCCCGGCGCGCGCCTCGTCCGCCAGCTGGTCAAACTGTGCCGCATCGCTGGAGATCAGCCCCACGGCCAGGCCATAGCGGGTCTGGTTGGCGTGGCGAATCGCCTCCGGGAAGTCGTCGTAACGGATAACCGTCAGCAGCGGGCCAAAGTACTCTTCATCCGGCACCTCGATACCGGTGACGTCGACGATCCCCGGGGTCAGCACCGTGGAGTGCGGGTCGGGCTGGCGCAGGCGCAGCAGCACCTTGCCGCCAAGTCCCTCCAGTTTCTGCTGCGCCGCCAGCATGTTCTGCGCCGCCTCAAGGGAAATCACTCCACCCATAAACGGCGCCGGCTGGTCATCCCATTTCCCGGCGCGGATCTGCGCGCTGGCCTCCACCAGCCGCCGCAGCAGCGCATCCCCCTGCTCGCCGCGCTGAACAATCAGCCGGCGCGCGCAGGTGCAGCGCTGTCCGGCGGAGATAAACGCCGACTGGATAATCACATGCAGCGCCGCATCGACATCGGCCACATCAGCCACGATCAGCGCGTTGTTGCCGCCCATTTCGAGGGCCAGCATCTTCTCCGGCTGGCCGCCGAAGTAGCGATGGAAGTGGAAACCCGCCGCTGCGCTGCCGGTGAACAGCACGCCGTCGATATCGCGGTTTTCCAGCAGCGCCTGGCCGGTGGCTTTCCCGCCCTGCAGCAGGTTAATCACCCCGTCGGGGACGCCCGCCTGCTGCCACAGCTGGACCGTCAGTTCCGCAGTGGCCGGCGTCAGCTCGCTGGGTTTAAATACGATAGTATTCCCGGCGATCAGCGCCGGAATGATATGCCCGTTGGGCAGGTGGCCCGGGAAGTTGTAAGGGCCGAAGACCGCCATCACGCCGTGCGGCTTGTGGCGCAGCAGCGCTTTACCGTCCGGCAGCGTCGACTCGTGAAAGCCCGTCCGCTGGTGATAGGCCTCGATGGAGATGGCGGCTTTGCCGATCATCGCCTGCACTTCGGTGCGGGTCTCCCACAGCGGCTTGCTGGTCTCCCGGGAAATCAGGGTCGCCAGCGCCTCTTTATGCGTCTCCAGCAGCGCGGCGAAACGCTGTACGACGTCAATACGCTCGGCCAGCGGGCGGTGCGACCAGGGATAAAACGCGGCGCGCCCCGCGGCGCAGGCCGCCTGGACGTCGTCGCCCCCCGCGCTGGCCGCCTGCCACAGCAGAGACTGATCCTCCGGGGCCAGTTTACTCATCGTTGCGCCGCTGCCCGGCTGCCACTGCCCGGCTATGAACTGTGCTTTTACCGCCATGATCTGTTTTCCTCTGGGTTCAGGGTTACCGTATAAACGCGGTCGGTTTCAGTGACCTGCAGCGCATCCAGCGCGGCGGCGTCCAGTGAGACCTGCTCTTCGTGGGCCACCAGCAGCGCCCGAAAATTGTCGAACTGACCGTTGGCGACGAGCGTCGGCACCGACAGCGTGCCCGCCAACTGCTGAGCCGGCAGGCAATGGCAGTCGCGCACGGCGCGGATCTGATCGGTCTCCGCCTCCAGCACCGGACCGGCATCGAAAATATCCACCGAGCCGCGCCAGCTGAACCCCTCTTTCTCGAGGATCGCCCGCGCGGGGGCGGTGTTGGGGTGCACCTGGCCGATAACCTGACGGGCATTCTCCGGCAGCAGCGAGATATAGATCGGGTACGCCGGCATCAGCTCGGCAATAAAGGTTTTCATGCCGGTGCCGGTCAGCCGGTCGGCATCGGCGAACGGGATCTCGAAGAAGTGATGGCCTAGCGCATCCCAGAACGGCGACTGCCCTTGCTCATCGCTGCAGCCGCGCAGTTCGGCAAACAGGTGCGGCGAAAACCACTCGCGGAAGGCGGCGATAAACAAAAACCGCGCTTTGGAGAGCAGCAGACCGTTGCGGTTGCGCTGATACTCGGGGTCGAGAAACAGCGTACACAGCTCGCTGTGGCCGGTATGGTCATAGCTCAGATTGAGCAGCTCCTGGGGCTTGTAGACCCCCAGCGCTTTCGAGGCGCGGACCGTTTTCTGAATGCGAAAATTGTAAAACGGCTCGTCCAGGCCTACCGCCACCTCAATGGCGCTGACCCCCACCACCCGCGACAGCGTGGTGTCTTCCAGCACAAACAGAAAGCCTTGCTGGCCGCGCGGCACCGCGCCGGCGAAAGTGTCAATGCTGCGGCGGATCCGGGCGGCCAGGCGCCCGGCATCATGGGGTAAGGAGGTCATGCCGACCCCCGCCCGCGCGGCAAGGCGGACGATGTCGTCAAGATCGTTTTCCCGTACGGGACGAAATAGCATCACAGGCCGTCCTCCCGGTTAGCGGGTTAAGCGGGCAACGGCGCGATCGAGGCGCACGAAGGCTTCCGCAATATCTGCCAGCGGGATATTGAGCGCCGGCGCGAAGCGCAGCACGTCCGGACCGGCAATCAGGGCGATCACACCCTCTTCCGCCGCCAGGTTGGTCAGGGTTTTGGCCTTCCCGCGCAGCGGTCCCGCCAGCTCGGCGCCGATCAGCAGACCGGCGCCGCGCACGGCGCTAAACGCATCGTAACGGGCAGAGAGGGCATTCAGCTGGTCGACGATCAGCGCATGGCGCTCGCCGACGCCCGCCAGCAGCGGCGCATCCAGATGGGCCAGCACGGCGTTGGCGACGGTCGCCGCCAGCGGGTTGCCGCCGAAGGTGGTGCCATGGGTGCCTGGCTGGAAGACCTGCGCCCAGGCCTCTTTCGCCAGCATCGCGCCGATCGGGAAGCCGCCCCCCAGCCCTTTGGCGCTGGTGAGGATGTCCGGGACGACGTTGTAATGCTGGTAGGCGTAGAGATGGCCGGTACGCCCGGCGCCGGTCTGTACCTCATCAAATATCAGGGTGGCATGATGGCGATCGCAAAGGGCGCGCAGCGCCTGGAGGAACGCCGGGTCCGCCGGGATCACCCCGCCTTCGCCGATAATCGGCTCGACAATCACCGCGCAGGTGCGCGAGGAGATCGCCGCAGTCACCGCCTCGATATCGTTATAGGGCAGATGGGTAATGCCCTGCGGCAGCGGCGCATAATCGCTGGAATATTTCGGCTGGCCGCCGACGGAGACGGTGAACAGCGTCCGGCCATGGAAGGCGTGGTTGAAGGCGATGATTTCGCTTTTTTCACCGCCGAACTTATCGTGGGCATATTTCCGCGCCAGCTTAAGGGCCGCCTCGTTCGCTTCGGCGCCGGAGTTGCAGAAGAACACCTTGTCGGCAAATGTGGACTGCACGAGGGTTTTCGCCAGCTGCAGCACCGGTTCGTTGGTATAGCCATTGCCGATATGCCACAGTTTCGCCAGTTGCCCCTGCAGGGCCTCCGCCAGCGCCGGGTGAGCATGGCCCAGGGCGTTCACTGCGATGCCGCCCGCCATATCAATATACTCTTTCCCCTGCTGGTCCCAGACGCGGGAGCCCGCCGCCCTCACCGGAATAAACGGCGCGGGGGCAAAACAGGGAACCAGGTAAGCGTCAAAATCTTCGCGAGTCATGCTGCCTGACATAATTTATCTCCGGAACGTAAGGCGACGGAAAACCCTCCCGTCGCGTTGGACAATCGACATTAACCCTGACCCTCGGCTTATTTTGGGCACGAGCGCGCCCGCTGCGATGGTAAAAATATTCACCACAGAAAAGTTAAGCCCTATTCTTTGTGCGGGTAATTGTTAATTCATGGTTAATGCCATGTTGTTGTGTGGGCTAATGCTGGCCTGTGAACAATAAGATTGTCAATACGGGGAAACGCAATTTATTCACTTTTTGAAGATCATCAAGATAATGAAAAACATAGAAAAAATATTTTCCTATTCACTTAAGTGAATAAAAAGTGAATTAAAATGCACAGCTTGCGGGTGGTTCTTGTGCGTAGTTATTCACTTAAAAAATAAAAAATCTAACAAAAATTTAAAAATCGGAATTGCCGTCAAATACCGCTTTATAAAATTGGTGATACCATTCATTGCACAGAGTTTACTGCTGTAGCTATTCCACGGTTTTACACGACATAAATAACACTGAGAAACAGGACTCTTATGGAAAAGTTATCTTACGCATCTGAAAGTAGTACATCTCCATGGACCACCTACCTGCGCCAGATCGACCGTGTCGCGCCTTATCTCGGCGATCTTGCCTACTGGGTGGAAACCCTGCGCCATCCGAAGCGTGCGCTGATCGTCGACATCCCTGTGCAGATGGACGACGGCACCATTCGCCACTTCGAGGGCTATCGCGTTCAGCACAATCTTTCGCGTGGACCGGGTAAAGGTGGTGTTCGCTACCATCCGGATGTCGATCTTAACGAAGTCATGGCACTTTCTGCCTGGATGACCATTAAGTGCGCCGCGGTCAATATTCCTTACGGCGGAGCCAAAGGCGGCATCCGCGTCGACCCCTTCTCGCTGTCGGAAGGTGAACTGGAACGCCTGACTCGCCGCTACACCAGCGAAATCGGCATTATCATCGGGCCGCAGAAAGATATTCCGGCGCCGGACGTTGGCACCAACGGCAAAGTGATGGCGTGGATGATGGACACCTACTCCATGAACCATGGCACCACCATCACCGGCGTGGTCACCGGCAAACCGATCCACCTCGGCGGCTCCCTCGGTCGTGAAAAAGCCACCGGACGCGGCGTGTTCGTCACCGGCCGGGAAGTGGCCCGTCGCGCCGGCATCGAAATTGAAGGCGCTAAAGTGGCGCTGCAGGGCTTTGGTAACGTCGGTAGCGAAGCGGCGCGCCTGTTCGCCGGCGTCGGCGCCCGTATCGTGGTTATTCAGGATCACACCGCCACCCTGTACAACGAAGGCGGAATTGATATGGCCGCCCTCACCGCCTGGCAGGCGGAGAAAAAGCAGATCGCGGGTTTCCCGGGCGCCCAGGAGATTGATAAAGAGGCTTTCTGGACCACCCCAATGGACATCCTGATCCCGGCGGCGCTGGAAGGGCAAATCACCCGCGAGCGCGCTGAGAAGCTGACCTGCAAACTGGTGCTGGAAGGGGCCAACGGCCCAACCTATCCGGAAGCGGACGATGTGCTGGCCGAGCGCGGGGTGATCGTGGTGCCGGACGTTATCTGTAACGCCGGCGGGGTGACCGTCAGCTACTTTGAGTGGGTGCAGGACATGGCCAGCTTCTTCTGGAGCGAAGAGGAGATCAACGCCAAGATGGACCGCATCATGACCGACGCCATCATTCACGTCTGCGATAAAGCGGCCGAGAAAGAATGTACGCTGCGTACCGCCGCCTATATCGTAGCCTGCGAGCGCATCCTGATGGCGCGTAAAGACCGCGGCATCTACCCGGGCTGATCCCCGTCAGAAAGTGCACCAGGGGTGGCATTGCGCCGCCCCTTTTTTTTTGCCGTCGCGCCGTCAGCCGACGGTGGACCACAGCACTGGCCATCCCCGACGCTGCGCCTCCGCCAGCAGACCCGGACAGGGATTCACCGCGCAGGGGTGACCAACCACGGTGAGCAGCGGCAGATCCGAGATATGATCGCCAAAGGCGTAGCACGCCGCCAGCGGCTGGCCCTGTTTCTGCGCATAGCACTGGGCATGCGTCGCCTTGTGTTCGCCGATGGCGGTCCGCCAGAGCTCGCCGGTATAGCGGTCATCCACCACCACCGGCTCCGAGCACAGGGCATGTTCCACCCCCAGCGCCGCCATCGCCGGCCAGAGAATGTCGGTCATCGACCCGGAGACAAACACCACGTCATCCCCCCGCGCCTGATGCTGCCTGAGGCGCGCCACCACCTCGTGGTGAAAACCATATCCGCCTTCGCGATACAGACGCTCGGCGACCGCCCGCACCCGGGGGCGCGACTCGTGGCGAAACAGCGAGTAATAGTAGCGGTTGATCGCTTCCCGCGGTTGACCCGCTTCGCTAAGCGCCTGAAGCTGGCGGACAATCGCCGCGGCCGTCAAACCGCACTGCAGCGGATATTCCTCGGCATAGCGGTGCAGAAACAGGAACATACTTTTGCCGGTAATCAGCGTTTCATCCACATCAAAAAAGGCGATGCTCATCCCCGTCCCCCTGCTCAATACTGACCAGATAATGTTGATGGCACTGCGCCGCCTGCTCGCACTCTTTGCGAGTGATGTAGTTAAGGTCATAGACGCTGAAGCTAAAGCCAACTTCCGCTTTGCGGGTGCCGGTCTGGTCAAACCCCACCGAGCATTCGCAGGTGAAGCGGCCATGGGCTGAACTTTTGCGTGACACCACATTGAGGACGATGGTCACCGGCAGCGGAAAAACAAAGCAGGAAAAGGCCACCTGCAGCGAGCTCAGGGTAAAGTACTTCTCCGCCATTGCCACGCCGGCCTCCGCCAGCAGGAATTTTTCCGAGGTGGCGATGATGGTCTGCCGCGCCGCCTCGATCAGCACCATCCCCTGAATATGTTGCCCGGTCTGGTGGTCGCAGAGTAACTCCGAGGCATCCTGCAGGATCAGGCGCGCGCAATAGCTATCCTCATCGCGTTGTTCCGGCGAGGTGATGAGGATATTCGCTTTTTTACGTTTATGTACCAACCGCTGATGATCGCGGTTGTTTTGATAATAGAGATCCTGCAGATTGACGATCTGGCGGATTTTGTCCGGATAGTGCTGACGAATAATGCAGATGGTGCGGGAGATGTCGTCGAGCTGTACCCCCTGACCGATAATGATTTTATCGACGCCGGCCAGCTCGCCGCTCCAGACAAACCGCTCAAACTCATTAACCGTCAGCACATTCTCATGCCGCCGGGCAAAATCGGTAAATTTCTCACCCACCACAATTAATTTTTCCATGGCGCTTGTCTCCTCAGATCGTTTTCACCAGTAACGCAATCCCCATCCCGCCGCCGATGCACAGCGACGCCAGGCCGGTCGGTTGATTCTCCCGGCGCAGCGCGTGCACCAGACTGACCACGATCCGCGTCCCGGAACTGCCCAGCGGGTGACCGAGGGCGATCGCGCCGCCGTGGACGTTCAGGCGGGAAGCAATCTCCTCCTCCGTCATCTGATGCTCTCTGGCCAGTCCCCTGACCACCCCCAATACCTGCGCGGCAAAGGCTTCGTTAATCTCCAGCCGGGCCATATCGCTGAGCTGAAAACCACCGCGGCGCAGGGCGCACGCTATCGCCGGCAGTGGGCCGAGCCCCATCAAGGACGGATCGACGCCGCCTTCGCCAAAGGAGACGATCTCCGCCAGCGGCTGCAGGCCATAGCGGGCAACGGCGCGCGCCGAAGCGAGGATCACCGACGCGGCGCCATCGTTCAGCCCGGAGGCGTTGCCCGCCGTGACGCTGCCGTCAGCGCGAAAAGCCGGTTTCAGCGCCGCCAGCTGCCCGGCGCTAAGATCATGGCGGATCGGCTCATCCTCGCGGACCGTGCTGACGCCCCGCTTCGCGCTGACCGTCACCGGCACAATCTCATCGGCAAAATAGCCGGCACGGCTGGCGACGGAGGCTTTTTGATGGCTCTCCAGCGCATACCGGTCCTGCGCCGCGCGCGAGATCTGCTCCTGCGCGGCGATGGCCTCCGCCGTTTCCCCCATCGGGATCTGCAGCAGCGGATCGGTTAACCCGTCGCGCTGGATCACATCCTCACTGCTGAATGCGCCGAATTTCATCCCGCCCCTTATCTCTCCCTGCAGCAAAAACGGCGCCTGACTCATATTTTCCATTCCGCCGGCGACCACCAGGTCGGCATAACCGCTCTGGATATGGATCGCCCCTTCGGTCATGCTTTTCATGCCGCTACCGCAGATCATATTCAGGGTGTAAGCCGGCGTTTGCACCGGGATCCCTGCCCGCAGCGCAACCTGACGCGCCGGTCCCATTCCCTGCCCGGCGGCGAGGACGCAGCCGCAGATCACCTCATCGATCCACGCCGGGTCAATGCCGGCCTGCTGCAGGTTGTGCCTGACGGTGAGCGCTGCCAGCTCCACCGCGGAGACCGTTTTCAGGGCACCAAGAAAGCGCCCCACCGGCGTACGGCAGGCCGCGACGATATAGACTTTGTTCATGATTATTCCATTACGTAGAGCGAGGAAAGATACTGCCGCGTCCCGGCTTCGCTGCCGGTAAAGCCCACATAGCCATCGGGATTAACCACCGCGTAGTCATCGGGACCGATCTGTAGCGCCTCAAGAAACGCCTTGTCCGCCGGTTCGAGGGAGCAGAACATAAACCAGCCGGCCTGCTTCAGGCGGGACAAAGGAGGACAGGCGGCGCGGGCGGAAAAGATCACCACCTTACCGCTGGCGAAGGCGTCATAGCTGTTGCGAAACGTCGCCTGCGGCGAGGCAAAAACGTACCAGGGAACATGGTGCCCTGCCAGGCCGTCCGTCTCCTGCGCCTGCGTCGCGGTGAAACCGGCGTACTGCAGCGGCAGCTGGTGACGATAGTAGTGACGGTTGCAAAACTCCGGAAAGTAGACCCCATCGATATGATTTCTCGGCACCAGACCGGCGATCAGGCCAGTATCATGGTCGGTGGAGCGCATCACACCGCTCACCGCGGCGAAGCGCTGGGTGCGATAGGACGCCGGCAGTCGGTCAGTGGCCACGCCGTGCAGACAGAAAGCCAGCTTCCAGGCGAGGTTCACCGCATCCTGGACGCCGGTGTTCATCCCCTGCCCGCCAATGGGACTGAACAGGTGGAAGGCATCTCCCGCCAGCATAATATGGTGCTGCAGATTGTCTTCGGCGATGCGGTTATAGAAATTGGCGCTGGAGGACCAGGTGAGCCTCTGCGCCGGCGGCACCTGAGGGCAGTAGCGCGCCAGCGCGGCGTTAATCTCCTGCAGGTCCGGCACCGGACGCGGCGACGGCAAGCGCCCGGCTTTTTTAATCACAATCCTGACCTGATTGTCCGGCATGGGCAGGAAAATCAGAAAGCCTTGCTCATCAATATGGTAGGAGGTCCCCGGGAGCGCCGCCGCGGGGTCGAACTGCACATCCGCCATCACAAAATGCAGCGGATAGTCATGACCGCTAAAGCCGATCCCGGCCAGCTCCCGGACGGTGCTGGCCGCGCCGTCGGCGCCGATAATATAGTCATAAGCGGCGGAACAGGCCCGACGGGCATCGTCGAGCAGGGAGACGTGATAGCGCTCCCCCTCCCGCCGCCAGGAGACCAGCTGGTGCCCGCGTTTTACCTGCCGCCCGGCGGCGGCTAATGCCGTTTCGAGGATCTTCTCCGTCCGCGGCTGCGGGATACTGACATGGAAGGGATAGCAGGTGGCGAGTCGGCGGTTATCAATATGCAGAAATTTGCGGTTTTTATAGTAAGCGTAGACTGACTGCACCTGTTTTCCCTGGGCGATCAGTTCCCCGGCAAGGCCTAAGCCGTGGAAGGCTTTAATGGTCGCCGGACTGACGCTCAGCGCTTTGGACCAGGTGGTGCTGTGGGTATTTTTATCAATGATATCAAAATCAATTCCATACTTATTCAGATAGCAGCCAATGATTAACCCTACCGGGCCGGCGCCAACAATGAGTACTTTTTTCACGATCGAGCCTCTCTGTATGCCCCATGTGGGGCATACGCGTGTTGCCTGGGTGCAGGGTGATTAGGGATAGATATCATCGGCCAGACGACGATCGCCGGCGACATTGCAGATATGCCAGTAGGGGTATGGTTTCTCTTTCTCGCTCACGCTGTTGAGGATCGCCGTCTCCTCGTCGCTCAGCGTCCAGTTCAGCGCCGCCAGGTTATCTTCCAGTTGGGCCAGTTTGGTCGCGCCGACCACCAGCGAAGCGATCCCCGGACGGGTACGCAGCCAGTTGAGCGCCACCTGCGCGACGCTGGCGTTGCGCTGGCGGGCAATCTCCTGCATCACCTCCAGGGTCTGCCAGGCCTGCTCGCGGTTGGCGATCGGCGCGGATTCGAACGGCGTGGCGTTCGCCAGGCGACTACCTTCGGGAAACGCCTGATTGCGCGGGTATTTGCCGGTGAGAAAGCCCCCGGCCAGCGGGCTCCAGACGGTGATGCCGACGTTCTGATCGACGCTGAGCGGGATAATCTCATGCTCCAGTTCACGCGCGGCGATATTGTAATAGCCCTGATAGACGCAGAATTTCTCCAGCCCAAGGCGCTCCGAGATCCCCAGCGCCTTCGCCAGCTGCCAGGCCGCGTAGTTGGAGACCCCGATATAGCGAATTTTCCCGGCGCGGATCAGGGTATCCAGCGTGCGCAGGGTATCCTCCAGTGCGGTGCGCGGATCGAACCCGTGAAGGTGATAGATATCGATATAATCGGTCTTCAGCCGCTGCAGGCTGGCCTCGACGGCATTGATGATATGGTAGCGCGACGCCCCCAGCGCATTCGGGTTGGGGTCGGTTTGCCAGCGCCCTTTAGTGCCGATAATCACCTGCTGGCGTTTTCCCTTCAGCGCGTTGCCGAGCAGCTCTTCGCCCTGGCCGTTCTTATAACAGTCCGCGGTATCAAAAAAGTTAATCCCGGCGTCCAGCGCTTTGTACACCAGATCGTAGGCCGTCTGCTCAGGCACCACGCCGAATTCCGACCAGTTGCGCCCCGGCGCGCCGAGAAAGGCCCCTTTCTCACCAAACGTCATGGCGCCGAAACAGAGCTCCGAAACCGACAGCCCGGTGGAACCTAAATACCGATACTTCATGCTTGACTTCCTTTTAAAGGTGACAACGTCACACTAGCGATAACCAATCCGCTGGCGGTCAGGCAAGCACCGGCCAGAGGAATGTGAGATAGAGAGACGCCGGAGGCGAGCAGCAGCCCGCCAAACCAGGCGCCGCCGGCATTGCCGAGGTTAAAGGCGGCGATATTGCACGAGGAGACCATGCTTTTACCGCTCTCACTGCTGTCCAGCGCCTGCATCTGCAGCGGCGGAATGGTGGAGAACATCGCCGCCCCCAGCAAAAACACCGCCGCGCAGGCACCAGGCAGCGTCTGAATAGCCAACGGGAAAAGGCACAGGACGACGCTCAGCAAAGCGAGAGTCAGCAGCAGCGCCCGGCGGACGCCGCCGTCGGTCAGTCGGCCGCCAAGATGATTCCCGGCGACCATCCCAACGCCGAACAGCATCAGCACCGGCGGAATAAGGTGTTCGCTCATCCCGGTGACGGTTTTCAGCATCGGCGCGATGTAGGTGAAGGCGGCGAAGACGCCGGAGAACCCGAGGGCAGTGATCAGCAGGCTGCGCAGCACCGCGGGATGGCGGAGCACCTTTAGCTCATCACGGATCCGGCTCTGGGCCGACGGTTGCGCCTGACGGCCAGGCACCAGGGCAATGACTGCCAGGGCGGAGAGAACGCCGATCAGCGTGACCATATAGAAGGTATAGCGCCAGCCAAGGTACTGCCCCACCCAGGCGCCGAGCGGCACGCCCAGAATATTGGCCAGGGTGGCGCCGAGAAACACGGCGGAGACCGCCGAAGCTCTTTTATCTACCGGCGCCAGCTCCGCGGCATAGACTGAGCTTATTCCGAAAAACGAAGCGTGAGCGAAAGCGGTTATTACCCTGGCAATAATTAGCATGGTCATATTACCGGCGATCGCGCAGCCTAAATTTCCAATGGAAAATAAGATCATCAAAAATAACAGCGCCGGTTTTTTGCGATAACGGCTTAATAGCGGCGTAAGCAGCGGCGCGCCAATCACCACCCCACAGGCATAAGCGGTAATAGACCAGGCGGCAAGAGTAATGGATATATGAAAATCATGGGCCACATCGAGTAATAAACCCATAATCACAAATTCGGTGGTGCCAATACCAAATGAACCCACGGAAAGCGCATACACCGCCGCAGGCAATCCCGCCGGACGGGAAACAGCAATAGTCATAAGTTACCTTATCTCCCGCCAGAACGGCGGGAGGAACGTATTCAGGAGATTATTTATCGATTAAATTAAAGTCGCCCTGGTTATAGCGTAAGCCGGCGACGTTTTCGGCAGCGAAAATATGATCGATGGTGTGAATATCTTCAGGCGAGAGCATAATATCGGCCGCAGCGGCATTATCGCGCAGGTGATTGATTTTTCGTGCCCCGGGGATCGGCACGATATCTTCGCCTTTGCTCATCACCCAGGCGAGAGCCATCTGCGCCAGGGTGGCATCGTAGCGGCCGGCGACCTGCTGCAGACGGTCGAGCAACTGCTGGTTTTTGCGCATGGTTTCGGCCTGGAAGCGCGGCAGATTGCGACGAAAATCATCGGCAGCGAAGAGGCTGGGGTCGGTGATTTTGCCTGTCAGGAAGCCGCGCCCCAGCGGGCTGTAAGGGACAAAGCCCACCCCCAGCTCGCGGCAGGCCTTGAGGATGCCGCCCTCCGGCTCACGGGTCCACAGCGAGTATTCCGTCTGCACCGCGGTAATCGGATGCACCTTGCAGGCCCGGCGCAGCGTCTGGGCTGACACTTCCGACAGCCCGATGTGGCGAATTTTACCCTCTTTAACCAGGTCGGCCATGGTGCCCACCACCTCTTCCACCGGCACCGCGGGATCGACGCGGTGCTGATAGAGCAGATCGATGGTCTCGATATTCAGCCGCTTCAGCGACCCTTCCACCGCCTCACGAATATGTTCCGGACGGCTGTCGACGCCGGCCATCCGCTCCAGCCCCTGGCCGGTCGGCAGAATACGAAAGCCAAATTTGGTGGCAATCTGCACCTTATCGCGAATGCCTTTAATCGCTTTCCCGACAAGGACTTCATTGTCAAAAGGCCCATACACTTCGGCGGAATCGAGGAAGGTCACGCCCATGTCCACTGCGGCATGGATGGTATTTATCGCCTGCGACTCCTCAGCGCCGCCATAGGCAAAACTCATTCCCATACACCCGAGACCCAATGCGGAAACCTGGAACTTCTCTTTTCCGAGATAACGTGTTTTCACCTTATTTTCCTTACGTGCTGAATGTTATTAAATATATACTTCCCTTTTACATTGATAACAATTAATCTATTCCGAACGCGGTGTTAGCTGGAAATTAACAATGAAAACGTTGCCTGATTTGCAACAAATTGAAATATTAATACTCATAGTGAAACATGGTAGTTTTCGACAAGCTGCCAGAGCATTAAATCTTTCACCGCCGGCCCTCACCAGCGCTATTAATCATCTGGAAGAAAAATTAGGCGTGCGCCTGCTCAATCGCTCGACGCGCAGTTTGTCTTTAACCGCCGTGGGTGAGGAATTTCTTAATAATATGACGCCGGTGGTGAATGATTATCGCCGGGTAGTCGACAGTCTGAATTATCACCGTCTGACCCCGGAAGGGGTGGTGAAAGTCAATTTACCGCGCATTGTTCTCGACCTTTTCTTTCAGCGCTATTTTATTGCTTTTAAAACCGCCTATCCAGACGTGACGCTGGAGCTGTTTACCACCGATCGGAAAGTGAATATTATCGAGTCCGGTTTTGACGCTGGCATTCGTTATTCCCGGGATGTGCCCAAAGATATGATTGCCATCCCCTTTGGCGAGAAACTGTCGCTGATCCCGGTAGCCAGCCCGGACTATCTCCGCCAGGCCGGAGCGCCCGACACCCCGCAGTCGCTGATCAATTTTCGCTGCATCAACCGATGTTTTCCCAGCGGCGAAAAGTACCGGTGGGAGTTTATCAGCCCCGACGGCGAGCCAGGCGAAGTCGCAGTCAAAGGCGATCTGGTCGTCGATTCCGATACGGCGATGATCCAGGCGGCGGAGAGCGGACTGGGGATCGCCTTTGTCTATCAGTCGCTGGTCTCCGCGCAACTGAACGCCGGCAGCCTGATCCGCTTATTGCCCAGCTACCGCTACCCGGCGGATCATTTCTGCGTCTACTATCCGAGTCGCAAACATATTCCCGCGCCCCTGCGCGCTTTTATCACCTGGGTGATGGCGCAGAATAAGAGCATCCTCCATGAGTAAATGGCCTGAGGGGGTATCCTCCTGTTCGCTACAATAAACGCACACACCGTTAACCCTTATTTATCCTTTCCCTTGAATTTCGTCGGTCGTCAGGCATAAACTCGTTAGAGCTCTAACGATTTTGGCAGACGACCTATGGACCATCGACAGCTAAACTTCTCCCATCTTTTATATCTGACCGCCCATCACTGGCGGCTGGCGGTTAATCGTCGGCTGAAAAACCTCGGCCTCAGCCAGGCCAGCTGGGTAGCGGTCGCCGCTATCGCCCGCAATCACCAGCCGCTGTCGCAAAGCGAACTGGCGCAGGAGCTGGGAGTGGAGAGCGCGACCATTGTGCCGCTGATCAACCGCCTGGTGACCCTCGGCCTGGTGGAGCGCGTCACCACCGACCGCGATAAACGCAAGCGGCTGCTGGTGGTCACCGACCAGGGGCAGGCCCTCTTCGAGCAGGTCAAAACGGTGGCGGACGATCTGCGTGAAGAGATCCTGACGGCGATTACTCCGCAGGAGCGGGAACAAACTCAGCGGGTGCTGGAAAAGCTGTTGCGCGAAGTGGAGAAGAAATAATGCCCCGTCGTCAGAGTAACCCTTACGCCCCCCATGACTGGGCGCCGCATGAAAAACCGGCCCTGCTCGGCTCGCCATCGACGCCGCTGCACAGCCCGGCGAAGCGCCTGGCCTACGGGGTGGTCGGGCTGCTGGTGTGCCTCACCGGCGCGCTGGGCAACGCGGTAGTCACCGCCAATCTGCAGCTGCTGCAGGGCACCTTCGCCGCCTGGTCGACGGAGATCGCCTGGCTGCCGGCGGTGTATGTCATGACCAACGTCTCCATCAACCTGCTGCTGGTGAAATTTCGTCAACAGTTCGGGCTGCGCGCCTTTACCGAAGGCTTTCTGGTGCTCTATGTGCTGGTCACCTTCTTCCACCTGTTCGTCAACGATCTCAGCTCGGCGATGATGGTCCGCGCCGCCCACGGCATGGTGGCCGCGGCGCTCAGCTCGCTGGGGATCTACTATCAGGTGCAGGCCTGGCCCGCACGCCACCGCCTTAAAGGGCTGACCATCGGTATCACTGGCTCGTCGCTGGCCATTCCGCTGGCGCGCCTCTTTTCCACCGAGCTGCTGCAGACCGACGAATGGCGCGGGCTCTACTTCTTTGAACTGGGGCTGGCGCTGGTGTCGCTGGCCTGCGTCATCGCGCTGAAGCTGCCGCCGAGCGATCGTAAAAAGGTGTTCGAGAAGAAGGATTTTATCACCTTCTTCCTGCTGGCCCCCGGCATGGCGCTGGTGTGCGCGGTGCTGTCGCTGGGGCGGCTCGAGTGGTGGTTCGAAGCGCCGTGGATCGGCTGGTCGCTGGCGGCGGCGGTGGTGCTGATCGTCGCTGCCATCGCCTTCGAGCATAACCGCAGCAATCCCCTGCTCAATACCAAATGGCTCTCCAGCGGCAGTATCCTGCGCCTCGGTCTGATTATGCTGCTGATCCGCATCGTGCTGGCGGAGCAGAATACCGGGGTGATCGGCTGGCTGCAGTACGTTGGCCTGCAAAACGAACAGATGACCAACCTTGCGTGGTCAATTTTCGCCGGCATTCTGTGCGGGATCATTGCCAGCTGCCTGACGCTTAACCCGCAGAAGCTCTACTGGCCGACCGCCACCGCCCTGGCGCTGATCATGGTGGCCTCGCTGCTCGACAGTCAGTCCAACGCCCTCACCCGCCCGGAACAACTGATGTTCAGCCAGTTTTTGCTTGGCTTCGGCAGCGCCTTTTTTCTGGCGCCGGCGATGCTCGCCGGTATTGGCGGGGTATTCGCCGATCCGCGCAACCTGGTCAGCTTCTCGGTGCTGTTCGGCATGAGCCAGAACATCGGCGGCCTGCTGGGATCGGCGATCCTCGGTACTTTCCAGACCTGGCGGGAGAAATTTCACTCCAGTCAGCTGGCGGATCAGATCACCACCCTCAACCCGCTGATCGTCGAGCGCCTGCAGCAGTACAGCCAGATGTACCAGAGCCAGATCGGCGACAGCACGCTGCTTAACGTCCAGGCCACGACGCTCCTGCAAAACGCCGCGACGCTGCAGGCCAATATTCTCGCCTGGAATGATACCTATCTGCTGACGGCGGCGATCTCCGCCGGGACGTTAGTGTGGGTTTTCTGGCGCTTAATTCGCTTACGACTGACCGCCCGTATCGCTTTAAAACGCGCCACTGGCAGCAAATAATTATCATCATTTCATCTCTGGAGTCGTTATGAGTCAGCAGGATGCGGCCAAACAACAGGCCAATACCCGAAACAACATTCGCGTGGTCTCCATTTTTACCGCCGCGGCGATAGGCCTCGTCGGCGTACTGGTGATCCTCTATGCCTGGCAGCTACCGCCGTTCACCCGGCATAGCCAGTTTACCGACAACGCCTACGTGCGCGGGCAGACCACCTTTATCAGCCCACAGGTCAACGGCTACATCACTGCCGTCAACGTCAAGGATTTCGCCATCGTTCAGCCGGGCGAGGTACTGTTCCAGATAGACGATCGCATCTATAAGCAGCGGGTGCACCAGGCCCAGGCCACCCTGGCGATGAAGGAGGCGGCGCTGCGCAACAACCTGCAGCAGCGCAAAAGCGCCGAGGCGACGATCGCCAAAAACGAAGCCGCGCTGCAAAACGCCCGCGCGCAGAATCTGAAAATCCAGGCCGATTTAAAAAGGGTGCAGGAACTGACCGCCGATGGCTCGCTGTCGATCCGCGAGCGTGATTCCGCCCGCGCCAGCGCCGCCCAGGGGGCAGCGGATATTGAACAGGCGAAAGCGGCGCTGGAGATGTCGCGCCAGGATCTCGAATCGACCATCGTCAATCGCGATTCGCTGGAGGCCGACGTGGCCAGCGCCAAAGCCGCCCTCGAACTGGCGCAGATTGACCTGCAGAATACGCAGATCATCGCCCCCACCGGCGGCCAGCTGGGGCAGATTTCGGTGCGTCTTGGCGCTTACGTCAGCGCCGGAACCCATCTGACTTCGCTGGTCCCGCCGCAGCACTGGGTGATCGCCAACCTGAAAGAGACCCAGCTGGCCGATGTGCGTATCGGCCAGCCGGTTACCTTCACCGTTGACGCGCTCAACGGCGAGACCTTCCACGGCAAGGTGCAGAGTATCTCCCCGGCGACCGGGGTGGAGTTCAGCGCTATTTCGCCGGACAACGCTACCGGCAACTTCGTCAAGATCGCCCAGCGCATCCCGGTGCGCATCACGGTTAACGAGGGGCAGCGCAACAGCGAGCGCCTGCGCCCCGGCATGTCGGTGCAGGTGACCATTGATACCCGCGCGGAGAAGCAGCCATGATCCGCCCGGTCACCCTTGTCATCGTCCTGGCGCTGGTCGGCTGTCAGTCCGCCGATGTCCAGCGCGCGCAGCCGACCCTGACCATCCCTGCCGCCTGGCGGGCCGACGTTGGCCCTGCCAGCCCGGTGGAAGGCGTATGGTGGCGCAATTTTCATGACAGTGCGCTGAATCAGTATGTCGACCGGGCGCTGCGCTATAACAGCGATGTGCTGATTGCCCGCGAGCGGGTCAATGAGTATCAGGCGCGGGCGTATGCCGCCGACAGCAGCCTTTTTCCCTCGCTGGATGCCAGCCTGACCGGCACCCGCGCCCGCGCGCAGTCCGCCGCCACCGGCCTGCCTATCCACAGCACGCTGTACAAAGGCGGCCTGACCGCCAGCTATGATGTCGATATCTGGGGCGCTAACCGCAGCGCGGCCAGCGCCGCCGGGGCCAGCCTCGAGGCGCAGAAAGCCGCTGCCGCCGCGGCCAATTTGAGCGTCGCCGCCTCGGTGGCCGTGGGCTACGTGACGCTGCTGTCGCTGGATGAGCAGCTGCGGGTTACGCAGCAGACGCTCCAATCACGGGAAGACGCCTGGCGGCTGGCCAAACGTCAGTTTGAAACCGGGTATACCTCGCGCCTTGAGCTGATGCAGGCGGATTCGGAGCTGCGCTCAACGCGGGCGCAGATCCCGCCGCTGCAGCACCAGATTGCGCAGCAGGAAAACGCCCTCAGCGTGCTGCTGGGGGATAACCCCGGCGCGGTAAAACGCGGCGAATTCGCCGGGCTCACCCCGCTGCGTCTGCCCTCGCAGTTGCCGTCCACCCTACTCAACCGCCGCCCGGATATCGTACAGGCCCAGCGTCAGCTGGTAGCCGCCGATGCCACCCTGGCCTCGTCGCAGGCGCAGCTGCTGCCGTCTATCAACCTGACCGCCACCGGCAGCCTGCAGGACCGGACGCTGCCGGATCTGCTCGACGATCCGCTGCGACTGTGGAGCATTGGCGGTAGCATCCTGGCGCCGCTGCTTAACCGCCAGGCGTTAAACGCCCAGGTGGATGTCTCCATGGCCCAGCGCAACCAGGCGCTGTACAGCTATGAGAAAACGGTGCGCGGCGCGTTCAAAGAGGTCAATGACAGCCTTGACGCCATTAGCCGCTACGGCGAACAGTTGACCGAGCTGCAGGGACAGGTGGCGGTAGCGGAGGAAACATTGCGCATTGCGCAGAATCGCTACCGTAACGGCTACTCTTCGTATCTGGATGTGCTTGATGCCCAGCGAACGCTGTTCTCCACCCAGCTTAGCGTGGTCCAGGTGAAGAATAACCTGCTGCTGGCGCAGATCGATCTGTACCGGGCGCTGGGAGGCGGCTGGATGAACGCGTGAAAAGCCTGCTCGCGTCGGTCCGCCACCGTCCAGAGCGCGGAAGCCAGTATTCAGGCCGGGATAGCGTTGCGCCACCCGGCCACTACTACCACCAGGGAGTTAATCTATGCAACAACAGTGGTCTGCTGTCGATAATTACATGATTTCTTCGCTTATTCCTGATGATGACGTGCTGAGACAGGTTCTGGAAAACAACAAACGCGCCGGGCTACCTGAACATGATGTTGCGGCCAATCAGGGGCAATTTCTGGCGCTGTTGGTGCGCATGACCCAGGCGCGGCGGATCCTTGAAATTGGCACGCTCGGCGCCTATAGCGCCATCTGGATGGCGCGTGCGCTGCCCGCCGACGGAAAGCTGATTACCCTCGAGGCCGACCCGACGCATGCGGGGGTGGCGCGCCAGAATATCCGCCTCGCCGGGCTAAACGAGCGCATTGAGCTTATTGAAGGACCCGCGCTGAACACGCTGGAAAATTTGGCGAACACGCCGCCATTCGACCTGATCTTTATTGATGCCGATAAACCTAATAATCCTCACTATCTGGAGTGGGCGCTGCACTATTCCCGCCCCGGGACGCTGATCGTGGGCGATAACGTGGTGCGCGATGGCGAGGTGATTAATGGGCAAAGCGATGACGCGCGTGTGCAGGGCGTGCGTCGGTTTATCGAGATGATCGGCGATAACCCGCGGCTCACCGCCACCGCGCTGCAGACGGTGGGCATTAAGGGATGGGATGGCTTTACGCTGGCGCTGGTGAATGGCTGAGATCCGGGCGGCCTGATGCCCTCACCCCGGCCCTCTCCCCCAGAGAGAGGGAGAAACCCCGCTCTCCTGCCCGGCAGCACCAGCCTGCATGAACCTATGCTGCCGGGCCAGCGGGGCTTTCTGCCGCGGAGGATCATCGAGGATAATAGGTATACTGGTAGTGCAGAGACTGATCTTTCATTGCCCCTGCAGCAGGCTGCTCGCCATACTCCGCAGTACAGTTCCCCTCGGGATCCCACCCTAAACAACGGGCCTGGCGTGGTCCATTATACGTTGAGGTCGTTTCCCGGGATATCCAGCGCCCTTTTTCATCCCAACGCAGCGTCGAGGTGGAGTCCGAGTCAGCCATGCGGCTAAGGCGCCCATCCGTATAGCGGTAATCGACAGCAAGCATGACCATCATACCGCCGTTGACCGTTTTACGGACCAGGCGGTGCCGGTCGTCATACTGATAGGTGGTCGTATGCAGGACTTTGGGCGGTTGCTGCGTCGCGGACACATTTTCGGCGCGCACAATCCGCCCGAGAGAATCGGTATAAAACTGTTCGCGCATCACCATCTTGCTGATATTTCCCGTCGCGCTCCGGGTCTGCCGGATATATTCCCGCATCCATCCTTTATCATTTCGCCAGCGAACATTATCTCTGACGATCGTTGAGCCATGTGCTGTGTTAAGGGTTTTTGCCCGCTCATAGCTTGCCAGCCGGCGGCATCGCGCGAAACGAAGGGCGCCATATTCGTTATTCTGGCTGCCGACGATTTGCACGCTCTGCACTTCGCCGTTCAGCGGCGGAAGGGAGGTCAAAATAAAAAAGTTCGCATCGTTGATCGCCCGCTGTGTTTCATCGCAGGAGGAAGCGTCAACGAAGGGTTTACACGCGGGCATCACAAGGATAGCCAGCGCCAGCATGAGGAATTTGTCCATATCAAGAAGGGTAAAAATAGACTCCGTGTTCTGGTTTTCCTGCGAAACAAGGCTAAAAATACGCGAAGACAGCCGATGACCCAAGCCGGCAGGTCGATTTTCAGATTCCGTTCATTTTTCATTCGGCGGGGAAGCATCAGGGCGGGGAGATAACCGGGTACGGCGTACGGCTTCGCGACCGCTCCCGGGTTTCCCCTGCCCGGCAAGCACTGCGCCGCCGGGCAGGGAAAAGGGTGGGATTACGGCGTCACCTGCTCCATCGCCTGCAGGACACGCTTGTCCGAGATGGGGTACGGGGTCCCCAGCTGCTGGGCGAAGAAGCTCACCCGCAGCTCCTCGATCATCCAGCGGATCTCCCGGACATCGTCGTCCTCACGGCGGTTCGGCGGTAGCTTATTCAGCCACTGCTGCCACGCCTGCTGCACGCTCTCAATTTTCAGCATCTGCGCGCGGTCGCGGTGCGGATCGATAGCCATCTTCTCCAGGCGCTTTTCAATCGCCTGCAGGTAGCGCAGCGTATCGCCAAGACGACGGAAGCCGTTGCTGGTGACAAAGCCGCGGTAAACCAGCCCCGCCATCTGCGCTTTGATGTCCGACAGCCCCAGCGCCATGGTCATATCCACCCGGCCTTTCAGCCGTTTGTTGATATTGAACACCGCAGTGAGGATCTGCTCGACCTGTTTGGCGATCTCTACCACCGTCTCGTTGAGCTCGGCGCGAACTTTATCGTGCAGCTGGTTGAAGCCCTCTTCCGTCCATACCGGACCGCCCGCCTCGTCGATAAGCTTATCAACGCCGCAGGAGATACAGTCGTCAATCAGATCCAGCACTTTGCCGTACGGGTTGAAATAGAGCCCGAGCTTGGCTTTGTTCGGCAGTTTCTCGTGCAGATACTTAATGGGCGACGGAATGTTAAGCAGCAGCAGGCGACGCAGACCGCGCCACATGGCCTGCTGCTGTTCCTGTGGATTATCAAACAGCTTGATGGCCACGCTGTCGCGCTCGTCCACCAGCGCCGGCCAGGCTTTCACCTTATAGTTGCCGCGCTTCTGTTCATAGCTTTCCGCCAGGGTGCCAAAGCTCCAGATATGCAGCCCGCTCTGCTCGATGCCATCATCAGCAACCGCCGACAGCGTCTCCTGAACTTTGCCCTTCAGCGCCTCTTTCAGCGCCTGCAGCGAGCGCCCTTCCTGCAGCTTCTTGTTTTTATCATCCACCACCCGGAAAGTGATTTTCAGGTGATCGGGCACCTGATCCCACTGCCAGGCTTCGCGGTCGATGGTCACGCCGGTCATCTTACGCAGCTCGCGCTCCAGGGAATCGAGCAGCGGCAGCTCAAGCGGCGTCGCCCGGCCAAGAAACGCTTCCGCATAGTTGGGAGCCGGGACAAAATTGCGCCGCACCGGCTTCGGCAGCGATTTTATCAGCGCGATAATCAGCTCACGACGCAGGCCGGGGATCTGCCATTCAAACCCAGCCTCCTCCACCTGGTTCAGCAGCGGCAGCGGAATATGCACCGTCACGCCGTCGGCGTCGGCGCCCGGCTCAAACTGATAGCTAAGCCGCAGCTTAAGGTTGCCCTGATGCCAGAAGTTCGGATAGTCCAGCTTGCTAACCTGCTCCGCCCCTTCCTTAATCAGCATGCTCTTCTCAAAGTTGAGCAGATCCGGCGTCTCTTTGCTGGCCTGCTTCCACCAGCTGTCGAAGTGGCGGGCGGAGATGACGTCGTGGCTGATGCGCTGGTCGTAGAATTCGAACAGGGTCTCGTCGTCCACCAGAATGTCGCGGCGGCGCGACTTATGCTCCAGCTCTTCGATTTCCGCCCGCAGCTTCAGGTTCTCCCGGAAGAAGGCATGGCGCGTTTGCCAGTCGCCCTCCACCAGCGCGTGGCGGATAAACAGCTCGCGGCACAGCGCCGGATCGATCTGGCTGTAGTTGACCTTACGCGCGCCCACGATCGGCAGGCCGTAGACGGTGACCTTTTCCGTCGCCATCACCGCGCCCTGCGCCCGCTCCCAGTGCGGCTCGCTATATGAGCGTTTGATCAGGTGCTGCGCTACCGGCTCCACCCACTCCGGCTCAATGCGGGCGGCAATGCGGCCCCACAGCCGGCTGGTCTCCACCAGTTCCGCCACCATCGTCCACTTCGGCGGCTTTTTAAACAGACCGGACCCCGGGAAAATGGAAAAGCGGGCGTTGCGCGCCCCGGTAAACTCCTGTTTATCGGCATCCTTCATGCCGATGTGCGACAGCAGACCGGTCAGCAGCGCGGTATGGATCTCGCGATATTCCGCTGGCTCGCTGTTGATCGGCAGGCCAAGCTCCTTCACCACCTGGCGCAGCTGGGTATAGATATCCTGCCACTCGCGCACGCGCAGATAGTTCAGAAAATCGACCCGGCACTGACGGCGGAACTGATTCGACGACAGGGCTTTCTGCTGTTCGCCGAGATAGTTCCACAGGTTCACAAAGGCAAGGAAGTCAGACTCTTTATCGTGAAAGCGGCGGTGTTTTTCGTCAGAGGCCTGCTGTTTGTCCATCGGCCGCTCGCGCGGATCCTGAATCGACAGCGCGGAGGTGATGATCATCGCTTCTCGCACGCAGCCGTGCTTCTGCGCCTCCAGCACCATCCGCGCCAGACGCGGGTCTACCGGCAACTGGCTAAGTTGACGGCCCATCGGGGTCAGCTTGTAGGCGGTGGCCTGCTCATCGGTGGTGATGGCGCCCAGCTCTTCCAGCAGGCGCACGCCGTCCTGAATGTTGCGCTTATCCGGCGCTTCAACGAACGGGAAGGCGGCGATATCGCCTAAGCCCAGGGCGGTCATCTGCAGGATGACCGACGCCAGGTTGGTGCGCAGAATTTCCGGATCGGTAAATTCCGGGCGCGACAGGAAATCGTCTTCTGAATAAAGACGAATACAGATCCCTTCCGAGACGCGACCGCAGCGGCCTTTACGCTGGTTGGCGGAGGCCTGGGAAACTGGCTCGATCGGCAGGCGCTGCACCTTGGTGCGGTAGCTGTAGCGGCTGATACGCGCGGTACCGGGATCGATAACGTACTTAATGCCCGGTACGGTCAGCGAGGTTTCCGCCACGTTGGTCGCCAGCACGATGCGTCGTCCACTGTGCGGCTGGAAGACGCGGTTCTGCTCGCTGTTGGACAAGCGAGCGTACAGCGGCAGCACTTCGGTATGGCGCAGATCCAGCTTATTCAGCGCATCGGCGGTATCGCGAATCTCCCGCTCGCCGCTCATAAAGATCAGAATATCGCCGGGCCCTTCGCGCCCGAGCTCATCGACGGCATCAAAGATCGCCTGCAGCTGATCGCGCTCGGTATCGTCCGCCTCTTCCACTATCGGCCGATAGCGCACTTCCACCGGGTAAGTCCGCCCGGAGACTTCGATAATCGGCGCATTATTGAAATGCTTTGAGAAACGTTCCGGGTCGATGGTCGCCGAGGTGATGATGATTTTCAGGTCAGGACGGCGCGGCAGCAGCTCTTTCAGATAGCCGAGCAGGAAGTCAATGTTCAGGCTGCGCTCGTGCGCTTCATCGATAATGATGGTGTCGTACTGCATCAGCAGGCGATCCTGCTGGATCTCCGCCAGCAGAATACCGTCGGTCATCAGCTTGACCATGGTGTTGTCGCTGACGTGATCGCTAAAGCGGACCTTATAGCCGATACAGCCGCCCGGCTCCGTTTGCAGCTCCTCGGCGATACGGTTGGCCACGGTTCGCGCGGCCAGACGGCGCGGCTGGGTATGGCCGATTAGCCCTTTCAGCCCGCGGCCCAGCTCCATGCAGATTTTTGGCAGCTGGGTGGTTTTACCCGAACCGGTCTCCCCGGCGACAATCACCACCTGGTGATCGCGTACCGCCTCGAGAATTTCTTGTTTTTTCTGGCTAACCGGCAGATTTTCCGGATAGGTGATGGCCGGACGCGCCGCTTCGCGCAGCAGGACTTTACTGGCTGCCTGGCTTATCTCCTGCGCCATCTCCTGAAGGATGGCCTGTTGCGATTCAGGATTTTTAACCTTCTTCACGCCGTGCAGACGGCGGGCAAAGCGCGTTTTGTCGCGCAGCATCAGGCCGTCGAGCTGGTGATAAAGCTGGGGGAAGGTGATTTTTTGTTGTTCTGTCATAGCGTTATCGGGCAGAGCTCTGCCGGGAAAATCTCTTTTGAAGTATTGCCTTAGAGTACCACATCTGCGCCACTCATGCCTTGTTCAAAAAATCTGAACATAGGATTCGATATATTGCGCTATCTCTGTGGCGCGATTGTGAATACAGTGTCATCAAGCACCAGGGCACTGACCCGTCAATCACATTAAAAAAGGAAACACCCATGAGCAAAGTATTAGTTCTGAAATCCAGTATTCTGGCAGGGTACTCACAATCTGGTCAGCTTTCCGACTATTTTGTTGAACAATGGCAGGAAAAACACCCGGGCGACGAGATCACCGTGCGTGACCTGGCCGCTAATCCGATCCCGGTTCTGGATGGTGAACTGGTTGGCGCCCTGCGTCCGAGCGACGCGCCGCTGACTCCGCGTCAGCAGGAAGCGCTGGCCCTTTCCGACGAGCTGATCGCTGAACTGAAAGGCAACGATGTGATTGTTATCGCTGCGCCGATGTACAACTTCAACATCCCGACGCAGTTGAAAAACTATTTCGACCTGGTGGCTCGCGCCGGCGTGACCTTCCGCTACACCGAAAAAGGGCCGGAAGGTCTGGTGACCGGTAAACGCGCGGTCGTTGTGACCAGCCGCGGCGGTATCCATAAAGATACCCCGACCGACCTGGTCACCCCGTACCTGTCCACCTTCCTCGGCTTCATCGGCATCACCGACGTGAACTTCGTGTTCGCCGAAGGTATCGCTTACGGCCCGGAAGTCGCGGCCAAAGCGCAGTCTGACGCGAAAGCGGCCATCGACAGCGTGGTTGCAGCCTAATAGTTAACTCCTCTCGCTTCCTGCGGGAGGAGATTTTTGCTTTTTCTCGTAGCGCAAATACCCCACCACGCCTCCGCCGCCATCTTTTGGATGATTCACGCCGTCGTTGACTTCCACGCAAGGAAAATCGAAAGGTGAAACGCCGTCAATGCAGGCCACATTCACCCCATACTGCTGTGGGTTTGATCGCCGTTGATGAAAGGTGTAGATCCCGCATACCGAGCAGAAAAAGTGCACGGCTTCCCCTGTATTAAAGCGATACTCTGTGAGCTTATCCCTGCCGCGTACCACATCGATTCCTGAACGCGGCGAAGAGACCGCGACCGCCCCACGCATTCGACAATATGAACAGTTACAGCGCCGAACGGTGTTGAAGCCGTCGCTTAGCTCAACGGTAAAGGCCACCGCACCGCAGTGACAGTGAGCGGATAATTTCTCTGCCATTATATTTACCCCTCAGGTGGAGGATTTTGGCCGCAGGTTTTCATCAAACTCCAGCCGCTTACGCCCGTCCTCCACTTCCCGTAATGGCTCAACCTGGTGGAGCGTCTGCTTACAGCGTTCCACCAGCACCTGGTATTCACGGGTACCGTGCTTTTTCCACGCCAGCTCCTGTTCGCTCAGGACGCGAATCGCTTTTGCCGGGCTTCCGATAATCAGATGGTTGGCGGGCATCTCGGCGTTGGCTTTGACGAAGGCCGAGGCGCCGACAATGCTGTTTTCGCCGATAGTCGCCCCGTCGATAATCACCGCGCTCATCCCCACCAGCGCATTGCGGCCAATTACGCAGCCGTGAAGAATAGCGCCGTGGCCGATATGGCCCTCCTCTTCCACCACCGTATCCTGGCCTGGGAAGCCGTGCATCACGCAGTTGTCCTGTATATTGGCCCCGTCTTTGACCACGATGCGGCCAAAATCGCCGCGCAGGCTGGCGTTGGGCCCAACATAGACCCCTTTGCCGAGGATCACGTCGCCAATCAACACCGCGGTCGGGTGGACGTAACTCTCCTCCGGCACCACCGGGGTCAGTCCATCAATCTGATAAATCGGCATGCAACCTCCTTATGCGCCCGGCAAACCGCCAAAGCGCTGATAATAGAGCGGGCCCGGCGCGGGAAGCTCGCCGACCGAGCTTTCACCTTTCTCGCTGACGAACGCCAGCGCGCCGGGACTCACCCGTTGGTAAATATTGATACACAGCTGGCGGGCGGTTTGCCCCGCCCAGTGCGCCGGCAGCAGCTCTTCCGGCAGCAGCGGATCTTTGAGCACCACCCGGCGATAGAAATGAATCAGCAGGAGCTGGATCTGAAAGCTGCGCTCCGGCGTTAACTCCGCGGGGTCGCAGTCACGGAGCAGCGGCAGTATCGGCCGGAATAGCGAGATGAACGATTCATACATCTCGTTTTGTTCGGTGAGATGCCAGCACTCCTCTACCCGGCTGCGCAGCGCCGCCCGGGAGAGCGCCAGCGGCGAGTGGGCTTCAAAACAGATGACGTTTTCGGCGACGCCTGCTTCGTGGAGCAGCGACTGGACATCCGCCAGCTTTTGCGACGGCGAGGCTAACAGGCTCGGGGCCAGCGCGCCAAATCCCTGCCACAGCAGCTGCTTTTTGACGTCGGCCAGCACATTTTTTTCCAGGCCTT
Source organism: Klebsiella sp. GG_Kp175 (assembly GCF_040062325.1). NCBI lineage: Bacteria > Pseudomonadati > Pseudomonadota > Gammaproteobacteria > Enterobacterales > Enterobacteriaceae > Klebsiella > Klebsiella sp. GG_Kp175. The sequence goes on along the minus strand of NZ_JBEAFX010000004.1, from coordinate 482,780 downwards.
CCGAGAGCAACAGCAGCCAGGTACCATCCCATTCCGGGGCGTTCGCCCGATAAATTTTATGTTCCGCACGACGGGTCAGGCGCAGCCCTTTGTCACTCAGACGATAGAAGCTGCGGCGGCCGATACGGACGACATCAAGCCACTCTTCTTTATTGAGGCGAAACAGCGCGGTGCGGACGAAGCGCTCGCCGAAGCCTAATCCTTCCAGCAGCGCCGCGACGCTGCCCAGCCACACTTCCCCACCGCGTTGTAATAAGGCGTCGCCATACAGCGAGGCGATCAATGACGTGCCGCTGATCGGCGTCGCCGTCACGGCTTGTTGAATAAAGGCGTCGAGTTTACTCATCTGATTCATGCTGTTGTTATATTTTTCCTTTATGAATCATAGCACAGGAATTTCCCCGGCTGAGGGCGTAAAGGCCTCAGCCGGGCTAACCGCGTAGCCCCGGTCAGCGCAGCGCCACCGGGGAGAGGTTTAACCGCTGACCACCGCTTTACGCAGATCAAATACCCGACAGGCTTTGCCTTCAGAGCGCGGAATGCTGCCGCAGTTGACGATAGTGATATCGGTGGAGATCCCGACCATCGACTTGATGCGGTGGCGCAACTGGTGACAAATCTGGCAGCGCTGCTCGTGACTCAGCGCCAGCCCGCTCTCTTTCAGCTCCACGCGCACCGCCAGCGAATCAAGATGGCCGCGGCGATTGACCTCCAGCTGGTAGTGCGGCGCCAGATGTTCAAACTTAAGGATCTCCTCTTCCAGCTGCGACGGGAAGACGTTAACCCCGCGGATGATCAGCATATCGTCGCTGCGTCCGCTGATGCGGTCCATACGGCGCATGGTGCGGGCGGTGCCCGGCAGCAGGCGCGTCAGATCGCGGGTACGATAGCGGATCACCGGCAGCGCCTCTTTGGTCAACGTGGTGAACAGCAGTTCGCCGTGTTCGCCATCGGCCAGCGGCGTGCCGTCGTCCGGGTTAACGATTTCCGGGAAGAAGTGGTCTTCCCAGATGGTCGGGCCGTCAACAGTCTCCAGACACTCCATCGCCACCCCCGGGCCCATCACCTCCGACAGACCGTATATGTCCAGGGCGGTGATCCCCAGCCGGCGCTCGATCTCCGCGCGCATCGCCAGGGTCCACGGCTCGGCGCCAAAGACGCCGACGCGTAATGAACAGCCGCGGGCATCGCCGTCCATCTGGCGCTCCAGCTCTTCAATCAGATTCAGACAGTAGGACGGCGTCACCATGATCATATCCGGCTTGAAATCACGGATCAGCTGCGCCTGTTTTTCGGTCTGTCCGCCGGACATCGGGATCACCGTCGCGCCTAAGCGTTCCGCGCCGTAGTGCGCGCCAAGGCCGCCGGTGAACAGGCCATAGCCGTAGGCGACGTGAATTTTATCTTTCGCCGTGCCGCCGGCGGCGCGCAGCGAACGGGCGACGATATTGGCCCAGTTATCAATATCGTTCTGCGTGTAGCCCACCACCGTCGGTTTGCCGGTGGTCCCGGAAGAGGCGTGAATGCGCACCACCTGCTCCATCGGCACCGCGAAGGTATCGAAGGGATAGTTGTCGCGCAGATCCTGTTTGGTGGTGCACGGGAATTTGGTCAGGTCGCTCAGTTCGCGAAAGTCGTCAGGGTGCACGCCGGCGGCGTCGAATTTGCGACGATACATCGGCACATTGTTATACGCATGATTCAGGGTCCACTTCAGCCGTTGGGTTTGCAGGGCCTGCAGCTCATCACGCGAGGCGGTTTCAATCGGATCTAATTTTGTAGTAGTTATCATTGTAGGGTACTCGCAGGTAAATTAGCTCACACTCGCTCGAGGATCATGGCGATGCCCTGACCCACGCCAATACACATCGTACACAACGCATAGCGCCCGCCGCGGCGCTGCAGCTCAAGGCTGGCGCTCAGCGCCAGACGCGCGCCGCTCATGCCCAGCGGATGGCCTAACGCGATGGCGCCGCCGTTGGGATTCACATGCTCCGCATCGTCCGGCACGCCAAGCTGTCTGAGCACGCCCAGCGCCTGAGCGGCGAAGGCCTCATTCAGCTCAATCAGATCCATATCGTGGATATTGAGTCCCGCCCGCTCCAGCACTTTACGCACCGCCGGTACCGGCCCCAGCCCCATCAGCCGCGGTTCGACCCCTGCCGTCGCCATCGCCACGATACGCGCGCGCGGCGTGAGCCCCTGGATAGCGGTCTGCTGTTCGCTGGCGACGATCAGCGCCGCGGCGCCATCGTTGACGCCGGAAGCATTGCCCGCGGTAATGACGCCGCCCTGACGGAACGGCGCTTTCAGTTGCGCCAGCTGCTCAAGCGTGGTTTCCGGGCGCGGATGCTCGTCCTCGCGCACATCGCTGACCGCCCCTTTCCGGCCGACAATCTGCACCGGCACGATCTCCTGCGCCAGAATGCCATCGCGCTGGGCCTGCGCCGTGCGATGCTGGCTGCGCCAGGCGAAAGCATCCTGATCGGCGCGGCTAATATTTAACAATTCAGCTACATTCTCGGCCGTTTCCGGCATGCTGTCAGTTCCGAAGTGTTGCGCCATGAGCGGGTTCACAAAACGCCAGCCAATGGTGGTGTCAAACAGCTCCGCCTGACGCTGATACGGCGCGCTAGCCTTCCCCATCACAAACGGCGCGCGCGACATCGACTCTACGCCGCCGGCAATCAGCAGATCGGCATCGCCGGCTTTGATCGCTCTGGCGGCAAAGCCGATCGCATCCAGACCAGACCCACATAGACGGTTAATCGTGGTGCCCGGTACGGTATGCGGGAAACCGGCCAACAGCGTCGCCATATGCGCCACATTGCGGTTATCTTCGCCCGCCTGATTCGCGCAGCCGTAAATCACGTCATCGATCGCGGTCGGGTCAAGCCTGGGGTTGCGGCTCAGCAGCGCCCGCAGCGGGATCGCCGCCAGGTCGTCGGCGCGCACGCTGGCCAGCGCGCCGCCGTAGCGGCCAATCGGCGTGCGGATCCCGTCACAAATAAAGGCCTCGCGCATTAGACTTCTCCTGTGATTGTGCCGCCGATGCGGTGCGATTTGCCGCGAAACAGGGCCACAATTTTTTGCTGTTGATTAACAATTTCAATGTCGTAGACCCCGGTCAGCTTGCCCTGCTGTTTGACTCGGGCAGTGGCGACCAGCCGGTCCCCGGCAAACGCCGGGCGAAGGAAATCAATGCTGGCCGCCGAAGCCACCGCCGCCAGCCCCTGGCTGTTACAGGCGTAGGCGAAAGCGGTATCGGCAAGGGTAAATAGCTGACCGCCGTGACAGGTTTGATGGCCGTTAAGCATGTCCGGCGAGACGGTCATGGTCATCTGCGCAAAACCATCGTCCATTTCGATAAGTTCGATCCCCATCGTTCTGGCGCAGGTATCTTTTTCGTACATCGCGCGCGCGTTGCGCCAGGCGTTATTGCTCATGGTGCTTCTCCATCAGCGCCTTCTGGCGCAACAGGGAACCGGGGCGATAGCGCTCCTCGCCATAATGGTGGTGCAGGTTCTCCAGCAGGCGCAGCACGCGGCGCCAGCCGAGGCTTTCCCCCCACGCCAGCGGGCCCTGCGGGTAGTTGACGCCAAGACGCATGGCGGTATCGATATCCTGCGCGCTGGCCACCCCTTTCTGCAGTGCGTCCAGCGCTTCGTTAACCAGCATCGCCACCGTGCGCCACACCAGCAGGCCGGGATAATCGGCGATGCGCAGCACTTTCTTGCCCTGCTGCTGGAAATAGTGCACCGCTTTGTCCGTCGCCGCCGGCGCGTTGGTCGCCGCGGCGGCCAGCACCACCGTATCGCTGGCGCACAGGTCATACACCACCACCGGACGACGATGCTTAACGCTCAGCGCCAGGGCGGTTTCGCCTTCGGTCTCCAGCAACAAAAGCTCGTCCAGCTCGGTGACACTGTCACTTACCGTCATCACGGATTGCGCGCCAGTGGCGACCGGCGGCAGCGTCACCTCCGGCTGCGTCTCCGCAGGCCAGCGATAGACGCCGTGACCGCTCTTTTTCCCCAATCGCCCGGCCTGCGCCAGCTCCTGCTGCAGGAGCGATGGCAGGTAACGGCGGTCCTGCCAGAAGGCGTTAAATACCGAGCAGGTCACGGCGAAGTTGACGTCCTGGCCAATCAGGTCCGTCAGCGCCAGGGGCCCCATCGGGAAGCCGCCGCCGTCACGCAAAGCGGCATCGATAACTTCCGGGGCGGCCACCTGCTCCTCCAGCGCCCGCCAGGCTTCAGCATAGAACGGACGCGCCACGCGGTTAACGATAAAGCCGGGCGTCGAGCGGCAGCGAACCGGCCGTTTCCCCCAGCCGCTCACGCACTGGCACAACTGCTCCACCACTTCCGCAGACGTCGCCAGGCCGCTCACCACCTCGACCAGCTTCATCACCGGCGCCGGATTAAAAAAGTGCAGCCCGGCCACCCGCTCCGGGTTTTTGACCCCGGCGGCGATGGCGGTAATCGAAATCGACGAAGTGTTGCTGGTCAGCAATGTTGACGGCGAGCAGATCGCCGCCAGCTGCGCGAACAGCGCCGCTTTCACCTCCAGGCTTTCAGAGGCCGCTTCGATCACTAAATCTGCGTCGGCCAGCGCGGCTAAATCGTGGGCCGGATGCAGCCGCGCCAGCAGCGCGTCGGCCTGCTCTGACGCCAGTTTGCCGCGCTCGACCCGAGAGGCAAGACGCCTGGCAATGCCATCGATCGCCCGGACGATGGCCTGATGATCGATGTCGTAAATCAGTACCGGGTGCCCGGCGGCAGCAGCCACTTCGGCGATGCCGGCCCCCATGGTGCCGCTGCCGATCACCGCCACGTTGACTAAGGATGTCGTCATCATCTATTTCCCGCTGAACTGTGGTGGCCGTTTGGCCAGAAACGCGCTGACCCCTTCGCGGTAATCATCGCTGCGCCCGGCGAGGCGCTGATAATCGCGCTCCAGATCCAGCTGCGCGTCGAGACTGTTGGTTTCCGCCGCCAGCAGCGCCTTTTTAATCAGCCCAAGACCAAACGTCGGCTGGGCCGCCAGATGGCGCGCCAGCTGCAGACTGGTATCCGCCAGTTCGGCATCGTCCACCAGTTGCCAGATCATTCCCCACTGCGCGGCCTGTTCCGCGCTGAGGCTGTCGCCCAGCAGCGCCAGCCCCATCGCGCGCGCGCGGCCAGCCACCCGCGGCAGGAACCAGCTGCCGCCGCAGTCCGGCACCAGCCCGAGCTTGCTGAACGCCATCACAAACTTGGCCGAACGCGCGGCCAGCACGATATCGCAGCCCAGCGCCAAGGTGGCGCCTGCGCCAGCGGCTACGCCGTTGACCGCGCAGATAACCGGTTTCGGCAGCGCCGCCAGACGGCGCACTAACGGGTTGTAAAAGCGTTCCACCGACAGGCCGAGATCCGGCGGCGGACCACTGGGGTCGACGTTGCGGTCATTCAGATCCTGGCCGGCGCAAAAGCCGCGGCCGGCGCCGGTGATCAGCAGGCAACGTACGCCGTCGTCGCGCTCGGCCTGCTTCAGACATTCCGCCAGCTGCTGATGCATCCGATCGTTAAAACTGTTGAGGCGGTCCGGGCGATTGAGAGTGATGGTCATGACGCCCTGTTCCACTGCGCTGAGAATGAAAGCTTCCACGATTAGCGTCCTTTAAATTCCGGGTTACGTTTTTGTAAGAAGGCGTCGATGCCTTCGCGGCGGTCTTCGGTGGCGCTCAGCAGGCTGAACAGCTGGCGCTCCTGCTGGAGACCGGCCTGCAGGCTCACTTCCTGCGACAGGCGCAGCGACTGTTTCGCCGCCCGCAGCGCCAGCGGCGCATGGCGGGCGATGGTGGTCGCCAGTTGCAGGGCATACTCATCGGTTAACGCCGCCGGATGGACATCGCTCACCAGCCCGACCTGCTGCGCCTGACGGGCGTCAATACTCTCGCCGCTCAGCACCATCCGGCTGGCCAGCGCCTTGCCAACGCTGCGGATCAGCCGCTGGGTGCCGCCAGCGCCCGGCATTATGCCGAGGGTAATTTCCGGCAGGCCAAAGCGGGCGTTGTCCCCGGCGACAATCAGATCGCACAGCAGGGCCAGCTCGCAGCCGGCGCCGAGGGCGTAGCCGTTGACCGAGGCGATCAGCGGTTTGGGGAAGGCATCGATACGCGCCCACAGCCGCGGGCGGATATCGTCCAGGGTCGCCGGGAGATCTTTCTCCGCCATCTCATTCAGGTCGGCCCCGGCGGCAAAGAAGCGCGGGTTACCGCTGATGACGCAGACGCTGACGCGGTTATCAGCGGCCGCGACCTCCAGCGCCTCGGCAATCTGGGTTAATAAGGCATTGTTCAGTGCATTGCGGGCCTGCGGACGGTTGAGCGTCAGCTGCAGCACCCGGCCATGGCGGTGGATCAGCAGCTCGCTCATGCCATCCCCCGCGCGTCAAAGTCGACAACTACGTCGCCGCTGGTGGGCAGCGCCTGGCAGCTCAGTACATAACCCGCCGCCAGCTCATCCGCTTCGAGGCTATAGTTGGCGGCCATCGCCACTTCGCCGCGCAGCACTTTGCATTTACAGGTGGCGCACACCCCGCCCTTGCAGGCAAACGGCAGGTCTGCCCCCTGACGCAATGCGGCATCCAGGATGCTGTCGTCTTCGGCGCTGAGGGCGATCAGCCGATCGCGCCCGTCCTGGCGGATGGTGACCGTGCGTCCCTCCGCCTGCACCCCGGCGGCGCGCTTAACGCTGCCGCCCGGCGTATTGAAGCGTTCGAGATGAATCGATTTCTCCGCTACGCCAAGTTCACGTAACGTTGCTTCCGCCTCGTCCATCATCGTCGCCGGACCGCAGATAAAGGCCTCGTCGAAACGGCTGAAATCCAGCAGATGGTCAGCGAGCTGGCGCAGTTTGTCGCCGTCAATGCGCCCCTGTAAAAGATCGCTGTCCATCGACTCCTGGCTGAACAGATGTATCACCTGCAGGCGCTGCGGATAGCGGTCTTTTAAATCGGCTAGCGCCTGGCGGAACATCATGCTGTGGCTGTTGCGGTTACCGTAGATCAGCGTGAAGCGACTGTACGGCTCGGTGGCCAGGGTGGCGCTAACGATCGCCATCATCGGCGTGATCCCGGAGCCGGCGGCAATCGCGAGATAGTCGCCCTGCCGTTCGGCCTGAGGCTGATAGCCGAAATGCCCCTGCGGCACCATCACCTCCAGCTCCATCCCCTGCTGGATATCGTGCTGGGCGTAGCGCGAGAAGCGCCCGCCGTCGATGGCTTTGATCGCGACGCTGATCTCTCCCGGCGTGCGGCTGCGGCAGATGGAGTAACAGCGGCGCAGCTCTTCACCGCCCAGACGGGCTTTTAGCGTCAGATGCTGGCCCGGGCGAAAACAGTATTCCGCCTGCAGGGCTTGCGGGATCGCAAAAGTGATGGTCACCGCATCGCGGGTTTCCGGCTCGACTCTCGCCACCTTAAGCGAATGGAACGTCGTCATGGCAACCTCAAATACATTTAAAGTAATCAAAAGGTTCCCGGCAGCTGTCGCAGCGATAGAGCGCTTTGCAGGCCGTGGAACCGAATTCGCTAAGCAGCGAGGTATGGGTGCTGCCGCAGCGTGGACAACTCACCTCGGCGGGCATATCCGCATGGCAGGCGTGCCCCTGGGGCGGGCTGATGCCGTACTGGCGCAGGCGCTCGCGGGCATCCTGACTCATCCAGTCGGTGGTCCACGGCGGATCCAGCTGCAGGACGATGTGGACCGGCAGATAACCATGCTCGCTCATCACTGCGCGGATCTCCCCCAGCAGATGCTCCGTCGCCGGACAGCCCGAATAAGTCGGGGTAAAGCCAATCACCCAGCCGTCGCCGTGGCGCGCGACGCTGCGCACCATGCCGAGATCGGTGATGGTCAGCACCGGTACTTCCGGGTCCGGGATCGCGCTTAACAATCCCCAGATAGCACGCACCTCGGCGGGAGCGATGTCATCTAAACGTTGCATCTTCTCCTCCCTTACCACTGCAGGCCGGGATGCGAACGCTGCAGATATTGCATCTCCGCCAGTAGCGGGCCGAGATGTTCACTGTGCAGCCCCTGTTTGCCGCCGCTGCGGAAGGCCGCTTCCTGCGGGATCGATAAGCCTGAGTCAAGCAGCGCGGTATGCACGGTGCTTTGCCATTCGGCCTGAAGCTCGCGCGGATCAACCGCAATGCCCTGCCCGGCCAGGCTGAGCTCCAGGTCATCGGCAAGGAACAGTTCGCCGGTGAAGCGCCACAGATTGTCGACCGCCTGCTGCATTTTGCGATTTGATAATTCGGTGCCGTTGCCAAGACGCTCCAGCCAGCCACGGCTGAAGCGCTGGTGGTAACGCACTTCTTTCAGCCCTTTAGCGGCAATTGCCGCCAGCTGCGCATCGCGGCTGTTCACCAGCCGGCTGTACAGGGCGACGTGCCAGACGTCGATAAAGAACTGGCGGGCGATGGTGTCGGCAAAATTGCCGTTGGGCTGCTCCACCAGCAGCAGGTTGCTGAACTGGCGCTCATCGCGGCCGAAGGCCAGGGTATCTTCGTCGCCGCAGCCGTTAAGCTCGGCGGCATAGCTTAAAAAGTTGCGCGCCTGACCGAGCAGGTCGAGGCCGATGTTGGCCAGCGCAAGATCGATCTCCAGCTCCGGGGCATGGCCGCACCAGGCGCCTAAACGCTGGGCCAGCACCAGACCATTGTCGCCAAGCCGCAGGGCATAGGTGGCGATGGGATTCGGGTTATTCATCGCCGCCTCACATATGTTCCATGCCGTCCGGCACGGTATAGAAAGTCGGATGGCGGTAGACTTTGCTTTCCGCCGGGTCGAAGAATTCGCCGCGCTCTTCCGGCTGCGAGGCAACGATTTCGCTGGCCTTCACCACCCAAATTGAGCAGCCTTCGCTGCGGCGGGTGTAGGCGTCGCGGGCGTTTTCCAGCGCCATTTGATCGTCGGCGGCATGCAGGCTGCCGACGTGACGATGGGAAAGCCCCTGTTTGCTGCGAACGAACACTTCATATAATGGCCAGTAAACTTTGCTCATGTTGTCTCTCCTTATGCCGCGCTGCGGGCCTGCTGTTTTTGCGCATGGGCCAGCGCGGCTTCGCGCACCCATTCGCCCTCTTCCCAGGCCTTACGCTTGGCGGCCAACCGCTCGTGATTGCAAATGCCACGGCCGCTAATCACCTCGTTAAATTCCTGCCAGTCGATTTCGCCGAAGCGGTAGTGCCCGCTGGCTGCATCAAACTGCAAATCCGGGTCCGGGACGGTCATGCCGAGGATCTCCACCTGCGGCACGGTGTTGTCGACGAAGCGTTGACGCAGCTCGTCGTTGGAGTGCAGTTTGATTTTCCACGCCATGCTGCGGGCGCTGTTTGGCGAGTTGTCGTCGTTGGGGCCAAACATCATCAGCGCTGGCCACCAGAAGCGGTTAATGGCGTCCTGCAGCATTTGCCGCTGCGCGTCATTGCCCTGCGCCAGCGCCATGCAGGCTTCGAATCCCTGGCGCTGGTGAAAGCTCTCTTCTTTGCAGATTTTGACCATCGCCCGGGCATAGGGCCCGTAGGAGGTCCGGCACAGCGCCACCTGGTTGACGATAGCCGCGCCATCCACCAGCCAGCCGATCACGCCGATATCCGCCCAGCTCAGCGTCGGGTAGTTAAAAATGGAGGAGTATTTCATCTGCCCGTCGAGCATCTTCTGATACAGATCTTCCCGGGCGCAGCCAAGGGTTTCCGCGGCGCTATAGAGATACAGCCCGTGTCCAGCCTCATCCTGTACCTTAGCCAACAGGATCGCTTTGCGGCGCAGCGTCGGCGCGCGGGTGATCCAGTTGCCTTCCGGCAGCATGCCGACGATCTCCGAGTGCGCGTGCTGGCCTATCTGCCGAATCAAGGTCTTACGGTAGGCATCCGGCATCCAGTCCTGCGGTTCGATGGCCGTTTCCTGCGCGATGCGCTGGTCAAAGCGTTGTTCTTCTGTCACGTCATCACCTTTATGATTCCGATATTCACAACAAAAACATTTATGTGAATCACTTTGTTTATTGAAGGTTACATATTGGTTAAATAAAACCACAAATTTTGTTTGCTCTTTTTGTGATAATCTCCGCAAAACCTTTTGTAAACCACAATAAATACAGTAAGTTAAGCATAAAGCGTAACGCCATCGCGATCACAATGTTAATAATTTATTAAATACGGGCTTGCATTTTATGATTCATAAAAGAACTATTTATAGATATCACACGTAACACATTTGGAGATTTGCGATGCAGCAGTTAGCCAGCTACTTATCCGGCGCCTGGCAGACCGGCCGGGGCCGCGCCCGTACTATTCATCACGCCATCACCGGCGCGGCGCTGTGGGAGGTGACCAGTGAAGGTCTGGATATGGCGCAGGCGCGCCGCTTCGCGATTGAGCGCGGCGGGAAGGCGCTGCAAGCCATGACCTTTATTGAACGCAGCGCGATGTTAAAAGCGGTAGCGAAACATCTGTTGGAGCAGAAAGACCAGTTCTACGCCATCTCGGCGCAAACCGGCGCCACCCGCGCCGACAGTTGGGTGGATATTGAAGGCGGTATCGGTACCCTTTTCACCTATGCCGGGCTGGGCAGTCGCGAACTGCCGGACGATATCCTGTGGCCGGAAGACGAGCTGATCCCGCTCTCAAAACAGGGCGGTTTTGCCGCCCGTCACGTGCTGACCTCAAAATCAGGCGTCGCCGTCCATATCAACGCCTTCAACTTTCCCTGCTGGGGAATGCTGGAAAAACTGGCCCCCACGTGGCTTGCCGGTATGCCGGCGATCGTTAAACCGGCAACCGCTACCGCCCAGCTCACCCAGGCAATGGTGAAAGCCATTGTCGACAGCGGCCTGGTGCCGGAGGGCGCCATCAACCTGATTTGCGGCGGCGCGGGCGATCTTCTCGACCATCTCGACAGCCAGGACGTGGTGACCTTTACCGGCTCTGCCGCCACCGGCCAGCAGCTGCGGTCGCACCCCAACCTGGTGGCCAAATCGATTCCCTTTACCATGGAAGCGGATTCGCTCAACTGCTGTGTGCTAGGCGAAGACGTCACGCCGGAGCAACCGGAGTTCGCGCTGTTTATCCGGGAAGTGGTTCGCGAAATGACGGCGAAAGCCGGGCAAAAATGTACCGCTATCCGCCGCATCATCGTTCCGCTGGCGCAGATCAATGCGGTTAGCGATGCGCTGATCGCCCGCCTGCATAAAGTGACCGTCGGCGACCCGGCGCAGGAAGGGATTAAGATGGGGGCGCTGGTTAATCACGAGCAGCGTCGGGACGTACAGGAGAGCGTCAATAAACTGATTGCCGCCGGCTGCGAAGCGCTGCTTGGCGGACAGGCAGACCTCAGCGCGGCCGGAGCCTTTTTCCCGCCGACGCTGCTCTACTGCGCGCAGCCGGATGAAACCCCGGCGGTTCACGCCATTGAAGCCTTTGGCCCGGTGGCGACCCTGATGCCCTACCAGGACCGCCAGCATGCGCTGACGCTGGCACGCGCCGGCGGCGGCAGCCTGGCGGGGACGCTGGTTACCGCCAGCGGCGAACTGGCGCGGGAGTTTATCCTCGGCGCCGCCCGCGCGCATGGCCGTATTCAGATCCTGAACGAAGCATCCTCCGCAGAATCAACCGGCCACGGTTCGCCGCTGCCGCAGCTGGTGCATGGCGGCCCCGGCCGCGCAGGCGGCGGAGAGGAGCTCGGCGGACTGCGTTCGGTGAAACACTATATGCAGCGCACCGCCGTCCAGGGCAGCCCAACGATGCTGGCGACCATCGGCCAGCAGTGGGTACGCGGCGCCCAGGTGAGCGAAGATCGCATTCACCCGTTTCGCAAATATTTCGAAGAGATCCAGCCCGGCGACAGTTTGCTGACCCCGCGCCGGACACTGACCGAAGCGGATATCGTTAACTTCGCCTGCCTGAGCGGCGACCATTTCTACGCCCACATGGACAAAATCGCCGCCGCCGAGTCGATTTTCGGCGAGCGGGTGGTTCACGGTTATTTCCTGATCTCCGCGGCGGCCGGTCTGTTCGTCGATGCCGGCGTCGGGCCAGTTATCGCCAACTACGGGATGGAAAACCTGCGCTTTATTGAACCGGTCAAGCCGGGAGACACCATCCAGGTGCGTCTGACCTGTAAGCGGAAAACGGTCAAGCGGCAGCGCAGCGCTGAGGAGAAAGCCACCGGCGTGGTGGAATGGGCGGTAGAGATTTTCAACCAGCACCAGCAGGCGGTGGCGCTGTATTCCATTCTCACCCTGGTGGCGCGCCAGCAGGGGGATTTCCCGGCGTAATGGCGGAAAATAGACCGCTGGCGCTCTGTTGGCCGGTCCTTGAGCTATGGTTTGCAACGGTTTCGCCCCGGGAAAACGTTTGTTCTGTGTGATTTATCTCAAGGCGCAGGGGGCGAAAACAGCTACCGGACAGTTCCTTCTCCCTCCGGTAGAGGGTCACGGTGAGGGGAAGTACTGAAGTGTGGTTCTTTATGTTATCTGTGGCTTCAGCGCACATTGCGCTCCCGGTTAATTTTTCTTCATTCTGTTTTCCGTGGCGCAGGGAGCGCACAGGGGGCGGCCAGTCGCCGCCGCCCCCTGTACCCCCGGGCTCCGGCCAGCAAAATCGCCGCTGCGCGGTCCCTTCGACTTATCCCTGCAGGCTTCGGGTCGGGCCGAGGCAGCGTCCATGCAAAACACGGCCCTCAGCCCGCATCCATGCGGGCTGCCCCGGCCTGCCGGGAACGTCTCAGCGATGTTGAGGCCGCCAGCACCGGCAGTTTCAGCGGCCCCAGCGCTAGCGCCAGCAGTGATTTGGGACTGTAGGCCGGGTAAGGCGTTAGCCGCCACCCGGCAAAAAAATCGGCGCTCGTGCTCAATGCCTCTGCGGAGGCATTTTTTACGTCCCTCTGGCAAAACTGACAAATAACCTGGCAAGAGCAAACAAACGCTACGGCGCCGCGGGCTGGTAGCTTAAGGGTGACAAAGCCGACATTCGCAGCGGCATAAGACAACACAACAATAAGATGAGGTCACAATGGCAAACGGCTTGAAATTTTCTCCTCGTAAAACCGCACTGGCTCTCGCTGTCGCGGTGGTTTGCGCCTGGCAATCACCGGTCTTCGCTCACGGTAGCGAAGCCCACATGGTACCGCTGGATAAAACGCTGCAGGCGTTCGGCGCTGACGTGCAGTGGGATGACTATGCGCAAATGTTTACCCTGATAAAAGATGGCGCTTACGTCAAAGTGAAGCCCGGCGCCAAAACGGCGATCGTCAACGGTAAATCCCTTGACCTACCGGTGCCGGTGGTGATGAAGGAAGGTAAAGCCTGGGTCTCCGATACCTTTATCAACGACGTGTTCCAGTCCGGTCTCGACCAGACCTTCCAGGTGGAAAAACGCCCTCACCCGTTAAACTCGCTCTCGGCGGCGGAAATCAGCGAAGCGGTGACCATTGTCAAAACCGCGCCGGAGTTCCAGCCGAATACCCGCTTTACTGAGATTTCCCTGCACGAGCCGGATAAAGCGGCGGTATGGGCCTTTGCCCTGCAGGGAACGCCCGTTGATGCCCCCCGCACTGCCGATGTGGTGATGCTCGATGGCAAACATGTCATTGAAGCCGTCGTCGATCTGCAAAACAAAAAAATCCTCTCATGGACGCCGATCAAAGGCGCGCACGGCATGGTGCTGCTCGATGATTTCGCCAGCGTGCAGAACATCATCAACGCCAGCAGCGAATTCACGGCGGTGCTGAAAAAACACGGTATTACCGATCCTGGCAAGGTGGTCACCACCCCGCTCACCGTCGGCTACTTCGATGGCAAAGATGGCCTGCAGCAGGATGCGCGTCTGCTGAAGGTGGTCAGCTATCTCGATACCGGCGACGGCAACTACTGGGCGCACCCGATTGAAAACCTGGTGGCGGTGGTCGACCTGGAAGCAAAGAAAATCATCAAAATCGAGGAAGGCCCGGTGATTCCGGTGCCGATGGAACCGCGTCCGTATGATGGCCGCGACCGCAACGCCCCGGCGGTGAAACCGCTGGATATTACTGAACCGGAAGGCAAAAACTATACCATTACCGGGGATACCATTCACTGGCGGAACTGGGATTTCCATCTGCGTCTTAACTCGCGCGTCGGGCCAATCCTCTCGACGGTGACCTACAACGATAACGGCAAAAAACGCCAGGTGATGTATGAAGGTTCGCTCGGCGGGATGATCGTCCCCTACGGCGACCCGGACGTCGGCTGGTATTTCAAAGCCTATCTGGACTCCGGCGATTACGGCATGGGCACCCTGACCTCGCCGATTGTACGCGGCAAAGACGCGCCGTCGAATGCGGTGCTGCTGGATGAAACCATCGCCGACTACACCGGCGCGCCGACCACCATCCCGCACGCCGTCGCCATATTCGAGCGCTACGCCGGGCCGGAATATAAGCACCTGGAGATGGGCAAGCCCAACGTCAGTACCGAGCGCCGGGAGCTGGTGGTGCGCTGGATCAGCACCGTCGGCAACTACGACTATATCTTTGACTGGGTATTCCACGACAACGGCACCATCGGCATCGATGCCGGCGCCACCGGGATTGAGGCGGTGAAAGGCGTGCTGGCGAAAACCATGCACGACCCGAGCGCCAAAGAAGATACCCGCTACGGAACGCTGATCGACCATAATATTGTCGGCACCACCCACCAGCATATCTATAACTTCCGCCTCGACCTCGACGTGGACGGCGAAAACAACACTCTGGTGGCGATGGACCCGGAGGTGAAGCCCAACACCGCCGGCGGCCCGCGCACCAGCACCATGCAGGTGAATCAGTACACGATTGACAGCGAACAGAAAGCGGCGCAGAAATTCGACCCGGGTACGATTCGCCTGCTGAGCAACACCAGCAAAGAGAACCGCATGGGTAACCCAGTCTCTTACCAGATCATCCCTTACGCTGGCGGCACCCATCCGGCGGCGACCGGCGCCAAGTTCGCCCCCGACGAGTGGATCTACCATCGTCTGAGCTTTATGGATAAACAGCTGTGGGTGACGCGCTACCACCCGAGCGAACGCTATCCGGAAGGCAAATACCCCAACCGCTCCGCTCACGATACCGGGTTAGGCCAGTATGCCAAGGACGATGAGTCGCTGACGCACCAGGATGACGTGGTGTGGATCACCACCGGCACCACCCACGTGGCGCGCGCTGAAGAGTGGCCGATCATGCCAACCGAATGGGCGCACGCCCTGCTGAAGCCATGGAACTTCTTTGACGAAACGCCGACCCTCGGCGAGAAGAAACAGTAATCTCAACCCACGGTGAAATCGAGCAGGATTTTACCGCCTCTTCCCGGCTGGCCGGCGGCGGCAATCGCCTCGCGCCAGTCGTTCAACGCCACCCGCTGGGCCGGCGGTTGCGTAGTCGTCGGCAGCCGCTGCCAGATCTCATCGAACGCCGCCCGCCATGCCGCCACGCTGAGGCCAGGCAGCGCCTCCCGCAGATGAAACTTGCGCACCGCCGCGCTGGCGCGCGTCTGGATCAACGGCCGCCCGGATAATAAGCCGTAGGAGACCAGGGTCGACGACGCGGGCAGCACCGACAACAGCGTGTTCCCCAGCTCCCCGCCCACCGCGTCAAACACCAGATCGCTGTGCTGGCTGACCTTCTCCACCAGCGCCCGGTCGGCGTCGAGGATCGGATAGATCCCGGCCTGCTCCAGACGCGCCCGATGCTGCGGCGAGCGAATAATCCCACTTACCGAACGGGCGCCCATGGCCAGCGCCCACTGCCCCAGCAGGCTGGCGCAGGAGGAGGCGGCGGCGGTCAGCACGATCTGTTTCCCGGCAACCGGCCAGTGACTGAGCATCAGCATCGCAGTCAGCGGATTGATATACCCGCGGGCGGCCAGCAGATCGTCCACCGCCGGGGGAACCGGCACCAGCCAGGTCTCATCGAGATCGATAAACCGTTGCCAGGTGCCGCCCCCGCGCAGGGGCAGCACCCGCTGGCCCGCGGTCAGCCGGCTGCCGAATGGCGCGGCGACCACCTCGCCAAGGCCTTCGTAGCCGGGGACGGCCGGCAGTCGGGTACGGTGGCGATAGGCGCCGGTGATGGGGATCAGATCTGAAGGATTCACCGGGGCATAGCGCATCCTGACCCGCACCCGTCCACCGGCCAGCGGCGCCAGCGGGGCGCGTTTCAGCGTTAGCACCGCGGCCGGCGGCCCGTAGCGGTCATAAACAATGGCGTCGTTGAACATCGACTGGCTCCAGACAACGAAAGACGGGATCATAGCAGATCCCGTCCGAAGCCGCTTACGCTGGTGGCCAGACCTGGGGGAACAGTGGAGAATCCAGCGGGTCGCCGTCCCGCAGGGTCAGCTCGGGGAACGGCGGCGACGTCACGCCGCCGCGGTCGGCAAAGGCGGCGTCATCCCCCACCCAGCGGGCGGAGAAGACCCGTCGCGCCCGCGCTCCAGGGTTGCCGCGGGCGCCATGGACGGTGCGAAAATGAAAGGCCACCGCATCCCCCGGCTCCAGCGCCCAGCTGACGATATCGTACTCGTCCTCATGGGCGTCGATATCCGGCAGCGCGCTGAACCGGGTGTGCTCATAGAGCCTGGTGCCATTGAAGCGGGTGGGACTGTACTCCGCCTCCCAGCGATGCGACCCGCGAATGCAGCGCAGCGAGGTGGCCTCTGCTACCGGGTCCAGCGGGATCCAGAAGCTGACGTTCTGTCGGCCGGAGACGCAATAGTAAGGCTGGTCATGATGCCAGGGGGTGACCGTGCTGCCCCCGGCGGGTTTGACCAGCGTATGCTCATGGAAAAATTTCGCCGTCTGCGACTGCATCAGCGCCGCGGCGATTTCGGCGGCGGCCGACTGGAAGACAAACTCGCTAAACGCCGGGATCCGCGACCAGTTGCAGTAATCCTGAAAAAAAGGCGGCGAACCATCTTTGGGGATCACCGTGCGCGCATGACCATATTCGCTGGGGCTGGCCATCAGCGCCGTGACCCCCTCGGCGAGGCGCTCAACCCAGGGGGTAAAAACGCCCTTCAGTAATACCACGCCATCCGCCTGCCAGCGGTCGACTGTCGCTTGATCGATATGGTGAGAGTGTTGGTTGTGCATCGCTTGGGTTCCTGTGTGGGTGGATCAGGTAAGCGGTTCTGCGGGCTCGGCGCGCATCCACGCGCAAAGCTGGCCCAGCATCGCCATGCAGCGTTCGGTCTGGTCGATGCTGATGTACTCATCGGCCTTATGGCCCTGGGCCATGCTGCCCGGCCCGCAGACCAGGGTCGCGACGCCCATCTCGTCGAACAGCCCCCCTTCGGTGCCGAACGCCACGGTGGAAAACCGATCGCTGCCGCACCACTGCGCCAGCCAGCGGGCGAAGTCGGACTGTGGATCGCTGAGCAGCGGCGGGTAGTGGCTCAACAGCTGAAACTGGATGTCGCTTCCGCCGCCGACCCGGCGCATCTCCGGCAGCAGCCGGCGGCGGGCGTAGGCCGCCAGCGCTTCGGTAACCGCTTCGGGACGCATCCCCGGCAGGTAGCGGATTTCAAAATCAAAGCGACAGGACTGCGGAACGATGTTCAGCGCGGCGCCGCCCTGAATGGTGCCCACCTGCAGGGTGCTGAAAGGCGGCGAAAAGCGGCTGTCCAGCTGCCGGGCCAGACGCTCGCCCAGCCGATCCAGGCGGTTGATCAGCCTGGCCGCGTAGCGGATGGCGTTCACCCCCTGCGGGGCATAGGCCGAATGGCAGGCCTGGCCCTCAATGCAGCAGCGCATGGCCAGTTTGCCTTTATGACCGAACACCGGCTGCATCTCCGTCGGCTCGCCGATGAGGCACAGCGCCGGTTTCTCCGGCGAGGCCTGCAGAAAATCCACCAGGCTGCGCACGCCGAGGCAGCCGACCTCTTCGTCATAGGAGAAGGCCAGATGCAGCGGCATCCGCAGCGGCGCCGCCAGAAAGTCATCCACCGCCGTCAGCACGCAGGCGAGAAAGCCCTTCATATCGGCGCTGCCGCGGCCGTAGTAGCGGCCATCGCGCTCGGTCAGGCTGAACGGCGGCACGCTCCAGTCCTGCCCGTCCACCGGGACCACGTCGGTATGGCCCGAGAGCATCACCCCGCCGCCGCCGGACGGCCCCAGCCGGGCGTAGAGATTGGCCTTTCCCCCCGACGGGTCATAAAAGCGGCGGGACGCCACGCCGCGGGCGGCGAGAAAATCGGCGATCCAGTCGATCATCGCCATGTTTGAATGGCGGCTGGTGGTATCAAAGGCCAGCAGCGCGGCAAGGATCGCTCCCGGCGTGTTATTCATCGCCAGGCACGCCATAGGCCGGCGCCTCGCGCGGGTCGAGCGCCCGGGTAATATAGGCCTCCATTTGCGGCTCCCACGCCAGCCAGAGCTGCTCAAGGGCCGCCAGCGGATCCGCTTCCGCCCAGTCAATGCGCAGGTCGACCACCGGCCACGGGTAATCGTCCACCACCTTCACCGCCGCCGAGTGGACCGGCCCGGCCTCGCCCCCGGCGACGATCCCGGCGCGCAGTCCGGCCAGCAGCCGGCTGGTCAGCTCACCGGTGGCGGCCTCAAAGGCGCCCACCATCGCAGCGATCACCCCCTCACTGGCCAGCATGTTGCCCGCCGCCACGCAGTTATCCCCCGCCAGGGCGCCGCCGATCCCGAGGGTGAATTCCCCGCTGAACACCGCCGTGTCGCCGTTGGCGTCAATCGCCGCGACCTGGCGATATTCGCGGAAGCGATCCTCCGCCAGCGCCTGCTTCAGGGCCTGCTCAACGCTGGCTCCCGCTTCGAGCGCGCTGAGGATCTGCTGCCCCAGCGACGGCAGGGTAATGTTCTGGCTGGAAACCGCCCCCACGCCGGGCAGCAGCCACGGACAGCGCGACCCGACGGCCATGCTCGATGAACTAATGGCGATGCCCAACTGACCCGTTTCCGGGCAACGGGCGGTAAGGGAAAGGGTCATTCTGCCGCCTCCCCCTGCCAGTCGTCAGGGATCACCGCCGTGACGTCAATCTCCATCAGCCACTGCGGCTGCGCCAGGGCCGACACCACCACCCCGGTGGAGATGGGAAAGACCCCTTTCAACCATTTTCCCACCTCCTGATAGACCGGCTCGCGATAGCGGGGGTCGATCAGATAAGTGGTGGTCTTGACGATATGCGAGAGGTCGCTGCCGGCCTCTTTCAGCAGCTGCTCGACATTCTTCATCGCCTGTTCCGCCTGGGCTCGCGGGTCGCCGAGGCCGATCAGGTTGCCGGCGAAATCGGTGCCGACCTGGCCGCGAACGTAGACGGTATTCCCGGCCCGCACCGCCTGGCACAGATCGTTGTTCAGCGCCTGGTTCGGGTAGGTCTCTTTGGTGTTAAACATGCGAATACGGGTATGGGTTGGCATCAAAGCACTCCTTCAGGAAACGGTTATCAGGACGGCTGGTAACGCTGATACTGGCGCTGAATGGCGATCTGGTCGGCAATATATTTGGCATCGTGCCAGACGCCCCAGATAAAGGTGGACCCGCGCCGCGACAGCCACGGCAGGCCGAGAAAATAGACCCCCGGCTCCGTCGACACGCCGCGGTGATGCTGCGGCCGCTGCGCGTCATCGAAGGCGTTGACCTTCAGCCAGCGATAGTCGGTGGTATATCCGGTCGCCCAGATGATGGCGCCGATCCCGGCCTCGGCCAGGTCGAGGCTAAGCAGCGGGTCGCTGACGCAGGCCGGATCGGGCAGAAACTCACGGGCGGAGGGCTCTTCAGGCAGATCCGAACCGTTGCGCGCTACCCAGTCGTCGGCGGCGTCGAGCAACGCAAGATAAGAGGCATCGCCGCGGCGGATATTCTCCGCCAGGTCGGGGTGGAACAACGCCCTGGCGCCGTCAAAGCCGCGGGTCTGCCCCACCAGGGTGACCCCCTGATGTGCAAGTTGGCGAAAATCGACGGTATGGCCGCCGCGCGCGCCGCTCACCGCGATAGTGACATGCTCTTTCCCCGGCGCATTGGCCGCGGCGTCCCACATTCCCAGCACCCCGAGCCACCAGCAAAAATCGCGCTGGCGATAGCGACGCGGCGGCCGGTCGTGCGCCCCCACCGACAGCCACACCGCGCGTCCGGCACGCTGCAGCTCATCGGCAATCTGGACGCCGGAGGAGCCGGCCCCCACCACCAGCACGCCGCCCTCCGGCAGCTGCTGCGGATTAAAATAGTGCGCCGAGTGGAGCTGCTGAATAGCCGGACTCTGCGGGGCGATGGCCGGGATCGCCGGGCGCTGAAAGGGTCCGGTGGCCGCTACGATCCGCTGCGCCTCAATCACCCCCTGGGAGGTGTCGACACGAAAGCCCGGTCGCCCGGCGAGGCGTTCGGCGCTGTACACCTCCACCCCGGTACGGATCGGCGCATTGAAGCTGCGGGCATAGGCGGCAAAATAGTCCGCAACCTGCTCTTTGCCGACAAAGCTATCCGGCGGGCAGTCCGGGAACACCATCCCCGGAAACCGATCGTGCCAGGCCGGGCCGTTGGCCACCAGCGAATCCCAGCGCCCACTGCGCCAGGCCTGGGCAATACCCTGTTTCTCCAGCACCAGGTGGGGAATATCCAGCCGGGTCAGATGCTCGCTCATGGCGACGCCCGCCTGCCCCGCGCCGACCACCAGGGTATCGATCTCGGTTATCTGTTCAGTCATTTCTCTATCCTTCAAGCACAGTTGCCGACGAGGTCGCCGGAATTGACGGCTTTCAGGTTATTTAACTGTGACGAATTGGTAAAATATTATAAAACGATCGACTGAATAGAATTTTACGAGGCTGAGTGACGACAAAAAAAATAACGCCTGCCGGATCGACAGGCGTTATTTCAGCCGTGAGAGGGGGTTAATTCGATACTGCGGCAATAATCCATAAACAGTTGCGTTGGCCGCGTCGGCTCATTATTCGCGAGATGCGCCATAATTAAGGTTGAGGCGGGCATATCGTCGGCAATATCCCGCTGCACCACCCTTTCACCATCGTAGGTCATATCGCAACAGGGCCGGGTGACCAGCACCGAAAAACCGAGCCCCTGACCGACCATACAGCGCACCATTTCGATAGAGGGTGAGCTGTAAGCTACTTCCGGGTGATAGCCTTTTTCCTTAAAGATGGAGATGAAATAATTTTTGCTCGGGACCGCATCAAGGAGGATCATCGGCTCGCGGCTCAGCTCCTGCAGCGTCACCTGCGCCTTTTGCGCCAGCGGATGCGCGGCGGGCAGCAGCGCGTAGGGTTTATGCGGGGCGTTAAGCCGTTCTTTATTGATCGAGTGGCCAAGCTCCAGATCGTAGACCAGCGCCAGGTCAAAGCGGCCGCGGTGCAGGCCATGCATCAGCTCATGCTGTTCGCCGTCATACAGATGCAGCGTAATTTCCGGATAGCATTTCTTAAATCCAGCCACCAGCTTCGGCATATACAGCGGAGCTACCGATTCAAAGCAACCGATGGAGATCATGCCAGAAACCAGCTCTTTATCCGCCCGCGAATTCTGCTCAAATTCCCACGACAGGCGCAGCAGCTCCTTCGCTTTATCGTAGATCCGCCGACCGCTGGAGGTGAGCGAGACGCCCTGCGCGTGGTGGCGAATAAACAGCTGCTGGTCGAAGGTGCTCTCCAGATTCTTAATGGCAATGGAAATCGACGGCTGCGCAATGTGCAGCTGGCGGGAGGCCTCGGCGATACTCTCCGTCTCCACCACGGTGACGAAATATTTGAGCTGCTTCAGGGTAAATCGGTTCATAGCATCACCATTGATAAAATATGGTCCGGCGCACGCAGGAAATAGTTTTCCCCTAAGTCCCAAGCAATCCGCGTGCCACCCGTGAAAAATGGCGGCGCATTGCCCGCCAGGGGGCGATATTATTTATTCTCCTCCCGCGCCGGCACGGTTTATTTCCGCTTTTGCACCATCATGCAACACGCTGCACATTGAGCAGGCAGCGGTCGCCCCAGTTTCGCGCAAAATAACCTGTCTGCATAAAATATCGTTATTCAATTGCAGCTATTGTTTTTAAATTGTTTACGAAAAGTATCCCGATAATCACTTTAAATTCCATATCGTTAATAACGCTGTATAGTTTTTTTAAACTTAAAGGCCAAAAATTTACTAATTGCCTCTGAAAGCATCCTGCCAGCATAGTGTATTCGCACGATGAACACCGGCGGCTCCCCATTAATGCACAGCCGAGCCGCTTTCATTTAGGTTAATTATGACGAGTGAAATAGCCCATGACGTTTAACTGGAACTACATGTTAAGCCTGCTCAGCGATGCCGATTTTTGGTGGGCCACCTGGACCGTCATTAAATTAAGTCTGCTGACCTGGGGCTGCAGTATTGTGCTCGGATTTATTCTGGCGCTGGCTAAACAGTCGCCGCGCGGCTGGTTATCCACCCCTGCCCGGCTGTATATCTGGTTATTTCGCAGTATGCCGCTGCTGGTCCTGCTGATTTTTATCTACAACATGCCGCAGGCGTTGCCCTCCTTCGCGCCGGTGCTGAACGATCCCTTCTGGGCCGGCCTGCTGGCGATGGTCCTCAGCGAAGCGGCCTATATTGCCGAGATCCATCGCGGCGGGCTGCTCTCCATCCCCCGCGGGCAGAGTGAAGCCGCGCGGGCCCTGGGTTTACGCTACGCCGGGATCCAGTGGCGGGTGATCATTCCCCAGGCGCTGCGCGTCGCCCTACCGGCGCTGGCCAATGAGTATATCGCCATCGTGAAGCTCAGTTCGCTGGTGTCGGTGATCTCCCTGACCGAAATATTGATGGTCGGCCAGCAGCTCTACTCGCAGAACTTTCTGGTCATGGAGACCATGACCGCCGTGGCGTTTTATTACATCTTTATCGTCACGGTGTTCGATTTTCTGCTGAAACGGCTGGAGAACTACCTCGATGTCACCCGACGCGACACCGCCCGGCCGGTGGATGCCGAGATGCAGCAGTTGGCGACCGCCCGTCGCCCGGCGATGGCGCGCAGCGTCTCCCAGGGCCAGGAGCCGGCGCTGCAGGCCTCTAAGCTGCATAAGGCCTACAACAATGTCGAAGTGCTGGGGGCGGTGAGCCTGCAGATCCAGCCCGGCGAAGTGGTCTCGGTTATCGGCCCGTCGGGCTCGGGGAAAACCACCCTCATTCGCCTGCTAAACGGTCTTGAGCAGATCGATAACGGCGAAATTCAGATTAACGGCCAGCCCTTTATTCATCTCGACCGTCAGGGGCAGCAGAAGCCGCGCTTTATGGAGAATGCCGAACACCGTCTGAATATCGGCATGGTGTTCCAGAGCTTTAACCTGTTCCCGCATCTGACCGTGTTCGGCAATCTGCTGCTGGCCCCGCGCTATCACCATCTGGCGAGCGACACGGAGCTGCGCCAGCACGCCTGCGAGCTGCTGCACAAGGTGGGCATGCTGGAACACGCCTGGAAGTATCCGCACCAGCTCTCCGGCGGTCAGCAGCAGCGGGTGGCGATCGCCCGCGCCCTGATGATGCGTCCGCAGATCATGCTGTTCGATGAGCCCACCTCGGCGCTGGATCCGGAAAAAGTGAATGAGGTGCTGCAGGTTATCGAATCCCTGGCCCACGAAGGCATCACGATGGTCATCGTCACCCACGAGATGAACTTCGCCTTCAAAGTGTCTGACCGGATCGTGTTTATGGAGAAAGGCCGGGTGGTGTGCGATGACACGCCGCAGGCGATGCGCAGCGGGCAACACCCGCGGGTCGAGGCCTTTCTGAAAGATGTTTCTCTGGCTTAATTATCGGGACGTGAAGAGGAAAAACTATGATTGCGCAGTGGCAAATTGAGCAGTTTCATCAGCAGGGTTATCTGGTGGTCGAAGGGGTGCTTTCCGCCGCCGACATCGCCACGCTGCAGAGCGATTTCGACGGCTGGGTCGAGGAGAGCCGCCGTCACGCGACGGCGTGGGGAGAAACCCTTGACGGGCGGCCGCGTTTCGATATCGAACGCGACCATGCTCCCGACCATCCGTCGCTGCGCCGGGTCGCCTCCCCGACGGAGATCTCCGAGGCCTATCGCCATACTGCGCTGAATTCGCGGATGGCGACCATTGCCGCGCAGCTGATCGGCGGCAACGGCACCCGTTTTCACCACAGCAAAATTAACTCCAAGCTGCCGCACACCGCCACCGAGGTGAAATGGCATCAGGATTTCCTCTTCACCCCGCACAGCAATGACGACATTATCACCGCCCTGCTGATGGTCAGCGAGGTGACTCCTGAGAATGGCCCGCTCAATGTGGTGCCGGGCAGCC
Source organism: Klebsiella sp. GG_Kp175 (assembly GCF_040062325.1). Taxonomy (NCBI): domain Bacteria; kingdom Pseudomonadati; phylum Pseudomonadota; class Gammaproteobacteria; order Enterobacterales; family Enterobacteriaceae; genus Klebsiella; species Klebsiella sp. GG_Kp175. The sequence goes on along the minus strand of NZ_JBEAFX010000004.1, from coordinate 458,438 downwards.
ATCAGGGGCCGCTGTGGTCCCACTGGCAGGAGGGTCGCTTCACCGGGGCGGTGGATGACGAGGTGGTGACGGCTCACTGCCAGCAGCCGCAGGCCTGTTTTGGCCCGGCGGGCTCAGTCTGCTTTATGCATACCCGCCTGCTGCACGCCTCCAGCCCCAACGAAACCGCCCTGCCGCGCACCCTGTTCATCAGCGTCTACGCCGCCGAGGATGCGCTGCCCTTCGGCGAAAACCCGCTGCCGAGCCGCCATGCCGGCCAGCTGGTGGCCGGGGAAGAGAGCGGTCTGGTGCGCAGCACCAATAACCAGCTTCGCCTGCCGCAGAAGCCGCGCGGCGCTTCGTTTTTTGTTCAGCAGGCCGGTGCCGATCGCGCCAGCATGTAATTCGCCCACACTCCGGAGGTTTTATGACACGCTTTTTCGCACCACGCCCGCTGGCTCTGCTGCTCTGCGCAGCGGGGGCTCTGACATCCCTGAACGCGCTGGCCTTCCAGCAAAGCGGCAAGATCACCGCCGGTTCGGACATGACCTTTTTCCCTTACGAGTACATGGAGAACAACAAACCGGCGGGGTTTGATATTGAACTGCTCGACGGTCTGGCGAAGAGCATGGGCCGCGAGGCGGTGAATATCGACACCCGCTTCCCCAACCTGATCCCCGGACTGCAGGGCGGGCGCTTCGATATCACCAACTCGTCGATGTACATTACCGCCGAGCGCCTGAAGGTGATCGACATGGTGCCGTACCTGAAAAGCGGGGAAGCGATCCTCGCCCGCAAAGGGAGCGACTACCAGCCCAAGACGCCGGAAGACTTCTGCGGGCATAAAATCGGCTCGATGGGCGCCACCTCGTGGCTGGCGCAGTTGCAGAAGCTTTCCGCCGACTACTGCGTGAAGAAAGGGCTGAAGCCAATTGCGCTGAGCGTCTATACCACCGACCCGCAGACCACCCAGGCGCTGCTGTCCCGCGCAGTGGATGCGCAGATCACCGACGCCGCCGTGGCGCGCGGGGTGGTGGAAAAGCTGGGCGACCGGGTGGCGATCTCCTCTGACACCCTGATCTATCCGGTGCTGAACGGCTTTGGCGTTAAAAAAGGCAACACGGAGGTGAAAACCGCCCTCGAACAGGCGCTGAAAAAATACAGCGCGACGCCGGAATATGCCGCCTTGCTGAAGAAATATCACTTCCAGGCGCCGACGGCAGAGGATCTGCAGACCCTGATGCCGAAAGCGGAGTAATGCCCATGCGCGATTCCGATGAAGAGCAGATCCGCATCGACCTGGCGGCCACCTTTCGCATCATTGCCCATCTCGGCATGCATGAGGCGGTGGCCAACCATTTCAGCGCCGCGCTCTCCGCTGACGGGAAAACGTTTTTACTCAACCCGAAGTGGAAACACTTTTCGCGCATCCGCGCCAGCGATCTGCTGGTGCTGCACGCCGATGATGAACGTTGCGCCTCGCGACCTGACGTCGATGCCACCGCGTGGGCCATTCACGGGCAGATCCATCAGCAACTGCCCGACGTGCGGGTGGTGCTGCATCTGCACCCGGTGTACACCACCAGCCTCGCCTGTCTGGCGACGCCGCAGATCCTGCCCATTGACCAGAACACGGCCCGCTATTTTAACCGGGTCGCCGTCGATACCCTGTACGGCGGGATGGCGGACACCGCGGCAGAAGGCGCCCGGCTGGCGGGGCTGCTGACGGATAAACGCCGTCTGCTGATGGGCAACCATGGGGTGCTGGTGACCGCTCCGACTATCGGCGAAGCGTTCGACGATATCTGGACCCTGGAGCGCGCCTGTCAGATCCTGATCACCGCCTGGTCAACCGGCCAGCCGCTGAAGGTGCTGTCAGACGCGGTGGCGGAAAAAACCGCCCAGGACTGGGAGAAAATTGCCGATTTCTCCCGGCAGCACTTCGCCGAGATGAAGCAGTTGATGATCGACCTCGATCCCTCCCTGGTGGATTAACCCCGCGCCAGCCCGGGTCAGCCCGGGCCGTCGCTGGCCGCCGCCAGCAGCGGCACGATGATATCGCTGAGCGGCGTCGGTATGCCGTGTTGACGCCCGCGACGCTGTACCACCCCGTTACGAATATCCCACTCCAGCGGTCGGCCATGCAGGCGATCGATCAGAATAGAGGTGCTTAAGTCGGCAGGCGCCCGATGAAAGCCGGCGATGATCTCCTCCGGCACGCTGTCGCTCAGGACGGCCCCTTCCGCCCGCGCCACCTGCAGGCATTCGCGCAGATAGGCCAGTCCGAGGGCGGTGATCTCCTCCCGGGCGAACATCCCGGCGCGTCGTCCGGTCAGCACCATCAGTCCGGCGACGGCGTTCTGCAGCAGTTTACGCCAGGCGACGCTGGTAAAATCCGCCGCCAGCTCCACCGCGCAGTGGGTTCCCGCCAGCGCCTGCTGCACCCGCTCCGCCCCCGGCAGATCCGGCAGCGTCAGGCGCGGCGCGGCGCGCAGCCAGACCGAAGCATCGGCGTCGCGCTGCGCCGGAAACCAGACCACCGACGGCAGCACCGTCGCGCCGCCGGTCAAAGGGGCAAACTGCTGGCGCTGCTCGACGCCGTTTTGCAGCACGCACACCACGGTGTCTGGCGAACACAGGGCCGCCAGCCACGGGGCGATGGCCTCCGTTTGGGTGGCCTTCACCGCGACAAACACCAGGTCGAAGGGGGCGGCTATCGCCGTCGGGTCGGTGAGCACCGGGCCGGGCACCACGATCTCACCCTCATCAGTGCGCAGCACCAAAGACGAATGGGCAGTGCGCCCGCAGACCACCGGCGCCCTCCCCACCCCAAACAGGGCGGCGGCGATCGTGGTGCCGATGGCGCCAGGACCAATTAGTGCAACCTCAGGAAATGCTGTCATGCCGAAGACCTCCTCATCATTCACCGCCCTGCGCGGGCAAAGATTGCCCTCCACAGTAGCGAGAAAGAGCGGAGGTCGGCAAGCGGGACGTCGGGAAAAGCGATGCGCCTTCCCCGACGGAGGGCTAGTAACGCACGCAGACGGATTTGGTTTCGCACCAGCCGTCGAGCCAGTCCGGGCCGAAATCGCGACCGGTGCCGGACTGCTTCATGCCGCCGAACGGCAGGTTGGCGTCAATCAGGGTATGACTGTTGACCCAGACCGTCCCGGCCTGCAGGCGATCGGTATAGTTGAGAGCCTGGGTCAGGTCGCGGGTCCAGACGCTGGCGGTCAGGCCAAAATCGCTGTCATTGGCCAGGCGCAGCGCCTCCTCGCCGTCGGCCACCCGCACCAGGTTCACCACCGGACCAAACACCTCCTCACGGGTGAGGCGCAGCCCGGCGTCCGGGTTAACCACCAGCGTCGGCGGAATATAGTACCCCCCCGCATCCGGCCCGGCGCTGCCGCTGATAAGCTCCGCCTTCTGCTGTCGGGCCTCTTCAAGGTAGGCCGCCACCTTGTCGCAGTGGGCCCGGGAGACCACCGGGTTGATCTGCGCCGTCTCCAGCATCCCCGGCCCTACCTGCAGCGATTTCACCGCCTGCTCGAAGCCGCTGACCAGGGTGTCAAACAGCGGCGCTTCAATGTAGATCCGCGAGCTGGCGGCGCAGACCTGCCCCTGGTTAAGGAAGCTGCCGGTCATCAGCCCCTCAATGACCCACTGGGGATCGGCGTCTTTAAGCACAATCGCCGGGTTCTTGCCGCCCAGCTCCAGCGTCACGCGGGTCAGGCGGTCGGCGGCCACCCGCGCAATCTGTTTCCCGGTGGCCGTCGAGCCGGTAAAGCTCACCTTCGCCACCTGCGGATGGGCGGTCAGCGCCGCACCGCAGCCGGCACCGCTGCCGGTGACCACGTTGAACACCCCGTCAGGAATGCCCGCCTGGGTCGCCAGCTCCGCCACCCGCAGCAGGGTCAGCGGGGTGGTTTCTGAGGGTTTAATGACGATCGAACAACCCGCCGCCAGCGCCGGCATCACCTTCCACATACCGATCATCAGCGGGAAATTCCACGGAACGATGCCCGCCACTACTCCCACCGGCTCTTTTTTGGTCCACGCCTGATAACGCGCCCCTTGCGGGAACGGGATCGAGACGTCCAGCGTCCGGCCGCTGATTTTGGTGGTCAGCCCGGCGGTGTAACGCATCCAGTTCAGGGTGCAGCCGACCTCGAAGGCGCGGGAGATGGCGATGGATTTACCCTGCTCGAGGGTTTCCAGCTGCGCCAGCTCCTCGCCGTGCTGCTCCACCAGATCGGCAAAGCGCAGCAGGATGCGCTCGCGGTCGGCCGGGGTGCGCCCGGCCCAGCGGCGGTCGACGAAGGCACGCCAGGCGGACATCACCGCCCGGTCAACATCCGCCGGGCTGGCGTCGGCGGTGGTGGCGATCGCCTGCCCGGTGGCCGGATCCCAGACGGTTAACCGGTTTTCGCTCTGCGCGGCGCAGGGGGCGCCGTCGATATACAGGCCATGCTGACGGTCTAAAAACTGCTGGACGCTGGCAAGCAGCGCTATCTGAGAGGTGGACATACCCTTTCCTTATTCTTCGCGGATAGTGCTTTCAGTCTATGTCCGGTTGGCGGCGGGCGCTTTTTTCTCTGTGACATTCGTTTGCGCCGCTGTGACAGTCGCCGCAATTCCGTCGCCTGCCCTGACAGAAATGTGCCGCAGGTAATAGTTCTTTCATATACCCGCCATCGCGCCCTTGCCTGAGGCGGCATAAATGCAACAATGCAGAAACATTATTATTACAGGAGAAGGGCGAATGATGACCACGGCTGAGGGGGGGCTGGCGTACCAGCGCTGGCTGGCGACGATCAATCAGGTCTGCGGCCATTTCGCCGCCCGGCCGCTGGAGGGCCGCTTTCACGGCGAGATTGACGCCCGCTACGCCGGCAGCCTCAAGGTCAGCACGGTCACCGCCGCCGGCGTCAATCTCTACCGCACGCGCAATGAGATAAAACGCGATAACGACGCCTGGTTCTATACCGTGTTTCAGCTCGCCGGCGAAGCGGTGATCGAACAGGACGATCGCCAGGTGACCCTGGCGGCGGGGGATATCACGTTGATCGATGCCGCCCGCCCATGCTCTATCGTCTGGCAGCAGACCTCGCGTCAGGCTTCGCTGCTGCTGCCGCGCCAGCGGGTTGCGCCGACGGGCGAGATAGTTACCGCCTGCCGGCTGGATAAGTCTCTGCCGATGGTACAGCTCAGCCAGCGACTGCTGCTGGAGAGTATGGGCGGCACGGCGCTCTCCGCCAGCGAAAGTGAAGCGGCGCTGGAGGCGATCGCCTGCCTGTTGCGCCCGGTGCTGCGCCAGCGTGAGCCGACCCCGTCCCGGCGGGACAAGCAGTTTCAGAAGATAATAGCGTTAATCGACGCATCCATTCAGTCGGAGCATCTGCGGCCGGAGTGGCTGGCCAGCGAGATGGGAATGTCGGTGCGCAGCCTCTATCGGCTGTTTGCCGACAAAGGGCTGGTGGTGGCGCAGTATATTAAGAACCGGCGGCTGGATCTGTGCGCCCGGGCGTTACAGGACGTCCACGATGACGAAAAGCTGGCGGGGATCGGCTACCGCTGGGGCTTCAGCGACCATAGCCATTTCTCCACCGCCTTTAAGCAGCGCTTTGGCGTCTCGCCGGGCGAATACCGCAAGCGCTGCCGCTAATTATTTGCGCAGCCACTGGCCGTTTAGCCCCTGAACGTACTCGCCGGGTTGAGCGCGGGCAACCAGCTTCTGTCCGGCCATTTTCGCTACCTCATCCACCGGCAGATTGTTGTCATCCGCCAGCTGCTGGTAGCTTTCACTGCGCGCGGCGTTGATCTGTTTCACCAGCGCCAGCGTCTCTTTATCCTGACGCAGCGGCGCCAGATAGCCGTTCAGCGTCTCCCCCACCCGCCCCTGCTGGCGCGCTTCGCTCAGGGTTAACGCCAGCGCGGGCGCGCTGAGCAGAGTCAGCGCCAGCGCCGCGGTTAACAGTCGTTTTCTCATCGTCGCCTCAGAACAAATCGCTGCGGGATTTCAGCAGGTTTTCCACATCCTTATCGACCTTGATATGGATCTCATGCTCAATTTTGACATTCATATTGATGGTGATGGGCTCTTTCGACGCCGCAATTTCGATACGCGGCGTACAGCCGGCGAGCAGCATCGACGCCACTATGGCCAGTAACAGCTTCTTCATTTAGGTTCCTTACATGTCTTACCGTCCGTACAGCGCCGCACGGGCAGCGTGGCATTTTGCTCAAGCCACGCCTGTAAATTGTCGCCGAAGCGTAAACTGCGCCACAGATCGAAAATATTCTCCTCATGAGCGTAGTTTAAATGCACGGTACTGCTTTTCCCGTCCACCCGGCTGGTGCCGTTGATGGCGGCTTTAAGCGTCAGCACGCCCAGATTGTTCAGGTTAATCTGCGTCGATGAACGGGAGATCTCCATATAGCGCAGCCAGTTGATCGCCGCCCCGGCGGAGACGTTGTCCGCCACCAGCGCATCGGCGGTGTCTTTATCCAGCCGCAGGGTCATCGGTCCGTCATTGCGCAGCCAGCCGTCGTGGATAATCCATTGATTGTTCTCCAGCCACAGCGGCAGCGCGCCGCTCACCGCCCCGGACATGGCGAACTGCTTCACCTTGACCGCGCTGGTCAGTTCGCTGCTGGAGATGTGCTGCAGACGGATCAGCGCCGGGTCGCGCTGCGGCATGCGCAGCTGCAGCAGGGTCAGCTTGCCGCCTAACAGGTCGACGCTGACGTCGCTAAGCTGCAGTGGATTGGCCTCGCTCCACGGCCAGGTGCCCTGCAGGTCCGCCGTCAGGTTGCGCGCGGTGACCTGGTTGACGATTTCGCCAATGCGCAGGGAGACCGGACGGCGGGTGCCCAGCTGCCAGTGGCCGTCGCTGAAGCGGAACGGCAGGACGAAGTCGACGCCGTTGATCTGGTTATCCGGCATCCAGGCGCTGCCGCCCTTCAGGACGCCATGGCCGCCTGCCTCAAATCCCTGCCCGGCTGCCGCCGAGAAGGCCACCTGCGCATAGAGACTGCCTTCGCGCAGGTTCATCTTCCAGTCCGGCGGCACCAGCGGCTGGAATACCGTCAGCGACTGTTTTGGCCACCACGCCTGGCCGCGCAGCCGTTCGCCATCCCAGCGCCCGGTCAACCGCACCGGGCCAATGGTATCGGCGTGCAGCGCGCCGGTGAACTGGAACCACGTCGGGTCCCGGCCGTCGAGGGCGAATTTCAGCGTCGATGCCGGAAGATAGCTGCCGCCGGTGAAGGTAGTTTTTGCCGCATCCAGCGACAGCGCGCCGGTCAGCCGCGGATGCTCAGCATCGCGCAGCCAGCGGATCGGCTGCTCGAGGGTCAGACGCGGCGTGCTGACCCGCATCGTGCCGTACTCGAGCTTGTCGAAACCCGTGGAGAGGCTGCTCAGCGTAATGGCATTGTCCCGCCACTCACCGCTGCCCTTCACATCCCAGCGCGCCTGCATAGGCGTGAAATGCCCCTCGCCCCAGTAGCGCCACTGCCAGCGGCCGCTGTCGGGCAGAAAATCGTTCGCCAGGCCGTCCAGATGCAACGTAAAGTCGCCCATCTGCTGCTCATGGGCGCGGAGGATCGCCTGCAGGCGGCCATCGACGCCCTGCTGCGTGACCTTTACCCCGGCCAGCGGCCAGCGAATTTCGTCAATGTTCAGCGCGTCGATCACCCGCCCGCGCGACCGCAGCAGCGCCCCGGGGTGAAACGCCAGCTGCGGGCTGACCAGCGACCCGCTGAGCTGGGCCGGCAGCGCGGCGTAAAAGATCATCTCCCCCAGCTTGGCCTCGCCGGTGAGTCGCAGCGGCAGGTCGCTGTTATCCATGCTCAGCTTGCCCGGGCCGATATTCAGCACCGCGTTGCCTTTTCCGGCATGCCCCTCGGTGAGAACATTCAAGCGACCGCTGACGATCATCTGTTCCGTGCCCTGCTGCCAGTTACCCACCGACAGCGCCACGCGGCCGCTCAGCGGATACGCCTCGTAGCGGGTGCGCCAGCGGCCGTCGCTGATGGTGATCCGCTCCGGAGTGATCTCCCACGGCAGGTCGAGAATGGGCTCCACCTCGCCGCGTGGGGTGACCAACAGCTGGCCGCGATTATGCTGCCACGTCAGCTCGGCATCGATCCATTCCGCAGTCTGCGGGAATTCGAAGGTGCCCTGCATCTGGCCATCGACCGGCAGGCCATCCGGCACCAGCGGCAGATGGAAGGTCCCCACCAGCTTCACCGGCGGCTGATCGTCAGCCAGCCGGGCGCTGAACTGGCTGACGGTAAGCGCCTGGCCGCGCAAGCGCGCCTGCAGGCTCAAATCGTTACCGGCAAAGCCGATATCCTGCTGCGCAGGGGTCAGTGACATCACCAGCCGCCCCTGCCATTTTTCCCACGGCGACAGCCGCAGGTTATCAATAGTTAACCAGCTGTAGGGCAGCATCGATTGCCATTCGGCAAGGGTGCGCGGCGATCCGGGCGTGGGATCGCTGGCCGGCAGTTTGCTCAGGCAGGCGCTGTTGATGTCAAGTTGGCCAATATGCAGCCGCCAGCGGCTGGGGCGCGAGAGACGGGCATCGGTCACCCTGGCGAGTTCACACTCGCCCACCAGATAGCGCAGATCGGGGATCAGCAGGGCGGAACGCGTAAGACGCGGGCTCTCCTGCATAGCGATATGAGTGCCCACGGGCAGCCAGATGCCCGCCAGCGTCGGCACCCAGTGGGTCAGCGTCAACAGCAGGGTTAGCGGCAGTAACACCAGCGCTAACACCAGCGCGATGGCGGCTTTATATTTACCCTTCATGGGCAGTTAATATCCTGATTCAACATAAGTAAAAGCCGAAAGGCGCCCATTGTGACACGTTCGACCAGTGAGTGAAAGTTCGCGACCTGTTAAAGCATAGTTGCCAGCCGGTATCGCGGCGCGGCGATCGGCCGTCACCATTTAACTTTTGTTTAAGCACCCCCTGCCACACTCCAGAAAGATAGGTATTGCTTGCGGGAGAGACGGTGTCGTTAATTATCTCGCTCATTGAGAGCGCACAGGGCCACTATCCATTGGTATTACTGATGGTTTTCTTGCTCACTTTCACTAAATCCTGCGCGCTGGTGTCGCTGGCCATCCCGGGCACCTCCGGCCTGCTGCTGCTGGGGACATTCGCTTCCGCCAGCCTCGGTCATTTCCTGCTAATGTGGTCCAGCGCCAGCCTCGGCGCCATCGGCGGATTCTGGCTCTCGTGGTGGTTGGGCGTTCGCTATCGTCACCGCCTTACGCAGTTACGCTGGCTGACCGCCGAGCGGCTGGCCCGCAGCCGACTCTTTTTTCAGCGCCGCGGGCTGTGGGCGGTCTTTTTCAGCCGCTTTCTCTCTCCCCTGCGCGCCACCCTGCCCCTGGTCAGCGGCGCCAGCGGCCTGCCGCTGTGGTCGTTTCAGCTGGCTAACGTCAGCTCCGGTCTGCTGTGGCCGTTTCTGCTGCTCTCCCCCGGCGCTTTAAGCCTGAGTTTGTGGTAAAAAAAACTTTGTCTTTCAAAGAGATTCCTCAAATCCGCGATATGCTCTAGAATTAGGATAAGCACCTGCCATTTAAACTATTTTTTAATAATTGTACGATTATTTTAAATATGCTACCGTGACGTTATAATCACTGGAGAAAAGTCTTATGAAAATCGCGGTTTACAGTACGAAGCAGTACGATAAAAAGTACCTGCAGCACGTGAATGATACCTACGGCTTTGAACTGGAATTCTTCGACTTCCTGCTGACTGAGAAAACCGCCAAAACCGCCAACGGTTGCGAAGCGGTATGCATCTTCGTCAATGACGACGGCAGCCGTCCGGTGCTGGAGGAGCTGAAGGCCCACGGCGTGAAGTATATCGCCCTGCGCTGCGCCGGGTTTAACAACGTCGACCTCGAGGCGGCGAAAGAGCTTGGCCTGCGCGTCGTGCGCGTCCCGGCCTACTCGCCGGAAGCGGTGGCTGAGCATGCGATCGGCATGATGATGTCGCTTAACCGCCGCATCCACCGCGCCTACCAGCGTACCCGTGATGCTAATTTCTCCCTGGAAGGCCTCACCGGTTTCACCATGTATGGTAAAACCGCCGGGGTGATCGGCACCGGGAAAATTGGCGTGGCGATGCTGCGGATCCTCAAAGGTTTTGGCATGCGTCTGCTGGCGTTCGACCCGTACCCAAGCGCCGCCGCGCTGGAGTTGGGGGTGGAATATGTCGACCTCGCCACGCTGTACAAGGAGTCGGACGTGATCTCCCTGCACTGCCCGCTGACCGACGAAAACTACCATCTGCTCAATCGCGGGGCTTTCGATCAGATGAAGGACGGAGTGATGGTGATTAACACCAGCCGCGGCGCGCTGATCGACTCCCAGGCGGCCATCGATGCCCTGAAGCACCAAAAAATTGGCGCGCTGGGGCTGGACGTTTATGAGAACGAACGCGATCTGTTCTTCGAAGACAAATCCAACGACGTGATCCAGGATGACGTCTTCCGTCGCCTCTCCGCCTGCCACAACGTGCTGTTCACCGGCCATCAGGCGTTCCTCACCGCCGAGGCGCTGATCAGCATTTCGGAGACCACCCTGGGCAATCTGCAGCAGGTCGCCAACGGTGAAACCTGCCCGAACGCTATCGTCTGATTCCTTTCCCTTTTGTGCTCCTCTCCCCGGGGGGAGCACATTCAGATAATCCCCACAGATCCCCGCTGCGATACCGTTACACTGGCTTTGTTTTATTAGTAATGTGAATGTTTAGGAGTGAAAATGAACAAATTTGCGGCATTACTGGCGGCAGGGTTGCTGCTGTCCGGCTGTGTCTATAACAGTAAGGTGTCCACCGGCGCGGAACAGCTACAGCATCATCGTTTCGTGCTGACCAGCGTCAACGGCCAGGCGGTAAACGCTGGCGACCGGCCGCTGGAGCTGAGCTTCGGCGAGAAGATGGCTATCACCGGCAATATGTATGTTTCGGGCAATATGTGCAACGGCTTCAGCGGGGAAGGTAAGGTGTCGGACGGCGAGCTGAAGGTCAAATCGCTGGCGATGACCCGGATGCTGTGCCACGATGCCCAGCTTAATACCCTTGATGCGACCATTGGTAAGATGCTGCGCGAGGGCGCGCAGGTTGATCTGACGGAAAACCAGTTGACGCTGGCGACCGCCGACCAGACGCTGGTCTATAAGCTCGCCGACCTGATGCACTAGCCGGCGTTTTGAGCCCGCTGCGGGGCTGCCATTAATAGCCGCAGCTTCCGCCCGCCAGCGCCTGCTCGCTGCAGCGTTTACCGTTCGGCAGCGCGCACATGCCAATCGCTGAACCATCGAGCTGACGAGCCACCGATAACGAGCCTCCTATCATGGCGCAGTTGGCCTGACCGGCGTCGCTCATCGCCGCCCGCATTCCTGGCGTGACGTGCGCCGCCGTGGCCTGCTGAACGGGTTCACTACTGCACGCCGACAGCAACAGCGCCGCACACCCCACTAACATCGCAGCTCGCATTTTCTCTCCCCTCGGAAACGTCTTAAAAAGCAAACCCAAGAATAATAGGCAGCGTGGCGCGCGGCGTCGAGAGGGGAAGTACGTATTTATGCGTCTCATTAACATTTTCTAGCAAATTTCTGCGTAAAGGTTGATCTGCACCGGGATAGTCACCGGGCGATGGCTCGCCTTCACGTCCAGAAAAGCTACTTTCTCCGCGAACCGCGCAAAATATTGATCTGGTCACGGGTAGCCGTCGTATTGAGGACACAAATGCAAAAATGGCGGCGCCAACGGTTTGCTAAACTACCTCTTATATAATTACAGGGCGCGTCGCGGTTTCACGCGTCCATTCTTTTGCGCAATGTAAGGGTGTCTTCATATGATTACGATTGATGGTAATGGCGCGGTCGCTTCCGTCGCGTTTCGCACCAGTGAAGTTATCGCCATCTACCCGATCACGCCCAGTTCAACGATGGCGGAACAGGCTGACGCCTGGGCCGGCAATGGGCTGAAAAACGTCTGGGGCGATGTGCCACGCGTGGTCGAAATGCAGTCGGAGGCAGGCGCCATTGGCGCCGTACATGGCGCGCTGCAGACTGGCGCCCTCTCCACGTCCTTTACCTCATCGCAGGGCCTGCTGCTGATGATCCCCACGCTGTACAAACTGGCCGGCCAGCTGATGCCGTTTGTCCTGCACGTCGCCGCCCGCACTGTCGCCACCCACGCGCTGTCGATCTTCGGCGACCATTCCGATGTGATGGCCGTGCGTCAGACCGGGTGCGCCATGCTGTGCGCCAGCAGCGTTCAGGAAGCGCAGGATTTCGCGCTGATATCGCATATCGCCACGCTGCAAAGCCGGGTGCCGTTTATTCATTTCTTTGATGGTTTCCGCACTTCGCACGAAATCAACAAAATCGCCCCGCTGGCGGATGACACGATTCGCGCCCTGCTGCCGCAGGAGAAAATCGCTGAGCATCGCCAGCGCGCGCTCAATCCGGAACACCCGGTGATCCGCGGGACCTCCGCCAACCCTGACACCTACTTCCAGTCGCGGGAGGCCACCAACCCGTGGTACGACGCGGTTTATGATCATGTCGAGAAAGCGATGGATGACTTCGCCGCCGCCACCGGCCGCCATTACAAACCGTTTGAGTTTTACGGCCATCCGCAGGCGGAACGCGTGATCGTCATTATGGGCTCGGCCATCGGCACCTGCGAAGAGGTGGTCGATGAACTGCTGAGCCGCAGCGAGAAAGTCGGCGTCCTGAAAGTGCGCCTCTATCGCCCATTCTCCGCCGCCCACCTGCTGGCAGCGCTGCCGGAGAGCGCCCGGGCGGTGGCGGTGCTGGATCGCACCAAAGAACCTGGCGCGCACGCGGAGCCACTGTATCTCGACGTGATGACCGCCCTGGCGGAAGCCTTTAACCGCGGCGAGCGCGAGACGCTGCCGCGGACCATCGGCGGCCGCTACGGTCTCTCTTCCAAGGAGTTCGGTCCGGAATGCGTGCTGGCGATATTCCATGAGCTGCAGGCCGCCCAGCCGAAGCCGCGCTTTACCGTCGGCATCTATGACGACGTGACCAACCTGTCGCTGCCGCTGGGCGAAAATACTCTGCCATCAGAGGCCAAGCTCGAAGCGCTGTTCTACGGCCTCGGCAGCGACGGCAGCGTGTCGGCCACCAAAAATAATATCAAAATCATCGGCAATTCCACCCCGTGGTTCTCCCAGGGGTACTTTGTCTATGACTCGAAGAAGGCGGGCGGCCTGACCGTCTCCCATCTGCGGGTCAGCGAAAAGCCGATTCGTTCTTCGTATCTGATTTCGCAGGCCGATTTCGTTGGCTGCCACCAGCTGCAGTTTATCGATAAATACCAGATGGCCGAGCGGCTGAAGCACGGCGGCATTTTCCTGCTCAACACGCCGTACAGCGCCGATGAAGTCTGGTCCCGCCTGCCGCAGGAAGTGCAGGCCACCCTGAATCAGAAAAAAGCGCGTTTTTACGTGGTCAACGCGGCGAAGATCGCCCGCGAATGTAGCCTTGGGGCGCGCATTAATACCGTGATGCAGATGGCGTTCTTCCATCTGACTCACATCCTGCCTGGCGACAGCGCGCTGGCGGAACTGCAGGCGGCCATCGCCAAAAGCTACAGCAGCAAAGGCCAGGAGCTGGTGGAACGCAACTGGCAGGCGCTGGCCCTGGCCCGCGAATCGCTGGCGGAAGTGCCGCTGCAGCCGGTGAATGCCAACAGTCCGAACCGCCCGCCGGTGGTCTCCGACGCCGCGCCGGATTTCGTCAAAACGGTCACCGCCGCGATGCTGGCCGGTCTCGGGGATGCGCTGCCGGTCTCCGCCCTACCGCCGGACGGCACCTGGCCCATGGGCACCACGCGCTGGGAGAAACGCAACATCGCCGAAGAGATCCCCATCTGGAAGGAAGCGCTATGTACCCAGTGCAACCACTGCGTCGCCGCCTGCCCGCACTCGGCAATCCGCGCCAAAGTGGTCGCGCCGGAAGAGATGGAGAACGCTCCTGCCAGTCTGCACTCGCTGGACGTCAAGTCCCGCGATATGCGCGGGCAGAAATACGTACTGCAGGTCGCCCCGGAAGACTGCACCGGCTGCAACCTGTGCGTGGAAGTGTGCCCGGCAAAAGATCGCCAGAATCCGGAGATCAAGGCCATCAATATGATGTCGCGCCTGGAGCATGTGGAAGAGGAGAAAGTGAATTACGATTACTTCCTCAACCTGCCGGAAATCGACCGCAGCAAACTGGAGCGTATTGATATCCGCACTTCGCAGCTGATCAGCCCGCTGTTTGAATACTCCGGCGCCTGCTCCGGCTGTGGCGAAACGCCGTATATCAAACTACTGACCCAACTGTATGGCGACCGGATGCTGATTGCCAATGCCACCGGCTGCTCATCCATTTACGGCGGCAACCTGCCCTCGACCCCGTACACGACCGACGCCAACGGCCGCGGCCCGGCGTGGGCCAACTCGCTGTTTGAGGATAACGCTGAATTCGGGCTCGGCTTCCGCTTAACCGTCGATCAACATCGCCAGCGCGTGATGCGCCTGCTGAGCGAATTCGCCGACCAGCTGCCGGCAGAGCTGAACGCGGCGCTGCATGCCGAGGCGACGCCGGAAGCGCGCCGTGAACAAGTGGCGGCCCTGCGCCAGGCGCTGACCGGCGTGCAAGGCGCTGAAGAGCTGCTGACCGATGCCGACGCGCTGGTGGAGAAATCCGTCTGGCTGATCGGCGGCGACGGCTGGGCCTACGATATCGGCTTCGGCGGCCTGGATCATGTGCTGAGCCTGACGGAAAACGTCAACATTCTGGTGCTGGATACCCAGTGTTACTCCAACACCGGCGGCCAGGCGTCAAAAGCCACCCCGCTGGGGGCGGTCACTAAGTTTGGCGAGCACGGTAAACGCAAGGCGCGCAAAGATCTTGGCGTCAGCATGATGATGTACGGTCATGTCTATGTGGCGCAGATTTCGCTGGGCGCGCAGCTGAACCAGACGGTGAAAGCGATTCAGGAAGCGGAAGCCTATCCGGGGCCGTCGCTGATCATCGCCTACAGTCCTTGCGAAGAGCATGGCTACGATCTGGCGCTCAGCCACGATCAAATGCGTCAGCTGACCGCCACCGGCTTCTGGCCGCTCTACCGCTTCGACCCACGTCGGGCGGAAGAAGGCAAGATCCCGCTGGCGCTCGACTCTCGCCCACCGTCAGACGCCCTGGCTGAGACGCTGCTCAATGAGCAACGCTTCCGTCGCCTGAATGCGCAGCAGCCGGAAGTGGCGGAGCAGCTGTGGAAAGATGCTGCCGCCGACCTGCAGAAGCGCTACGACTTCCTCGCCCAGCTGGCTGGCAAAGCGGAGAAATCACCGAGCGAGAGCTAAGGTTATTTTCCATCCCGCAGCCATAAAAAAAGCCCGAACATAAAGTTCGGGCTTGTCGTTTTACCGATAACAAAATCATTCCGCAGAATGCGACGGCAAATAAAAATGCTTGGCATGACAATAAAGGCATATAACGCCCGAATAATACGCGATCAAACTGACCATGTATAATTTTTATTTTGTATATTAGCTGAAGATGTATTCATCATAATTATCACCATTACTTCAGTATTATTTTATTTAGAATTTACTTATATCGTAACAATTGAGTCTTACCATATCTCAGACCGCTCCTTTAGCATGAGTTCACTTCCTTCCCGGAAGCTAAAACATAAAAACAGTTAAAGGAATTTCTTCATGAAAAGAAAAGTACTGGCCCTCGTTATTCCGGCTTTATTAGCCGCTGGCGCCGCACATGCGGCGGAAATTTATAATAAAGACGGAAATAAATTAGATGTCTATGGCAAGGTAGACGGTCTGCACTATTTCTCCAGCGACTCGAAAAAAGACGGCGACCAAACTTACGTTCGCTTTGGCTTTAAAGGCGAAACCCAGATCAACGATATGCTCACCGGTTACGGCCAGTGGGAATACAACGTTCAGGCCAACAATACCGAAAGCGCCGGCGATCAGGCGTGGACCCGTCTGGCCTTCGCCGGTATCAAAGTGGGCGATTACGGTTCCTTCGACTACAGTCGTAACTACGGCGTGCTGTACGACGTCGAAGGCTGGACCGATATGCTGCCGGAGTTCGGCGGCGACTCTTACACCTATGCGGATAACTTTATGGCAGGCCGCGCCAACGGCGTCGCGACCTACCGTAACAGCGACTTCTTCGGTCTGGTAGACGGTCTGAA
This sequence comes from Klebsiella sp. GG_Kp175, assembly GCF_040062325.1. Taxonomy (NCBI): domain Bacteria; kingdom Pseudomonadati; phylum Pseudomonadota; class Gammaproteobacteria; order Enterobacterales; family Enterobacteriaceae; genus Klebsiella; species Klebsiella sp. GG_Kp175. Next base: position 442,191 of record NZ_JBEAFX010000004.1, on the reverse strand, counting down.
CTTCGCCCTGCAGTATCAGGGTAAAAACGAAGGCCAGAACGCCCAGGACATCAACGTCGGCACCAACAACCGCAGCAGCGACAGCGATGTTCGCTTTGACAACGGCGACGGTTTCGGTCTTTCCACCTCCTATAACTTCGGCATGGGCATCAGCGCGGCAGCGGCCTACACCTCATCTGACCGTACCAACGACCAGATGACCCAGACCAACGCCCGTGGCGATAAAGCTGAAGCCTGGACCGCTGGCCTGAAGTACGACGCCAACAATATCTACCTGGCGACCATGTACTCTGAAACCCGCAACATGACCCCTTACGGCAACGACGGCGTGGCCAACAAAACGCAAAACTTCGAAGTCACCGCTCAGTATCAGTTCGACTTTGGTCTGCGTCCGGCTATCTCCTATCTGCAGTCCAAAGGCAAAGATCTCTATAATACCGGCAGCTACGCCGATAAAGATCTGGTCAAATATATGGACGTCGGCGCCACCTATTACTTCAACCGTAATATGTCAACCTACGTTGATTACAAAATCAATCTGCTGGATGACAACGACAGCTTCTACAAAGACAACGGTATCTCTACCGACAACATCATCGCGTTGGGCCTGGTTTACCAGTTCTGATGCGCCAGCCCGCCGGTTCCGGCGGGCTTTCTCTCTCTGCATCGCAGCAGCTAAAACAAAACAATATATCCCACCGCTTAAAATAAGCGTCCGTTTAGTGATATAGTCGTGCTCAGTCAGTGCCTGCCCGAGGACGTCCATCATGCATCATCACCCGGTTAAATCTTCCCGAATTATCTCTGTCGCCTATGATGACGCCTCCGCCACGCTGGAAATTTGTTTTTATCACCAGCCGCCGTTGCAATATACCGGCGTTCCACCGCGTATTTTTCGTGACTTTTTACAGGTGGTGTCAAAAGGTCGCTTTTATGACGGCGTGATAAAGGGAAAATTTCCCGAACACAAGCCACGTTAATGTCAAAGTGTGACTGCGGTCATGATACAAAACGTGCCATAATGCCGTACAATATGAGGGGATACTTAAACAGGAGGTTTTATGAGCAGAATGATTCTTGTCCCCATCGATATCTCTGATAAAGAATTTACTGAACGCATTATCAGTCACGTTGAATCGGAAGCGCGGATTGACGACGCTGAGGTCCATTTCCTCTCCGTTATCCCTTCCCTGCCTTATTATGCCTCACTGGGAATGGCCTATACCGCCGAACTGCCTGGTATGGATGAGCTGCGTGAAGGAACGGAAACGCAGCTTAAAGAACTCGCGAAACAGTTCTCTATCCCGGAAGATCGGAAACATTTTCACGTTGCCGAAGGATCGCCAAAAGATAAGATCCTGGCCCTCGCCAAGTCGCTACCCGCCGACCTGGTGATCATCGCTTCGCACCGGCCGGATATCACCACCTATCTGCTGGGCTCCAACGCCGCCGCGGTGGTCCGCCACGCCGAGTGCTCGGTGCTGGTCGTCCGCTAGCGCCACAGCCCGCCGCCCGGCGGGCTGTTTATTTTTACTTCTGCTCCACCAGCTTGCCTGCCCGCAGCGGAAAGTGCCGGAAAGATGCTGACATTCCGCCCCTGAATCCGTACCATACACGCCACGGTTGTCTGTCAGACCTCATTAATTGCTACGCGCCAGCGCCACGTTGTCCAGCGGCTGGCACAACGCGTGCTCTTCTGATGCCACACTATGAATTGAGCCACTATTACATGCTGCAAAATCAAGAAATTAGTAAAAAAGAAAAATACAACATCGATAAGCTGCAGAAACGTCTGCGCCGCAACGTCGGTGAGGCGATCGCCGACTTCAATATGATTGAAGAGGGCGACCGCATTATGGTTTGTCTGTCAGGCGGCAAGGACAGCTATACCATGCTGGAGATCCTGCGTAACCTGCAGAAAAGCGCGCCCATCTCCTTCTCGCTGGTGGCGGTGAATCTCGACCAGAAACAGCCTGGGTTCCCGGAGCATATTCTGCCGGCGTATCTTGAGCAGCTGGGCGTTGAATATAAGATTGTTGAAGAGAACACCTACGGCATCGTCAAAGAGAAGATCCCGGAAGGGAAAACCACCTGCTCGCTGTGCTCTCGCCTGCGTCGCGGCATTCTCTACCGTACCGCCACCGAACTTGGCGCCACCAAGATTGCCCTCGGCCATCATCGAGACGACATCCTGCAGACGCTGTTCCTGAATATGTTCTACGGCGGCAAAATGAAAGGAATGCCGCCGAAGCTGATGAGCGACGACGGCAAACACATCGTCATCCGCCCGCTGGCCTACTGCCGCGAAAAGGACATCGAGCGCTTCTCCCAGGCCAAGGGCTTCCCGATCATTCCTTGCAACCTGTGCGGTTCGCAGCCTAACCTGCAGCGCCAGGTGATCGCCGATATGCTTCGCGACTGGGATAAGCGTTATCCGGGACGCATTGAAACCATGTTTAGCGCAATGCAGAACGTGGTGCCTTCGCACCTGAGCGACGTTAATCTGTTTGATTTTAAAGGTATCACCCACGGCTCCGAGGTGGTGGACGGCGGCGATTTAGCGTTTGACAGGGAAGAGATTCCCCTGCAGCCTGCCGGCTGGCAGCCGGAGGAAGAGGACGCCCGGTTGGATGAGCTGCGTCTGAACGTAGTGGAAGTCAAGTAACCCGCAAGCGTCTCAGGCCGCCGCCTGAGACGCGCTATGCTGCCCTTACTTCAGCAGTCGTACGCGGCAGGCTTTGCCTTTGATCTTGCCGTTTTGTAACTGCTTATACGCCTTCTGCGCCATATTCTGGCGGATCGCCACATAGACGTGGGCCGGGTGGACGTTAATTTTGCCGATATCGGCGCCATCAAATCCCATATCACCGGTCAACGCCCCCAGCACATCCCCCGGGCGCATTTTCGCCTTTTTTCCGCCGTCGATGCACAGCGTCGCCATCTCCGCCGTCAGCGGCGTGATAGCGTTGCCCGCCGGCGCCGGCAGCCAGTTGAGGGATAACTGCAGCATGTCGGCCAGAATGGTGGCGCGCTGCGCCTCTTCCGGCGCGCAGAAGCTGATAGCCAGACCTTGTTCGCCGGCGCGGGCGGTACGGCCGATGCGGTGCACATGCACTTCCGGATCCCAGGCCAGCTCGAAGTTCACCACCAGCGCGAGAGATTTGATGTCCAGGCCGCGGGCAGCGACATCGGTCGCCACCAGAACCCGGACGCTGCCGTTCGCGAAGCGCACCAGCGTTTGATCGCGGTCGCGCTGCTCGAGGTCACCGTGCAGCGATAATGCGCTCTGCCCGGCGGCGTTGAGCGCATCGCAGACCGCCTGGCAATCGCGCTTGGTATTGCAGAACACCACGCAGGACGCCGGCTGATGCTGGCTGAGCAGACGCTGGAGCAGCGCAATCTTGCCGTGACGGGAAACTTCAAAGAACTGCTGTTCGATAGCCGGTAGCGCATCGACGCTGTCAATCTCAATCGTTTCCGGATGACGCTGCACCCGACCGCTGATCGCCGCGATCGCCGCAGGCCAGGTGGCGGAAAACAGCAGCGTCTGCCGGTCAGCCGGCGCGAAGCGGATCACCTCGTCGATGGCGTCGCTGAAGCCCATATCGAGCATGCGGTCCGCTTCATCCATCACCAGGGTCTGCAGCGCGTCGAGAGAGACCGTCCCCTTCTGCAGATGATCGAGCAGACGGCCCGGAGTGGCGACGATAATATGCGGGGCGTGCTGCAGTGAATCGCGCTGGGCGCCAAACGGCTGCCCGCCGCAGAGCATCAAAATCTTGATGTTCGGCAGGCAGCGCGCCAGACGGCGCAGCTCGCCGGCAACCTGATCGGCCAGTTCGCGGGTCGGACACAGCACCAGCGACTGGGTCTCAAAGCGCGACGGATCGATATGCTGCAGCAGACCCAGCCCGAAGGCGGCCGTTTTTCCGCTGCCGGTTTTTGCCTGCACGCGCACATCTTTCCCCGCGAGGATCGCCGGCAGGGCGGCGGCCTGAACCGGCGTCATCGACAGATAACCCAGCTCGTTAAGGTTGGCTAATTGGGCGGCAGGTAAAACAGTCAGGGTAGAAAAAGCGGTCACAATGTATTCTCGTATTAAAGGACAGACGATCTGCAGGCGCGTATCCTCGCAGATCTCCGCGCCTGATGCGACAATTTAATCGGCTCTTCATCAGGCGGCGGATCGGGCTGCGGCTGCGGACGCGGTCGTGGATCGGGTAAAGGAACCGGATCGTTCGGCTCGGGCGAGATGGGGATAGACTGGGCTGTCAGCCCTGAAGCGTAATGCATAGTGGCCTCCCGGAAAGTGATACGGGCGTACCCGCAGGCGTAAACGGCCTGAAGACCGTCGGGTGTCTTAGTAAGCGTAGAAGCTGGTCAGGAGAGCGCAAAAAAAAAGCCGACTCAACAAAGTCGGCGTCGTACGAATCAATTGTGCTATGCAGTAATTCAAAAAAGGAAGTAAGACAATATGGAGCGCAACGCCCATCGCTTGACGTTGCATTCACCTGCGAGAGAGATATTGCCCTGAATGGGTAGAGGGTTTATTGATTTCGCTCAAACATTGCCGGGTTTTCCCGGCATCATCGCTGCTAAAAGGCGATTCTTTACAACCATTTACTGCGATGTAACCACCATGCAACACCACCGATGACAACGACTAACATCAGGCAGAAGAGGCTAAACCCCAGATGCCAGCTGTTGCCAGGGATCCCGCCGAGGTTGACGCCGAACAGGCCGGTTAAAAAGGTGCTGGGCAGAAACACCATCGCCATCAAGGACATCGTATAGGTCCGCCGCGCCAGCGACTCCTGCATAATCTGGGCGATCTCATCGCTCATGATCGCCGTGCGGGCGATGCAGCTGTCGATCTCATCCAGCCCGCGCCCCAGCCGCTCGGCGATATCCTGCATCCGCCGCCGCTGATCGTCGCTCATCCACGGCAGTCGCTCGCTGGCCAGCCGGGCGTAAACATCGCGCTGCGGCGCCATATACCGGCGCATCACGATCAGCTGTTTACGCAGCAGGGCAAGGAAACCGCGCGGCGGCACCTGCTGATCGAGCAGGTCGTCTTCGAGGTCGATTATTCGGTCGTGCAGTTGTTCAATAAACTCACTGGCATGATCGGTCAGCGCGTCGCAGACTTCCACCAGCCAGCTGCCGCAGTCCGTCGGCCCATTGCCCTCCTTCAGGTCGCCCAGCACATCGTCAAGCGCCAGCACTTTGCGCTGACGAGTGGAGACGATCAGCCGCTCATCCATATAGAGACGCATCGCCACCAGCTGGTCTGGGCGTTCATCGGTGCTGCCGTTGATGCAGCGCAGGGTGATCAGCGCCCCGTCGCCGATCCGCGTTACCCGCGGTCGGGTGCTCTCGCCTGCCAGGGCATCGCGCACGTTATTGGGCAGTAGCGGGGTGGCAGCCAGCCAGTCGGCGCTGTCGCTATGGGTATAGTTGAGATGCAGCCAGCAGGGCTTCTCTTTGTCGATAATATCGTTATCGGCGAGCGGCTTCACGCCCCCCTGCCCGTCTAGCACCCACGCGAAGATCGCGTCCGGTATCTGCAACTCCGAGCCTTTAATCGCGTCCACTCAACCTCCGTTAATCCATGCCTGTCACATTGCACCCACTCTGTATAAGGTACGCGAAAGCGCGCTTTTTCGCTGTTTATTGCCCGGTGAAAGGGGCTAATCGCTTCATTAAAAAGCGCTTTCCCCCGGGCCGCGCCCACCTTCCTCATTTAACGTTAAAGTGTAGTGAAATCAAGTTCTTCAGGTTTTGCGCGCCTCAGTGCGACTTTTTGCGGTTTATTTTGCGACTTTATGCTGTATTATGCCGTTTATTGCGTCAACTTGCGGAGTCTCTCGTCATGCATAAGCTCGCCCGACAAAAACACATCCTCGACCGGCTGAGTGAAACCGGTCAGCTGAGCATCAGCGAACTGGTTGATGCGCTGCAGGTGTCGGCCGATACCATACGCCGGGATCTCAGCGAGCTGGAAAACCAGGGGGTACTGCAGAAAAGCCACGGCGGCGCCATCGCGCTTAACGTCCCGGCGATGACGCGCCAGGGAAGAAACGCCCTGCTCCCCGGAACCAAGCAGCGTCTCGGCCAGCAGGTCGCCGCGCGCATCCCCTCCGGTTCGACGCTGTTTCTCGACGCCGGGAGTACCCTGCTGGCCGTCGCTAGCCAGCTGAAAGGCCCCATGACCGTGATCACCGCTTCGCTGGATATCGCCCAGCTGTTTAGCGACCGCGCCGATATCCAGCTCATCCTGCTTGGCGGCCAGTGGGACAGTGAGCAGCGGCTGTTCGCCGGCAGCGCCACGCTGTCGCTGGTAGCGCGCTACCGCGCCGATATCGCGATTCTCGGCGCCTGCGCGTTGCATGCCGAGCTTGGACTGAGCGCCAGCCAGGAGGCCGATGCCGACGTAAAACGCGCCATGCTCGCCGCCAGCGCGGAACACTGGCTGGTGGCGGACCATACCAAAGTCAACCATTGCGAACCCTGGCTGGTGGCCGGTCTCAGCGACATTCACCATCTTTTCCTCGATCGTCCCTGGCCTGAGCTGGGGGATGACCCTGCCCTCTCTGTACATATTGCTGATGCTTAACAACGCGGAGAACCTGATGAGTAACAACACGATAAATATCGCCCTGATTGGCTATGGCTTCGTCGGTAAGACCTTCCACGCGCCGCTTATCCGTTCGGTGCCGGGCCTGAACCTGGCCTTCGTCGCCTCGCGTGATGAAGAAAAAGTCAAACGCGACCTGCCGGACGTCACGGTGATCGCCTCCCCCGAAGCGGCGGTCCAGCATCCGGATGTCGATCTGGTGGTCATCGCCTCCCCCAACGCCACGCACGCGCCGCTGGCCCGCCTGGCGCTGAACGCCGGCAAGCATGTGGTGGTGGACAAACCCTTTACCCTTGATATGCAGGAGGCCCGGGAGCTGATCGCCCTGGCGCAGGAGAAACAGCGCCTGCTCTCCGTCTTCCATAACCGCCGCTGGGACAGCGACTATCTCGGGATCCGTCAGGTTATTGAGCAGGGCGTCATCGGCACGGTGAAACATTTTGAGTCCCATTTCGACCGTTTCCGCCCGGAAGTCCGCGTCCGCTGGCGCGAGCAGAACGTCCCCGGCAGCGGCTTATGGTTTGATCTGGGGCCGCACCTGATCGATCAGGCGCTGCAGCTGTTTGGTCTGCCGCAGTCGGTACAGGGCAACATCGCCACCCTGCGCGACGGCGCGGAGATCAACGACTGGGCGCACGTGGTGTTAAACTACCCGGCGCATAAAGCGATCCTGCACTGTAGCATGCTGGTTGCGGGGGGCTCCTCGCGCTTTACCGTGCATGGCGATAAAGGCAGCGTTGTCAAAGCGCGGGCCGACCAGCAGGAGAGCCAGCTGCTGGCGGGTGTGGTACCGGGGAGCGCCGGCTGGGGTCAGGATGATGACAAGCTGGTGATCTATGACGCCTCGCTGCAGGCCCAAACTCAGCCTACCCCGTCGGGCGATCAGCGCCAGTACTATATGCAGATCCGCGACGCGCTGAAGGGCCAGATCGCCAATCCGGTGCCGCCGGTTGAAGCGCTGGCGGTAATGGCCGTTCTGGAAGCGGCGGTGCGTTCCGCGGAAAGCGGCGTGGCGCAAACCCTCGACCTGACCGCCGACGAGCGCAACGCGCTGCGCTAAGCCTGTCGCTACTCCGGTTATCTGCGCGGCCCGCAGGTAACCGGGTCACCGCCCTGACTCCAGAAATAATCACTGCCTGTCAGCAGATTATCCTTTCTTTATCCTGCCTTTTTGCGTAAAGCACCGCTGGAAATTTCAGCCAATTGGGAGGAGGATAGAGAACAGATCGATCGTGATGAGAAAAAGGTTGCTGACGCTGTGGACGCGGTGACCGCAATACCGGACAGGAGAAGCTCATGTACTACACGTTAGGAGATACCACTCTCCATTTTTATCGCTATCAGTGCAAATTTTACGTCGCCCACTGGGAAGGAGGGAACGTGATGAACGAAAAATTTAAACCGTTTATCGAGCAGATCACTGAGAAGACCGGGCTGGACGCGAAGCGCGTCGAGACCGCCGCGCGCGATTATTTTACTAACGTGGATTAACAGGCAGCCTGTTGCTGTATACCAAAGGCCAGGCCGACGCGCCTGCCGTTGATGTTTCCCCTTCCGCCGCCAGGGATCTCGTTGCCGCTGGCGGCTTTTCTTCCTGCCGGCGCTAAACGGTGGTCAGTTTTGCAAGGATCGCGGCGAAGGTGTCGCTGACGTTATCGCCGGCGAGCATTTTTTTGCGCAAGGTGATACTTCTGCCTGTCGACGGGATGAGCAGCCGGACTTTCGCATCATGACTGCCGCGCTCAGCGAGAACTACCTCGCGCAAAGGAATAATGTAGGTGTCGGCATAGAGACCCGGTGTAAATATCATCGACTCGTCGCTGACGCCAATCACCACCCGATTCTGCAGACGATAGCCGTTGCACAGCGCCAGAATACCGGCGGCAATAAATACGCCGCCAATACCCATGCCAATCATTAAGATAATTATCCCGGCGATGAGCGCCAGCGCTCCCTGCGGATAAAAAGCGGATGCATTAAAGGTTAATAGCTGGTGATTATCGTTGCGGCCCATCGCCCCGGTTGTTGACCGCCACGGGGTAAAACCGGCGTTAATCCGCGTTTGAAAACTGAACATACTGCCGACCAGAAAGATCATGCTGATGGGTATCATCACGATACCGCCAATAAAGGCCAGCACAATGGCCAGATAAGGATAGCGGCCAGACAGCATAATGCTGAGCGCCTGAACCACCACGGCGATAAACAGGGCAAGAACCAGCCAGGACCACATGCTGTCCACCCGACTATGGAAATTCAGTTGTCCTTCATCGAGTAATAAATTACGCGCGACAAAACAGATAATAATATTGACGAACAGGCCAATCCAGGCCAGCTTGTGCACATGCTTCATACCCTACTCCATTATGTATTTTATCATTCCATTTCCAGGCATTATAAAATAAAGACTCAATGCCGGCTGGATAGTAGCAAAGCGGTACGCAAGATCAATAAAAAGCGCGCGGTCACCTCACATTCTCATTTATATTCAGCGTGATATTGTTAGTTATCATTTATCGTAATTATATAAACCATCCTATATATTGGCGCTATATGTTTTCAGCGCAATAATATCGCCCTGCCGCCAGGCAGGGCGTCGCAGATTAACGCTCCTCCAGCGCCGCCACCGGCTCCAGCGCGCTTTTCCTGCGCAGCAGATAGCCTGCGGCAAGGATCAGCAGCCATACCGGGATCAGGCAGACGGAGATGCGGATGTCCGGGGTCAGATACATCACTCCGAGGATCCCGGCGAGAAACAGCAGACACAGCCAGTTTGTCAGGGGATAGGCGAAACTCTGGAAAGCCGTTACCTTCCCGGCCCGCTGCATCGCGCGGCGGAACTTAAGATGAGTGATGCAGATCATCGCCCAGTTGATGACCAGGGCGGCCACCACCAGGGCCATCAGCAGGGCAAAGGCTTTCCCGGGCATCACATAGTTAATCACCACGCAAAGCGCCGTGGCGACGGCGGATACCGCCAGGGCGGTCAATGGGATCCCGCGGTGGTTCACTCGCAGCAGCGCACGCGGGGCGTTGCCCTGCTGAGCCAGGCCGAACAGCATCCGGCTGTTGCAGTAGACGCAGCTGTTGTAGACCGACAGCGCGGCGGTGAGCACCACCAGATTGAGGGCGTTGGCCACAATATTGCTGTCAATGGCGTGAAAGATCAGCACAAAAGGGCTTCCCCCTTCCACGACGTTCCGCCACGGGTAGAGTGACAGCAGGACCGCCAGCGACCCCACGTAAAACAGCAGAATCCGGTAGATCACCTGGTTGGTGGCTTTGGGAATGGTTTTATGCGGCTCATCGGCTTCCGCCGCGGTGATCCCCACCAGCTCAAGCCCGCCGAAGGAGAACATGATCACCGCCATAGCCATCACCAAGCCCGTGATGCCGTTAGGGAAAAATCCCCCGTCCTGCCATAGGTTGGCCACCGTCGCCGCCGGGCCGCCGTGACCGCTAAATAACAGATAGCAGCCAAAGGCGATCATGCTGATGATGGCGGCCACTTTGACAATCGAGAACCAGAACTCCAGCTCGCCATACACTTTGACGTGCGTCAGGTTGATGGCATTGATCGCCACGAAGAAGATCGCCGCCGACAGCCAGGTGGGTACCTCCGGCCACCAGTACTGAATATAGATCCCCACCGCCGTCAGCTCCGCCATGCTTACCAGCACGTACAACACCCAGTAATTCCAGCCTGACATAAACCCGGCGAAGGGCCCCCAGTAGCGGTTGGCGAAATGGCTGAACGAACCCGCCACCGGCTCCTCTACCACCATTTCGCCAAGCTGACGCATGATAAAGAAGGCGATAACCCCGGCGATGGCGTACCCCAGCAGGACCGAAGGGCCTGCCATACGGATCGTTTGCGCAATACCTAAAAACAGTCCAGTGCCGACCGCCCCCCCGAGGGCAATCAACTGGATGTGGCGGTTTTTTAACCCGCGTTTTAACTGATGCTCTTGCTGCGTTGTCATCTCTGACCTGCCCCTGTCTGTAAAAAGTCACTTTCGCCGGTAGCAACTTTCAGGCCAGCGGATCGCCGCGCAGCGGCAGACAAAAAGTAATTCATTGAATTATATTGAATTATTGTTTTCGCATCAGTTCCGGTAGCTGCTCATCGCGGCGCTGACCTGGCGCATCACACGCGAAAAATGGCCAGATTACGCACAGATCATGAGAAAAAGAGCGACTTAATGCATGAACCTGACCCGTTTTGGTGCATCCGCTTTGCCGCCGTCCGCCCAGGCTTCACGCCAGGCAAAAAACTGTTAGGCTGTTAGCCACTTTTACGTTCCGCTAGTGGCCACTATGTACAACATCGACGACTATGATCTGAAAATTCTTACCCTGCTGCAGGCCAATGGCCGTTTAACCAATCAGGAACTGAGCGAGCTTATCGGACTGTCCGCTTCCCAGTGTTCGCGCCGCCGTATCGCCCTTGAACAGGCGCAGCTTATCCTCGGCTACCATGCGCGTCTGGCGCCGGATGCCGCCGGGCAGGAGATGCTTGGCCTGATTGAGGTGCGTCTGCTGAATCACACCCCGCAATGCGTGGAGAGCTTTCATCAGATGCTCAGTGAAGTGGACGCCATTCTGGACGCCTGGAAAACCACCGGCGACGCCGATTATCTGCTGCGGGTAACGGTCCCGGACCTGCCCGGTCTGAGCCATTTGATCAGCCATATTCTGGCGCAAAACAAAGGGGTGGCCCATCTGAAAACTGCCGTTGTGCTCAACCGCCTGAAAGAGAACGGCCAGCTGATGCCGGGCACGACCCCGCTGCGCTGAACCGGGGCACAGTGCCCTGCGCTGGTGCAGACGCGGGGCCAGACAATGCGCGACAAGCGGCAAATTCGCACAATTCACGCATTAGGAAACCATAAAACGCACGACCCGTGCAATTTTCTCTTCCTGTCAGAACAACAGGTTAGGCTAAACCACGGCTATTTTTTCCGCAAACGATCGCCCGGGCACGCTCCTCTGGTGCGATTTTTGCAAACAAGAGCTTATCCTTGTTAACGAAAAGATAGTGCTTATTTATGGATAACGTCCTTTCCCCTGAAAAACTGACTCACACCTGGCTGGAGGATGCCCTGGCGCTGCTGTTCGGCACGCTAATGATCTCCTTTGGCATTATCCTGTTTCGTCAGGCCGGTGCCCTGACCGGCGGGACGGCAGGCATGGCCTTTCTGATCCACTACGCCACCCACCTGCCGTTCGGCGTGGTTTTCTTCGCCATTAATCTGCCCTTCTACTGGCTCTCCGTCCGGCGGATGGGCGCCGCCTTCACGCTGAAAACCTTCTGCGCGGTCGGACTGGTGTCGCTGTTCTCCGACCTGCACGGCTACTTTATCCATGTCGATCGCCTGAACCCCTATTACGCCACCCTCTTCGGCAACATCATGGTCGGTATCGGCTTTGTGGTGCTGTTCCGCCATAAAGCGAGCCTCGGCGGCGTCAATATTCTGGCCCTCTATCTGCAGGATAAAAGCGGCATCCGCGCTGGTAAATTCCAGATGGTAGTGGACGCCTGCATCGTCACCGCCTCGCTGTGGGTGGTTAGCCTGCCGATGCTGCTGGTCTCTGTCCTCGGCGCCGTGATTTTGAATTCGATTATCGCCATGAACCACCGCCCCGGACGCTATGCGGTGTAATGGCTTCACCTTTAACGGTCATTTCAGGAGTAACCACTGTGTTCCAGAACGTCGACGCCTACGCGGGCGATCCTATCCTGTCGCTGATGGAAGCCTTTCAACAGGATCCCCGGGCAGACAAAGTTAACCTCAGCATCGGGCTGTACTATAACGAGCAGGCCATCATCCCTCAGCTGGAGGCGGTCCGCCAGGCCGCTGACCGGCTACAGAGCCAGTTGCAAAAGGCCAGCCTCTATCTGCCGATGGAGGGACTGGCGCCCTATCGCCGCGCGGTCCAGACGCTGCTGTTTGGCGAACATCATCCGGCGTTGCGTACCGGACGCATCGCCACCATCCAGACGCTGGGCGGCTCCGGCGCGCTGAAGGTGGGCGCGGATTTTCTCAAGCGCTACTTCCCCGACTCCGCGGTCTGGGTCAGCGATCCGACCTGGGAGAACCATGTGGCCATCTTTGCCGGGGCAGGCTTCGAGGTGCATACCTATCCCTGGTTCGACAGCGCCACCCACGGGGTCAATTTCCCCGCCATGCTTGCCGCCCTCCAGCAGCTCCCGCCGCGCAGCATCGTGCTGCTCCATCCTTGCTGTCATAATCCGACGGGGGCCGATCTCACCCCCGAGCAGTGGGATCGGGTGATTGAGGTGTTGATCGCCCGGGAGCTGATCCCGTTCCTCGATATTGCCTACCAGGGCTTTGGCCGTGGGCTGGATGAAGATGCCTATGCCATCCGCGCCATCGCCAGCGCCGGGCTGACGGCGCTGGTCAGCAACTCGTTCTCGAAGATTTTTTCGCTGTACGGCGAGCGCGTCGGCGGCCTGTCGGTGGTCTGTGACAATGCCGATGCCGCCGGGCGCGTGCTGGGCCAGTTGAAAGCCACCGTGCGCCGCAACTACTCCAGCCCGCCGGGGTTTGGCGCCCAGGTGGTGTCGCAGGTGCTCAATGATCCCGAGCTGAATGCCCTGTGGCAGGAAGAAGTGGAGGCCATGCGCACCCGCATCAGTACCATGCGCGTCGCGCTGGTGAAGGCCCTGCAGGCAGCCCTGCCGGTGGGGGATTTTTCCTATCTGCTGACCCAGCGCGGCATGTTCAGTTACACCGGCTTTAGCGCCGATCAGGTAGACGTTCTGCGTGAAGAGCACGGCATCTATCTGATCGCCAGCGGCCGCGTCTGCGTGGCCGGGCTCAACCACGGCAATATTGCACGGGTAGCCAGCGCCTTCGCCGCGGTCTGCGCACGCTAGCCGGGGCAACCCCGGCGCGGATTAGCGGTTATTCGCGACGCAGCCGGCGAGCCAGGCGGGTACCCAGCGTCTGAATAAGCTGGACAATAACAATCAGCACCAGGGCGGTGGTGAGGGTGGCAAAGGCGTCGAAACGCTGATAGCCGTAGGTGATCGCCAGATCGCCGATCCCGCCGCCGCCCACCGTTCCCGCCATGGCGGTCGCGCCAAGCAGACCGATGGTCGCGGTGGTAAGAGCCAGAATCAGCGACGCCGCCGCCTCCGGCAGCATAAAGTGCCAGACGGTCTGCAGAGGGGTAGCGCCCATGGCGTCTGCGGCCTCAAGGATCCCCTCATCCACCTCCAGCAGCGAGCTCTCCACCAGCCGGGCAATATAGGGGGCGACAAAAACGATCAGCGGCACGATGGCCCCCGCGGTGCCGATAGTCGTGCCCACCAGCAGCCTGGTGAAGGGCAGGATCACAATCAGCAAAATGATAAACGGCAGCGAGCGCAGCACGTTAATCAGCGGATTCAGCGCCTGATGCACCACCGGGTTGGCCACGATGCCGCCGGGACGGCAAACCACCAGCACAATTCCCAGCGGGACGCCGATCAGCGCGCCAAAGCCCAGTGAGATGGCGACCATAATCAGGGTATCATGCAGCGCCAGCAGAAACTGCTCGCCGGTAATCGCGGTATCAATCAGATCAAACATGGGTGATTTTCACTCCTGCGTCGGCCAGATGGGTGATAGCGCCTTCGGTTTCGTCAGGCTCGCCGAGGAGTTGCACAATCATAAATCCCAGTATCCGGCCCTGAACTTCGGACATGCTGGCAAACAGGATATTCACCTCGACAGCATACTCGCGGATCAGGTGGTTAATGATCGGCTGCCGGGCCGTCGCGCCGATAAATTCGAGGCGTAAAGCCCGGGCGCCGTTATCGCGCTGCAGGAGCGACGCCACCCTCTGCGGCAGGCGATCGTGCACCACCGACTGCACGAAACTGGCGGTGACCGGATGCTGCGGCTGGGCAAAGAGATCGAACACCGTCCCCTGCTCAACAATGCGCCCGGCCTGCATCACCGCCACCTTGTGACAGATTTTCTGGATCACTGACATTTCATGAGTAATCAGCACAATGGTGATGCCATAGCGGCGATTAATCTCCTGCAGCAGCAGTAAGATCTGTACCGTGGTGTGGGGGTCGAGCGCCGAGGTGGCTTCATCGCACAGCAGCACCGACGGGTTGGTGGCCAGCGCCCGGGCGATACCGACCCGCTGCTTTTGCCCTCCCGACAGCTCATTAGGGTAGCTGTGCATTTTGTCGCTCAGGTCGACAAACGCCAGCAGCTCCGCAACCCGCGCCTGGATAAAGGCCTTGTCGCGGCCCTGCAAAATAAGCGGGATAGCGATGTTATGAAATACCGTTTTCGAATTCAGCAGATTAAAATTCTGAAAGATCATGCCGATATCTTTTTTGATCGCCTGCAGTCGCTGGCCGCTGCAGTCCTGTAGCGGCTCACCATTCAACACCACCTCGCCCTCGCCCGGCGTTTCCAGCCGATTAATCAGCCGCAATAAGGTGCTTTTTCCTGCGCCGCTGTAGCCAATAATGCCGAAAATATCGCCCCGGTCGATACTGAGATTAATATCCTGCAGGGCCAGAACCGGGTGCCCTTTTCTGGAAAAGGTTTTACTGACATGGCGAAATTCTATCATCGCGTTATTCATTTTAAATAATCAGGCAGCAGGTAACCATCATACTGCGGATGGCTGAGAATATATTTTTTGAAATCGGCAGAGTGATAGCCGTCGATAATATCTTTGGCAAACTGCGCCTTCTGATTTTTACCGGCAACGGTCACGACGTTAATAAAATGGCTGGTGGCGGCCTCCAGCTTTAATGCTGAGGTGAGCGCCATGCCGCTGGAGACGGCGAAATTGCCCTGAATCAGGCCATAGTCGACGTCCGGCAGCGCGCGAACCTGCTGGGCATTGTCCATCTCCTTAAGCACGATTTTATAGGGGTTAGCAACGATATTGCGCTGGGAAAAGGTGGCGGGATCGCTGTCCGGTTTAATCTTCACCCAGCCCAGACTTTCCAGCACCAGCACCGCGCGATATTCGTTCGACGGCTGGTTTGGCACCGACACCACCGTGCCGGCTGCCGGGGTGCCCAGGGTGGTCAGTTTACCGCCATACAGGCCCATCGGCGGTGTGGGTACCTGCACAATGCCCACGTTATCGGTCCCCAGCCGCTCATTGATCGCTTTCAGGTATACCGGATGCTGCATAATATTCGCTTCGATATCGCCGCGGGCTACCGCGTCATTGACCTGAATACCGTCGCTAAAATCTTTATATTCGATTTTATACCCTTTACTCAATAAATAGGGGGCGACCCCTTTTTCAAATTGCTCTTTATACGGCCCGGGATTGAAGCCGATACGAATAATTTGATCTGCGGTGGCGTAAAAAGAGGTAGCGGATAACAGGGCAAGCGTCATCCCGAGCGCAACTGACTTGTTCATAAGGTATTTTCCTGGAAGGTTGGCGATATTGAGCGATTAAATCACAGCCGCAAGAGGGTTGTAAGCCAGAACGCCGGATTTCCTTTTGCTTATTCCTCATAACCTTTTGCCATCCTGACATATCCTAAAAATAATCATCCTTTGCAGATATTGTTATTTAGCCAGGCGCCATAAATCCCTTAAAGATGGCAGATTATTGATGACGTAAACCTGGAAAATTATGCCTGATTTTGCTGCTTCACCGCTGGTGGACGCCCTGGAAGAGAATCTGTTCAGCCTGCTGGAAAACCTGGCCGCGGAGGTCAACACCGACATGCTGCCGTTGATCGACCTCTCCAGCGGCAGTCCGGATCAACCCACCCCGCCGGAAGTGATTGACGCGCTGCAGAGCGCCATTCATCGTCGTGAAAACCATGGCTACCCCTCATTCTGGGGCAAGCCGCAGGTCCGCGAAGCGATCGCCCATTTTTATCGTCGCCAGTATGATGTGGAATTCGATCCGCACAGCGAAGTCGCGGTATTTCAGGGCTCGCATATCGGTATTGGCGGCATCCCGCGGGCGCTGCTCCGTCCCGGGCAATACCTCATCTCCACCGATCCCTGCTATCCCATTTATCGCTCAGCGGCGCTGCAGTCCCAGGCGACGTTTTATGGCCTGCCGCTCAGGGCTGAGAACCATTTCCTGCCGGATTTTAACGACCTCCCCCGGGAGGTGGCTGACAAGGCCGGGCTGGTGGTGCTTAACTATCCGCATAACCCCACCGGCGCCCTCGCCACGCCGGCGCTGTTCGCCAGCGCCCTGCAGTTTGCCCACCGTCACCAGGTGCCGATCCTGCACGATTTTGCCTATGCGGCCATCGGCAGCGCGGCCAGTGACGCGCCGCTGAGCCTTTTCTCTCAGCCCGGCGCGAAGGCGTGGGGAGTGGAAACCTACACCTTCTCCAAGACCTTTAATATGGCCGGCTGGCGCTTCGGCTTCGCGGTCGGCAACGCCTCGATTATTCGGGCATTTAAAAAGCTGCACACCCACAGCTACAGCACGGTGTTTGGCGCGATTCAGGATGCGGCGATCGCCGCGCTCAGCCTGCCGGCAGAACGGATTGCGCAGCTGACGGAGGCGTATCATCAGCGCCGGGAGTGGGTTCTGCGTCGACTGGCCGCGCTGCGCTGGCCGGTTCGTACCGCACAAGGCACGTTCTTCCTCTGGCTGAGCGTGCCGCCCGGGTACCGTTCACAAGAGTTTGCCCGCCTGCTGCTGCAGGAGGCGCATATTCTGGTGGCGCCAGGCACTGGTTTTGGCGAAGGGGGCGAAGGGTTTATCCGCATCAGTCTGACGGCTGGGGACGACGCGCTGAGCAACGCGCTGGACCGTCTCGCCCGGCTGGCGCTGTTTTAGCGCCCGCCTCGCAGAGTCGTTACACCTTCAGGTAGCCCGCCATGCGTTGAATACGCGCGGCGGAATAGTCATAGCAGGCGCTGGCGGGTTTACCCAGTACGCGATATTTGGCGCCATTGTAAAAGGCGGTCTTATTCTCCTCTTCCAGAAAGCGCCGGGAGACGGTGTCGCTGAAAATACGGTCGCCATCCGACTGCGGCTGATAGCGGCTGGATTTGACGCTCTCCCACGCCACGCCGATCGGCTTATGGTCATAGCCGGTCATACAGAACAGCCGGTTGGAGGCCAGCAGATCGGCCTCGATGGTTTTAAATTCCGCCGCCGTAGCGGCGCAGGTCATGCTTAACAGGCAGGCCGAAGCCCATCGGTAAATTGTCATTATTCAGGCGATCCCAGAGTGTTTCCTCCATTGTAAGCGGCTGAAAATTCCGGATGTTCGCTTTTACCTATCGTTGTGCGTGAAAACCGCTTAAAATTTCCCACTCGGACTCCTCGTGAGTTGTCTTAACGACCTGTAGGCCCTCCCTGCGCAGGTCGTCACGCCGGGCCAAACACCGAGACGCCGGCGCAGAGGAGGTATCGCCTTTAACGATTAAACGCCCAGCTGGCCCCGCTGGTCAGCGCCCGCTCAAAGGCGGGACGGCCGGGGCCCGCCAGCCAGCCGGCGAAGGTGTGCAGCTGCGGATGCAGCTGGCGCAGGGCGTCGAGGTCGGCATGGCCCGCCAGCCGCCCGTCGTCTACCAGCCCGGTCAGCTTGTGCAGAAATGGGCTGGCGGCCAGCACCTCGTCGGAAAATCGCGAATAGGGGATCGGCCGTTCCGCCGCCGCGGAAAATAACGCCTCCAGCTGGCGACCGGTCACGCTGTCGCTGGCGATCTCGAACGTCTTGCCGGCAAACCGCGCCGGCGCGGCAAAAATCGCCGCGACTAGATGGCCGATATCCTCCACCGCCAGCACCTGCATCCTCCCCTCGGGCAGCATAAAAAAGTGAAAATGACCTTCATCAAGGCCAAAACCGGGCATCACCAACAGCTCCATAAAGGTGGCGGGACGCACGATGGTCGCCGCCAGCGGCAGGCGGCGGATATGCCGTTCAATTTCCGCTTTGGTGTCATAATGCGCTACGCCGGTGGGCGTCTCCCCCGCCGCGCTGCCGGAGCTGTACACCAGATGCTTCACCCCGCACTCGACGGCGAGGTCGGCGATGGTTATCCCGTAGCGTACCTCCTGCTCATCGGTCACCGTCCCTCCCGGCGAACTGGGCTGGACGCTGAAGACGCCGTCGACCCCGGCCATCGCCGCCCGCATTGCCGCCCGGTCTTCAAAGGTACCCACCACCAGCTCGGCTCCCCGCGCCGCCAGCGCGACGGCCCCGGCGGAGAAAGGATCCCTGACCAGCGCCCGAACCCGCCAGCCGCGGTGCAGCAGCGCCCGCGCCACCGAGCCGCCCTGCTGACCGGTGGCGCCAAAAACCAACACGCTTTGCGTATTATTCATCACTGTTTCCCCTTATCTGCAGCTTGTTGCCCGGCCTCTCGCCAGCGATAGTCACCTTGCTTATCCTCCTCCAGCCAGCCGCAGGAAGACCCGGCAAAATGCCCGGTGAACCATTGAGCATGATGGCTGGCTCCCCACGCCATCATCTCCCGTCGGGAGGCTTCCGCCTGCCGGGGATCGCCGCAGAACGCCGAGTTCCAGTGCGGATGGGTAAACTGGCGCGGGGAATGAAGAAGATCGCCGGAGAAACAGGCGTAATCATCTCCGGCGGCGAGGATCAGCGCGGCATGGTCCGGACTGTGGCCGGGGGTGGGCACAAAGGCGATCCGCCCGCCGACCCGCGGCCGGGCCGCCACATCGACGGTTTCCAGCAGGCCGGCTTCGATCACCGGCAGCAGGCTGTCGAGCCACAGCGCCCGGTAGCGTTCGCTGTTTTTCACCCGCGTCAGCTCTTTTGCCGAGCACAGGTAGCGGGCGTTGGGGAACAGCGGCACCCAGCGATCGTCCTGCCAGACGGTATTCCATCCGACATGGTCGGTATGCAGGTGGGTCAGTAGCACCAGGGTCACGTCCTCCGGGTTCACTCCCGCGGCGCGGAGATTCTCCAGATACGGCGTGTTAAGTTGATGATAGAGCGGATTGCCGCCGCGCTCCCGACCGTTGCCGGTGGCGGTATCGATAACAATCAGATCGTGGGGAGTCTGTACCACCCAGCTGTGGATCGACAGCGCGATTGGCTGATTATCGGCGTCCGCCTCCGTCGCAGGGAACGCTGCGGGATAGAGCGCCGCCGGCTGCAGGCTAATCTCGCGCTCCGGAACTTTGAATATCAGGCTGTCGCCTGTCTGGTAAGCTTGCATCACTCCCTCCGCGCGCATTGCGCTGGTTGATTTATCGGGGTGATATTCACTATGCTGCCGGGATAACCCACATTCAAATTGATTATCATAATGAAGAAAATCATTGAAAATGATTTTAGTCGTATCGATCTGAATCTGTTGACGGTCTTGATGGTGCTGTACCGCGAAGCCAGCGTCACCCGCACCGCAGAGGCGCTGCATCTTGGCCAGCCGGCCATCAGCGGGGCGCTGAAACGGCTGCGCGAGATGTTTGACGATCCACTGTTCGTGCGCAGCGCCAGAGGCATGCTGCCGACGCCGCGGGCGCAAGCGCTGATGACCGAGCTGCAGCCGCTGATGGAACACCTGCATTCGGCAATGTTTGGCGCCGGGGAGTTTTCCCCCGCCAGCGCCCAGCAGCTTTTCCGCGTCGGCCTCAGCGACTGGAGCGAACACTGGCTGATGCCCCAGCTGTTACCCGGACTGATGCAGGAGGCGCCCGGGGTGTCGCTCCAGACACTAGCCGCCGACCCCTTCCAGGTACGCCAGCTGTTGGAGGAGGATCGCATTGATGTCGCGGTATCCCTCAACAAACAGAGCCGCGGGGAGATCGTCAGTGAACCGGTGATGAGCATGGGGGTGACCACTCTCTGGTCGCCGCAGCAGATCCCCTGCCGCGGGCCGTTGTCGGTGGGCGATTTCGTCGCCTGGGAACATGTGATGGTGGCCTATCGCGAAACCGGCCACGGGGAAATAGACCGCCAGCTCGCCAGTCAGGGACTCGCGCGGCGCGTGCGCTTTGCCACGCAGAATTTCTCCACCTTTCCCCTGCTGCTGACCACCCTGCCGCTCTTCGCCACCGTCCCCCAGGGTCTGGCGCAGCGCTGGCAGGCGCAGTATGCCCTGCGCACGGACGCCCCGCCGGTGGCCTACCCGGAATTTACCCTGTGTATACTGCGTCACAAACGCCGGGCTCAGGATCCGGCGCTGAACTGGCTGATAGCGAGGATAAAACAGGCCATGCGCGGACCATAGCGGGAGCGAATACCACCGACATCAGGCCTCGCTGAGCGGGGGTTGCAGAACACGTCTGCTCCAGTCATAAAATGCGCGTACCGCCGGCGGCAGATAGCGGTTTTGCGGATAGACCAGCGACAGGAGAAGATCAGAAGCGGCCTGCTCCAGACAGGCGACCAGCGCGCCGCTCTGCAGATAAGGTTGCGCCAGATAGCTGGCGACGCGGATCAGGCCCAGTCCCTGAACGCCGGCCTGGATATAGGCATCGGTATCGTCGACCACCAGCGTCTCCTGCATGCGGATCGCGCAATCGCCGTCATCGAGGGAGAAAAGCCAGTCGATGGTCCGCCCGGTACGGTGGTTCAGGTAGCCCACCGCCCGGTGCTGGTGCAGATCGTCGATGCTCTGCGGCCGGCCGTGGGCCGCGAGCCAGGCCGGCGAGGCGAGGACCATCCAGCGGTAGCGGGCCAGAGGACGCGCCACCAGGGTGGTGGAATCTTCGATTTGTCCGCTACGGATCACGCAGTCGAATCCCTCCTGGATAATATCTTCCACGTTGTCGCTTGAGCAGAGGATCATCTCCAGGTCAGGATACTGCTGCAGAAACTCGCCGATCCTTGGCAATACGCAGTGCCGGGCAAGAGATTGCGGCATCCCCACCTTGAACCGCCCGGCGGGCTGGGCCGAGCGGCCGGGAAAGGAGGCTTCCATCGCCGCCATCTCGGCCAGCAGCCGTTTACACTCCGCGTAATACCGGCGTCCCTCGGCCGTCACGCTGAGCTTGCGGGTGGTGCGCTGAAGAAGCTGCGCCCCCAGCCAGGCTTCCAGCTCCTTCACTACCCGCGACACCGTTGAGCGCGGCTGCCCCAGCACCTCCGCCGCCCGGGCGAAGCTGTGGGCATCCACAACCGCAACATACAACTGCATGGCATCCAGTCTGTCCATTTCGTTCTCCACTGGCGGTTATTATCCCATTAAGACGAACAGTCTAACCCGAAATCCTGTTCTTATCTAATGATGCCCACCCCCCTACACTGAGCCTGTAGCCAGTCAATACAAGGCTTAACTGAGTAAGGAGTTAAAATGAAATCTGATAATCTTAACCACGAGGAAAAGGCATTGGTGCTGGGAGCGGGACAACTGGGCGCCGCCGTACTGGATGCGCTGGTACCTGCGGTGATCCAGCGCCAGGGCGCGGTCTCGGTTATCGTCTCGCCGGCGGCCTGGGATGAAGCCGGCCAGCTGCGGTCGGCAAACCACCGGGCGCTGGCCGACGCCGGGGCCACCTTTCTCGCCGTCGACATTGCCGGTAGCGACATGGAGACGCTGGCCGATCAGTTTCGCGGATTCACCACCGTGATTAACTGCATGGGGTTTGTCGCCGGTCCGGGGACGCAGCTAAAAATTACCCGCGCGGTGCTGGCCGCCGGAGTGCCCCGCTATTTTCCCTGGCAGTTTGGCGTCAATTACGATGTGGTCGGCAAAGGCAGCGGCCAGCCGGTGTGGGACGAGCAGTATGATGTCCGGACCCTGCTGCGCGCGCAGCAGGCCACGGAGTGGGTCATTGTCTCCACCGGCATGTTTACCAGCTTTCTCTTCGAGCCAGACTTCGATGTGGTGAATTTATCCACCCGAACCGTTCACGCCCTTGGCGGCTGGGACACCCAGGTGACCGTCACCTCGCCGGCGGATATTGGCCGCCTGACCACCGCGATTTATCTGCATCAGCCGCGGATCGTCAACGAGGTGGTGTTTGTTGCCGGCGAAACGACCTCTTATCGCCAGCTGGCGGAAACCGTGGAGCGCGTGACGCAGCAGACGTTCAGCAAAGCCGTTCACACGCTGCCCGCCCTGCTGGACCAGCTGCGGACGGACCCGGATAACGCCATGCTGCGCTATCGCGCTTCCTTCGCCCGGGGGGATGGCGTGTGGTGGCCGATGGGCGACACCTGGAATGCCCGCCACCATCTGCCGACCCAGGACATTGCCGGCTGGCTGCAGGCCGCGCGCTGATTTTCTCTCACAGGACAGAATGAAAATGAAGATGAAAAAGTTAATTCCACTGATCGTATTGAGTTGTCTGCTGCCGCTGGCGGTCAACGCCAGAACCATCACCGTCACCGGCCATACCCTGGACAACGCGGAGAGCAAAATTCGCCAGCAGGCCGCCCGCGAGGGCGCAACCGCCTATCGGATCATTGAGGCGCGAATGGGCAACAAAGTGCATATTACGGCGACACTCGACAACTGAACCACCGCTACCCGGCTCAGGGAGGAGCCGCCGCCATCCCGCGCGCCAGGTCAGGCGCTCATTTTTTCCCGTCGGCGATCGCGGCCCGGCGGCGCACCGTACAGGCGAGCATATTCCCGGGTGAACTGGGACACGCTGATATAGCCCACCTCGCCGGCCGCCTGGGCAATGCTCATCCCTTCCGCCAGCATCAGGCGGCGGGCGTGGATCAGGCGCAACTGCTTCTGAAACTGCAGCGGCGACAAGGTGGTCATGGCGCGGAAATGACGGTGAAAGACAGAGACGCTCATCCCGGCGGCGTCGGCCAGCGCGTCGACGCTGACTGGCTGCATAAAATCCCGGCGCAGCATCGCCACCGCCCGGCGGATCCGCGCCGAATGGCTGTCTACAGCGCCCAGTGCCCGGATGGCTGGCCCGTGAACGCTCTGCAACAGCCAGTAATGTAGCTCCCGCCGCAGCCCTTCGCCTAACACCGCCAGCGCCCCCGGTTGATCAAACAGCCTTGCCAGCCGATAAGCGGCGTCCGTCACGTCAGCATTCATCGGTTCGATACCGACGCGGGGCGCCTCATCCGGACCAGATGGGCCGGCCTCCTGCAGCTCGCGCAGGATAGCCAGGTCCAGCTCCAGCACCAGCGCGTAATAGGGAAAGCGCTGACTGGCCTCGGTGATCTGGCTGGTGGTGGGAACATCCGCGGCGATCACCATCGCCTCCCCCGGACCGTAGTCAAAGCTTGCCAGGCCGGTGGTCACGCTTTTGCGCCCCTGCAGCAGCATGGCCACCAACGGCCTGGCGATGGCCGCCTGCAGATCGCCGGGGTGCAGGGCCCGCACCAGGGTGATGCCGGGAACCGGGGTGACCGCCACCCCGCTGCTATCGACATGAGCATCGGCATACCGGCGGCAGAGAGCGAAGAGTTCGTCGCGCATAAGATCCTTTCAGGCAAGTTTTAAAGCCTGAGTATGCGCTATTTCCCGCCAGAGGGGAGTGTATGGAGAGGAATGGGCAAAAAATAACAAGGATTGGGCAACCCGGTCTGGTAGGCACCCCCTATTGTAAGGACTCCACACACCAGAGAGGATCGAACATGACTAAGATTGCACTTATCACCGGCGCCAACCGCGGCCTTGGCCGTCAGACCGCACTGGATATCGCCCGCCAGGGTGGGGACGTTATCGTCACCTACCGCGGCAATATTGAACAGGCGGAAGCGGTGGTGGCCGACATTCACGCTCTCGGCCGCAAGGCCATCACCCTGCCGCTGGATATGGCGCAGACCACCCGCTTTCCGACTTTCGCCGACAGCCTGAGCGCTGCGCTGGCCAGCGTCTGGGGACGGGACACCTTCGATCATCTGATCAATAACGCGGGACACGGCGAATTTGCCCCGCTGGCCGAAACGCGCGAGGCGCAGTTCGACGGGCTGTTTAACGTCCACGTCAAGGGGGTGTTTTTCCTCGTTCAAACCCTGCTGCCGCTGCTGGCTGACGGTGGACGGATCGTTAACTTCTCTTCCGGACTGACTCGCGTCTCATATCCTGGCTTCTCCGCCTACGCTGCGGCCAAAGCGGCCGTGGAGATGCTGAGCGTGTACATGGCCCGCGAGCTGGGCGGGCGCGGCATCACCGTCAATACCATCGCCCCCGGGGCTATCGCCACCGATTTTGGCGGCGGGCTGGTGCGGGACGACGCGGGGGTTAACGCGCAGTTTGCCGCGATGACGGCGCTGGGACGGGTTGGCGTTCCCGAGGATATTGGGCCGATGATCGCCAGCCTGCTGCGTGACGATAACCGCTGGGTAACCGCCCAGCGGATCGAAGTCTCGGGCGGACAGACTATCTGACCACTCAGGCCGGCAGGATACGCTCCAGCGCCACGCCTGCCAGCCGCACGGTCTCCAGAAGACGCGGGAGGCTATCCCCCTCCCGCGCTTTCGCCGACAGACCAAGCATCAGCGTATCCATATAGTCAGTCACCCGCAGCGCATCCTGCGGGTGATGGCGGGCGATATACTGCTGGATTTTGGCCCTCGCCGCAGCATGCCATTCGCCTGCCGCCACCCGAGCGTCGGCATCCTGACAATGTCCCCCCTCCAGCACCAGGCAGCCGGCGGCGGCCGGATCGGCTACATAGCGTCGAGCCGCCTCCTGCAGCACGGCGATGAGCGACGCCGCCACCGGCTGGTCGTCCTGCAACAGCGTCTCTATGGGGATGGCCCCGGTCTGGCTGTAGCGCTGCAGGACGCGGGTATACAGGCCGAGCTTGCTGCCGAAAGCGGCATAAAAGCTTGGGGGGTTGATGCCGAAAGCCTGGGTCAGATCGGCCACGCTCACCGCGTCGTAGCCTCGCGCGTGAAAGAGGCGCTGAGCCGTTTCAATAGCCTGTTCCGCATTGAACTGACGGGGGCGCCCCGGGGTACGCCCTTGTTTTGTAGTGGTCACTATATTAATCCTTGACAGCCTGTTTTGCCGCAGCATATTGTAATCATCACTACAATATCATGAGGTGCGGGATATGACAGCGTTTCACAACAAATCAGTGCTGGTTTTCGGTGGAAGTCGGGGAATTGGCGCGGCGATCGTCAGGCGCTTTGTCGCCGACGGCGCGTCGGTCAGGTTCAGCTATTCCGGTTCGCCGGAGGCGGCCGAGCGGCTGGCGGCGGAGACCGGCAGCACGGCGGTGCAGGCGGACAGCGCCGATCGCGATGCGGTGATAAGCCTGGTCCGAGACAGCGGCCCGCTGGACGTGTTAGTGGTCAATGCCGGGATCGCCATTTTTGGCGATGCCCTGGAGCAGGACAGCGATGCCATCGATCGCCTGTTCCGCATCAATATTCATGCCCCCTACCATGCCTCCGTGGAAGCAGCGCGCCGGATGCCGGAAGGCGGGCGCATTATTGTCATCGGTTCGGTCAATGGCGATCGCATGCCGGTGCCGGGAATGGCGGCCTATGCGCTCAGCAAGTCAGCCCTGCAGGGGCTGGCGCGCGGTCTGGCACGGGATTTTGGCCCGCGCGGCATCACGGTCAACGTCGTCCAGCCCGGCCCAATTGATACCGACGCCAACCCGGAGAACGGCCCGATGAAAGAGCTGATGCACAGCTTTATGGCCATTAAGCGCCATGGCCGACCGGAAGAGGTGGCGGGCATGGTAGCCTGGCTGGCCGGTCCGGAGGCGTCGTTTGTCACAGGCGCCATGCACACCATCGACGGAGCGTTTGGCGCCTGATGATCCTCGGCGGCGGCGCGCGCTTTGCCACGCCGCTGTCCTGACGTCATGGCCCACTGGATTCATCAGGCCAGGCTGTCGATCGCCATAAAATACGATCTTCGATGAGGATCAGTCTCGCCTCGGGGGACTGGTGCGCTTTGCGGATCCGTCCCCGGCGCCAGACTTAGATAACAAACCTCTCGCGCCACCGCGCCGCCGGGTGCCTCAAGGCTCAGAATTAAAACCCCTTTTCCACGCCATCCCACAGCTGCTGCGGCACGATATTGCCGCGGCGCTCGCCGTTTTTCCTGCAGCGTGGTGTGCCCCTGAACAGGACGCTTTTCTGTGGTAACAGACATTAGCGTTGGCGAAAAAGTTGCCGTTACCAAAAAAACATGAACCCGGTTACAAGATGCGCATGCCACCGTCTTCAGCATCCTGAGGAGGTCGCATTCTGCGGATCGCCAGGCTATATCTATGACACCTTTCTCCCACAACGAGTAAAAATAATGAGCAAGAAGATCCTGATGCTGGTCGGCGATTACGCCGAAGATTACGAAACGATGGTCCCTTTTCAGGCTCTGCAGATGATTGGCCACCAGGTCGATGCGGTCTGCCCGGATAAAGCCACCGGCGACTATGTGATGACGGCGATCCATGATTTTGACGGAGCCCAAACCTACAGCGAAAAGCCGGGGCACCGCTTCACCCTGAACGCCGATTTTGCCGCGGTGAAGGCCGAGGATTACGACGCGCTAGTGATCCCCGGCGGCCGGGCGCCGGAGTATCTGCGTCTGAACGAGCAGGTGATTAAACTGGTACAGGCGTTCGACGCCGCGCGTAAACCTATCGCCGCCGTCTGCCACGGGCCACAGCTGCTGGCCGCCGCCGGTATTCTGCAGGGGCGGACCTGCAGCGCCTATCCGGCCTGCGCCCCGGAGGTGCGTCTGAGCGGCGGGCATTATGCCGATATCGGTATCGATCAGGCGCATGTTGACGGCAATCTGGTCACTGCTCCCGCCTGGCCGGCCCACCCGCAGTGGCTGGCGAAATTCGCCGCCCTGCTGGCGGAGTAACGCATTTTCTCTGACCAGACAAATGGACTATCGCCGCGCTGGTGCTCTCTTGCTTACCGGCCGGCGGTTTTCGAGCTGCCGTTTCCGCTACAGTCAAACCTGACCAGCTCAGCGATACGCTGGCCGGGTTATCTCCTCGACTCAGATGCGCATTCCCCCGGAAACTTCAATGCGCTGAGCATTAACCCAGCGATGATCATCGGATAACAGCGAGGCGATCATCGGCCCGATATCTTCTGGCACCCCCGGTCGGCCAAGCGCCGTCATGTTCGCCACCGCCTGAGCGACCTGCGGGTTATCCCGCACCACCCCGCCGCTGAAATCCGTGGCGATGGCGCCCGGCGCTACGCAGTTTACCGTGATCCCGCGGCCGCCCAGCTCAAACGCCATATAACGGGTCAGGGTTTCCACCGCAGATTTCATGATCGCATAGGGCGCCCGGTTCGCCATCACGATACGGGTCAGTCCGGACGAGATATTCACAATTCGCCCGCCATCCGCCAGCAGCGGCAATAATTTTTGGCTGAGGAAAAAAACCCCCTTCACATGGATGCGATAAAGCGCATCGAACTCCGCTTCGGTAGCATTCAGAAACCCCATGCCGCTGGCATTGCCGGCATTATTAACCAGGTAATGAAACCGATCGGCCCCCAGCGCCGCCAGCGCCTCCTGAAAGGCGCTGACAAACCCGTCAAAGGTGTCGGTTTCGCCGGCGCTGAAGGGCAGCGCGATCGCCCGCGAGCCCTGAGCTTTAACCCGCGCGATCTGGCATCCGGTGTGTTAACGGAGGTGCTGGCTGATTTTCGCCCTGCGCCGCTGCCGCTCTCCCTGCTCTACCCCAGCAGCCGGCAGCTCTCTGCCCGGGTACAGGTATTTATCGACTGGGTGACGGCGCTGATGAAGGCGCTCCTGGCGCAGCAGGCATCCGGAAGGCTAAAATAATGTTTGCTATTATTTGCGGCTCGTGCGTTAATCGTTAAGTTGATTTACCAGACGAAAAGTTATTATCTAAGTACGTGTTCTCATCTCCAGGCGTTATCCCTGATACCACCTTCCTTTGAGCAGTCCCGTTAGTATTTTGCTTTTTCTGTAAACAGGCCCTGTCAGCCCCCTGTTGGCTCGTTAAACAAGCCCTCCGACTGACCCAATACCCGGCTTACTCCTAACAAAAATCAGCCGCGTTAATTTCCCTGAAAACGACCATTGTCTTTTCAACAGAACATTACCCATACAAGGTTTACATTATGATTGAACATATCCATTTTAGATGCCCATGCTGCCATGGCTCCCAGTACAGAACGTCCCAGTTTGACGTGACGGAAAAAAATCCCTTTGGTGCGAAATGCATTTTCTGCAAATCGGCCATGATGACGTTAGATACTCTTCGCCCTTATCACCTGGGCGCGCTGTCCACCGCTCAGGCCCAGCCATAAGACGGATGAAGAGGGTGAACGCGGGCGGGAAAATTCCCCCGGGGATTCACCTGGGGGCAAGCTCTGTTCCTTCACCTGACGCGATCGTCGGTGGAATGGCGAAGAACGGCATCCGGCAACGCTTTTGTCAGGGTCGTCACATTCTCCCCGGCGCGGGTTTCCACATTAAAATAGTCCACCGCGCGCAGAATAAGCCGCAAACCTCTGCCGCTTTCCGCTAACGGATCGACATCGAAGCGCTCATCGCCACGCGCCAGCGCCAGGCGCTCGGCCGGAAAGACCTCTCCCGCATCAATAAAGCGCAGCGTCACCCGGTCTTCCGCCGCGATAAATTCGACACGAAAAACACGTTGCCGATCCTCATGCAACGCATAGCGAATGATATTGGTGGCCGTCTCACAGACGGCAAGATCGAGCGCGAAGCGCCACTCCTCCCCGACGGACAGCGGCGCCATTTGTTGAGCCAGCCATGCCGCCAGCGGTGATAGCGAGCTGAGTTGGGCAGGAAAATTCATGACGTTATTCACGGGCGCGTCACGGATTGAACTGCGCAAGGGCTGAAGTGCGATCCTCGCAAATACGAAAAATACGATCCATCCTGGTCAGGGTAAACATATTGCGAATGCCGGGGTTCAGCGCGCACAGTGTCATTTCTCCTTTACCGTTCATCATTTTCATCAGGGAAACCAGCGTTCCCAAACCGCTGCTGTCGATAAAATCGATTTTACTGAAATCAACAATCAGATCGGTGCTATCTTCGCCTATCTCCTGGGCGATTGCCGCCTTAAAGGCTACCGCGACGGAAGCATCCAGCCGACGCACCGCCGGCGTCAGGATCGTCACCGAGGCCTGCCGTTCGGTTTCAATTTTCATCACTGTCCCCTGTACGTTCAATAATCAAGAGTGAAACATCATCGGCCATCGCCTGGGTCTCCTGCGCGTCGCCGCTGCGCCAGCGGATCAGGTGCCGGGCAAACCGCGGCAGCAGCGCGGGCAGTGGCTGCGTCACGCTGTCCTGCAGCCACGCTTGCAAACGCGCCTCGCCAAACTGTTCACCGCTCCGGTTTTCACATTCGGTGATACCGTCGCTGAACAGGCACAGCCGCTCTCCCGGCGCCAGCGAAAAACTGACATCTGCCCACGAGAGATGGTCTATCAACCCCACCGGCGCCCCGCCGCTGCCGACCGGGCGGACGGTAGCGTCCGGGCTAACGATAAAAGGCGTGGGATGCCCGGCCTGACAGAGTTTGCCCGCGCCGGTCTGCAGGTCGATCACGCCATAGATCAACGTGAAATAGCTGACGATCTCTGTTTCGTCACTGCAAAAACGACCATTGAGGATCGCCACCACCTCGGCCGGCGACGCCGGCTGGTTGTCTGCCGTAAAAAGAAAGCGCTCAACGGCCCTGCCATGCAGAAACTGGCGGGCGACGGCGAGCGACATCATCGCCGCCCCCACACCGTGTCCGGAGACATCCACGCAGTAAAATCCGAGACGATCGCCCAGCGGGAAGACGTTAAAAATATCCCCCGACACCCAGGCCGAGGGCAGGAAAATCCAGTCGGCGAAAAATCCCTGATGGCGCAGCTGATGAGCCGGGAGAACCGACTGTTGAATGCGCGCCGCCAGCTCCAGATCCTGTTCAATCTGTCGCAGCGCTTCGCTCAGCCGCGCATTGCGCGCGGCGAGGTCAGCCTCGAGGGAGAGGATCCGCGCCCCGGCGTGCAGCCGCGCCCGCAGCTCGCTCTGCTCTACCGGTTTGCTGAGAAAATCATCGGCCCCGGCCTCAAACCCCTGCGTTAGATCGCCAGGATCTTCGCGGGCGGTGAGCAATATCAGATAAACGTAGTGACCAAACTGGCGGCGGCGCACTTCCCGGCACAGCGTCAGGCCATTCATCTCCGGCATTTCCCAGTCGCTTATCACCAGGCTGACAGGCTGGTTTTCGAGGATCGCCAGCGCGTCGACGCCGTTTTCCGCCTCACTGACGATATAGCCCCACTGCGTCAACATCCGACTTAGCAGCCGACGATAAACCAGCGAATCTTCAACAATCAGGACGTGCTGTGCCGACATCGCGCCTCCTAAATCGGCAAGAACCAGATAAGGCTGATCGTGCCTTCACGAAACTTGCCGCTGCCGCTGTCATGCCCCGGGTAGCGGGTACCGGCATAGTTGGCATACTGCACAGAGAACGATCCCGGCGTATAGCCCGCGTAGCCAAAACTGTAACTATAATCGCCATTCCACGGCTGCTGCTGGCTGCTGTCCGGATACCAAAACGCGGTGGCGCGCACAAAAAAATGTTGTTTAAAGGTATATCCACACCCCCCAAGCAGCACATTTTTGTTTTTGCGGATATCGTTACTCTCCAGATCGTAATAACGCGGCACCCAGCTGTAGCCTGCCTGGCAGATAATGGCGTCGCCTTTGTTAATCAACAGCGCATGCTCCATGGGCTTCGGCAGCGAAAATTTATACGCCAGGGTAATCGCCCCCTGCTCAAAATAGGTGTGACGCTTGCTGCCCGAGGTCCAGAAGTGGTTATCGCCATAGTTACTGTAAACCAGGCTGAAGGTGTTGGCATGCCAGTCGTCGTAGCCAAAACTATAGCGAAAATCGGCGGTATAGCGGCTGGTGTCAGTCACCGGTAAACGGGATGTCACGTTGGCGAACCAGAAGCTGTAGGGCGAGTATTGCAGGCTAAGATTCAGAGTCTGATTATATTTTTTCTTCTGTTCTGCGCTGTCTGAGCTGTTGGGGACGGTCATCCACTGCTCTTTTAAACCCGAACTAAAGCTCAGCGCTCCCGAAAACACCTTGTCATTCCCGGAAAAAAGCCGTCCCCAGCGGCTGGTAAACACGCCGGCCTGCACCGGTTCACCATTTTTATCACGCAGCGGTTGTGCGTCGTTCTTCTCTGCGCCTTCCGCACCTGCGATGGCGCACCATAGCGCGCAGGCCAGCATATATTTCTCCCGCATTTGCCCTTCCTTAGTTAGGTATCCAGCGTGCGGCGACGCGGTATTTGGCCATCAGCCACAGAACGCCCAGCGCAGCGGCATGGATCAAGGTGTTCACTATCCACGCCTGGCGCCACAGATCGAAGGTGACCAGCTGGCTTACGGCGAGCACGATGTAAACATGCAAAATAAAGGTGTAGAGCGAACGCTGCCCGAGCGGGATCAGGAACCAGCCTGCCAGCCGGTTAAGGGGGCGCCAGCACCAGGTCAATAGCAGATAAATGGTGACCATCAGACTGATATCATTGAGGATCCGTACCGGACCGAGGCCGTTTTTCGCCGCCCAGGTATGGTAAAAGGCGTTAAAATCCGCCGGCGGGATTACGTGCATCAGCAGCGCGGGCGGCATAAAAGGATTGGTATGATTCTGGGCGACAAACGCAAGGATAAGCGCGATGAACACCAGCGCCGCCACGGCGACTTTGCCGGGCGGCGTGCGGGCGAAAGAGATCAGTTCCGCTTTGTACCAGCCGCAGCACATGCCCAGCACAAAGATAAATTGCCAGGCCAGCAGGGGAAAGGCGAATTCAAATTCGCAGGGCGTGACCCGTATCGGCCAGCGTTGCCAGCAGCCGTATATCAGCAGCGAGGCGCCCAGTAAGGGGTAGACGTGACCCTTTTGCAGCATTCCCAGAAACAGCGGGCTGAGCATTAACAAAAAAATATAGAGTCCGAGGATCTGCGTCTGATGCGGGCCAATCTGCAGATAGAGGATAATGTTAAACCACGTCTCTTTTATTTGCGGGGTGAGCGGATAGAGCGACCAACTGGTCCCGGAAAAGCGGTCGGTAAAATGAGTGACTTCATAGACATTAATATAAGGCAAATATCTCAGCAAAAGAAAAGAGACAATAATAATAATATTAACCTGATATATTTTCCATGCGCGAAGATAAAGCCCCCAGCTCACCGTCAGTAATACTGCCTTTTGTAATCTGACACGATTTAGCATCCCTAACATGAAGCCGGACAGGATCACAAAGCCCTCGGCACCGGTAGTCAAACCAAATCGTTCCCAGCTGAAAATATTAAATATCGACATCACTTCGGTATGCGCCACCACCATCATCACGAGAGCAATACCGCGCATAAAGTCGATACGCAGGTCGCGATCCCCGGTCAGAGAGTAACGCCAGGGCATTGATTTATGAGTTTCTTTTTGCGAAATCGCTGAAGCAACCTGGCTCATTAGGGATCCTGCTGTCTACCCTGCAACATTTATTACAAATTATTTAGATAGTGTAGAATGGGCTATCTTGCAATGCTCGTTTTATAAATTCCGCCGGCGTGCATCACACTATGTTAAGTCATCCCGGTGACTATCAGTTCGCGCTGTTGAAATTTTTGCGCCACCATCTACACTCACTTTACTGTTATTTATAAGCCCCTGTGCGTTCTGCAGAACGCCCCCAATCGATAACAGACCTGTCATTCAAACTCAGCGCGGAATCAGGATATCCTTGCTATGGATTTTTATTTTTCCCGTTTTGAACATCGCCGACCGCCTGAACCGCTCAGCACCCCGCGCTGGGTGAGAATGATTTGGCAGGTATTAGCTGTGGCCGCCCTGGTGCTTGGCGCTAATTATATTTACTGGCGCTGGACCGCCTCCTTAAACACGGACGCCCTGTGGTATGCGATTCCTCTGGTGCTGGCGGAAACCCTGGCGTGGATTGGCACAGTTCTGTTCACCATTAATTTATGGCAGGAGAAAGATCCTCCGCCAGGGGTCCCCCCGACGGAGATCAACGACTGTCTGCGCGCGGATGAAGCGGTGGAGTCGAGGCCGATTAAAGTCGATCTGTTTATCGCCACCTACTCCGAAGACGTGGAGCTGGTCAGGCTATCGATTCGTGACGCCATGCGGATGACCTATCCTGGTCCGCTCGATTATAAGGTGCATGTCCTTGACGACGGGCGTCGCCCGGAGATGAAGGCGGTCTGCGAGCAGGAGGGGGCGAACTATATCACCCGTCAGAGCAATATCGGCTATAAGGCCGGTAACCTGCGCAACGGGCTGGAACATACCGATGGCGACTTTCTGATCATCTGTGATGCCGATACCCGCGTTTTCCCGACCCTGCTGAGCCACACGCTCGGCTATTTTCGCGATCCGGACGTCGCCTGGGTGCAGACCCCACAATGGTTTTTCGATCTCCCGGAGGGGGAGGATCTGGCGCGCTGGCTGCGGCGTAAAGCAGGCGGCGCAGGCTATGGCGTGGGCTGGCTGGCGCAGAAAATCGTCGGTCCGGTGACCATTGGTCGCGATCCTTTTTTCAACGATCCGCGCATGTTTTACGACGTGATTTTACGGCGCCGCAACTGGGCTAACGCCGCGTTCTGCTGTGGCGCCGCCTCCGTTCACCGACGGGAAGCGGTGATGCAGGCGGCGCTGCGCAGCTATGTCTGGAGCGTTGACGCCGAAATCGCGCGTCATACGCGGGATATTTGCGACCCGGCAACGCGGGAAGCGCTGCAGGACGCCATGCGCCCCCACGTTGCCTTCGATACTGAACTGACGCCCTATAAGTTCCACGTCTCGGAAGATATTTATACCTCCATCCTGCTGCACGGCGACGCTGCCCGCCGCTGGCGCTCGGTAATGCACCCGCGGATTGAGTCGAAAATGCTCTCTCCGCAGGATATGCTGACGTGGATGATCCAGCGCTTTAAGTACGCCGCCGGATCGCTGGATATCCTGTTCCATGACAACATCTTCAACCGACGCCGCTTTAAACTCTCGCTGCCGCAAACGCTGATGTAC
The DNA here is from genome assembly GCF_040062325.1 of Klebsiella sp. GG_Kp175. NCBI lineage: Bacteria > Pseudomonadati > Pseudomonadota > Gammaproteobacteria > Enterobacterales > Enterobacteriaceae > Klebsiella > Klebsiella sp. GG_Kp175. The sequence continues at coordinate 407,631 of NZ_JBEAFX010000004.1, read as the reverse complement.
GCGACCACCTTCTGGTCGTATCTGGCCTGCGTGTGGAACACCGTGTTCCTGATCTCGCCTGTTATCTATCTCTTCACCGGCATTCCGCCGGTGTCGGCGTGGTCTACCCCTTTCTATCTGCACTTTTTACCCTTTTTTATTGTCTCCGAACTGGCCTTTATGTTCGGCACCTGGGGCATTTCTGCCTGGGACGGCCGGGCCTCTTACCTCTCCTTTTTCTCGATGAATCTGCGGGCGCTGGACACCGTTTTGCGCGGGGAGCAGATCAAATTTCACGTTACGCCGAAAGAGCGACAGACGGGTCGTTTTCTCTATCTCGTCAAGCCGCAAATTGCCATCGTTTTGCTCACCCTGACGGGGCTGATATGGGGCGGTATTCAGGTGGCGCGCGGTCAGGTTGACGACCCCTCCGGGTACGTCATCAACATTTTCTGGGGCGCGGTGAATATTGCCGCCATGCTGCCACTGATCTTCGCCGCCATGTGGACGCCCCCCGAAGAGCAGGAGGCGAGCCGATGAGGATCCGCGACGCCCTGCTATCCGCGCGCAGCTATCTCACTATCCTCATTGGCTTCCTGCTGGGTTTTGCGATTGTCGTGTGGGTGGAAAAACAAATGCCCGCGCGCGTCGAGAGCAGCGGCGGGATGACGTTGAGCCAGGATTTTCCGCCGCTCCCTCCCCCGCGCGAGCTGACCTTTGACGAGGCGATCTGGGCGCGGGTGGCCTGGCAGTATTATGTCAACAATACCCAGCCAAACGGCCTGGCCAACGCGCACGATGGCGAACCCTGGCTCAGCCTGTGGAGCGTCGGCAGCTATCTTTTCGCCGTGGTCGCCGCAGAGCAGCTGCATATTGTGACCGCCGCCGAAGGTGATGAGCGCATTGCCGCCGCCCTGTTTACCCTCGGTCAACTGCCCCTCAACGCCCAGGGGTTGCCCGCCGCTCAGTACCATGCCGACACGCTTCAGATCCTCGGCAACCCGGACTCCTCCGCCATCGGTATGGGACGCCTGCTCACCGCCCTGCAAACCCTGCTCTGGCGCTATCCTCAGCACGCCGCCGCGGTGCGGGATCTGTTTAATCAGTGGCGGGTCGGCGCGCTCATCAGCAACAGCCCCGCCAGCCAGGCCGCGGCGCCGCTGCACCACTGGGCGCTGGCGGCAGATGAACCGCGGGACAGCTTTGGCTACCGGCTGTACGCCAGCCATACGCTGCGGTTGATCGACAGCGCGGCGGGGCTGGCGGTGACCAACCCGCCGCAGGGGCAGCAGATGATCGATATCGACGGCATCATGGTGCCCGACGAGGGGCTGCGCACGCCCTGGGGTCGGCAGCCTTCGCTGATCAGCCTGCCGTACCTGCTCACCGGACTTGAGCTGGGCTTTGACGCGCAGAGTGCGGAGATCGCCTGGCGCATCATGCAAATCCAGCAGCGCCGTCATGGCCTGAGGGTCAGCAAGCCGCCGATCAGCACTGACTACGCCGAGCCCGCGCCGGATTATGCCAGCGCGCTGGCGGACCGGCAGCCGCAGAGCGCCTTCGCCCCACGCAGCGCCGCCCCGGAGCAAACGGCGATCACCTCCACCCGCACCGCCTTTGCCTGGTACGCCCTGTTCCGTAATAGCTGGAGCGAGGCGCTGCGCCAGCAGGTGCAGACGCTGCAGGTCCCGGGCAAGGGCTGGCAGCGAGGGTTAAATCTCAACCGCAGCGTCAACGACGTTATTGACGGCGATACCAACGCGATCGTGCTGGAAAGCCTGGCCTACATTTCCCGGGGGCAGATGCTGTGTCTGGCCTGCCTGAGCCCTGCCCCTCTACCCTCTTCCTCAGCAGGAGCAACGCCATGAAGCTGACCTATTTTTCCCGTTTTCCCCTGCTGGCCGGACTCATGGCGCTGTGGCTCTCGCTCTCCGGCGCGCAGGCCGCGACCGGTCTGCCAGCTGCGGAATACGCCCCGCGCAGCGGGGAGCTGACGCCGAGGGAGATGACTATCGCCAGAAACGCCTGGCAATACTTCGTGGCCAATTTTCAGCCCACCACCGGGCTGGTGAATGCGGTAAACAAATACCCCTCCACCACCATGTGGGACAGCGCCTCCTATCTGGCCGCGATGACCGCAGCCCGTGAGTTGGGGATTATTGATAAGGCGGAGTTTGACCGTCGGATGCTGAAGTTTCTCGCCACGTTGAATAAGCTCGATTTATTCCGTAACGAACTACCCAACAAAGCCTATAACACGATAAGCGGACAAAAGGTTAACTACCAGAACAAGCCGGGTGAAATCGGCTTTTCGGCGCTGGATATCGGCAGAATGCTGATCTGGCTGAAGGTGATCAAGGAGCGCTATCCGGAATACAGCAACAGCATCGATAATGTGGTGCTGGGGTGGGATTTTAGCCATGTGGTCGATCCCTGCGGCACGCTGTACGGAGCGTATCTGGAAAACGGCCAGCCCAAATACGTTCAGGAAGGCCGTCTGGGATACGAGGAGTACGGCGCGGCGGGCTTTCAGCTGTGGGGATTTAACACCTGTCAGGCCAGCCGGCCGCAGCCCTACGAGCTGGCGGAGATTTACTGCGTGCTGGTCCCCTATGATTCGCGCGACCCACGGCAAACCAGCCAGCATAACTATGTGGTCAGTGAATCCTACGTGCTGTATGGCATGGAGTTTGGCTTTGATAACCCTGGTGACCGGAACAACAGCCCGCGCGAGTACTCCCATCCCTGGATGAAAAACTTCGCTGACCGGGTCTACCAGGCCCAGGAGAATCGCTACGCCATCACCGGGATCCTCACCGCCCGCTCCGAGCATCAGCTCGATAAATCCCCGTACTTTGTCTATGACACCGTGTTCAGCGACGGCTTTAACTGGAACACCATAACCGACAAGGGCCAGTTCGTACCGAATAGCGCCGCCGTGTCGCTCAAAGCGGCGATGGGGATGTGGGTGCTGTGGAACTCGCCCTATACCGATCGTCTGCTGGACGCCATTGAAAACGCGAACGAAGCGGGAAAAGGCTATTACGAGGGGTTGTATGAGAACGGCGACGGGCCAATCAATGAGTTTACCGCCAACAACAACGGCATCATGCTGGAAGCACTGCTATTTAAAAAGGAGGGAAAACTGCTGCAGTTTTCCAGCGACAATCCGAAAAACCGCGATTTCGCCCCGTCGCTGTGGGACAAGAAGCTGGTGGATCTCTTTGAACCCAATAACGGCCCGCGCAATCGCCCGTTCCTGAGCAACACCCCCGCCGTCAAAACATGGTGCGAGCAGACCGGGACCACCCAGCGCACCAAACCCGCCTGCCAGGCCTGCCAGTGTGCCGCCTGCAAGGCTGACGAGCCCGTTAAACTTCCGCCGGTGACCGCGCAATGCTTAAAACCATAGCCCGCTGGCTGGCCATCGCCGTCGTCCTTTTTCTTATCGCCCTGGCGCTGTTTGGTCGCGAAGGCGCGGGGTGGCGCTGGCTGACCAAAGGCGGCTGGCACACCACTGCCCGTATCAGCAGCCTGACGCCGCAGGAGCGAACGTGGGCGCAGATCGCCTGGCGGTACGTCGAGAACAATACCCAGCCGCAAACCGGCCTGGTCAACGGCAGCGACAAACAGCCCCGCGCAACGCTATGGCAGATGGGCGACACCCTTATCGCCCTGCTCGCCGCCAGAGAGCTGGGGTTGGTAAAGGAGGCGGAATTCGACGCCCGCCTGACGCCCCTGCTCGGCACCCTCAATCGCCTGACGCTGACCGACGGCGGTTCGCCGGGCAGGCTATACTCCACTCAGACGGCGACCCCTGTCGACTTCAGCGGCAAACCGGCGGCCAGCGGCTGGTCAGCAAAAGATATGGCCCGACTGATGCTCGCCCTGCGGCTCACCGCCGAACGCGCGCCGCAGTATGGCGAATACATTGATAAAATTGTCCTGCGCTGGAACTTCTGTCCGGTTATCGATAAAGACGGGGAGCTGTGGTCCGCCTCACTGCAGAACGGTCAGCGGACGATCCGCGAGGAGCTCCGGCTGGGAGACAGTGAATACGCCGCCAGCGCGTTTCGCCTGTGGGGATTTCCGGCCGGCAAGGCCCTCTCCCCCCCGGCGCGCCATGTGATTATTTATCAGCGCCGCCTCGCCGTTGACGACCGCGACCCGCGAGCCACCTGGCAACCCGTGGTGCTCTCTACACTGCCCGCCATGCTGCCTGGACTGGAGTTCGGCTGGCAGCCGCCCGGCGTGCCGGAGATGGCGCAAAAAGCCATGCGCGAGCGGGCGGAAGGGATATGGCTCAGCCAGAAAACGCGCTGGACGCAGGATAAGGTGCTTACCGCCCGGGCCGATTTTTCGCTTACCCAGGCGCCCTGGCACGTGGAAGACACCGTCTGGGGGAATGGCTACGCCTGGAATACGCTCGGGGACGACGGGAAGTACTACCCCCGGCTGGCGCAGGTGACCACCAAAGCGGTCTTTGTCCTGTGGACGCTGTGGGAAACCGAGTATACCGATGCGCTGATGGCGGTCACTACCCATCTTAACGACCCGCAGCGCGGCTGGTTTGAAGGACGGGTCGAGGCCACCGGCGACGTCAACGCCACCCTCACCCTCTCCACCAACGCCATGGTGCTGGAGGCGCTGTTTTACAAACACAACGCCGGGCCGTTGTTCAAAAACGGCCTCGCGGATGACAACAGCTACTTTGCCCACCGCGCGACGGACGAATTTAACCCGCCCCGCCGCTGCCTGCCGGGCGAACGGGTCATGAGGAGCGCACCATGAAGTTTTATCGCGATCTCTTTGAAGCCAGCCTGAATCGCGTCGTACCAGAGCACGACAAACAGCGCTTCTTCCAGGCCTTCTACAGCACCTTTATCCATATGTCACCGGAAACCGAGCAGCACTTCTCCCAACGCTCCGGTGAGGAAGGCCAGCAGATGATCTTTAAGAGCTTTTTCGCCATGCTGGCGGTCAACGGCGACCTCTTTGTACCCGATTTTCTGGAACGGCTGGCGCGAGCGCAGAGCGAGGAAGGCCTGCGTCTACCGCCGCGGTTTTTTGCCCTCTGGCGGGAAGCGATGCTCAAAACCGTCCGCGCCTGCGATCCGTTGTGCGATGAGGAGATCCTCACCGCATGGGCAATGGCCATCGCCCCTGGGCTCGAGTATCTGCGCCGCCAGGCGGAGCTCCACTATCAAACTGTTGGCCAGTAATCATGCATGCCGCTAACCGTAACGACCTTAACCTCCTGCCCTCGGCGGTGATGATCTACGATGAGCGCGAACGACTGCAGGCCTGGAATGATAAGGTGGCGCTGTTTTATCCAACGATCGCGCCCTGGCTCGCCGTCGGCGCCTCTCTTGAGAGCCTGGCGGAGAAGTTTATCGATGCCGGATACAACATCGACCCAGGCCGGCAACAGACGCTGCGCGAGGCGATTATCCGCAACTGCCGCCAGACGAACCACTGCGAGGTCCGCCAGTCGGGCAACCGCCGGATTTACGTTCAGCATCAGCGGCTGGCGGATGGCGGGATTGTCAGCCTGCATACCGACATCACCGAGCTTGACGAGGCCCGGCGTTCGCGTCATCAACTGCATGATGACTTTTTATTCACCGCGGAGTCGATCCAGATCGGCATCTGGGACTGGCAGGTCTCCGGCGACAGCCTGCAGGTGAATGACACCCTGCTGGCGATGGTCGGCCAGTCGCGGGCGCAGTGGCGCTTTCCGCTGCGCTTTATGCTCAACCTGGTCCACGAGGACGATCGCGCCACTCTGCAGCAGGCGATGATCGCCTCGCAAAACGAGCACATGCCGGTTTTTGAATGTGAGCTTCGCGTCCAGCACCCGACGCAGGGCTGGCGCTGGATGCTGCTCTCGGGGCAGATCGTCACCCTCAACATGCAGCAGCAGGCAGAGCGGGTGATCGGCACCTTGCAGGATATTACCCGGCGTAAAGCCGCAGAGCTGCTGGCCATTGAGGCGGCGAAGGAGGCCCGCGAGGCGAACGAAGCGAAAAGCGCTTTCCTCGCCAATATGAGCCACGAAATCCGCACCCCGATGAACGGCATTCTCGGCATGACGCAGCTCTGCCTCGACACGCCGCTGACCGCGGAGCAGCGAGAGTACCTTTCGCTGGTGATGAGCTCAGCCCAGTCGCTGCTGCACATTATCAATGACATTCTTGATTTTTCACGCATTGAGTCGGGCAAGATGCAGGTGGACGTAGAGCCGCTGGAGATCCGCCCTTTTGTTCAGTCGCTGATCCGCCCGCATATGCCTGCCGCCAGCGAAAAGGGCATTGAGCTGCTGGTGGATATCTCCCCTGCGGTGCCTGAGGTGCTGATCGTCGATGGCCCCCGGCTGCGGCAAATCCTGACCAACCTGCTGGGTAATGCCCTGAAGTTCACTCATCAGGGGGAGGTCCTGCTGGCGATAGCGCCGGCCGAGGACGACAACCGCTGGCGCTTTCGCATTCGCGATACCGGCATCGGCATTGCCCCGGAGAAGCAAAAGGCGATCTTCGAGGCCTTCAGCCAGGCCGATAGCTCCACCACCCGTCGCTACGGCGGCACCGGACTGGGGTTAACCATTTCGGCCCGCCTGGTCAGCCTGATGGGCGGTGAGCTGACGGTGGAGAGCCAGCCTGGGGCAGGCAGCGAATTTGCCTTCACCCTGCCGCTGGAAGGCCTGAACGCCGCGGCCTCCGGTAGCGTCCCGCTGAGCCGCTTCAACCACCAGCGTGTGCTGGTGGTTGACGACAACAGCACCAACCTGCGCCTGCTTGACGCCATGCTTCGCCAGATGGGACTGATGCCAACCTGCGTGAACAACGCTGGCGAGGCGCTACGCCGGGCCGCCGAAGGGCCGCCATGGCCGCTGATCCTGCTGGACGCGCAGATGCCGGATATGGACGGCGTATCCCTGGCGCTGGAGCTCTCCGCTTTGCCTGAAGCCCGGCAAAGCCAGATTATTATGCTCAGCTCCATGAGCCGTCATTTTGACGCCAATATGCTTAAGCGCATCGGCATTGCCCACTATCTGCATAAACCGGTGGCACAGCGCGAACTGCATCTGGTTATCGCCGGCATTCTGGTGCCCACGCCGGTGGTGACGACAACGCCTGCCCCCGTTGCGCAACCGGTCAGGGACCAGACCGGGCTACATATCCTGCTCGCCGAGGACAACCTGGTAAACCAGAAGGTCGCCAGACGGCTGCTGGAGCAGTTGGGTCACCGCTGCGAAGTAGTGAACAACGGTCGGGAAGCGCTGGAGCGCTGGCGCGCAGCCTGCTGGGATCTTCTGCTGATCGATCTGCAAATGCCGGAGATGGACGGTGAAACCGCCATCCGCCTGCTGCGGGAAGAGACCCAGGCGCTGGGCAGGCAACATCAGCCCGCGATTGCCATGACCGCCCACGCTATGCAGGGCGATAGAGAACGCTGTCTGGCGATGGGTTTTGACGGCTATATCGCTAAGCCGGTGAGCCAGGAGGCGCTACGGGAAGCCATCGCCCGCGTCGGCGCGGCGGAAGATAGCGCGCCGGAGGAAGAGGAAGGCCTGCCGGACGAAGCCCGCCTGCTGAAACAGTGCGCCGACGATCCTGAGCTTGTCGAGGAGTTGCTGGGACTCTTCGCTGCAGGACTTAATGCTGCGGCCGCCGCCCTCAACCACGCCATTGACGCCAATGACCGGGAGACATGGCGCCGCGCCGCCCACAAACTGCGCGGCGAGGCGGCCACCCTTGGTTTTCAACGCCTTGCCAGTGTGCTCCAGCGGCTGGAGAGCCAGGCGGCCTCGCCAGACCAAAGCGTGCCGGGCGACCTGCGCGACGCGCTGACCGAGGCGATCGCGGGCTGCCACCTGTGGCTGCGCCGCAGAACGCAGGAGGTTCCCCGTGATCGCTAGACGTCTTCTGCTGCTGGTCATTTGCCTGCCGCTGGCGCACGCCGATTCTGCGCCGGTGACCTGGTCACTGGCCGGACAATGGCGGGTGCATGACGCCAACGACAGCGCCTTCGCCGGCGCGCAGGCTTCGGACGGCGACTGGCGCACGCTGCGGGTACCGGCAAACTGGTACAGCGCCGGATACGATCATCAGGGTGCCCTGTGGTATCGCCATCAATTTACCCTGCATGGCCTGACGCCGGACGCCATGGCTACGCTGGTGTTTGACGGCGTCGATTACTTTGCCGAGGTAGCGCTCAACGGCAAGACGCTGACCCGGCACGAAGGCTATTTTCAGCGCTTCCCGGTGGACATCACCGGGGCCGTTCGCCGCCATAATCAGCTCGCCGTGCGGGTCGACAGCCCCTATGAAGACCCGCAAAAAATCTGGCCGCTGCACAAGACGCTGATGAAAGGGATCCTGAATCAGCACGATACCCGTCCGGGCGGCGCCTGGTCGGTTCAGGGGCAGGATGCCAACTCCGGGGGGATCTGGGCGCCGGTGAAGCTCCATCTGAGCCGCGGCGTCACTATCGACGAGGTGATCCTGCGCCCGGACTGGCGACAGGGGCTGGAGAAGCCCATGCTGCGTGCCGAAATCCGCTATCGGGCCGTGACGCCCGGCCCCGTCACGCTGCGCCTGACGGCCACCCCGGACAATTTTTCCGGCCCGCCTTTTCAGCAGGCCTTTGCGGTCACCCTGGAGAATACCGCAGGCACTCTGCGCGTCTCGCTGCCCATGCCCTCGGCAAAGCTCTGGTGGCCGGTGGGCACAGGTAAACCGAACCTGTACCGCGTGCGCGCCACCCTCGTGGATAAGCGGGGGATCATGGATACCGCCGTCACCCGCACCGGATTACGCAAGGTGGAAGCGCTGGCGGATAATCAGGGCTGGCGCATCAATGACAGACGGCTGTTCATCAAGGGCAGCAACTATATTGGCTCGCCGTGGCTGAGCACCATGACGCGGAAAAAGTATCTCCGGGATTTCAGACTGGTCACGGCGATGAACGCCAACGCCATCCGCGTTCATGGCCACGTGGCGGGCCGCGCGCTGTATGAGGTGGCCGATGAGATGGGACTCATGATTTGGCAGGATGTCCCGCTGCAGTGGGGTTATGATGATAGCGCCGCCTTCGCCGATAACGCCGTGCGCCAGACCCGGGCGATGATGGACCAGTTCGGCAATTCGCCGGCGATTATTGTCTGGGGCGGTCACAACGAGCCGCCGTGGAACTCGCCGTGGATGGAGAAACGCTTCCCCGACTGGCGTAAAACCTTAAACCAGACCCTGACGCAGCGGGTGGGCGATGCGCTGGCGGAAGACACCTCCCGCATCGTGCATCGCTTTTCCGCTGTCGAAGAGCACTACTGGGCAGGGTGGTATTTCGGCACCCTGCGCGACCTGCTCGCCCCGGCGAAAACCGGGATTATTACCGAGTTTGGCGCCCAGGCGCTGCCCCGCCTCTCCACCCTGAAGACCATTATCCCGGCCCGTCTGCTGTGGCCGAAAACCACCGCCGCCGACGATCCCGGCTGGGTGCGATGGAAGTACCATAATTTTCAGCCTTTCCAGACCTTTAAATTCGCCGGGATTCCGCGAGGCAACAATATTCAGGAGATGATTGAAAACACCCAGGCGTATCAGGCCAGGCTGGTGGCCCTGGCGGCGGAGAGCTATCGTCGCCAGCGTTATCAGCCGGTGACCGCCCTGTTCCAGTTTATGTTTGTCGAGACATGGCCCTCCATCAACTGGGGGGTGGTGGATTATCTGCGCCAGCCAAAGGCGGGTTACTATGCCCTGCAGCGCGCCTATCAGCCGATCCTGCCGTCCATCGAGCCGGTGACCGCCAGCTGGCGTCAGGGTAGCCCGGCGACGGTGCGCCTGTGGGCGATTAACGATACCTGGACGGCCTGCGAGGATTGCCGCCTGACCTGGCAGGTCAGGCAAAATGGTCGGATACTGACCCAGGGGGAAACCACGCGGACCCTGCCGCCCGACGCCGGCCAGATGGTCAGGGAGCTGACCGTCACCCCCGCCGGCCAGCAGCCCGTGACGATCGTCTACCGTATTGACAACCGTCGCGGCAAACGCGTGGGGGCTAACCAACATAGCGAACCCGTCGCCGCGGCTCAGGCAGCGAAATGAAGGAGGCTTCCCGCTGAGCCGCGATCAGTCGTGGATTTTCACCCCCAGACAACCGCGAACGAATTCAGGGTTAAAGTGTTTTACCGCTTCGCCGACATAGCCTAAATCCAGAGCGCTGATTTGCGCCATTTCGCGCACGGTGAGCGAGAAATCCCAGATGGCAAAGTTCTCTTCAATACGCTCCTGGCGGGTGGATTTTGGAATGACCGTGACGCCACGCTGCACGTTCCAGCGCAGGATAACCTGCGCAATGGTTTTATGATGGGCATCGGCAATCTCCTGCAGCGTTGCCTCTTCATACGGGTTATGTCTGCCGCCGCCTAACGGCGCCCAGGCCTCCGGCTGAACGTGATAGTGCTTCATGGTTTCCAGCGCCGCGGGCTGGGCGAAATAAGGATGCAGTTCGACCTGGTTCACCATCGGCTTAATTCTGACGGTTTCGCAGAAGTTCGCTAACACATGGGCGTAGAAATTGGACACGCCAATCGCTTTCAGGATACCGGCCTCATAAGCCTCCTCCAGCGCGCGCCAGGCGCTGAAATAATCGCCCATCGCCTGATGCAACAGATAAAGATCGAAGTATTCCAGCCCGGATTTTTTTAAGGACGCGGCGATACCGGCTTTCGCCATCCCGGCGTTGGCCATGTCCTGAACCCACAGTTTGGAGGTGATAAATAGCGCCTCGCGGGTACACAGACCTTCGGCGATGGCTTCGCGAACGGCCTCCCCCACCGCATCTTCATTATCGTAGACGGCAGCGGTATCGATAAGGCGATAGCCGGCACGAATAGCGTTCAGTACCGCCCGCTTACACTCTGCTTTATCGGTCACCTTAAAAACGCCAAAACCCAGCATCGGCATTTTACGGTTGTTACTTAATACACAATATTCCACGGTGCAGTCTCAGTTTGTTAAAAATTTCATGATAGACCAGAAACATCGCCGCGATTACCCCGTCATTTGTGATTTGACTTATGCATCCAGCTCATTAATCGCAGTGCGCTGATATCTCCTGTGTTTGACAGAAAGCAGGAAGCTCCCCCCTGCCGCGCCCAAAAGTAACAGACCGCTCAGAGCAAAAGTGCTGCGCCATCCCAGACTATCAAACACCAGGCCTCCTGCCGTTGACCCGAGGGCAATCGATAGTTGGATCACGGCGACCATCAGACCGCCGCCCGCCTCCGCATCCTCGGGCAGCGTCCGCGCAATCCATGTCCACCAGCCGGTGGGCGCTGCCGTCGCCAGCAGGCCCCAAAAGCTTAACAGTACGGCGACTGAACCTGTGTGGTGCCCGGCCAGCAGAAGCGTTCCGGCAATCGCGGCCATTAACAAAGGGATAGCCACCAGTGTCGGATAAAACCGGGCGTTCAGAACGGTCGTAATAAGCAGCGTGCCGACAAAACCGGCGGCGCCAATCGCCAGTAATATCAGGGAGAGGCCAGAAGGCTTGACTCGAGTCACTATCTCCAGAAACGGTCGCACATAGGTAAATAAGGTAAACTGCCCCATAAAGAACAGCCCGCAGGCCAACAATCCAAGGGATACCGTCGAGCGACGGAACAGACGCAGCACGGTTCCCTGCCGCTCTGGTGCGCGCTGACTTTTCATCGATGGCAGGCTAACGCATTGCCAGATGAAGGCTACCATCGCCAGCGGGACGAGACATAAAAAGGCGCCGCGCCAGCCGACGGTGGCCCCCAGGTAGCTGCCCAGCGGGGCCGCGACGACCGTGGCCAATGCGTTACCACCGTTAAAAATGGCCAGCGCGCGGGGAACCTGGCGTTGCGGCACCAGCCGAATGGCCGTTGCTGCCGACAATGACCAGAATCCGCCGATGACGATCCCGATGAGCGCCCTGCCCAGCATATAAACCGGAAAACTGGACGCCTGGGCAATCATCAATCCTGAGGCCGCCATCAGCGCCGTGAGCCCCAGCAGCAGCCATTTACGGTCCAGCGACCCGGTAAGACGGGAAATCGTCAGGCTGGTCAGTACCGCCAGCGCGCCGGAAAGCGCGATCCCCTGGCCTGCTAATCCCTCGGTAATGTGTAAATCACCCGCGATGGGTGTCAACAGACTGACCGGCATAAACTCTGAGGCAATGAGCACAAATACGCAGAGCGTCATCGCCAGGACGCCGCTCCAGTATGCGCGGGTGTTATGTAATCCAGACATTATTTATCTCCGACAAAACAAAGCCGCCTGCAGGCGGCTTTGGGGATGTCTCCGGTACAGGAGAGCGATTACAGGTTGGTTTCGAAAAACTGCGCGAACGTAGCAAAGGGAATTTTGCCCGCGGCGTTGTCATAGAGATCGACATGGTTTGCCCCAGGGACAATCACCAGCGCTTTCTCTTTGCTGCCGATCGCCTTGAAAGCATCTTCGGCAAAATAGCGTGAATGGGCTTGTTCGCCGGTCACAATAAGCGTCGGAATAGTCACTTCGCTGGCGTAACTCAGCAGCGGCATATTCATAAACGACAGCGGCATCGTCGCATTCCATGCCCCGGTTGAATTAACCGAACGCGCATGGAAACCTCGCGGCATACGGTAATAATCGAAGAACTCTTTCAGCACCGGGTTGGGGTTGGCGGGCAAGGTTTCCGGCAAAATACGAGCGGCAGCGCTGACGTTGCCTTTATCATCAACATATATGTCATGCCCACCTGGGGCGAAAGTGCCGTTTGCCGCATCCTTCCAGCGCTGCGCGTTCAAGTACTGCAGTACTGCTCGGCGGTCGGCTGTCGTGTAGCGGTCTTTGCCATCGCCTACCCCATGCCCCATCGCGCGGCTCATGTCATACATGACGCTGGTCGCCACCGCTTTGACGCGTGTATCCATCGCCGCGTCGTTTAGGGCCATACCACCCCAGCCGCAAATGCCGAGCAAACCGATACGGTTGCGATCCACCTCTTTTTGCAGGCCCAGAAAGTCCACCGCGGCACTGAAATCCTCGGTATTGATATCCGGTGAGGCCACGTTGCGTGGGTAGCCACCGCTTTCGCCCGTATAGGATGGGTCAAAAGCCAGGGTGACAAACCCCTGTTCGGCCAGCGTCTGGGCATACAGGCCGCTGGACTGCTCTTTTACCGCGCCGAAGGGACCGCTCACGGCAATAGCTGCCAGTTTGCGTTCACCGCGATCCTTCGGCAGGTAGAGATCTCCAACTAAGGTAATCCCGTAGCGGTTCTGAAAGGTCACCTTACGGTGATCCACTTTTGCGCTCTCCGGGAATGTTTTATCCCATTGTTCAATCAATGAAACAGGTGCGTTCGGGTTAGTTGTATCAGCATAACTCATCGTTGTGGCTCCACTTAATAAGGCGCATAGCAGCATGGCGGGTATCGTGGCTGTCATTTTTTTGCTGAAAACCGTCATTAAATCCCCCTAAATAAACGTGTAAAAACCAGTCTCCAGAAGACAACGCTGCTGGGCTTTGTTGTCATGCGCTTATTGTAGCTAGCAATAAAAGTGCTTATTAGAGGCTAAAAAATGCTAAGATTAATACCATTTAGTTCTGAATAGCGCGATTGTTACGAGGCGGAAGATGGCGAAACGGGAAAACTATAATGACCTCTACCTGTTTATGCAGGTGGTGCGGGAAGGCAGTTTTACCGCCGCAGCGCAACGACTGGGTCTGGCGCAGTCCGGGATCAGCCGTGCGGTTCGCGAACTCGAAGAGCGGCTGGGCGTTCAGCTTCTGGTGCGCACCACCCGCCGGTTGTCGCTCACTCAGGCGGGTGAGCAGCTCTATCACAATGTCGAATCCGGTTTCGACGCCTTAGATATGGGACTCGCCACGCTGGCCCATTATCGGCAAACACCGTCCGGTACGGTTCGCATCAATGCCAGCCAGCACGCTATTGATAAAGTTCTGCTGCCTAAGCTGGCGATATTTAAACAACGCTATCCCGATATCCGCCTGGAACTGATCACCGAAAGCCGGTTCGTCGATATTATTGCGGAGCGTTTCGATGCGGGCGTGCGTCTGGGCCCGGAAGTGGGGAGTGGCATGATTGCGGTACGTATTTCGCCCGATATGGAGATGGCGGTTGTCGGAACCCCGGAGCATTTTCGTCGCTACGGCTTTCCGCAAACCCCTGCCGATTTAACCGGTCATCCCTGCATCGCCTATCAGTTCGGCGACGGCAGCCTGTACGCCTGGGAACTTAACGTGGATGGCAAAAAAATCACTCATCCGCCGCAGGGACAGTGGGCTTTCGCCGATAGCTATATGGAAGCCAAAGCGGCCAGGCTCGGTCTGGGGCTGGCCTATGTCCCGGAAGAACTGATTACCGACGATCTAGCGCAGGGCACGCTTATCCGGGTGCTCCAGCGTTATAGCCAGCGTCTGGAAGGTTCATTTCTCTATTACCCGCACCGCAATGTATCGCCCGCGCTGAGAGCGGTCATTGATACATTGCGAATGTAGTAGAGGATGCCTGGATCGTGTTTAGAACTGTGGCAAAATGTACCTCTATCCGCACTAAATCAAGACTCAATATTCGCAGCCTTACGTGAGTCAGCCTCCCTGTGGAACCGGCTTTTTTAATATATCGTTAGCATTTTCAATGGGAAAACGGATATATCCTTCTTTTTTTTCACATTTTACAACTTCCACATTAATTTTATTTCCTCTAATATAGATAACACGGTAACTATCAGATGTTTCAGCGAGATACCTCGCATCCTTCCCTAACTCTGGAATCGTCCAGTACTTATTATTGCATTGAAAAGAGCTCCTGGTATCATAAGAATAAACCTTTTTCGTCACAGCATTAAATAACCAACCTGCGCTACCCAAATAAGAAATATAACTAATGCTAAAAAAAACGCAAGATAAACATAATATCGAATAATGGATCATCGAAGGCACTTTAATTTTTCTTATCCGGAATAAATCTGTTGTACCTTCTAAAATCATCCCCCCCACGTGGGAAGTAATCAAAAAAAATGGAATGGCAAACAGAATCGAGAATGACCAACTAATATAAGGAACTTTAGCGATATCAACATCAAAAAACTCTTTAACAAAACCATTTGCAATCATCTTAGAAAAAAACAATATAATCGAGAACACAATAAAAAGGATTTTATTTATTATTTTGACTATCTTTTCTTTTACTCTTGACATACACAGAAAATAATAATTAACAAACAAGAAAGTAAAATAGCCTGTTGAAATGGCTAAGAGAGTAAGACCATAATTCAAATCACTCCCTGAAAATACTATTGAGCCTGATACAAAAAAAACCAGGATTAGTACCATCGAGTCTGTAATAATTCTTTTTAGCTTACCTCTTCGTCCGGGAAAGACACCTTTTATTTTCTTTTTCTCACTAGTTGCAAAGGTCGGAACAGAGTAGAAATTTATAATATATGTAGAAATTAATAACATACCAGTAAATGTTATGATGATGAATAGATCAGTTTCCGGATGCTTCCTGGCATAGATCAAACTAAACAGGATGGCCAGCAATAGATTAAAACCAATCAATAATAGTATAGGTATTGAGCGAAGTGTATTTGCCATCATTAATTCCCTTTTGTAACAAATAATATTGCAGACAGTTATAACAGAAATAGTCCCCCCCGTCTATTCTATGGTGCTACCGTCCATACCGGACATCTGAAATCAATGTACATTGTTAGTAATTCAGGATTACAGAAAACTGGTATTTTCACTTAAGTCGATCTTCGGTGCGACCAGTTACTGAATATATAATATGAAAAGGACAGCCTTTTTATATATTTCGAACATAAAATGTTATTTAATTATGGTTCATCATTATAGGAATGACGATATTAATTTTTAAGATCTGGCAAAGCTTAAAGCACCAAATTCTCAATTGGCTGATTTACTTATTAATAAATAACTGGCGCCGCAATCCGCGCCA
The DNA here is from genome assembly GCF_040062325.1 of Klebsiella sp. GG_Kp175. NCBI lineage: Bacteria > Pseudomonadati > Pseudomonadota > Gammaproteobacteria > Enterobacterales > Enterobacteriaceae > Klebsiella > Klebsiella sp. GG_Kp175. Next base: position 391,650 of record NZ_JBEAFX010000004.1, on the reverse strand, counting down.
GCTCTGGGTTCAGCAATGGCTACCTGCCCTGAGCAGGAGGCCAGTACGCATCAGTGTTTAACGATATACATGGTACGGCTGTAGGCCACATCTTCCGGGTTGGTGATCGGGTAGCCTTTCAGCCACGGCTTAATCAGCCGACCGTTGGTGTACTGGTAGATCGGCGCAATTGGCGCTTTGGCCATAATGATCTTCTCCGCCGCGTTGTAATCGTCGTTACGCGCTTTGGCCGAATTCTCCACCGCCGCCTGGGCGAGGATTTTGTCGTACGCCGGATCGTTAAAGCGGGAAATATTTCCGCTGTGGGTGGAAGTCAGTAGCGACAGGAAAGTGGACGGCTCGTTGTAATCCCCTACCCAGGAGGCGCGGATCACATCGAAATTGCCGGTGTTGCGGCTGTCGATATAGGTTTTCCACTCCTGATTCTGCAGTTTCACATCCACGCCGAGGTTCTTCTTCCACATCGACGCCACCGCGATGGCAATCTTCTGATGGTTCTCAGAGGTATTATACAGCAGCGTCAGCTTCAGCGGGCGATTCGGGCCATAGCCGGCGGCGGCCAGCAGGGCTTTCGCCTGAGCGTTAAGCTCGGCCTGACTCATGCTCTCAAACTGCGACGGCTGCGGCGTGAAGCCCGCCGTTACGTCCGGTGTGAAACGCCAGGCCGGTTTTTCCCCGGTCCCCAGCACCTTCTCCGCCATCACCCGGCGATCGATGGTCATACTCAGCGCCAGTCGCACCCGCTCGTCCGCTGTCGGCCCTTTTTGGGTATTAAAGGCGTAATAGTAGGTGCCCAGCTGCGGCGGGGTATACACCTGTCCCGGAATATCCTTCAGCAGCTTCTGGTACATATTTTTCGGGAAAGATTCGGTGATATCGATATCGCCGGCCAGATAGCGCTTGGTGGCGGCGGACTCCTGGTTGATCGGCACAAAGGTGACCTGCTGGATCACCGTTTTGGCGTTATCCCAGTAGTGGGTGTTCGGCACCAGCACCAGCTTTTCATTCACGACGCGATCTTTCAGAACATAGGCGCCATTGCCCACCAGGCTGCCGGGCCGCGTCCAGTTTGCCCCGCTGTCGACGTTCGCCTTTTGTACCGGGTAGAAGGCAAAGCTGGCGGTCAGGTTGCTGAACCACGGCAGCGGCTTATCCAGCTGCACCCGCAGGGTGTGGGCGTCGACGGCGGTGACCCCCAGGGTCTCCGGCGCGGCTTTGCCGTCAATGATGTTCTGCGCGTTGGCGATCCCCGCCAGCGCGGCAAACCAGGCGAACGGCGAGGTGGTTTTCGGGTCCACCAGACGCCGCCAGCTATAGACGAAGTCCTCAGCGGTGACCGGCGTGCCGTCGGACCAGCGGGCATTATCGCGCAGGGTAAAGGTCCAGACGCGGTTATCGTTGCTCTGCCAGCGGGTCGCCACGCCCGGGATCAGGTTGCCTTTCGCATCCTGATTGACTAAACCTTCAAACAGATCGCGGATCACCTGGATTTCCGGCAGGCCCACCGCTTTAGCGGGATCTAACGAGGCGGGTTCATCTTTGATATGGCGCACTAACTGCTGGTTTTCCGCCAGTACCGTGCCCGGCGGTACGTCCGCCGCCCAGGCCAGAGAAGATACGCTGGCTAACCACAGCGCGCCGCATGTCAAAGCGACAGGATACTTCATAAGATCCCCTTTAAAATGAGAAAAAACACCGCCAACAGAGCGATAATTATTTGTTTCATCACCTGAAATTGCAAACAACATATGATAGAAAATTGATGTGCCGTCGGATTTCACGCCTCCGGGAATGGGTTTGATTCCAACACGCTTTTCGCCAACACTGAATAATAACGACACACAGGAAGCTCTATGTCTATTTCACGTCCTCGCCCGCAGCGCGGCGACTTTCCGCCGGGAACCCGGCAGTACGGCAGCTCGGAACTGGGCGCGCCGCTGCTGTGGTTTCCTGCGCCGATGGCCGACAGCCGCAGCGGCCTGATTATTGCCGGCACCCACGGCGATGAGAATTCGTCGATTGTGACCCTCTCCTGCGCCCTGCGCACCCTGAAGCCGGAGCTGCGCCGCCACCACGTGGTCCTGACGGTCAATCCTGACGGCTGTCAGCTCGGGCTACGCGCCAACGCCCGCGGCGTGGACCTCAACCGTAACTTTCCGGCCGCTAACTGGAGACAAGGGGAAACGGTGTACCGCTGGAACAGCGCGGCGGCGGAACGAGACGTGGTGCTGTTGACCGGCGAGCAGCCTGGTTCGGAGCGGGAGACCCAGGCCCTGTGTCAGTTGATCCATCAGATCCATCCGGCGTGGGTGGTCTCCTTTCACGATCCGCTGGCCTGCATCGAAGACCCGGGACACAGCCCGCTGGGACACTGGCTGGCGGACGCCTTCTCACTGCCGCTGGTGGGCAGCGTGGGCTACGACACCCCAGGTTCCTTTGGCAGCTGGTGCGCCGATATCGGGCTCCCCTGCATCACCGCCGAGTTTCCGCCGGTCTCTGCCGACGAGGCAACGGAGCGTTACCTGCCGGCGATGACCGACCTGCTGCGCTGGCAGGCTTAAACTTAAAGATGAAGCACGCCGGTGCTGAACCGCAGCGCCGGCTCAACGTCCACCGCCAGCCATGTCGGGCCGTCGAGGTCGGCGAAGCGCGCCAGCGGCGCCAGGGGGAGCGCGGCGGCGATCCCGCGCGAGGTGCAGAGCATACAGCCCAGCATCCGTTCAAAGCCCTGCCGTTCCGCCTCCCCGGCCAGGGCCAGCGCTTCGGTCAGGCCGCCGGTTTTGTCCAGTTTGATATTGATCATCTCATAGCGCCCGCGCAGCCTCGGCAGGCTCTCCCGGGTATGGCAGCTCTCGTCGGCGCAAATCGGTAACGGATGAACGAAGTTTTCCAGCGCCGCATCGGCGTCGGCGGGGAGCGGCTGCTCAAGCATCGCCACGCCGAGGTCCGCCAGCAGCTGGCAGCGCGCCGCCAGCCCCTCGCTGTGCCAGGATTCATTGGCATCGACAATCAACGTGGCCTGCGGCGCCGCCTGGCGAATAGCGATTAACCGCTCGCTGATAAGCCGGTCGTCGAGCTTCACCTTCAACAGTTGAGCACCCTTCTGCCACAGCGCCGCGGCGCTGGCCGCCATCTGATCCGCCGTGCCAATGACCACCGTCTGGGCGGTGATCACCCGCTCGGGCAACGTCACTCCCAGCAGTTGGGGCAAGGTTTTGCCTTCGCGCCGCGCCTGCAGATCCCACAGGGCGCAGTCAATGGCATTGCGCGCGGCGCCTGCGGGCAGCAGCCGCTGCAGCTGTTCGCGGGTAAGTCCCGCCTCCAGCTGCTCGCCGATCGCCATCACCTGGGCCATGACCGACGCGATGCTTTCGCCATAGCGTGGATAAGGCGTGCATTCGCCCACGCCTTTCACACCGTCCTCTTCCAGTTCCACCACCACCACTTTTGCTTCGCTGCGGCTGCCGCGGGCGATCACAAAGGGGGTGTGGAGCGGCCAGGCTTCCTCATACACTCGCACGTTACGCATTCCCTTGTCCTCTCTGGTCAATGTTAAATAGGGTTTGCCGTGTAGCTGGCGGATGTCATACACTACTCGCGACGTTAACTATATGTAAACAGGAAGATAACCATGTCACAAACCGTGCATTTCCAGGGCAACCCCGTTTCTGTTCAGGGCACCATTCCGCAGGCAGGCGCTAAAGCGCAGCCGTTTACGCTGGTCGCCAAAGATCTCTCTGACGTCGCGCTGAGCCAGTACGCCGGCAAACGTAAAGTACTGAATATTTTCCCGAGCATTGATACCGGCGTGTGCGCCGCATCAGTGCGTAAATTCAACCAGCTGGCCGCTGAACTGGACAACACCGTGGTGCTGTGCATTTCCGCTGACCTGCCGTTCGCCCAGTCTCGCTTCTGCGGCGCCGAAGGCCTGAGCAACGTGGTGACCCTTTCCACGCTGCGCGGCGCATCGTTCCTCGCTGACTACGGCGTCGCTATCTCTGCCGGTCCGCTGGCTGGCCTGGCCGCTCGCGCCGTGGTCGTTATCGATGAAAACGATCAGGTCGTCTACAGCCAGCTGGTGAACGAAATCACCGAAGAGCCAGACTACGACGCCGCGCTGGCCGCCCTGAAAGCCTGATAACAGACTGCCCTGGCGCAGCGCGCCTGCGGACATTCGCTTTGCTCAGCCCCCGCTCTGCGGGGGCTTTTTATTGCCGCGGCGCATAGCGGGAAATCGTCCGCGCCATCGCCGGACCGGTCAGCAAAATGGTAAACAGCCGCAGCGTCTGCAGCGCCATGATGAACGACATATCCGCCCGGGTACCGGCGGCGATAATCGCCACGGTGTCCAGCCCGCCGGGGCTGGTGGCCAGATAGGCGGTCATAAAGTCCATCGGCAAAATATGAGTCAGGGCAAGGGCCATCAGGGCGCACATCAGGATCAGCCCGAGGATGGAGGCGATAATCTGCGGCAGCGTCTTCAGGGCCAGTAGAAAAACCGCTTTGTTAAACTGCAGGCCCACCGTCCAGCCCAGCACCGCGTAGGCCATCGCCAGCAACCACTCCGGCAGCTCCAGCATCACCCAGCCGCCGCCCTGGACCAGCGCGCCGAACAGCATCGGCAGCAGCATGGCTCCGGAAGGGATACGCAGCCGGACGCCCAGCCAACAGGCCGCCGCCGTCAGCAACAGCGTGATAGGAAAATTGAGGGTCAACGGCGCAAACCAGACGATGGCCTGGCTCATTGCCTGCGCCTCGTTGCCCAGGGCATAGCGCACCACCAGCGCCGCCGCGCCGACGACAAACAGCACCCGTAGATACTGCATCAGCGCCACCAGCCGCACATCTGCCCCGTACTCCTGAGCCATCACTACCATTGCCGACGCCCCGCCGGGAGAGCTTCCCCAGGCGCCGGTGGCGCCCGGCAGCGCGCTATAGCGAACCAACAGCCAGCCGGTGAGACCACTGATCGCCAGGGTGGTCAACAGGATCGCCAGCACCAGCGCCCAGTTAGCGAACAGTACGCCAAAAACAGAGGGATTAATCGCCCTGGCGATCATGCAGCCAACAATGGCCTGCGCCGCCAGATAACAGGGGCGAGGTATGCTCAGCTTCACCCCGCGCAGGCTCAAAATGAGACCGGCGATCAGCGGCCCCAGCAGCAGCGCTGCCGGCAAATGAAGGCGTAACAGCAGCGAGGAAAAGAGAACGGAGAGCAGCAGCAATATCAGCCACTGCCCGATCGCGCGACGCGACGCCAAGATGCACCACCCCGGAAAAAGAATTAAAAAACCAGTATATACAGGTTTGGCCCGCTTTGCAGGCCGAATGCCGGCGACATAGGTCGCCGGCCTGGCGGGATTATTCGTCGCCCTTTTTCTGACTCAGGCCATATTCACGCAGCTTATTAGCGATGGCGGTATGCGACACCCCCAGCCGCTTCGCCAGCTTACGGGTGCTGGGGTAGCTGCGATAGAGCTGGGTTAGCACCGAGCGCTCAAAACGGCGGGTAATGTCGTCCAGCGACCCTTCCATGGCCTCCTCGCCCACCGGCAGCGAGGCGACGTCGTGGTCCGGCAGCAGAATGTCCTGCGGACGCAGTTCGAATCCTTCCAGCTGGGTTAGCGCACGATAGACAGCATTCTTCAGCTGACGAACGTTGCCGGGCCAGCTGTATCGGGTAAGCACCGTACTCAGGTCGGCGGAGAGCTTCGGCCGCGGGATCCCCTGCTCATCAGCAAAGCGGGCAACAAACAGCTCCGTCAGCGGCATAATGTCCTGCGGGCAGTCGCGCAGCGGCGGCAGATACAGGGTCAGGACGTTGAGGCGATAGTAGAGATCTTCGCGGAACAGCCCTTTCTGCACCAGCTCGACCAGGTTTTTCTGCGTCGCGCAGATCACCCGCACATCGACGTGTACTTCATGATCCTCGCCGACGCGGCGGAAGGTGCCGTCGTTGAGAAAGCGCAGCAGCTTGGTCTGCATTCGCGGCGACATCTCGCCAATTTCATCCAGCAGCACCGAACCGCCATTGGCCTGCTCGAAGAAGCCTTTTTTGCCCTGCAGGGCGTCGCCGAACAGTTCGCTCTCGACCGCGTCCTCGGGAATGGAGCCACAGTTAAGCGCCAGATAGGGTTTGCCCGCCCGCGGGCTGGCCAGATGGCAGGCATGCGCCAGCAGATCTTTGCCGGTGCCCGTATCGCCGACAATCAACAGCGGCGCGCTGAGCATCGCCAGCTTGCGCGCTTGCTCCACCACGTGGCGCATTTTCGGCCCCACCGCGAGGATCTGACTGAAGGCGCTGGTGTCCTGGCTGGTCATGGTCTGCAGCTGCCGTCCCATGCGCACGGTTGAGCGCAGCATCGCCACGGCGCCGGTCAGCACTCGCTCGTTATGCTCCCCTTCCAGATAGACCGGGGTCACTTCCAGCAGGTAATTCTGCCCGTTCACCACCACATGCTCCGCATGCGTCTCCTGCGGGCTACTTTCCAGCCAGCGCTGGACGTTGAAATCGGCGATCAGCTGGGCCACCGGATGGTTGCGCAACTTCGCCTGGCTTTGGCCAAACAGCAGGCAGCTGGCGGGGTTGGCCAGTTCGACCCTGCCTTTGGTATCCAGCGACAGCACCGGCTCCGGCATCGCCACCAGCAGCGCGCTGAGCGCAAGATGTTCACGCTCAGATGGCATCCACGGCACGGTGCGCACGTCTGTCACGCCGGCGATACGGCGGATCTCCGCCATCAGGCTGCTGAAGGTGGCAAACTCCAGTTCGGCAAAATTGAGGTAGATACGGCCAATAGGGTCAATATCGATACCACGCAGATCAATGCCGCGCAGCACCAGCAAATCGAGCAATTCACGAGTCAGACCGAGGCGGTCTTCACAAAAGACTTCAAGACGCATGGGAGTGTTCACCCTAAAAGTGCCAATGACCGGAGAATAATAGGCCAGGAATGGACTTTCGGGAAGCTAACTGTCAACAATTATTGACAGCATGGCGGAAAAATGGGCGTTGCGCCGTAAAGTCAGGCGGTCAGTGGTGAAATTGACGCCAGGGCGAGCCGGGATTCATCATAACCTCAAGGCCGGGCAAGGCGAAGCCGCCGCCCGGCAATGTCTCTGAGCGGAGGTTACTTCTCCGGACTGGTTTTGCTTTTCTGCAGGGTTTCTTTCAGCTGGCCAATCAGCTCGCGACGAAAATCGCCGAGCCGCGGTTTATCATCGGCGAGCCACGGCAGTGGGCGGCACAGCTCCATCGCCTTGATCCCGAGGCGGGCGGTGAGCAGGCCGGCTCCGATGCCCTGCGCGGCGCGCGCCGACAACCGGGCCGCCAGATCCTGCGACATCCAGTCCATGCCCACCTCGCGCACCAGTTCGCTGGCGCCGGCGAAAGCGATATTCAGCAGCACCAGGCGAAACAGGCGCAGGCGGCTGTAATACCCGAGCTCAATGCCGTACAGGGTGGCAATCCGGTTGATCAACCGCAGATTGCGCCAGGCGATAAACGCCATATCCACCAGCGCCAGCGGGCTGACGGCGATCATCAGCGTCGACTCCGCCGCCGAACGGCTGATTTCCCGCCGCGCCTGAGCATCAAGCACCGGCTGCACCAGTTGGGCATAGAGGCTGACCACTTCCCGGTCGCTTTGCGTTTCGTGGATGGCGGCATACCAGCGCTGCAGCGCCGGATGCGACTGATCCAGCCCGGCCTGCTGCGCCAGCTTCTCACAAAAGGCTTTCCCTTTACCGACCGCGTGACTGTGCAGCATATCGCGGGCTTCATCGCGTTCGTGGGCGCGCTGGCGCAGTCGCCACAGGCGGCGCCACTCGGTGGCCACCGATCCGACGCCGGCGCCGACGATCAGCGCCCCGGCGACGCAGCCGCCCAGCGCAATCCAGTCCTGGGTCTGCCAGGCGTTGGCGGTCCACTGCACCCCTTGCGCCACGACGCTGACGCCGAAGATCGCCAGGCCAGCGCTGACCATCCGCCGCCACAGACTGCGTTTCGGCCGCAGCACTGACTCCACCACCGCCTCTGCCGCCCCCTCTTCCTCTTCGCCGGTCACCAGACGCGCCGGCGCGAAGTTATCGGCTTCCAGTCGGTCGAAGGCGCGAGCGCTTTTCAGCGGCGGCGTTTTTTCCGCCTGCAGCGGGCCATCAAAATCAATCCGCGGTTTTAACGGTTCGCTCATCGCAGTTTATCTCCAATCAAAAATTCCAGCGCCGCATCGAGGCGTATGTGCGGCAAGGGCCGATCGACATCCATGACCTGCGGACGAAAGTTTTCAAACTGAAAGCCCTGCTGCTGCCAGAAGGCCTGGCCCGGCAGGCGCGCCGGCACCTCGCCGGGATAGATGGTCAACGGCTGGCCGTCGCTCAGCCGATTGCCGCGCAGGGCGGGAATTTTCTCGCCGTTCAGCTCAATCAGCCCGCTCTGGGTCGCCTGAATGGACGCCAGCCCTAGGCAATCCATACTGATCCCCTCGAAGGCGGCATTCTGCCACGCATCCTGGATCAACTGCTGCAGGAGCGACACCATATTGCTGTGCTGATCCACCGTGACGTGGTCGGCTTTGGTGGCAGCGAACAGCAGCTTGTCGATGACCGGCGAAAACAGCCGGCGAAATAAGGTGCGCTGCCCGTAATGGAAACTTTGCATCAGCTGGGTCAGCGCCAGGCGCATATCGTTAAACGCTTGCGGCCCGCTGTTGAGCGGCTGCAGGCAGTCCACCAGCACAATCTGCCGGTCGAAGCGCAGGAAGTGCTCTTTGTAGAACCCCTTCACTACCTTTTCGCAGTAGTACTTATAGCGTTCGCGCAGCATGCCGGCGTTGCTGTGTTTATCAGCTTGCGCCAGCTTGGCTTCGCCGACGGCGTCGACGTCTGGCCATGGGAAGAACTGTAGCGCCGGCGCGCCGGCCATTTCGCCGGGCAGGACAAAGCGCCCGGGCTGGATAAAGTGCAACCCTTCGCGCTTACAGGCGTGCAGATAGTCCGTCCAGGCGGCGGCGATGTCGGCCAGACGGGCCTCGTCGGCAGGAGCCAGCGGATCCAGCCCGGCGCAGAGCTGCCGCCAGCGGGCCGACCACACTGCACGCTGTCCCTGCAGGAGTCCGGTCATCTGCCGCGACCAGCTCAGATAATCCTGCGCCAGCATCGGTAAATCGAGCAGCCACTCCCCCGGATAGTCGACAATCTCCAGATACAGCGTGGAGGTGTCTTTAAAGTGGCGCAGCAGGGAGTCATTGGAACGGTAGCGCAGCGCGAGACGGATCTCGCTCACGCCGCGCGTCGGGGTTGGCCACATGGGCGGCTGGCCGTACAGCTGGGCCAGCCCTTCATCGTAGGTGAATCGCGGAATGCCGAAGTCCCGCTGCGGCACGCGCTTGACCCCAAGCAGTCGCTCTTCGCGCGCGGCGCTCAGCAGCGGCAGGCGGGCGCCGGTGTGAATATTTAGCAGTTGGTTGACCAGCGCGGTGATAAACGCCGTTTTGCCGCTGCGGCTCAGGCCGGTCACCGCCAGGCGTAAATGCCGGTCAACCCCGCGGTTGACCAGCGCATTCAGTTCAGTTTTCAGTCGCTTCATCGCCAGTCCGTTATGCCCTGAAGGTGTGTCTCGTCATCATAAGCTATCCGCCGGGAATAAGCAGGACAACGTTAATCCTTTTGCGCCTTCCCCACGGCGGCGTTATTTCATCCCGCGCGTGACGCGGTTGGCCAGCCGGCTGAGCAGCGGCTCCAGCGCCACCGCCAGCAGCATTTTCAGCGGCCGCCGCGCGACCGATTTGACCGCCCAGCCGGCAACGCCCGCCGGGCCATAACGCAGCGCGGTCAGCAGCGCCAGCTTACCGACGATTTTCAGACCGGGCTTCACCTGCTGCCCGGCGCGTTGCCATTTGCTATTCATGCGTTGCCTCACTCGTTAACAACAGGGTTTACAGCTGACGAAAGCGGCTGCGCAGCGTGAAGGTGTCGGAGGTGACGTACCGTTCCATCTCACGCAGACGCTGTTCGCCGGAGGTCAGTTCGGCATCCACGGCGGCCAACAGATCGCCATTGCTCGGCGCTTTATGGCCGTACAGCTCACTGTCCGGCATCGGGTCCAGGGCGAAGGTCAGAATGATGTAGGCCACCAGGACGAAGAAAAAGAGGCCAAAAATCATCGCCAGCACGGTAATCAGGCGCACCAGCTTCACCGGGACGTCAAGATGCTGAGCAATGCCCGCGCAGACGCCCTTCACCATTCCGCGCTGCGGAATACGCCACAGTTTTTTATTCAGATCCAGTCCAGCCATTATTTGTCTCTCCAGTTCGGATGTTCGGCATCCAGGATCGCTTCCAGCGCCTGAATGCGCTCGCGCATCCGCTTCGCGTCATCGGTCAACTGCAGCAGCCGTTGCTGCTCATTTTGCGTCAGACTGCCGTTGGCGCCGCGATTATTGTAGTGCAGCCATAGCCAGACCGGCAGAACAAACAGCACAAACAGCGTCAGCGGAATGGCGAGAAAAAGCATGCTCATGTGTACTCCTTACAGGGGGTGAGCCGCGGCGCAACGCCGCGCCGCGCAATCGTACTTACTGGTTGGACTGATTCATTTTGGCTTTCAACGCCGCCAGCTGCTCGCTGATTTCATCGTCCGCTTTCAGTTCGGCAAACTGCTGATCCAGCGTCTGCTGCTTGCCAAAGCGGTGGCTCTCCGCTTCCGCTTCCATCTGATCGATGCGACGCTCAAAGGATTCAAAGCGCGCCATCGCCTCATCCAGTTTACCGCTGTCCAGCTGGCGACGCACATCGCGCGACGAACTCGCCGCCTGATGACGCAGCGCCAGCGCCTGCTGACGAGCGCGGGTTTCGCTGAGTTTGTTCTCCAGCTCGCCAATCTCTTTCTTCATCCGCGCCAGCGTTTCATCCACCAGCTGCACTTCGTGGTCCAGCTGCGCAATAAGGTCGGTCAGCTTCTGTTTTTCGATCAGCGCCGCCCGGGCCAGATCCTCTTTCTCTTTGCGCAGGGCCAGCTCGGCCTTTTCCTGCCATTCCGCCTGCTGGGCGACCGCCTGCTCAATACGACGGGTCAGCTGTTTCTTTTCGGCCAACGCGCGGGCCGACGTGGAACGTACCTCAACCAGCGTGTCTTCCATCTCCTGGATCATCAGACGCACCAGCTTTTGCGGGTCCTCAGCTTTCTCCAGCAGGGAGTTGATGTTGGCGTTCACGATGTCGGCAAAACGAGAAAAAATACCCATAATTTCAGTCCTCATAGTTCTGGTTGCAGGCATTCACCTGTGGGTTAGCTAATACAAATGGCGTGCCAACTTTTTATCTTATTGATTTTAAACAGAGTGGTTGCGAATTGCGCAGGGCATTGCTACATTCACCTGGTTAATCCCACTATTTAATGGCGAAATTCATCATGGCGCAGTACAAGGATAATCTGCTGGGCGAGGCCAACAGCTTTCTCGAGGTGCTGGAACAGGTTTCCCGACTGGCTCCGCTGGATAAGCCGGTGCTGGTCATCGGCGAGCGCGGTACCGGGAAAGAGCTTATCGCCAACCGTCTGCACTACCTCTCCGCCCGCTGGCAGGGGCCGTTTATCTCGCTGAACTGCGCGGCGCTGAACGACAATCTGCTCGATTCGGAACTATTCGGCCACGAAGCCGGGGCCTTCACCGGCGCCAGCAAGCGCCATCCCGGGCGCTTCGAGCGCGCCGACGGCGGGACGCTGTTTCTCGATGAGCTGGCGACAGCCCCAATGCTGGTGCAGGAGAAGCTGTTAAGAGTGATTGAATATGGCGAGCTGGAGCGCGTGGGCGGCAGCCAGCCGCTGCAGGTTAACGTCCGGCTGGTGTGCGCCACCAACGCTGACCTGCCGCGGATGGTGGAGGAAGGCCACTTTCGCGCCGACCTGCTCGACCGTCTGGCCTTCGACGTGGTGCAGCTCCCGCCGCTGCGCGAACGGCAGAGCGATATCATGCTGCTAGCCAACCAGTTTGCCATTCAGATGTGCCGTGAGCTCGGCCTGCCGCTGTTTCCCGGATTCAGCGAACGTGCCACAGCCACGCTGCTCGGCTACCGCTGGCCGGGGAATATTCGTGAACTGAAGAACGTCGTCGAGCGCTCGGTCTATCGCCACGGAGACAGCGAGCACGAGCTGGACGCCATTATCCTCAACCCTTTCCGTCAGACCGCCGCCTCCGAGCCGGAGACCGTGTCCGGGGACGAGCTGCCCGCCCTGCCGCTGGATCTGCGCGATTTTCAGCTACAGCAGGAAAAACGCCTGCTGCAGCGGAGTCTGCAGCAGGCGAAGTATCATCAGAAGCAGGCGGCGGAGCTGCTGGGGTTAACCTATCACCAGCTCCGCGCGCTGCTGAAAAAGCATCAGCTGTGAGAAGTGCGCGGCAGCAGCAGCGCGCTCACCGCCATCGCCCCCAGGCATAAGGCGGCGTTGAACCACAGGGCATACTGGGCGGCATGGGCCATGCCCAGCGGCAAAAACAGCGCGAAAAGTGACGCCGTCACGGCAATGCCCATCGCCCCGCCCAGCGAGCTGCCCATCTTGTAGATCCCCGAGGCGACGCCAATTTTGTTCTCCGGCGCGTTGGCCACCGCCGTATCCGTTGACGGCGTGGCGTAGCAGCCCAGGCCGAGGCCGAACAGCACGTTGCTGGCGAATACCACGCCGATATACAGCGCCTTATCGAGGAAGGTGCAGGATATCAGGCCGATGGCGATGGCGGTCAGCACCGGGCCGGCCATCATCGGCAGCCGGGCGCCATAGCGCTGCAGCAGCTTCTCGCCGACCCGGATCATCGCCAGGACGGTGACCAGATAGCCGAGGGTCATCATTCCGCTCTCCAGCGGCGTCAGGTGGTGCCCTTGCTGTAGCCAGATGCTGGCGATCATCATGGTGCCAATCGCCCCGTTGAGCAGAAAGTTCGATAGCACCGCCGCACCGTAGGCCCGGTTGCGAAACAGCGCAAAATCGATCAGCGCTGCCTCGCCTTTGCGCAGCCCGCTGCGAATAAACACCGCGCCAGCGATCAGCGCCCCCGCCAGCATGGTCAACGACAGCGGACTGGCCCAACCCCAGCCGTGGCCTTTGCTGATAAACAGGTTCACCAGCACCAGCCCGACGATCAGGCTCAGCAGGCCACCAACGTCCAGCTTATGCTGGCTGGCGCTGGCGCTGCGGCTCTCCGGCGTGCCGCGCAGCAAAAACAGCGCCAGCAGAGCGACGGCAATGGAGAAGACGAAGATCCAGCGCCAGCCCAGGCCGGTGGCGATAGCTCCGCCAACGAAAGAGCACAGGCCGCTGCCGCCCCACGAGCCGATGACCCAGAAGCTGACCGCCCGCTGACGCGCGCGCCCCTGGTACCAGGTCTTAATCAGCGCCAGCGTCGCCGGCATAATGCACGCCGCCGACAGTCCCTGCAGCACCCGGCCTGCGAGGAACAGCCCCGGCCCCTGGGCCAGTACCAGCATGGCGCTGCCGATGATGCTCAGCCCCAGTCCGAGGGCGGTCATCCGCATGCGGCCAAACTTGTCCGCCAGACCGCCGCTGGCCACCACGAAACAGCCGCTGAACAGCGCGCTGAGGCTGACGGCCAGGGTTAGGGTCTCAAGGGAAATATCAAGACTGCTTTTCATCGCCGGCACGACGTTTATCACCGACTGGGCAAACAGCCAGAAGGTTAAAACGCTCAGCACAATCCCTACCAGCAGACGATCGCTGCCGACAAAGGGGGTGTCGCTTACGGTGACAGTGCTCATTGCATGGCCCTCCCGTTTCCGGTGATTAACGCAGATAGTGTTCCGTCAGGCCGCACCACAGCGCCGCCCCGCTTAGCAACAGCGCGTCGTTGAAGTCATAGCCCGCGTTATGCACCATGCAGCGATCCGGCTCGTCGCCAGCGCCGATAGTGAAATAACTGCCGTGGGGGTGCTGCTCCAGCATGAAAGCGAAATCTTCACTGCCCATAAACGGCTTCACCTCGCCCACCTGCTCTGCGCCAAACAGCGCTGTCGCCACCTCCCGCACCATAGCGTTTGCCGCCGGATCGTTACGCAATACCGGGCTGCCGTTGACGTGGGTCAGCGTGGCCGTGGCGTTGAAGCTCTCCGCCTGGGCCACGGCAATGTCATGGATCCGCTGCAGCACGGTCTCGCGTACCTGCTCATTGAGGGTGCGCACCGTGAGCTTCATCAGCACGTGATCGTTAATGATATTGGGCGCATGTCCGGCCTGGATGCTGCCGACGGTCACCACCGCCGGCTCAAACGGGGTGATATTGCGCGAGACGATGGACTGCAGCGCGAGGGTAATATGGCAGGCCACCAGCGTGGCATCCACCGTATGCTCCGGCACCGCGCCGTGGCCGCCAACGCCCTTCACTTCAATATGCAGCGTATCGGAGGAGGCCATCATCGCCCCGTCGCGCAGGCCGATTTTACCCAGCGGCTGACCCGGCATATTGTGCAGGCCGAAGATGGCGTCGCAGGGAAACTGGTCAAACAGACCGTCCTCGACCATTACCCGCCCACCGTACAGTAACTCTTCCGCGGGCTGGAAAATCAGCTGCAGCGTCCCGTTAAACTGGCGTGTACGCGCCAGATATTCAGCCGCGTAGAGCAGCGTAGTGGTGTGCCCGTCATGGCCGCAGCCGTGAAAGCGCCCTTCGACCTGGCTTGCCCACGGCTTCCCGCTCCGCTCCTGCATCGGCAGCGCATCCATATCGGCCCGCAGGCCGAGGCGTTTTTTTCCGTGGCCGACGCGCAGCGTGCCCACCACTCCGGTGCCCGCCAGGCCGCGGTGAACCTCGTATCCCCACTCGCCAAGCAGTCGGGCGACCTCGCTGCTGGTCTGATGCTCTTCAAAGCCGATCTCCGGCTGCTGGTGGAACCGGCGACGTAAGGCAATAAATTGCGCCTCGTTGACCTGCAAGGCTTCAAGCAACGGATGTGTCATTTTTTTTATTCCTGTGTTGTGTTTGCACGACACTTTCGAGTTTATGCGGGTGAAACAGCTTTCAGGCGCGGTTTTTTGTTTTATATTGACGAGAAATCAATGAGTGTTTTTCATACATATCGGTTATGACAAAAAACAACCGGTTGCTTTTTGTCGACAGAGGAGAGCCATGTGGAGCAGCATTCAGGCGACTTTAGCGTCACCGTGCGCGATGTGCGTCAGCTGAGCCAGCCGGAAAGCGATCTGCTGACGCTGCTGTGGGTGCTGGAAGGGAGCGTAAATCTAACGGAGGCGGAAGGTGCGCCGCAGCAGCTTGCCGTCGACGAGCTGGCGATCGTTAACCGCAACCGTCGCTGGAGCCTGCGCAGCGCCGGGGGCAACGCGGTGATGATCCTGACCCTCGCCGCCAGCTGGCTGGCCCGCCTCGACACCACTTTTTTTGCCGTCGACTACCAGATATCGCCGCGCACCCGGGATGCCGATGACGGCCTGCGCCGCCTGATGCGCCAGCTGCTGGTGAGCGGTCTGGTCAATCATCCCGGCCATTACCGGCTGGAGGCCAACCGCTGGTTGAGCGAGATAGCGCTGCTGCTGGCCACGCGCTTCAGCCAGCCCATCGTCTCCACGCCGCGGCGCGATTCAGAAAAATGGAGCCGGAGGATAGCCAGCGTGGTGGCGCGGATCGACGCCAACTATCAGCGCCGTCTCTCTTTACAGGAGGTGGCGGCCGCAGAGTTTGTCTCCGAGGCCTGGCTGTCACGCCTGTTTCACAAGGAGGTTGGGGTCAGTTTTGTTCAGTACCTCACCGCGCTGCGCCTGCGCCACGCCGCCGACCAGCTGTTAACCACCCGCAAACCCGTTCAGCAAATTGCCCGCGAACAGGGGTTCGCCAGCACGCGAATGATGAGCGATCTGTTTAAGCGCCACCATGGCGTGACGCCGCGCCAGTATCGCGAGCAGTCCCCCCGGGAGCCTGGCCGACCGCGCCCGCCGCAGGGAGATCGCTGGCAGCCGGTGGCCGTGGACCGGCTCTACGCCCGCCTTAATGAGCCGGAACCACCCGACAGGGAGAGCCAGTCGCTGCTGATCAATCCGCCGCAAACCCGGGAGATCAACCTGCACCAGCGACCGGCGCGCGCCGCAGTGCTGCGCCATACCCGGATGGTGGTGACCGTGCGCGAGCTGGACGATCTGCTGCGGGAGGACGTGCGCCGCGAGCTGGAGCAGTTGCACCGCGTCCTGCCTGTGTATGCCATCGATATCAACGACGCCTTTCTCAGCAGCCGCCTGTTCGGCACCGGCTGGGACGATCCGCAGATGGCTGGCGGTGATGGGCTGGCAGGTGATCCTGCATACCGGGGTCACCACTCGCAGCGACCTGCTGCAGCGCTTCCTGCAACTCGCTGCCAACCATTTTCCGCCGGCGACGCTCAGCAGTTGGCGCTTTGTCTGGCACTGGTCGCCGCAGGCGAGCGAAGCGGCTCGCCAGGCCGCCTGGCGGCAGCAGCGCGAGGTTCTTCACCGTCTTCTGCCCCAGCCGCAGCTGGGGATCTGGCACCGCTTTGCCGCCAGCGCACCCGGGGACGATCCCCTGTTCCACTCGCCGCTGCTGGCGGAAGCCGATTTTCTCGCCTGCCAGGCGGATGCCAACGAACAGCTCGATCTGGCCCAGGCGGACAGCAGCAGTCTGGCCTCCAGCGAGCACTATCCGGCGCATAAGCTGCGGCAGATCCACAGCGCCCTGCGTCAACGGCAGCTCAACCTGCCGCTATGGCTGCTCTCGTGGAATACGCTGACCGGCGATACGCGGGACACTAACGGGCGCTTTTTTCGCGGCGCGCTGTTGATGGATAATCTGCTGGGGGTCGCTGACCAGGTCTGGCTGGCGGGCTTCTGGTTAAATTCCGGCCTTCAGGGCGAAGCCCGCGCCAACGGCAAGCTGGATACCTCAAGCCTGGCGCTGCACTATCTGCACGGGCTGCCGCGCCCGGTTTACTGGGTGCTGTGGCTCTGGCGACGGCTGCGCGGCGAGATCCTGTTCCACGACAAAAACCTGCTGCTGCTCCATCATCAGGGGCACTACCAGCTACTGCTGCGCAATACGGTGGTCTACAACCCCTGGCTCTCCAGCGAAGCGGCTTTTATTCAACGCTTCAGCCAGCCGTACAGTGTGCGGCTGCAGGGGCTCAAGGGCCGCTGGCGCGTCAAACAGCACCTGTTCGATCAGCACCACGGCGCGCTGTTCCCGCTGGTGGACGCCTTTCGCAGCCGCAGCGGCCCCGACGCCGAAGATTATCAATGGCTGATGCATCAGGCTCGTCCGGCGCTCAGCGTGGAGGAGGCCCGGCTCGATGGCCACTGGCTGCGGGTCGACTCGCTGGAGAGCAACGCACTGGCGCTGTACGAATTTACCCCTCAGCTCTCCCCCGGCGAGGATCCTGACGCCTGAAGCAAACCGTGAATTTTGCGCTGGCTCTCCGTCGTCGCCGAATTGAAAACCAGCAGCGACAGATCGGGACGGCCTTCCACGGCAAAAGAGGTGAACTCCAGATCGAGCGGGCCCATCTGCGGGTGGTTAATGCGCTTATAGCCTTCGCCGTGGCCGGCGACGTCATGGCTTTGCCAGAAACGGGCGAACTCGACGCTTTGCTGGCTGAGCTCCGCGATCAGTTGGTCAGTTTCTTTCGTGGCGCCCATTCGCGTGACGTCGGCGCGAAAGGCGTTAACGATAAGCTGCCCAACCGTCTGCCAGTCCTCCAGGGTGCAGCGGGCCTCAGGCCGGGTAAACAGGCGGCGCAGCACGTTGCGCTCCGCCAGCGGCAGCTGGCCGTAGTCGGTCAGCACCCTGGCCGCCGCCGTGTTCCAGGCGATCACGTCCCAGCTGGCGGTACGGATAATCGCCGGAATGGTGAAGGCGTCAAGCACCCGCTGCAGCCGCGGCGTCATATCATCCGTGACCGTCAAACGGGTCTGCGGCGGATGGCCGAAGGCGAGAATAAACAGATGTTCGCGCTCCGGGGTGGTCAGCCGCAGACCGCGGGCGATCCGCTCCAGCACCTCGCGGGAAGGCGCCCCGCCGCGGCCCTGTTCAAGCCAGGTATACCAGGTCGGGCTGATGCTGGCCAGCTGGGCGACCTCTTCACGACGCAGGCCCGGCGTGCGCCGGCGTCCCGCCGGGAAGCCAAACGTCGCCGGGTCGAGACGCTGACGCCTGGCGCGGAGAAAATCGCCTAAAGCATGATTGTCAGAAGTGTTCATCATCTGCCTGTGAGTCTGCCTGTTAGAATTTATACCCCGATAATGTCTCTACTTTTATAGTATGACATCGTGGGTAGGATACGCCTGAAAACCCGTTCAGGAGGTTCATGATGCGTATATTTCTTACCGGTGCGAGCGGATTTATCGGCTCGCGTATTCTTCCGGCGCTGCAGGCGTCGGGTCATCAGGTTATCGGCCTCGCGCGCAGCGACGCTACGGCGCAGGCCCTGGAAGCGGCAGGCGTCGAGGTGCATCGCGGCACGCTGGATGCCCCCGATTCGCTGCTGGCGGGCGTCGAGCGCGCCGACGCGGTGATCCATACCGCTTTCGACCACGACTTCAGCCGCTTTGCCGCCAACTGCGAGAAAGACCGCCAGGCGATCCTGACCATGGGCCAGGCGCTGCGCGGCAGCGCGCGGCCGCTGGTCATTACCTCCGGCACGCTGATGGGCGACGACGGGAGCGGCGCCCCGGCCCGCGAGTCGTGCTTTAACGCAGCGCACCCCAGCCCGCGCACCGCTTCAGAGCTCGCCGGCCAGCAGCTGCTGGAGGCGGGAGTGGACGTCCGGGTGGTTCGCCTGCCGCAGGTGCATGACACCGTGCGCCAGGGGCTGCTGACCTGCTATATCGAGCGCGCGGTCGCCAGCGGCGCGGTGGCCTTGCGCGGCGAGGGGAACAACCGCTGGTCCGCCGCCCATGTCGATGACGTCGCGCGCCTGTACGTCAGCGCCCTGCTGCAGGGCGCTGCGGGCGAACGCTACCATGCGGTGGCTGAAGAGGGGATCGCGTTACGAGAGATCGCCGCAGTCATCGCCCGGGGTTTAAATCTGCCGCTGACCCAGTTGGATGAGACGCAGGCCGACGCCTGGTTCGGCTGGTTTGCCCCCTTTACCACCCTTGAGCTGCGCGCCAGCTCGGCATGGACCCGCGAGCGATTGCAGTGGCAGCCGGTCGGCCCCGGGCTGCTGGAGGACTTACGGAATATGGATTACCAAAAAGTGACGTTGTCACAATAAGCAAAGACGTTCCGCTCCTTTATTACATCCGACGGGTAGGGTTAGCCGCCCGTCGGACCATCTGCTTTCTCCCCGCTATACTGAATTTATCCTCGGCGTTAGCGTCGCTTCCACCGTCCGGTCAACCGCGGCCAAACAGAGCTGACTGGCGATATCGGCGATAAAAAGTTACCATGTTTCATTATACAGACTCGGTTCCGCGACTATTTTAATCAATTGACTGAATACTATACGCCCCCGGTAACCGCATTATCCCTCAGGCTTGTTGAAGGCGGTGGTGAATGTCTATGAATCTTAATAAGATAGAGTTCAACTCTATAATCAAACAGAAAATATGCGCCTGAAATTGTCATCTCTCCTGGCAGCGGTTTCCCTGCTGTGTGGGCAGGCTTTTGCCGCCCCTGCGCTCCCCGACCGCGCCGATATTCGCGACAGCGGTTTCGTCTATTGCGTCAGCGGCCAGGTGAATACCTTTAATCCGCAGAAAGTGAGCAGCGGACTGATCGTCGATACGCTGGCTGCGCAGATCTACGATCGCCTGCTTGACGTCGACCCTTATACCTATCGGCTGGTCCCCGAGCTGGCGGAGAGCTGGGAAGTCCTTGATAACGGCGCCACCTACCGTTTTCACCTGCGTCGCCACGTCCCGTTTCAACGCACGGCATGGTTCTCCCCGACGCGGGATTTCAACGCCGATGACGTGATCTTTACCTTTGGCCGCATCTTTAACCGCGATCACCCTTGGCACAACGTCAACGGCAGCAGCTTCCCCTACTTCGACAGCCTGCAGTTTGCCGACAGCGTGGAAAGCGTCCGCAAGCTCGATAATCAGACCGTGGAATTTCGCCTCAAGCGGCCGGATGCCTCATTCCTCTGGCATCTTGCCACCCACTATGCGTCGATTACCTCTGCCGAATATGCCGCCCGCTTAACGCAGGACGATCGTCAGGAACAGCTCGATCGCCAGCCGGTGGGCACCGGCCCGTTCCAGTTGTCCGAGTACCGCTCCGGACAGTATGTTCGCCTTCAGCGCCACTCCGGCTACTGGCGCGGCAAACCGTTGATGCCGCAGGTGGTGGTCGACCTCGGCTCCGGCGGTACCGGCCGCCTGTCAAAACTGCTGACCGGCGAATGCGACGTGCTGGCCTGGCCGGCCGCCAGCCAGTTGACGATCCTGCGTGACGACCCGCGCCTGCGCCTGACGCTGCGTCCGGGGATGAACATTGCCTGGCTGGCCTTCAACACCGCCAAGCCGCCGCTGGACAACCCGGAGGTACGCCACGCGCTGGCGCTGGCCATCAACAACCAGCGCCTGATGCAATCCATCTACTACGGCACCGCGGAGACGGCGGCGTCGATGCTGCCGCGCGCCTCCTGGGCCTACGATAACGACGCTAAGATTACCGAATATAATCCCCAGGAGGCTCGTGCTCGTCTGAAGGCGCTGGGGCTGGAAAATCTTACCCTCAAGCTGTGGGTTCCCACCAGCTCGCAGGCGTGGAACCCCAGCCCGTTGAAAACAGCCGAGCTGATCCAGGCGGATATGGCGCAGATTGGCGTCAAAGTAATCATCATGCCGGTGGAGGGGCGCTTCCAGGAGGCGCGGCTGATGGACATGAACCATGACCTGACGCTCTCCGGCTGGGCGACGGACAGTAACGATCCGGACAGTTTTTTCCGGCCGCTGCTGAGCTGCGCGGCGATCGCCTCGCAAACCAACTTTGCCCACTGGTGTAACCGGGAATTTGATGACGTGCTGCAAAAAGCGCTGCTCTCGCAACAGCTCTCCTCGCGGATGGACGCTTACAAAGAGGCCCAGCGCATCCTCGCCCGTGAACTGCCGGTCCTGCCGCTGGCCTCGTCGCTGCGGTTGCAGGCCTATCGCTATGATATGAAAGGTCTGGTGCTTAGCCCCTTCGGTAACGCTTCCTTCGCTGGCGTATCGCGGGAGAAAACCGAAGAGGTGAAAAAACCATGATTATTTTTACCCTGCGCCGTCTGCTGCTGCTGTTGGTCACCCTCTTTTTTCTGACCTTTGTCGGCTTCAGCCTGAGCTACTTCACCCCCCATGCCCCGCTGCAGGGCGCGACCCTGTGGAATGCGTGGCTGTTCTGGTTTGAAGGGGTACTACACTGGGATTTTGGCGTCTCCAGCATCAACGGCCAGCTGATTTCCGAGCAGTTGCGCGAGGTGTTCCCGGCGACCATGGAGCTGTGCATCCTCGCCTTCGGCTTTGCCCTGCTGATTGGCATTCCGGTGGGGATGATCGCCGGCGTGATGCGCAACAAATGGCCCGATACCCTGATCAGCGCCGTTGCGCTGGTCGGTTTTTCGATCCCGGTCTTCTGGCTCGCGCTGCTCCTGACCCTCTTCTTCTCCCTGACCCTCGGCTGGCTTCCGGTCTCCGGCCGCTTCGACCTGCTGTATGAGGTGAAAAACGTCACCGGTTTCGCGCTGATCGACGCCTGGCTTTCGGACTCACCGTGGCGCCATGAGATGATCGTCAGCGCCGCCCGGCATATGGTGCTGCCGGTGCTGACCCTGGCGGTAGCCCCTACTACCGAAGTGATCCGCCTGATGCGCATTAGCACCAGCGAGGTCTATGACACCAACTACGTCAAGGCGGCCGCCACCCGCGGCGTGTCGCGACGCAAAATTCTACTGCGCCACGTGCTGCACAACGCCCTGCCGCCGGTGATCCCGCGCCTCGGCCTGCAGTTTTCCACCATGCTCACCCTGGCGATGATCACCGAGATGGTGTTCAGCTGGCCCGGACTGGGCCGCTGGCTGATCAACGCCATTCGTCAGCAGGACTACGCGGCGATCTCCGCCGGAGTAATGGTGATTGGCGCGCTGGTGATTATTGTCAACGTGATTTCCGATATTCTCGGTGCCATGGCTAACCCACTGAAACATAAGGAATGGTATGCCCTACGATAGTAGCTACAAACTAAATAATTTTATCAATTAAAAGCAATGAGTTAAATTTTTTCAATTGTGCGATTTTTCTGATTTTAATACACAATTTTGTACACATTGTTTTTGACGTCATCTCCGACAGTCATCAGTTAGATGGCTGTCGGAGTTCCCTTCCTACGTTTCCTCCACACCTTCTATACTTCCAGTCTGACCACTGGAGGTTGATATGTGCTGACGCTTTTCTCAGTCAATGACCCGTGAAGATTATCTGTCCTACCTTGCAGATGATGCCGATCGTGACATTGCATATGACCCGGCGCCGATTAGTCGATATAACGTCGCGCCCGGTACCAAAGTTTTGCTTCTGAGCGAACGCGGCGAACAATTGCATATCGATCCTGTCTTCTGGGGTTATGCGCCCTGGTGGTGGGATAAGGCTCCACTGATTAACGCGCGTGTTGAAACTGTGGTCACCGGCAGGATGTTTAAGCCGCTATGGCAACATGGCCGGGCGATCTGCTTTGCTGATGGGGGCTTCGAATGGAAGAAAGAAGGTGACAAGAAGCAACCCACTCTACTTTATCCATCGCGCCGATGGCCAGCCGATATTCATGGCGGCAATCGGAAGCACACCATTTGAACGTGGAGACGAAACAGAAGGCTTTCTGATCGTCACCGCAGCAACAGAAAAAGGTCTAATAGATATCCACGACCACCAGCCTCTGGTACTGTCGCCAGAAGCAGCAAGATAATGGATGAGGCAGGACATTGGAGGGAAAGAGTCAGAGGAGTTAGCTGCGGATGGCACCGTGCCCGCAGACAAATTTATCTAGCATGCAGTGACGCGCGCCGTAAAAAAATGTGAAAAATCAGGGAAATAATTGATTGAGGCAATCAAATGCACATAGCCAGACGTGCGCCTAATGCCGAAAGCGGAAATAAATAATAATTTTTCGATAATAACTTACTGGGTCAGAAAATGGAATATCCGGTGAAAAAGCCCTTGCTGCATTGTCTGGATGTATCAATATGATGCCGGGTTCCTCCCGGTAAATATTTAGGTATCCCCCCATGACTCGCGGCTTCAGTCGTGCATGATGAACATTCCAGCAGCAAAGTCATCAGGTTAGAAAGATATCTGCATTTTGTCAGTGCACAAAGAGTGACTTCCTTATATGAGAACGATTATTAAAAATGAACATGTAAAAAAAGGCCTGCTATTAGCAAGCCACAAAGATTTTAACTCATTTCTTGTTCGCTTCTGATAAATAGGGTAAATACGCAATTAAATTTGAAGCAGAGAACATAACGAAAATGCTATAAATATTTCCGGGACGCATCGAGAATTTCCTGTGACATTAACTGTCTGTCAGAGGCTACGTAAATAACATCATGATCACCGGTTAATGAAGGAAAGCCTGCAGACATAATCTGTAGATGTGTTTCTTCACCGTTTGGGTATTCCTGTCTGATTGAGGATGTCCCCTCAGGAACGGTCATGACTTTACAGGATTCGGTATTAAAGAAAACGAGTACTTTTATCATATGCCACCATAATTCTGTTAGTCTTTCCCGTCACTCTCTTCTATCAGTGATGTTAAATGACAATGCCATTAAAATACAATCAGGGACGTGATGATTTCGAAGGCAGCCTCGACTCTTACATATTTTATTATTTAACAATCAGTTAGCTTCTGCTTTCATGCTTTCATGCTTTCATGCAGCAGCCCTGCACTTCATCACATCGGTCAGCACACTCATAATTGCGAAAAACATGTTGACCTGATATTAAAAATAACCGACTTTCTCTGATTTAATGTATGGACCTGTCTACTCAGGAATAATCCTTCATCGTTGTCGCAGGCCCACAAATCTTCATTTATCGCAAAGTATTACGTTTGTAGCAGCAGGCCCTTTTTCACCACTCTGCATGGCGAACTCAACTTTCTGCCCTTCAAATAAGGTATTGAAATTCTCACCATGGAGCGCGGAGAAATGGACGAAGACATCCTTGCTTCCGTCAAGAGGTGAAATGAAACCAAAACCTTTATCTTCGTTAAACCATTTTACCAAACCTTTAATTCTTGTAGACATACTGACTCCCGTTATACATGATAGTATTAATAGTAAACGTATAGTATTAAAGGTATGACTCAAAAAGAGGGGATATCAGCGATAGCACCTGGTAATGAGGACTGACCAGAAAATGTTTAACGTTCGTTTGTACATTGAACTAACAGGATTCATTAAGGCACAGGGAATCGATATAAGCAAATTATTTTTTTAGCCATCCAGAAGTCCTGCAGGAAAATTAAATGTGGCAATATACTATTTTGAATGTATAGTCTTTACGTGTTTTCAATAAGGATTTGACTTGTCCCATAAAATGACAGGCATTGTCAAAAGCTTTGACATTCTCAGTGGTAAAGGCCTCATCATCCCATCTGATGGACGAAAAGACGTTCTGCTTCACATTTCAGCCGTTAACTCCCGCGAATCAGAATTACTCATCCCAGGAAGCCGCATAGAATTCTGTCGGATCAATGGTCCCAGAGGGCCTGTGGCTGCGAACATTTACCTCTCCTGAATTTCAGGGTCTCAAAATAAACAGATTAAAACTTAACCATATGTGATACGGTGAAGTTCATTCATTGAAAGGTTAATGGTTATGTCTATTATCAATTACGCAATGAAATTCTTCAGCGGTGCATCTACTGCCACTGTTGTCTGCACTGTTTGTGGTTTCAAATCAGTTCAACCGATGGCAAAAATCCGGCGCAATCAGGCCATGCTTTGCCCTCGGTGTAAAGCCCTGTTTATCTCACGGCGCTAGTATCAACTGATCCACCGTGGACAGAACCATCGTCTATACTTAAGTTAAATCCCAGCAGCTGTTAAATCCCTGATGCCTTACGCCCATCCTGAGAGAACGTTTCTGAACTGATTTCGCAACTGCTCCTGCGCGCTAATGTCGCATCAGAGCAATGCTATGAAAATGAACCCCAGAGCGTGGTTTAACCGCTCCCGTATTCCGGTGAATGCTGCCGAAAACGTAACGTTTTCGGCGAACGATCCTGCAAGCGAAAGCACTCCGCGGTCAGAACTCTTTTCGACTGCCCAGATGGAACGCTATGGTCAGAAGCTGGCGCGGACCCATAAAGTATCACCGGATAAACATCCCTATTATCTTCTGAAACGGCTTGGCGACAATGAGGCCGTTATCACCCAAAACTGCTATGAGCTTAATGCAGGTAAAAAGACCAGTATCATGCCCGCCGGGGAGTGGTTGCTGGACAATTATTATCTGATTGAGGAACAAATCCGTACCGTCCGCCAGCACTTGCCGAAAAGTTTTGGTAAAGGTCTCCCGTCGCTGATGTCGCCGCTGAATTGCCCAAGAATTTATCATATCGCATCAGAGGCCATTGCTCACGGTGATGGCCGCTGGGATGCCACCAGTCTGACCAGCTATCTCGCTGCCTATCAACAGGTGACGCCGCTGACACTAGGTGAAATCTGGGCATTACCGGGAATGCTGCGCCTGGCGCTGATTGAAAATCTTCGTCGTATCAGTATGGAAGTGATAAAAGCGCAACAGGACAGAAACCTGGCAGATACGTGGATAACCAGGATTTTCGAATGTGCAGAGAGTGCGCCTGGTGATTTAATTATGGTGGTTGCCGATTTGGCGCGCTCCCGTCCTCCGTTATCCAGCGCGTTTGTCGCAGAACTGGTGCGGCGTCTGCAGGGGCACGGCAACGCGCTGTCGTTACCTCTTACCTGGGTTGATCAGTGCCTTCGGGAACAGGGAGTCACCACTGACATTCTCATAAATAACTTCAATCAACAGCTTGCCGCCAGCCAGCTGTCTGTCAGTAACAGCATCGCAGGTCTGCGATTACTGGGTGAAACGGACTGGGCTGATTTCGCCGAAACGATAAGCGTCGTCGAACAGGCATTAAGCAATGATCCTGCCGGTATCTATCCCCGGATGCACTTCAATACCCGGGATTATTACCGGCACGTAGTTGAGGTCCTGGCCAGAGACAGTGGGCTCAGCGAGCCTGAGGTTGCTGACAGGGTGCTGGCGCTTTCAGAGGAAAAAGCCCCCAATACACCGGAACATCATATTGGTTATTATCTCGCCGGCGAAGGTCGACAGGCACTGGATATACATCTTCTGGCAGACACCTCAAGACTCATACGCTTGCGGCACAGTTTCAACAGAATAACCCTGCTGTCATGGCTTGGCAGCCTGGCGTTGTTGACAACCGCAGCGACCGCGGCAATATTGCACGAAACTGCCATGCAGGGCGCAGGTTGGTTGTTAATCGCGGTGATATTACCTCTGGTTATCGCTTTAACTCAGTTAATGAGTGATTTACTCAGTGACGCAACCACCCGTTTTCGCGTTCCTCGCCCCTTGCCGGGGATGGATTTTTCAGCCGGTATTCCCGCTGACAGTGCCACTATGTTAGTCATTCCCTGCATGTTGACCAGCCGCGAAAGTTTCAGCCAGCTCCTCACCAGTCTTGAAGTTTGCTGGTTGGGGAATGAAAACGAAAATCTCAGGTTCGCGCTGCTCACTGATTTTGCAGATTCTGAAAATGAACCCTCGCCGGAAAGTCACGCGCTGCTCAGACAGGCTATCGCTGATACGCAGGCGCTGAATCGGCGCTACCCCTCCGGTCGACCACGTTTTTATCTGTTACATCGTCAGCCTGAATGGAACCCCTCGGAAGGAATGTGGATGGGCTACGAACGCAAGCGGGGAAAACTGGCGTTGCTGAACAGCTGGTTGCGCCATCCGGGAACGCAATTCGTCAGCGTTGCAGACATGCCGGCCCACCTTTTACCGGATCACATTAAATACGTCATTACCCTGGACAGTGATACGGTGTTGCCGCGCGATACGGCTCACAAACTGGTCGCGGCGATGGCCCATCCGTTGAATACGCCAGAGTATGATCCGGTACGCCAGAGGGTGGTCAAAGGATTTGGTATTTTACAACCCGGTCTTGCGGAGGAGATACCACGTAACGGTCAGGGGCGTTACGCCGCCCTGCGCAGCAGCATACCGGGTAATAACCCCTATTCTATGATGTCTTCGGATATCTATCAGGATCTCTTTGGGGAAGGATCGTTTGTGGGCAAAGGGATTTACGATGTTGACATTTTTATGCAGGCCACTGCCAATACCTGCCCGGAAAATCTGGTTCTCAGCCATGATCTTCTCGAAGGATGCTATGCACGTTCGGGTCTGCTGAGCGAGGTATTACTGTATGAACAGTACCCTAATAATTATCTGTCGGATGTTGCACGACGTTCACGCTGGATCCGGGGTGACTGGCAACTGCTTAACTGGCTAAAACCACGCGTCAGAAAAGCCGATGGAACCCGGGTCAGGAATCCGCTGACCGCACTTTCTTACTGGAAATTACTCGATAATCTACGTCGCAGTCTGGTCGCCCCCTCCTTACTGGTATTGCTGTTCTTCACTCTGCTTTGGGTACCCAATCCGGTTTACTGGCTGGGCATACTGTTGCTGATATGGCTGTTGCCAGCCATCCTCTGCATTAGCCACGACCTTCTGCATAAACCTCTGCGTCGCCGCGTGAAGCCGCATCTGTTACTGGTGGGGGCGGGCGCGCTAAAGCGTCTGTCAGGTATCAGCCTTAATTTTGCGATACTGCCGCACGAAGCCGGATATTCGCTGAAAGCGATCGCCGTGACGCTATGGCGACTGGGGATCAGCAGGCGTCACCTCAGCCAGTGGGTCAGCCACAGCCAGGACAGCAGTCAGGCCAGACCCACTGTTGCACGTTTTTATCAGGCGATGTGGCTGAACGTTGCCGGTGGCGTGGCGCTGACAATACTGACCGGACAATTTGCCCCCCAGCTGCTGTGGATTGCGTTACCGATCGGTTTGGTATGGTGTGTGGCCCCGCTGCTGATGAGCTGGCTGAGTCGCCAGCCCGTGCGTAAGGTTTTTTCGCCAACTCAGGAACAAAAACAGCTGTTACGCCAGACAAGTCGTGAAATCTGGGCATTTTTTGAAACCTTTGCCACAGAAAAAGAGAACTGGCTTCCGCCTGATAATTATCAGGAAATACCACAACCGACGGTGGCACACCGAACTTCTCCTACCAATATTGGTCTTTCCCTTATGGCTAACCTGACGGCATGGGACTTTGGCTACCTGCCCGGCGGAGAGGTGCTCCGGCGCGTGTCGCTCACGCTCGACACGCTGGATAAAATGGAGCACTACCGGGGCCATCTCTACAACTGGTATGACACCCGTACGCTGGTCCCCCTCAGTCCACGCTATATCTCAAGCGTCGACAGCGGCAACATGGCCGGGCATTTGTTGACCCTGCGTGCAGGCCTGTCCGCCATGCGTCTTCAGCCTGTTTTAAACAGCCAACAGATACTGGCAGGACTGAACGATACGCTGGATATTCTGGAAAAACAGTGGGGTAAGAACCCACCTGACAGCCTGAGATTGCTGCGCAAGCATTGCCTGAATGCGATGTCGCTCACTCCGCAGGCGTTTTTCAGCGAACTGAAAAGCATGCGCACCCAGTGCAACCATCTGACCAGCGCATGTCATCAGGGATCTCCTCTTCAGATGCGCTGGGCTGGACATCTGGAGCATCAACTGGTTCAGCTTTGCCATGAGTGGTCTCTGTTGCTTGGCTGGTTACCTGCATCCTGGAATGAACAGACGCTGCCGACGCTGAGCGAGCTTGCCCGTCCGACATTAACCGGTACAGGAACGCCTCCGGCATCAGTGGCGGAGCAGGCCCGAATGCGACTCAATATTATCACCGAGCTGGAACAGCGGCTGGATGAGCAAGCCCGGATGGATTTCGCCTTTCTGTACAGTGAAGCAACCAGTCTGCTCAGCGTCGGTTATAACTGTGACACCAATATGCCTGACAAGAGCCACTACGATCTCCTGCCGTCTGAAATCCGCCTGACCAGTTTTCTTGCCATTGCG
Source organism: Klebsiella sp. GG_Kp175 (assembly GCF_040062325.1). NCBI lineage: Bacteria > Pseudomonadati > Pseudomonadota > Gammaproteobacteria > Enterobacterales > Enterobacteriaceae > Klebsiella > Klebsiella sp. GG_Kp175. The sequence continues at coordinate 362,495 of NZ_JBEAFX010000004.1, read as the reverse complement.
ACTAATCAGCTGCCTCTTAAAAGCTGGTACGCGCTGGGTCGATTGTTTACCACGATTGATAATGAAACTGCCCTGATGTCATGGAGCGGATCCATGTTTGAATATCTGATGCCGAATCTGGTGATGCCCACCTGGCCCGGCAGCCTGCTCGATGAAATGAGTCAGTCGGCGGTTATGCGCCAAATTCACTGGGGGAAAGAACGCGGGGTACCATGGGGTGTTTCAGAATCTGGCTATCATGCTTTTGATGTTCAGCATAATTATCAGTATCAGGCATTTGGCGTACCGGGGCTCGGTCTGCGCAGGGGACTTGCCGATGACATGGTTGTTGCGCCTTACGCCACGCTGCTGGCGCTGATGGTTTCCCCACAGAGAGCCTGTGAGAACCTGTTCAGGCTGCAAAAAAATGGTGCACGCGGAGAATACGGTTTTTATGAAGCGCTGGACTATACCCCCTCACGTCTTGCAACCGGTCAGCTCTATGCGGTGGTACAGTCCTGGATGGCGCATCACCAGGGTATGGCATTTCAGGCGCTGGCTCATGTGCTGCTTGACGCCCCCATGACTGAACGCTTTATGTCCAGCACGGTATTCCGGTCAGCGAGTCTGCTGTTACAGGAGCGCGTGCCGGATGCGGTCGATCTGTACAGTCCGCGCCGTCATTTTGAATCTCATGAGGGCAGGGTCAAACCCGTTCGCTATGAACCCCGTATTTTCTATAGCGTGGATACCCCCGCCCCGGATATTCAACTCCTGTCCAACGGCCATTATCATCTGATGTTGACCGCGGGCGGCGGTGGTTACAGTCGCTGGAATGATATTGCACTAACGCGCTGGCGCAGTGATACCACCCGTGATAACTGGGGAGCATTCTGCTACATCCGCGATACCCAGACGGGAGATGTGTGGAGCAATACCTGGCAACCAACAGGCTGCACCAGCGGACAAGACGAGGAAGTGTTGTTCACCGATGCGGGGGCAGAATTCAGACGCAGCTTAGGGGGACTCAGCGTCAAAACTCAGGTGGTGATCTCTCCGGAGGATGATGTTGAATTGCGACGGCTCACACTGATTCATCGTGGTCGCAAGCCTCGCTCTCTGGAGCTGACAACCTATGCTGAAGTGGTACTGGCACCTGATGCCAGCGATCTGGCACACCCGGCATTCAGCAATTTGTTTATTCAGACTGAGCTGGCTCCTGAGCGTGACGCTATTCTTTGCCACCGGCGCCCGCGCTCACCGGATGAACCGGGCCCTTGCCTGTTTCACATGATGGTGGTGCACGGCGATAACCGACATAACGTGTCGTTTGAAACGGACAGGGCAAGGTTTATTGGACGTGGCAGAAACCCTGCGAATGCACAGGCAATAGAGACGGGAGGGATGCTAGGCAACACGTCGGGCTCGGTGCTGGATCCGATACTGGCAATTCGCAACGCCATCATTCTGCAGCCGGGGCAGCCGGTTACGATTGATATCATTTATGGCATCAGCGAGACCCGTCAGCAGAGCCTGGCGTTGCTGGAGAAATATCGCGATTACCCTATCGCCGATCGCATCTTTGAACTGGCCTGGTCTCACAGTCTGGTGGTATTGCGCCAGATGAACGCCAGTGAAGATGATGCCACGTTGTTCAATAGTCTCGCCAGCGCTGTGCTTTACCCTGTCCAGGAGCTGCGCGCCGAAGGCCAGGCGATCGGCCGCAACCGGCGTGGCCAGTCCGGACTGTGGGGCTGGGCAATTTCAGGGGATCTGCCGATAGTGCTGCTGAGTATAACCAGCGAGGAAAGTATCACCTCAGTGACCACACTGATTCAGGCACACCGTTACTGGAGACAGAAAGGGCTGGATGTTGATTTAGTTATCCTGAATAACAGCCCCGGCGGCTACCAGCAGGGATTACAAAATCAGATTATGGAGTTAATTTATGCCGGGTCTGAAGCCAGTCTGCTGGATAAAAAGGGAGGGCTTTTTGTCCGCAACGGTGAGCATCTCTCCGCTGAGGATAAGTTGCTTTTGATGAGCGTGGCCTGTCTTTATCTTGATGACCGCGCAGGGGGTATTAATGAGCAGCTTAACCAGCGTATTCATACCCTGAAATCGCCGGCAAGGGCATTCATTCCGCGTGCTGTGCGCGAGCGTAATCAACATACTGACTGGAGCCCTGATACCAGTCAGTTATGCCATTTCAATGGGTACGGTGGATTTTCTCAGGATGGGCGGGAGTATCAGATCGTCCTTCGGGAAAATGCGCTTACACCGGCTCCCTGGTCGAACATACTGGCAAATTCTCGTTTTGGCAGTGTGATCTCAGAGGCAGGGCAGGCCTATACCTGGTATGAGAATGCCCATGAATACCGGTTGACGCCGTGGGAGAACGATCCGGTGAGCGATCGCAGCGGCGAGGCATTTTACCTGCGCGATGAAGAGAACGGGGAGTGCTGGTCGCCGACGGCTTTACCTGTTCGCGGACACGGTGATTACCTGACCCGCCATGGTTTTGGCTACAGCGTTTTTGCCCATCGTGAGAGTGGTATAGACAGCGAGTTGACGGTCCTGGTTGCTGAAGAAGATCCGGTTAAACTGGTGCTCCTGACGCTCAGTAACTCTTCGGGACGGACACGTCAACTTTCCGTCACAGGCTATGTAGAGTGGACGCTCGGAGAAACACGAACGCGCTCAGCCCCTCACATTGTGACACATGTGGCCAGAACGCCCGGCGGCTGCGGGATACTTGCGAATAACTTTTATGGTGATAATGGTGGCGGCCGAACTACATTTTTTGCCGTCAGCGGTAATGACTGTTCTCTGACAGGGGACCGACGGGAGTTTATTGGCCGTAATGGTTCCCTTCACGCCCCTTCGGCTATGAAACTGCAAAAGCTTTCTGGTAAGACGGGGGCCGGTCTGGATCCCTGCGGAGCGGTGCAATCGGCGGTTACATTAATTGACGGGGACCAGAGGACGTTTATTTTTATCCTCGGCGCAGAGGAGAATGATGTTTGTGCTCAGGAGACGCTGGCCCGCTACATGAACGAGGATACGGTCCGCCAGGAGCTGAACCGGATTCATAATCACTGGCACAATGTTCTCGATAAAATCGTAGTTAACACCCCCGACACGTCCGTAAATTTACTGGTTAATGGCTGGCTGTTGTATCAGACGGTCGCCTGCCGTCTTATGGCCCGGAGTGGCTACTATCAGTCTGGCGGTGCATTTGGTTTTCGCGATCAGCTGCAGGATACGCTGGCTCTGAGCCACGCTGCTCCGGACCGGATGCGTGAACAGATAATACTCTGTGCATCACGGCAGTTTATCGAGGGGGATGTGCAGCACTGGTGGCACCCGCCACACGGCAACGGTGTGCGTACCCGCTGTTCCGATGACTATCTTTGGCTGCCGCTTGCTGTTTGCCACTATGTTGAAACGACGGGGGATATGGATGCACTGGAAATACGCATTCCTTATCTGGAGGGACGCTCGCTTCAGCCTGGTGAAGAGTCTGTCTATGACACGCCGGTCATCAGCGGCACCGAAGAGACACTCTGGTTACACTGCGTCAAAGCTATTCACTATGGACTTCGCTTCGGGGAGCATGGCCTGCCGCTGATGGGGGCTGGTGACTGGAATGACGGGATGAACCGGGTGGGTATCGAAGGCAAAGGTGAAAGCGTCTGGCTGGGCTTCTTCCTGTACGACATTTTGCAGCGGTTTGCAGCGCTGGCGGAGCGCAGGCTGGATGAAAGCGTCGCCGCGATGTGCCGTTCACAGGCTCTGCGCCTGCAAAGTAATCTCGAAGCCCACGCCTGGGATGGGGAATGGTACCGGCGCGGGTATTTTGACGATGGTACTCCCCTGGGATCGAAAACCTCACAGGACTGCCGGATTGATGCGATTGCGCAGAGCTGGTCTGTATTGTCCGGCGCCGCGAGCCCGGGACGGTGCGCAAAGGCCATGCAGGCGCTGGATAAGCATCTTGTGGATAACGAAGGAGGGCTGATCAAACTGTTAACGCCTCCTTTCGACGGACACGGTCCAAATCCGGGCTACATACAGGGGTACCTGCCCGGCGTGCGGGAAAACGGAGGGCAGTATACGCATGGCGCCATCTGGGCAGTGATGGCCTTTGCCCGAATGGGGAATGCCGGACGAGCCTGGCAACTCTGGTCAATGCTCAACCCTATAAATCATACCCTGAATGCGGACTCTGTCGGGATTTATAAAGCTGAGCCTTATGTCATGAGTGCTGATGTCTACAGCGTCGCTCCCCATACCGGACGTGCAGGGTGGAGCTGGTATACCGGTTCCGCAGGCTGGGCCTGGCGTTTACTTACCGAGGAATTACTGGGGATAAAACGTTCCGGCACTGAGTTTAGTGTTCATGCCCGGTTACCGGATGAGTGGTCGTCTTTTTCTATGGCATATCAATATGGTGAAAGCCATTATCAGATTAGTGTTTCACGCGGCGATGCAGAATATTGCGTGACACTGGATGGTGTTCTCCTCCCTGATGACAGAATACCGCTGAAGGATGATGGACAAAACCATACGGTTGAGATCATTCAGAACTGACACTGAGCCCGGAGGTGCATTAACGTCTGCCGTTAATGCGCTGATTATCCCTGAGAACATCAATCGCAGTCTGCATGGCGATTTTGTCATCCCGCCTTTTTTGTTTGTCCTGCATGACCTGAAGGTATTCCAGCAAGGTGCGGGTATTAATCGGCCGGCCCTGTTTACCCACAGCCAGCACGGCTTCGCCAAGAATAATTTTCACTGGCGGTAGTTGTGCCGGATACCAGTCAAGGGTGTCTTCTGATTTCATCTTAAATTTCTCACGGAAGGGTAGTGTACCATAAATCAGACGTTCAATTTTCAATATCTGATATACTGATTCAGACACAACTTAACATAACTTATGCCAGTTATTTTTATATTAAAGCGTATAATAATTACTGTATTCCTCAGAGAATTATTTATGTCTTATACAAATGGGCTCAGGTATTTTAAAGAAAAACCGGTTCATGTTGCCTGCCCGGCATGCGCACACAGAGCCGATCAGAAAGCAGGTAAACTAAGAAAAGATGCGGTTCTTGAGTGCCCTGCCTGCGGACTGCTCTTCAGACCTTCAGAATGCTGGTGTATCGGCGGCTGATCAGCTTCTGCCACTTAACGTCAGTGATGTCGGGAAATGACAACATTTCTCCTGTACTGCAGTTGTCGAGGGTATGATAATGAAATCTAAAAAAACTTTTTTTATTGAAGGACATATCCTGTCAAACAGCTGTCACGGGCAGGCCGGTCAACCTTTCTGTATTCACCGGGTCAGGTTTAGTAATGGTAAATATGCGATTATACGGGTGGCATCCGGGATATGTTTCAAACCAGGCGAAATTATTCAACGAAACGATTGTGAGTGGTTTTATAAATTTACCAAAATTCGGCTTCTTTCTTTTGAGTACCTTGATGATGATGAATCAAGAAGACAATTTCTTGAGTATCAATGATAAAACATGGATTTATAACAGAATAACTTTGCTGGCTTACAATTCATTCCTGACTCTTTAAATTCTTTACCAGTCATTGCAAAAATATTTTTTCTGAATTTAGATGGGTTTAAATTGTCTAAAACAAAATGTATCGCTCAAGACGAATTGCTTCATTGTTTCCCTTTTGCGTTATAACCTTCATTAGCATTAAGGAAATTTATGGCACAGACTTTTACTCATAATTTACTCCATCCCCGCTACTGGCTTACCTGGACTGGTTTGGGTCTGCTGTGGCTTCTCGTTCAACTTCCTTACCCGGTTTTACATACTCTGGGCTCTGGTCTTGGAAAAATATCCAGACCCTTTCTGAAACGCCGGGAAGGGATTGCGAGTAGAAATATCGAACTGTGCTTTCCCGAGATGACACCGTTTGCCCGGAGCCAGATGGTCAATAAAAACTTTGTTTCTCTCGGGCTGGGACTGATGGAAACAGGAATGGCCTGGTTCTGGAGCGATGCGAGAGTCAAAAAATGGTTTGATGTCGAAGGGCTTGAAAACCTGACCGGTGCGACCAGAGGGGTAATGGTTGTCGGGATACATTTTATGTCCCTTGAATTGTGTGGAAGAGTAATGGGGTTATGCCATCCTATGATGGCAACGTATCGTCCACACAATAATCCATTAATGGAATGGGTACAGACAAAAGGGCGTATGCGTTCAAATAAGGCGATGATTAATCGACGTAATTTATCCGGTTTTGTTCATGCGCTAAAAGCTGGTGAAGCCGTGTGGTTTGCACCAGACCAGGATTATGGGTCTAAGGGAAGCGTTTTTGCACCTTTTTTCTCGGTAAAAAAAGCAGCCACGACGAACGGAACGTATGCTCTGTCAAAACTCGCTGGTGCAGACTTGCTCACACTTAGCATGATTCGACGTAGCGATAAAAAAGGTTATCACATGTATATCAGCAATCCGCTGTCAGGCTATCCAGGGGAGGACAAGGTCGCCGCAGCGGCTTATATAAACAAGATTATCGAGCGTGAAATTCTCCGTGCCCCTGAGCAATACCTGTGGATGCATCGCAGGTTCAAAACGCGTCCCGAAGGCGAAGCCTCTTTATATAATTGAACCATTCTACTTGTCATGTACCATGAATCTATCTTGCTGACTACTTTTTAACAGCAGCAGGCTTTACCACGTTGAAATCCTTCAGTTTATAAGGATGAGGCAATGTTTTTCGGGGAAATATCATAGTAGTCTTCAAACTATCTCCGATAATCCCTGCAATTTTCTACAAAGAGGTTCCCGAGTAAGTGCTACAGGGAGATATTTGTAAATCGTCTTCACTCCCACCCCTGTCACATCTGCGATCTCCTGCCTGGTAGCGCCGTTCTCCAGCATTCTGCGGCACCGCTCCACAACTTCAGTGGTCATTACCCGGCGGCGTCCGCCTACTCTCCCCTGCTCCCTCGCTGCGGCTAACCCGGCTCGGGTACGCTCGACGATCAACTCGCGTTCCATCTCCGCCAGGGCGCTCATAACGTGGAAGAAAAAGCGGCCGGCTGGCGTCGAAGTGTCAATCGAGTCGGTCAGGCTGCGGAAATTCACCCCGCGCGCCTGCAGCTCCGACACGAGTGTAATCAGATCGCGTACGCTTCTCCCGAGCCTGTCCAGCTTCCAGACCACCAGCACATCGCCCGGGCGCAGCCGCCGTAAGGCGCGCTTTAACCCTGGCCGCCGGGCATTTTTCCCGCTGGCCATATCCTCATAGACCAGCTCACATTCTGCGCGGATCAGCGCGTTTTTCTGTAGATCGAGGTTTTGATCCCCGGTTGATACCCTTGCATAGCCAATCAGCACTATCTAACTCCTTGAAATAGCTGATTGTAAAAAGCCACGGCCATTCGCTCAAACCCTCGTTTGGGCGAAAGCCTTTTTTGGAGCAAAAAACATGGCCTTTGATCCGGAGCTGGGGAGCACGTCTCCCGCTGTGCTGCTCGATAACGCCACGCGACTGGATAATTTGCTGAATAGTCTGGAGCTGGCAATTCCTGACCGAGAAGGGGTAGATCTGGATACATGGCGCGGGATAATGGCAAAAGTCGCCAGCTCGATAGATGATATCCGACAAAATCTGATCCCGCTGAGTAAGCAATACCAGACGCTGGCAGCGGCTCAGGCAGATATCGCGAATATCCCGCTGGGGGCGACCACATATTACCGCAGCCCGGACGATAGCGCACTGGCTGTTGAGGTCATGAACGTTAGCGGGACGCTGCAGCCTACCGGGCGGAAAATGCCATCTCAACAGGCGATTGACGCACTGCTGCAGTATATTTCCAGCCTTATCAGTAATGACCCTTCTGTTACCCCATTCGTGCAATGGGAGGATGTTGGCGGATTTATTCTGGCGCAGCTTGACAAGGATTATCTGAAGACGGCTGGTTTCGAAGTTGGCGCAAAGCGATTGTCGATGGACAGCATGGATACAGAGGCAACTAACGTTCCGGAAATTGTTCTTCAGGATGAGCATGGTTTTATTATCCAGCGCCAGACATCACAGTACCTGGAAAATAGCGCAGGGAAATTTATCCCGGCAGATAATAACGATTACGTTATTGAAGATGAGCATGGATTCCATATTTTTTCAGCAATGCAATCTGGCTCTCCGACCTCGGCTGAAGACAAGACTGCCGCGCGTGAAGCATATATTGCAAAAATGGATAATCTGGCGCTTGCGGTCAGTGCTGCGGTGAACAACACGCTGGTTACCGGCATTCAGCGTCCTGTGTTTGATTACAACCTGGTTATCACAGACGGGCAGTCATTATCGACCGGGACGGAAGGATGGGCGGCTCTTTCAACTGTGGCATTTGAGGCTGAAAACCTTTTAATGTTTGGCGACTCAGTTCGCCCTTCAACTGACCGTGCAACCGGCGGCAGTACCTGGAATCCTCTGGGTGGCGCAGCATTAAAACCGCTGAAAGCGGTCACGCAATCAATCGGCGGCGGTAGCGTTCTGACAGATGCAGAAGTTTCCGCCCTGGCTCCCGGTGCGGTTAACGAGGGTGAAACGGTCGATGTGGGCGCGGTTAATTTCTGGCGTCAGTTGCAGAATGATTTTCACGGAGTCAGCGTTGACCCTGCACGTAAAATCATTGTGCTCAACTGTGGTGTTCAGGGCCGTACAGTGGAGGAACTTTCAAAGGGCCATCCGTATAACCACTATAACCGCGTCATTCAGGCGGTGACGAAAGTCAAATCTTATATCGCCAGCCAGCAGCCTGGCGCGACTGTTGGTATCGTCGCGTTTCTTTATATGCAAGGCGAGTGGAATTACTGGACATCAACAACCGGTACGCATGACCGTGCGACGTTTCTTGAGCTGACAAAGCAACTTCGCACCGATTTGATTACAGATTGCGCGTACGGCATTTGCGGCCAGAAATTACCTCCGGCGTGGATAACCTATCAAACCGGCGGAAGTTATACAGACGACACCTACAACCTGGCAATCGGGATGGCTCAGTTAGACATGGCAGAGCAGGTTCCTGGGTGTTATCTGGCAACGCCGGTATATCAGGTAACTGATAAAAACGGACACCTTGATCCAAATGGGTATCGATGGGCCGGAATGCAGTTTGGCAAGGTATTGCACCGTATTCTCGACAGGGGCCTCGACTGGAAACCGATGAAACCGATAAAAGTCGTCAGATATTCCGACGATGAAATTCTGGCCTGTTTTAATACGCCATCCCCGCCAGCAAAGTTTAAAGAAACCTATGTGGTGAATACGGCAACAATGTACCCGAATAAGGGATTCCTCGTTACCGATGCAAACGGTGTTGTGGGTGTTTCGTCAGTAACGACCGTCGGCCAGGCGACATTATCTGTAAAACTCAGCGCTCCAACCACAGGCGATGTGTACCTCTGGTACGCGCCAAAAACCACATACAACGGCAACGGTAATCTCTGCGATAGCGATTCCACCATTGCCCCATATAACTATGAATACCACGCAGGTAGCGGCCAGTACCCGTCAGCAAACATAGCTGCCCTGGTCGATAAACCATACCCGCTTGAAAACTGGTGCTGTGCTTTCAGAATTAAAGTAGAGGAAAAATAGAATGGGTCAGAGACAAATCATCAAGGGCGTGAATGGTTCCCCGATTGCAATCGGCTATTCCGCAGCAGTACCTGCAGGGCTTCAGTTTATTAATTACTATGGCGGGGCTATGCCGCAGGGCAGGAATATGGCGCCGGACGGTGTTGCGGCCCGTGTTGTCGGTTCGCCGGTAGTCGGAACAATGGCTGAAGGGGTTTTGTGTAAATCACATACCGCTTATATTCAGAGTCAGGTGCAACAGGCAGCCAGAATGACAGTGCTTGGTGTCTTCTGCCCAACATCTGACCTGCGAGCATATGCAATCTCTAACGCTAACGGGGCACGGCCAATCGGATTGTCTGTGTACTCAGAGCCGTCAGGAACTACCGGAGTTCATAATCTACGCATTCAGTTTGGTGGGGTGCTGTCCGCAGGTGGCGGAAACGGTAACGCCAGTGCTGCCATTGCTAATGCCATCACGAACAATGTCCCGTTCGCGTTTGCAGCGCTTCTGGACTATTCCACCCTGACCGCAACAAAAGTTACGATCAAGGACCTGAAAAAAGCGGTTACTCAGAGCGCTACAGCATCATTTTCTGCAGCAGGCTCTGGTTCCACAGGTATGATGTTTGGGTCAGAACTGGAATCAGTCGTGTATGGTGATACCCGTCTGTTCGAAATGGCTGTATGGAGCAGAATATTAACTGATGATGAAATCGCAGCTCAATATTTGCAGATTAAGAATTACTATCAGGAAATACATGGTATCAATATATAGCAGATAGATTTCAGGTGCTTATTTCAATATTTTTTTATATTTTGAAGAAGAGCTATGCAGTATTAATCCCCCGGAATACTTCCGGGGGGAAACATGGAGTTTACCTTTTAGAAAGGCAGGCTTTCTTTCGCCCCAAACACTTTCAACTGGTTGTAAGCACTGAGCAACTCAGCATCAGTCAGAGCTCGGTTATAGATGAGGAAGCCGAAATGGTCGTAATCATTACTCTGCGTTGAGCTGTCCACCATCGACCCGGCATTGATCGTTTTGGTTAAGTCCGTCTGCCGGGCGAGCGTTGTGGAATCTATTTTTGAACGGACCGCTTCCAGATTATCGGTAATATTTTTTAGACTTACCGAGTTAGCACCTCCGGCGATTCCATCAACAGCGACACGTTGCGCCAGGCATTTCCACGCGGCGTTTGCCTTTCCCGAAGGAAGGCCAAGTGTCCCCGATGCATTGTACGTCGTATTTGCTCCCGTTGTTTTATTCTTCACTCCAACCACTCCTATAACACCCGAGGTCGTTAAAAGAATACCCGTCGAGTTAATCAGCGTACCTGCACTGTTGATATTCAGGTTATCGCCGATGAGGAGGTTATTATCCCCGGCAGCAGGGAGATAGCATTTCGCTACCGAGATGTAAGTAAAATCAGGTGTAGCGATTAAAGGCGTTTTAACGTACTTATTTACACCGAGCGTTGATATTCTGTCCGACACTTTAGGAATTGTTCCCACGGCATCAAACTGTGCGTCACCATACATATTGCCGCCTACGTTATTCCCCATAAATCCAAACCCGACCAGCCCGCCTGGAACAGCCGGTTCGATACCTATAGCGTATTTGAATTCGCTGTTCACCATTCGTTGAATCATCGTCATATTAATATTCCTGTGCAGTAATTTTCTGGATTAATGCAAAATTTCTCAGCGGATAATGTTTATTATTCAGGGCCGCGATGTTTTCCGTGGCGGGCTGATTTGGAAGACCAGACTCCCAGACGTAATCTGAAATCTCGGTGTCACTGTCAGCGATGTTATGTACTCCGGCGTGTGACGTACCATCGCCCAGCATGATTGTTACCGTGCCCGACAGTGTTCTACCGGCCACAATTTTTATAACGTTGTCACTGACGATGGACACAGTTAAATCCGTACCGGTTAATACTCCGCTGCCATCTGAAACGGTGATCCCCTTGTCTGCATACATGGTTTCTGTAAACACGACATACGCCGATTCAAACTTCAGTGGAGGGACACGTGTTGAGAATCCAGCGTAAGCTGTATTGCCAGACCAGTACGCTGCCACCATCTGGAAATTCGCCTCGTCATTTCCCCACATCACGCGGTCAGCAAGTTTGGCGAACTGCGCACCAAACCAACGATATGAGTTCGCGAAAAGGTGATCGACGGGGTTAGGAAGACCTGCGTAACTTCCCATCATGAATGCCAGAGGGTTATTCTCGACAAACTGCCGTTGAGCCTCGACAACGCCAAAATTTCGGCCAGAGATAAAGCTACTGCCAATCTGGTTTAGCAGGAAAATGGGCTTTGTCTTCTGCCCGGATGCAGCCATAGCATCAGCGATCATGTTGTCATACATTGCCTGAAGCTTAGGCAAATAGATTTCGGTGGTTGTGCCGTTGTCCTGCTCACCCTGCATGTAAATGAGACCGCCGACTTCCCACTCATAACCTGCTGCGGCAGCTGCGGCTGCAACACCTGAAAGAGCCGTCAGGAACCGGTTGTAATAACCCGCGGCTGCGCCTTTTGTCAGGTCGGAGATTGCCGCACCGGACACACCGCAGCAGGACACACCGAAGATATGATCGGTGTTATTTTGCTGCCGGGTTCGTTCGTTATAGCGGCGTTTAAGCTCATCAGCGAACGCTTTCGCGATCGTCTCTCCGTGACTCCCGCTGGTTTCGGAGATAACGCCAGCATCAGTCTGCCGCACTTCTTTGAGGGGATAAAAAACGTTACCGCCGACCGCACCAAAGTCATATGAGGGCAACCCTTTTACAAAGGTGCTCCCTCTGGGACTTTGACCCAGCATGATATTTCCAAAGTCTGTTGTATCAGGGATAGCGAAACTACTCCCACCGCCGTTACCGAGAGACTGGCTGTATATGAACCAATAGGTAAGTTTTTTCAGGTTCGCCCCACGCGGCACCGGAAATCTCACCTGATTATGTCGCTTTGACGCATAAGCGGCGCCCGCCCCATCCAGCAGATTAATAACCTGTTTTTCTGTCAGAGTTCCTGTGGCTTGCCCCTGATTTTTACCCAGGTCCTGCATCCCTGAAAATCTTACTTTCCCGCTTTCAGTCACCTCGAATGCGATCAACCCGTTTTTATCCTCAATACGGAAAGGGCCCTTATGAGATACGGTGGCTCCTTCCGCATCAATTTCTGTCCCGCCCTGACGTAAGCCAATTTTCTTAACATCAAAATTAATGAACGGGGTTCTCAGCGTAAATCCCGGCACCTTAAGCAGGTTACCCAGCAGCTGCAGAAGGATCAGACCATTCTTGTCTGAGATAACCAGGTCTTCAGTTCCTTCTGAGGTAAACCACTCGATGATCTGGCTATAAATACGGGATGCCGTTACCCCGGCATTGCTGGCAGAAAACCCGTCCGGGCCAAAGCTGAGAAATCGAGACTTAAAAGCCAGCCCGGCCTCAGTTTCCAGCCACCTGGCAATGACTACATCATTTTTATCGAGCCACTGAAGGAAAACATCGGAAACCAATCCATCCGAACTGATCATTCTAAGCAGCGCATCAACTGCCTCCTGAGAGGGCATTTTCCGCCCGGTAGGTTGCAGCGCCCCGCCATTGTTAATGACCTCGATAGCCAGCGCGGAATCATCAGGGCTACGGTAATAGGTGGTGCTTCCTTCGGGGATATTCACGATATCCGCCTGCGCCGCTTCCAGCGTCATATATTGCTTACTGAGAGGGATCAGGTTCTGCCTGATCTCATCGTTTTTCGCCATCATTTGGCGCCACGTATCGAGCGGTTCACCTGCGCGGTCGTTAACCGTTCCGGCCGGACCGTTAACCAGCTCGTCAGCGCGCTTGACGTTATCCAGGAATATTTCAGGCGTCGTCGTTCCCAGTGGCGGGTTAAGTTCGGCCATGTTTTTTGCTCCAAAAAGAGGCTTCGCCCAAACGAGGGTTTGAGCGAAAGAAAAGTTGAAAGGGATTTTTTTGGTATTAAGCAGCGTCGCCGGGGTATGTGGCGTCGTCGTACTGGTAGAACGATTCGAGGTATTCTTTTGCGGTGACCTGGCAGGTTCCGTCAGACTGCGGGGCGATCTCCTCTACAATGGCGTCGTAGACGTGGCGCGTTGAGCCGCAGAACACCAGGCGGATCGGCTCGATGGTTGCCGACGACAGGTCAACCTTCATCGGGTCATCAAACTCGCTCAGGTGCGGGACTGACAGCTGAAAATCACCCACCCTGCTCACCACCATCAGCCCGGATGCAGAGCCATCCTGATAGCGGATCAGCGCTCGGGGATTTTCGAAAGACCAGTCCAGCGGCTCCGTAACGGTGAACGTTGTCACGCCACCAGCCGTTGTCATCGCCTCCACCAGACAGGAAATCGTGTTGTTACCCGGAATATCATCCGTGAGCACAATGCGATCGCCCGTGTTGTAGCACAGCGCGTCCAGCTCGGTAGTGGTCTGGAACGTCACCCGCTGCTGCAGGTATTTCATCAGGCGGCGCATCCCGATTTGGTAGGCGTGATCCTGATTCAGTACCCCATCGAGTTTGTAGGCCTCGATTTTCACCGGCGTGGGATTGTCTGGCGTCCGGCATTTAACGGTCTCCTCTGCCCAGGTAGTCCCGTTGATGTACGTCACGTCGACGCCATCAAAATCATCGTCGGACGGCACCGTAAATCCGCTCTGCAGCTCTTCCACCATCTCATGCGGCGTAATGATCCCCGTCCAGGGCTTAATCCCCTCACGGTTGACCGTCGCCAGGCCATCGCTCAGCAGAAAACGTGACTTCCCGGCATTGGCTATCATCTGCAGCATTTCCAGCGCTGAGATACTGTCTCCGGTAGCGAAATCGAAATACTCTCCCCGTGGCGTCCAGTACGCAGACTCCAGCGCGTTGATGGTGTCGGCATCCATCTCCAGCCCCAGCGAGTTCCCAACATGCAGCAGCGCCCCAGAAATGGTTCTGGCCGTTCCTGAGTCATAGGCCCGCGTGGCCACCACGTTTACGCGGCGGTCCGACTGAGCCGCCAATTTGCCCCCCGTCTCAACGGTCACCGCCATCAGCGACACGCCGGGATAGGATGAAGGGCGCGTCAGCAGTCGCCCGCGCAGTGCCTGCCAGTACATCGAATCCCTGGCGTTGTTTGAGCCCTGCTCATTGCGCCGGCGACAGCGAACCTCTACCAGCCCTGGTGAGCTGAGGGTGATCCGCTCAGTGAATCCCAGCCCGTTGACGTTTTTAAGCGCATACTCGCCCTGGTGACTCACCCACCCCGAACCGGAACCGTAGACGCGATACTGAATCTCCCACTCAACGTGGCGGATCCGTTTTTTGCCCTTACTGTCAAAGCCACAGATGCCGTTCGGGAAGGAGAAATTCACCTCGAATGCATCCACCACTTCATTCTCTGGGCATACGAGGAAAGGCCCAAGCCAGCTCAGCGTGTCGTTAAGACCAGTGGCCTCATAGTCGATCATCGTCCGGGCGGTGAATCCCGGCCATGACTCATCAACGGCACCATTAACCAGGCGCGCCACCGTCGCCGTCGTGCCGTCGGTCGAGACAATGCGGTACTCATTCCCGCGGTGAGCAAGTGAAAGCCGTTGCACCCCCTCCGGCATGCCGGAAAAGGCCGTTCCCGTGGCAGAATTATAGGCAAGCGTCACATTCGCCGTTACGGCCGGGCTGCCGCCAGTTGATGCCGTGCCGGAGGTGTAAACCGGGGCATCACCGAAAGCAGCTGCAGGCAGCGAAGAGGACGTGATCGCCCCACCCGCGAACGGACTGGCCGACTCGGTTATCAGTACGGTGCCGCCGTTGTCCTGCGCAACCAGGCCGGAGCCGGTGAGTCCCTCGGTGATGGCCGCCAGCAGTCCCGACATCGAGACATAGTTAGCCACCAGCGACACCGGGTAGGTAACCCCCTGCCAGGTGATCGTGAACGTGCTGGAGCTGGTTGAAAAATCGTAGGTGGTTGGGGCCGCACTGGCCTGGAGTTTTGCTGCACTCCCCCCGGTGCCGGGCACTGCAGCCAGGCCGGGGGTATATGACGCGATAAACAAATCGTAATCGACAGAGTTAAACCCCAGCGTCACCGGCATTCCAACCACCGGCGCGATCTCCGTCAGCAGCGGGCTTGCGATAACGCTGTATCCGGCCGCCGTGGTGATCTGGTAGTTAGCCGGGGCTTTCAGTTCGACCACGGCGCCAGCGACCCAGCTGGGTGGCAGCGCGTTATCGTTCTCGTCATTATCGTCATCATCATCCGTATCAAGCCCGGTAAACGTCACGCTCGATCCGGAGACGGTCATGCTGTCTGCGATAATGTCGTCTGTGTCCGGCGACGTCTGGGCCATATCCAGCCCGGTGCCGGATGACGTCCCGCCCACTTCGGTGGAGTTGACCCAGTTTTCGCTGCGCTCATCGCCGGAAACGTCCGCGCCTGGCGGAAAATAGGTGATGTTGAAACCCGGCAGCGTTGAAGCTGGCGTGCTGCCAACCCGGATATCGCCATTGGTATAAATAAGATCACCGACACCGAGGCATAACAGCATCTGGACACGCATTTTCGTGGGATCGGCGGCATCGAACCGGGTAACGGGCTGCACCACATAATCAGGATAAATACGCACGCGCCCAAAAACTTCACGAATCGCATCACCGAGTTTTGCGGCATTCGCCTTTGCCGGGTTCAGATCGAGACTCCGCCCTGTGGATGAGGTATAGCCACCCGTATCGATGTTGCTTATCATAAACAGCGAATAGGCTGCAGCGGCAACGGAGATACCGACGCCGATCCACGCGATTGTGGCGGCCTCCAACCCGAATGGAACCGGATAAAGCCTGACATCACTATCAGGGCGAATCACGCAGGTGGCCCACTCGCCTGGCGGAATTGACTGACCCTCAACCTCAACGGTCAGCGGTGGGACATCCCGATCTTCGTAGCCTTCAACATTTGACACCAGCCAGTTGCGAATACTGGTTACACCATGCTCATGCGTTTCGAGTGGTTCACCGGGAAGCCGGGACGGGTAAAAACGAATGGTCATTGCCAGAACTCCACTTTGACAAATCGCCGCTTAAACCGCGGCAACGGCAGAAAGGTGACGTTCGTTCCCGGGTTGCATTCCGCCACATGCAGCAGGCCACCGATACTGACCACGATCCCCACATGGGTGACGGTTGACCCGGAATAACAGGCCACCCCTGCCCCTTCGCAGGGTTCGCAGCGCTCAAGGGTAAGCATCATCCGGCGCGCTTCCCGGTCGAGGCCGCCGTCGTCTTTGGTTACCCCGGCAAAATCGGGCCAGACGGGTAAATTCAGATCGCGGCGTATCTCGTTCACAATGCCGAAGCAGTCAAGTAGCGGGTAGGCTCTGCCGCCCTTCTGCCATTTAACAGAACGGTATTTATCAGGGTTGAACATTGGGATTCCTTAGCTGATATAACGCAGTCCGGGGAATACAGGGAGCGTGTAGCGGTAACGCGGCCAGGCGGTATCGAGGATGTTCATGTAACCCGCAGTGATCTGAACCTCTGTCGCCGTCCAGGAGCCCGACTTGATTTTCAGCGTATACGGCACTGCCGCAGGCGCTGCTAAATCCGTAGAGATATAACTCCGGTACGTCAGCCATGCAGGCAATCTGTTAGCCAGGGCATTGCGGATCGCCGTGGACACAACACCATCGATATTGCACAGGGCAAATTTGAGGTCCTGCGTGCCGTCCGCATTGCGCGCCGGCAGCGCAATGTCTATCGCACAGGCTGAAAACGTTACGGTATCGCCGTTCTCCGTCGTTGCCGTAATATCCTCGTAACCCTGGCACAGGTAATGGACATTAGAACCAATGGTGATCTGCAGCGTCTCAATGATCACCTCCGGCCCGCTGCTGGCGTAGAGGCGTTTAATCTGCGTCATGCTTTGGCCACTCCTTATTCAGCGCAATATCCAGCAGTGAGCTGCCGACGATCCATTCCGGGTAATTACCCCATGGGGCAGGAGCAAGGGGGCGTTCCCATAATTCAAGCGTCGCCGTGTACTTCCAGTAAATCGGGGCCACTAGCACCGGTCCCTGATAAATATCTGTGAAGCGGCATTTGTAAAACTTAATGCCTGACGGCGTCTGCAACTTCATCATGAACCATGCAGCCCCGTCAGATAACGCATCACGGAACCAGGACTCAAACGCCAGGCCCTGCGCATCGGTTTCCATAAACCAGGTGATGCTGGCCTGCGTCGGCGTGGACGTAAAAGCTCGCCTTTGCCGCGCGCGGCCGGTGGTTAACTGGGTTCGTTTTAACGGGCTGACAGGCTGGAATCCGTACCCTTCCTGTAATGGCATAGGGAGGCTGTCATGTGGGTAGTAGATATCAATCACGCAGTCTCCCGGTAAAGTATCTCGAATAAAATTTCACCATTAACCTCAGGAGGGTATTCATTTCAGAATAAAGCACGATGGAATCGAAGAAATCTCTGATTTTTTGGTTCAGATTAACGAAGATAAAAATCTTATTAAATCGACACAAACACACAAGGCGATATATTTATCAACTCATTTCAAGAGCCAAAAGAAATAAAAAAGCAGCATTATCAATATATTAGTTTTATTGACTTTAATGTGACATTAAATTGTTTCGGCACAGCCCATGCCAAAATAAAAAAGGGCGATGTGCCGACAGGCAATATACGTCAATGTGACTGCTTGTTTAAAAGCAACTCCTGAAGAAGAAGCGCAATAGAAACAAAGATCAAAACCCCACAAAAAACAATTTTTGCAAAATCATAGTTAAACACGGTTGTAAGCGTATCATTATTATATAAGTGATTATGCCTATAGGAATAAGTTGTGTAGATGTCATCGCATATTTCAAGAATTCCACCGACAATCAAAACAAGCCAAAGAAATGAAAACTTCACTCGGACCTCCTTACGTTTACGTCTCCTATTGAAGATAAGTCCGCCAATAAAAAGAGGAATCATAAAAGCTATGAAGTCTTTAAATGTAAATGTTAACAACGCTTCCATTAATAAGATCCTTGTGTTTTCTTGCATCTACTCAGATTGTTAGACTTACCTACCTAATCAAGTCTCAGCTAATGCAGTTTAGCTTACCTAGGACCGTGTCGTGTATAGTTTCCTTTTAGAGCGTTGCCAAAAGCCCCTTGTGGCATGGTAACCTCCTTTGTGAGTTCACCTTTTAACTGCCTGGAAAGCAGTCGATTATTCTGATTGAGTGTAGCGCTCAACTGCTCCGGAGTAATACCCTGGAGATGAAACTCCTGATTAATCGGCGCGTGTACAGTTGTTTGCCTGCGGTTATCGCTATTAACGTTCTGAACACCAGTACCAAACCCTGTGCGCCCCAGAGTTGCATCAAGCGGTTGGCCATTTCGAAGTGCCTCAAGCTGAGACACGCCGATCCGGTTCGTTGAAGCCTGGTCGAAGACGTACTCACCTTTGTGAACAATACCCGCTGGCTGAAACTTACCACCGGGGCCGGTGTAACCGCCGGAGGCGAAGCCAACTCCTGAAACAGCCTGGATATTTGAGACGATACTGGCGGTCTGCGCAGCGATTGAGGCCATAGCGATGATGTTGGCCGGATAAGGCGCGCTAACTGCACCGCTTGCTATAGCCTGCTGGATTTTCACCATTGAGTCCGCGATAGCGAATGCCTTGCTCGCAGCAAAAGCGACCTTGTAGATTGCCGATTGCTCACCAAACCCCGTTCGCATGATTTCAGCGGTGCTATCAAACAAGGACTGCGTGGCCGCAGATATGATGGTGTTTTTCTGAGCCTCTATGACCTGATTTGCATCCGCTGCACGCTGACGAATAGAGGTCATTCTGGCCTCACCCTCGGCAGTTATTTCACCGGCCTTCGCATAAGCTTCCTCCTGAGCTGCCAGCCAGCGCTGGAGCTCTTGCTGAGCCTGGTCATATTCGTTGATTTGCCCCTGCATCCCCTCAAAAGTTCCAGAGAGTCGCCCTCCTGTGGGTGTCAGGTTTCCTACAACATTACGAACCGTCGAGGGCAGTTGCATATCGGTGTTTTGATAAATATCTGCCCGCGTTTTTTCATATTCACCGGGTTTCAGTTGCCCGGTTGCTTTGGCCTTCTCCAGTAGTTCAAGGCGGGTTTTAAGCAGATCGTTGGTCCGCTCATCCTTCGTCTTTACCTGTTCCTGCATCTTCCGGTAATCGTCCAGGGTTTTTACGGAATTTTGCAGTGCCTCCTGCTGCTTATATGCCTGGAGGATTTCATCTGAACGGGAAAGGATCGACTTCTGGTCAGCGGTGAGCTGCGTTTTAGATTTGAGGTCAGCAATCTGCTGCTCGAACTTGATCCGTGCCTGTGTCGCGCTGTTAAGCTTGTCACTGGCATCCAGCTGGGAATGCATGGCGATAGTCTGCTGGTTTATCTGATCAAGCAGCCGGGTTGCTGCGTCCTCGGTATAGGCTTTTTCTTTGTGGGTCTTAGGCTGCCCAGCTTTTTTGGCCTGCTCAAGTTCCTTTTCCCTTACAGCAATTAGCGCATTGGCCTGATCGATTGCTTCTTTATTTCCTGAGAAAGCAATTTTTCTGGACTGTGCTCTTGCCTCCTTTAACCGAGCTTCTGCACCGGCAACCCTGTCTGCCGCCAGATACTCCTTATTAATCCAGTCTACGGAATTTTTTACCGCCTTATTACCTTCAATGGTAAGTGTGTTCATCGTGGTTTGCAGATCTAATGCCTGGCCGATAAACCTCATCGTAGGGTCAATTGCGCCACCAAGCGCTACGTTTTGCCTACCCTTATCCGCTGCTGTGTAATAATTTTTGACCTCAATAGCTGCAGCTGTCCACGAATCACCTATTTTCAGGATCTCCCGTCGATGCTGATCAATATCAGCATTCAAGGCGGTGAAATTAGCAGAATCCTTGTATTGGGCTACCTTTGTCCTTGCCTCGTCATAACTAAAACCAACGTCGATAAGCTTATTTATTGCTTCGCTCGCACCGTCATTAGTCGTTATAAACATACTACCGACTTCATCGATCGTCTGACCCGTCTTATCAGATATAGCAACCATATTGAGTGCAAGTCGCTCAGCAGCATCTCCATTAGCGCCAAGGGACGTTGTGGCTATTTTTGTGGCAGCATCAATTTCCTGTCGGTTCTGATAGACGGCATAAGTTAATAACCCAACTGAAGCAGCTGCTACGCTATAGGGATTAACCAGACCCATGACATATGTGCCAACGCCCTTAATCGCTGGCCCAATGCCGCCAAACATATCTTTGAGCTGACCGCCCTGCTGCATAAGAACCATAAACGGTGACTGCCCTGTAGAAAGACCGACAACGATATCGGTCATCTGAGCAGGGATCATGCGCATAGCGTTGGCAGTCTGAGCTGCAGATTGGCTTGTTTTACCCAATTGCGCCTGGGTTTTCTCCAGAGCATCGCGGGATTCTGCAAGTTTACTGTTGAGGCGATCGTAAGCCAGGGGCGACAGCATCCCGGATGTTTTAGCTGTATCCAGCTGGCGCTGCTGCTCGTTAAGGCGACGGAATGCTTCACCTACGGGATCTATTTGGGCCTCAAGACGACGCAGTGCATTTACCTGCTCATCATGTGCTTTTACAGCCTCGCGCTCGGCTTGTGCTTCGCCAGTGACTTCCCGACGAGTCTCCTGAAGTTTTTTGCTGTATGCATCATATTGGGAAGTATTAATTGCGCCCGATTTAAAGGCACTATTCAGTTCACTTTGTTGTTGTTCAAGATTGCGAAGAGCAGCTGCCAGAGGGTCGATTTTATCGAGCATTCTCTGGAATGCATCAGCCTGCGCCTCCTGCTGCACAGCAGCCAGTTTGCTGGCCTTCTCTGCTTCTCGTTGAGCTTGTGCAACACCACTTAGTTCCTCAGTGGTGTCATTCAGCATCTTAGACAGCGAACGAAACTCTTCCTCGTCAATTAGACCCTTATCGAAGTATTTTTTTAGCTCACTATAGCGGCGACCGACTGTATCAATTGCAGCACCAACCGGATCAATGGCTGCTCGTAATTTATTGAGAGCATCTTTTTCATCGTCAGTCGCTTTTGTCACTTTGAATATGCTGGTTACAGCCTTATCACCAGACTGAGTCATCTTATCAAGCGCAACAGTAAGGCTGTCAGCCTGCTTCTCTGCCCCGGAGCTGTCCAGGCGTATCGCTAGCCGTGATTCTTGTTCTGCCATTTACCTTATCTCCGGGCAATAAAAAACCCGCCGATAAAGCGGGTTAGGAAATACTTAAAAAATGATAATCAGTGAAGGCTATCTTCATCCCTCGATTGAGTTACTGCAATTTAACGCCTCCCATAACAAACCGTTTGTCATCTTTGTTATAGGCTTCAAAATTTAAGGATTTCCCTTCATTGGATCTAACGATATTTACTTCACCATTGTCGCCACCAACGCCTTTCATTATGAAGGTAGTTGTCTCCTGACCCGCAAAGGTGTTACTGCTGATATCGCTTTGATAGTAAGCCTTGCCGTCAATAATCATATCTACCATCCCGTTGTTATGCAGGTACAGCTTGGTATGATGCCACTTTCCCGTCCCGGTTAAATCGCCAGTGAGGAATTCACAGTTAAAGGAAACATCGCCTTTTTTACATTCCGACGTTATTTCCTCTTTCCCCGTAGCTATCATCTCAGCAATTGAAGGTGGGTCTTTAGGGGGGAGTAGTTTTGATATTTGAAACTTGTCATCACAGCCCAACAATGCCATTAAACCAAGCCCGACCACCAAAGCCCTTTTCACATCCCTATCCTCATCATTAACATTTGCTCACAGGTTAGCACAGGAAAAGATAGGGACAATGATATGACTACTTCACTTTTGCCTGTCTTTTCTGCTCTTCAGCCCACTCAACTCTCCAGGCATCATCGAGGGCCAGTATTGCTGCGTCAAACTCAATGCGGTCGATCAGGATGGTGCGCGATGCCAGGTAAAGCTCAATATCATTCAGGGAGAGAGGGAGCGGCACTCCGGCCATGCCGGCATACTTCCTGCCGCGCGATATCATGGCGTAAGCGTTGAGGATCTCCCCAGTGACCGCATCGATTTCAGGCTCTGGAATGGGTGGGAGATTTAGCTTCTCCCTGCGCCACTTTGCTTTCTCGCCCTGCTCGCCAGCGAAATCCTTTAGCCACTTTTGGGCCTCTATGGCTTTTTTACGGTTTCCTGAGTCTGCTGCTCCTTACCCTGAGCAATGTTTGCCGCCTCAGCCAGTATCAGCCAGTATAGCGCCGGGTGCTGTTTCAGCATGGCGGCCCCAAGTTCTGGGGTGTAGTCGAGAGCAACCTCTATGCCGTCGACTAACTGACCTACTCCCTCCCAGCCTTTCAGCAGGAACCGAGCGGCGTTATCGATTAGCAGGTCATCAACAGAGTCGATATCGTCCACGCTGGCGAGATTAAAATCCGTTGTCCCCACCTTATAACCTGCGTCCATCTTATCGATGTGGCGACGCACCAGCGCGTTACGTGAGCGATATTGCGGATTCTCGCTGCTGGCCACCAGCAGGCGAAGTTTGAACAGCGATTCTTCTTCCGGCGAGAATTCCTTTTTGCTGCCTTCTGGCTTTTTGTAGGGGTAAAACCAGCGCTCGCCATTTAAATCAATTTTCGGGGTAACAATCAGCATAAAAACTCCATAAAAAACCCCTCCAAAGAGGGCCAATGTTAATCACCACCGCCAGTAGTGGCAGGAACGCGGGTAATAGTTGGCGGAGTATTGGCCGCGGTGATATCCAGCTGAACCTGAACAATGTCAGTGCTCCCCGCATCCGGCCAGTCGCCGGAGATCTGCACTTCCGGGAAATCGAAGGTATAGGCGCCTTCAGCATTCTCCAGCGTGAAGCTAAACGGCACCGTTTCGCCGGTGAACGTTTTTTTGTAAACCTCCCAGGCAGCCTTTGACCATGACAACGTGATTTGGCCTGACGGGGTAAAGGTTGTCGGAATGTTTGCGCCGGCGAATGCCGAACCGGTACCGATGCAGCGCTGAGTCTGCATATTGTTGTTGAATTGGATGTTAAAGGTGTCGACACAGAAGCCTGTCCCACCATCAACACCATTCAGCCGGATGTTCGTGACCTCCTTGAAGGAGTAACGCAGCGCCCCCGCCAAATCCACCGGTGTGGTGAAATAGCTGGTATCGTCCCCCTTCGTCTCCCAGTCCAGCCCTGCAAACGTAATGGTTGCAGTGATATCACCATCGGCCGGGATTTCCATCTGGAAGGTGCCAACCTGGCAACCGCGGGCAATATGGGCGATCCCCACATCACTGGCAAAAGTCGCCACGGAGAACGTAATGCGACCGTTACCCATCGTCAGCACGTTATTTTGCCATTCGGAACCGAAACAGCTGGCAAGAAAATCATCATGCTGGTTCCAGCGAAACCGCGTGCCGACATCGCCGCCGACATCCACTGTGCCGCGTGAAACACCCTGCGCCATGCGGTCACCAGCGATTTCGTCATTGTCGTTGGTATTCTGCGTTGGTTTCAGACCAAATGAAGAACGACGCAGCAGGTTCCACGCCCCTGCTGTAGGCGTGATTCCTGGCGTTGTCTCGCGAATAAACGCGGCTACTACTTTTGCACCTGAGCTCACAGGAGCCTCCTGTTTTGTGTGCGCTACAGAGCGCGATAAGGAATTTGAAGATTGAGCTGCAACCAGCCATCGGTCTCGCCTGCCGGCACAGCAGAAACGGCGAAATAACTCAGCTTACCGTCGTCCCTGAACTCGAATAGCTCCGTTAGCTGATCGGCCGTCCGGGAGATAAGTAACGACCCTGAGCCGACCGGAACAAACAGCTGAATGATGAGTAAGCCCGTCCTGTGGACGACCGGCCCGTCCCCGATCTCGGTTGCGCCAGCCTGTCCTGCAATGTTGGTAAGGCGGGCCCAGATATCGCGGCCGCCGGGGTCAAATACCGGACCATTGGGATAATCCACCGCATCAGAGGCAATAGCGGTTTGTGCCGCCATTCGGGAAATGACAGCGTTTCTGATTTCTGTAAGGGTCATTTGTAGGCCTGAATCACACCATTAAACGAGACGGCATAGACGCCTGTCGGCGCCTGCGTTGAGTGGCCATTCTCCAGAGGTACGGAGTAAGGCAGGTTCGACTGGATGTAAATCACCGAGTAGGCTGGCGCCTGGTCAATGATATTTTTGCCATTAAGAAACGTCATTGTCCCACGCGGATCCGGTTCGGTCGGGACGGAATGATCAGGTTCGCCGATGCTGACAAAATGCGATGCCCTGAAGGTTCCTGCGCGATACTCAGCCGGGCGCCTGATATCCATGCTGTCATTAACACGGACTTTCTTCCTGAGCCTTCCAGCTTTGGTCAGGTTAGCAGGATCGTCATAAAGAGATTCGTTCCATTCCCCAACAGCTTTGTTGTATTGAACCGCGGTCGCGTTGATAGCCCACAACTCCGGGTTTCCTACCGGCGACCGTTGAACAATTTCATTCAGCAGTTGAATGGCGATTGTCCGCTGGCGTAGTTTGACTTCTTCGGCCACCAGCCCGGCGAATGCCGCCGGGTCAATGTTCCAGCCTTTAGCCATATCACACCCTCCGCAGTTGAATGGAGTACGCAGCGCCAGCAGAGTCGGCAGAAGCGGTGATGACCTCGTAGCGCTGAAGCTCACCCGTAATCGGATCCAGTGCGGTGATGATATGCCCGACGGCCGGCTTATCAGTCACCTCGTTAACCAGGGCGGTTAGCTTCACATCACCATGCAGAATATTAACGCCATCGATACGGCGGAGTTTATAGCGCGCCAGCACTCCGCGCCCCGAGTAAGTCACCTGTGTTTCAGTGCCGGTTTCCGTTACCGGGTCCCAGGCACCCCGAACGGTGTAGCTTCCGGCGAATTCGTTAACCGCATCCTGCAGATCGGTATCGAATGCTGCGGCGACCTCGGTCTGCAACTCGTCACGAATTCCCATATCACCCCCTCACCAGCCGCACCTGTGACTGACTAACGCCATAGGGCTTAAGCATGGCCAGCGCCAGCTGCAGGTCCGAATCAAGCAATGCCGAACTGTTGGTACCGAGTTCTGCGAAGGTCTTTGAAACAGAAACGTCGTCAGCGTCAACCGTCTTACTCAGCAATACCCCCGAATCAGTTTTCTGCTGATACAGCCCGCCATTTGCCGCCGACAGCGCCGCATAGGCGCCAGCCTGTTTCACATCGTCAGGAATAATGGTTTCGTAAGTTGCCTTATTGCACGGCAGTTTCAGGTTAAGTCCATTCATCCAGGTATTGGCCATCAGCACAGATTTGGCTTTTTTGCTTTCATCTGTCCAGGTGGCACCGAGAATCGAATTGACGTCTTCAACGGTGATGAAAGTGATCATGCATCACTCCATTTCTTTCCAGCCGTGCGCCTTCCAGTTCTCCACTTCATCAGGGTGAACGTTGGCGGTATTGGGCGCACCCGGGAATGCCGGGAAATCGGTAACCATCGCCACCAGCTGCGATGTGGTCGATACGGGTTCGTTGTTATCCGCCTGCGTAGACGCAGTTTGCTCAGCAGCTCGTTGGGCGCGCTGCTCTTTTGTTAATCCGGCCATTAGCCCTCCACTAAAAAAAGGGGCCGAAGCCCCTGTTTATCAGCCCAGCAACAACGCTGAGTGCGCCGACTTAACTGCCGCTACGCCCCAGGACAAACCGACTTCGTAACGCACCTGGCGATACTGGCGGTACAGTGCTACCTGGTAAGTGATGCCAGATACGGGGTCAGTAACGTTCATCACATCATCCGCGGTATCCCCGCCCTGCGGCATTGCCGGGGTTCGGGATGCAAGCAGGAATGCATTGCGATCAAACGCCATGTTTGCGGTGTAGGCGCCACCAGCGGTAATAGCGGTGTTGTCGGCCAGTGCCTGACGTAAGCCAGGAGCAGCCAGGGTGATTGCTGTGGCCGTCGCAGCAGCAACAAGGTATTTATTGCTGTCCCCGTCAAACGTCACGATGTCACCCGCAGCAAAAGCACCTGTGCCGGTATCAATCGCAATCAGAATATCGCCTTCGGCTTTTGCTCCATTCACCAGGTATCCGGCAGCCGGAGATGCAGCGCGTTTCTTAACATGCGCGGATTCGTGGATATTGAAACCTTCCAGTCGCCCCACGATACCTTCGCGCAGAAGCGCATCAGTACCGGACTCGTTTACTTTGAACAGAACAGACTGTTTACCGCGGAGGTTAGCGATAGCCGAAGAACCGAGAACCATCTGCAGATCAGTTGTCGGCGAACCATTGTCAGAGAGAACCTGGCGCGCATTTGCCGCATCCGACAAATCACCTGCAATTCCGAAAGGAGCGGTGCCGGCCGAACCAACAGCACGAGAGGATGCGAAATACAAAGCCGCGAGATCTGCATCCATCTCATTAGCCAGCGCGCGAAAAGCCTGCTTAAACTGATCAGCAAGGATGGTGTTGTATGTCCCTGCGGGGCCCAGCGCCAGTTGTTCCTCACCGTTCCATTTGACCGGGGCCATTTTGGATTTGGTGATTTTGACATCAACGGTGCCGATCGTCTGGTCGCCGTCATTTGGCGCAGTAGCCCCCGGGGTAATATCAACAGTGGTTGCCGGTGGCGCAACTGGCGCAGTAACAGTCTGGTCCTTCGCCGCCGCATCAGCTTTAGCATTGCGCGATACAGCCGGGATAAAACCGACCTGTTCGCGAGATACGGTATCCAGAGCCGTGAAGATAGTCGGGATCAACCCGGTAAGCGTATTAGCCATGTTTATGTATTCCTTGGAGATTAAAATATAGGGTTGGTTGAGCTATCCAGCTCCGGCACCAGCTGCCATCCGGCGACTGGCAAAGAATTAATCGACGATGGTGATACCGTCTTTGAGAGTTGATTGCTGATCTGTCGGGCTCAAACTGGTAAACGCATCGCGTTTCATCGTTTTCTGCCCGAGTGAATGCTGAGACTGCCGTGAGCCGCCTCCCTGGTTGCCACTGGCCTTCAGAATGTGGTCTTTCTGTGGGTACTGCTCCACCAGGAATTCCAGCGCCTCATCAAAGGCCGCCAGTTCGCCCGGTTTAGAGCGGGAATAAATTTTGTTGCCAGAGCCATCATAGGCAACGACTTTGCCGTCCTCGACTTTGAAGGACTGACCGAACCGCGCCTGAAGCATATCTGCCGGAATTGCTACTTTATCTGCGATGAATTTCGAGCCAGAGAACCGGCCGCCGATCATTTCCTGATAAAGCTGGCCTTCAAGGGTCGTCGCACGCTGAGTAGCTTCATCAAGCTGGGCCTGGAATGATTTGGTGATATCCGCTTTAACCTGATCAACAGCGCCTGCGTCGATCAGTTTTTTCTGGTCGATTTTAGTCATCATCTCCAGCGCTTCGAGCGCCTTTGCCGGATCGCCGATTTTGGCAAACTTAGCCAGACCGGCTTCAGCGGCTTCTTTGGCTTCACGATGAGATTTTGCCTCGCCATTCAGAGAGGAGATTTTCCCAACGGCCTGCACAGCATCAAAACCAACTTCCTGGCCGTCATCGTGGACGTAGACGGGTAAGCCGCTGGAATCGACTTCTGCATAGCTTTTGCCGTTAACTTCGACTGTTTTCAGTTTCATGTGGTTACCTTTTCGGTGGTCATCCGACCGTTGCACCGCTCACCATCCGGATCACGGCAATAAAAAAGGCCGCCCGGAGGCAGCCTGATTGAAGACTTAAAAAGCTTTAAAGTCTGGCGTTGCGGAACGCCTGAGCATCCAGGTTACTAAGTTGCTCCAGAGTCAGCCATTCGCCCTTGTCGTTGTAGAAGTCATCGGGCGACATGCCGCCGTCACGAATCAGCCGGGCCCGGGTTACGCCAACGATCTGGGACTGTCGAGTGAACGACTGGCGTGAGAACCAGCCCTGATAATCGGTATCCGAAGGCACCTGCCCGTCCATGCTGGCACGTGAGCTATCTGATATTTGCCCAACAGCAATACCGAGCTCATCAGACGATTTCAGGATGTAGGTTTCGACGCTGCGACAGCAGAAATGGATTTTCCCGGGTCCCTGCAGATACGGCACCTTATGGCCGATCGGCTTGTTATCCAGTGTGTACTTGAGGCGGTCGCGAATCCGACAGTCTTTTGATGTACGGTTATCCAAAGTGGATAACCACTGCTTACCCTTCAAAATGTCATCGTTCGCATCTGCAAAGCTTTTCCTGGCCGTAGAAGCAAGATGCCCCACAGCCGTTTTTGCAATACTGCCGGCATTGGTTCGGCTCATCTGCAGCGCGCCATCTTGATAACCACGGTTAGCATGACCTCGGACCTTTCTGGCGATTTGCTCATGCGTATCGCCCAGGAGAAAACCCTGCCGCACTGTATTGGAAATTCTTGCCATCCTGTCAGCTTCAAGGTTATCTGCCCACTCCGAAAGCAGGCGCCCCTGAAACGGCTGTGCCATCGTAGCTGCGTAAATGGCATCAGGTGAAATGCCCACCAGTGGATGAAGCAATAGAACATCATCAGGGATCGCAAACTGGAACAGGCTCAGCTGAAAGCCTGCTTCGTGCTGAGCGAGTTGCTGCAGCTCATCAGATAGTCCCGCGTACATTGACTGCACAGCCTCGCGATTGAGAGCTCTGACACTAACGAGCAGCGCTTCCAGTCGCGACACGGTAAAGCTGTCAGCATCCAGGCTATCCATCGCTACCAGCAATCTGGCTGTCAGTTCCGCATCGCTGTCATTCAGGATTTTTATCATCCTGTTTGCAACACTGGTGCTGTACCGCGCTATCCATATCGCATGCGCTATCGATTCATCCTGAAGCTTGTCATTCGCCGTTGCCATTTGCACCATCCGGGTTACTCAGTCCGCCGGCCAGCGTGACCTGCTGATTTCGCAGCTCGTCGATTACCTCTTCGGGCTTCGCATCCGGATCGATAAATTTTAGGGCCTGCAAAACGCGAACAGCATCGACCTGACGTATATCACCACCCTGGCGGAGCGACTGAACAGCTGTTGCAGCTGCGGCATCAAACGTCTGGGCTGAAACATCCAGTTCGGTGCGTACATCGACATTGCCGCCTTCTTTCTCGCCCAGCCATTCCGCCATAATCTGCAGGATATTATCGAGCGCATCCTCAAGCGAACTTGCCATGGTGTAGAGAGGTGAATTCTCCTGCATCCGCTCTTCGTGAGTCTGGTCTAAGGATTTAGTCGATGTGTTTTCCGCGCGCAGCAGTTTTGCGCCGGCCTGACGCATCTGGTTTTCCAGATCCTCAAGGGAAATCTTACCGGCTTCAATCGCAGCCCCGGTATGCTCGACATATTCCAGTCCCTGCCGCTGTCGGTCATCGAAACGAGTCGCAGAGGAAGAACCTATCATCAACGTTTCGCCATCAGCCAGACCGTAAGCCACCAGCAACGGCACGCGAGCGACATGAAGAATGTTGTCCTGTTCACTCTGACTCTGCCAGTGCTTGATATTCAGTAAGGCGAGATTAAGCAGTGGCGGTGAACCGCGCATAAAGCCTGTGCGTTTCGTGTAAAGCGTCACCAGGGGAATATCATCGCGACTGGTTTCCCACTCGTCGTGAATCTGCCACTGGCTTTCGCCGTTTTCACCTTTATTTCGGCGATAAATTTCAACCTTGCCCGGCATGATATGGCGTATTTGCTCAACTTTTGTTTGCCCATAATCATCCCCATCAACAATGATGACCTCTCTGATACGCAGATCGGTCAGCACCACTTTCCCTTTAACCACTTTCGATTTCCAGCCGATGACCTGGCGAGGATTAAGCATCGTGGCATACGGGCGGGATCCCGCGGCTTTTTCGTCGGCTTTAGTTTTTACTGCCTCCCGGTCAATTTTCGGGAAATCCACCAGCGCATGTACCAGACCATACTGGAATCCGATGCTGAAAAATTGCTGTGCCCAGACATCGAGCCGGTTTCCTTCCATATCAATATCTGGCGACAGCTCCCGTATTTGTTCAGGAGAATCCTCACTCAATACCGTCGGCTCAGCAAACACTCGCCCGATGTTTTGTTTAATGGCCTCTTCATAGGCAGGGAGTAACGTTGCCGAAGCCAAACGCTCCTTATAACTTTCAGGATCTTCGTTCGGCCATTTCGGGAGATACTTCTTACCCTGCCGGCGCATTTCCAGCGTACCGCCCATCAGCGCATCATTAATATCCCATGCCTCAACCATGTCGTTATAGTCGAGGTTGGGCGTTGAAATATCAGGCATGGTTTTACATCCGCAGTTGGGTGACTTTTCCAGTCGGTTTGATAATCGGGAATTGCTTCACAATGAAATACCCACCGGCATCGTTGGGGTGATCGTTATCCGCCGTTTTATCCGGCTCACCGTTTTCGCCCCAAACCTGTTGCTCAAGCGATTCGGTGTACACCGGGCACCGCTTTACATTCACTTTGTAGCGACGTTCACCGTTACCATTGCAGAACATGGCATTCATCGCGTTGATGCGGTCTTTCACTGGCGGGTTTGATGCATTAACAACCACATTGAAGCCGGCCTGCTTAAGCTGAGCGATATCCGTGGCGCTGGCATTGCTGGATTTGCGGGAATCGCCGGAAGCGTCCGGGTAAATATAGATTTCCCGCACCTTGCGATAATCGTTGCCGTCGTACAGCCAGAACCGTTCTTTGATGATGCGGATCATGTCAGGGGTGTCGTAAGCCTTCACAATTTCATTCACCGCAAACGGAAGCCCCAGACGTAACACATGAACAACCCCGGCCATCTTCCCGACGTTGAAATCCATACCGATATACAGCGGCTCACCGGGTTGTTCTTCCTCCCGGCAGTTATTCAGCTTACGGTCAAACTGATGGTAAATCGTCCCGCTGGTAAGGTTGGTGAACTGGCCACGGAGATAAGCCTTGATCAGCTCCGGCGGGTATGACTCCATCAGCGACGGGATATAGTCCGGCGGCAGATTCTTTTCGTTGTCGAACGTCGAGGCCTGCACCAGGCCGTACAGCGTTGAGAGAGAAGGCTTATCGCGTACAGCCTTTGCGAACTGCTGATAAACGAATTTAAACCCTTCCGGCGTCGTGGTGACGTCGATCCCGTTACGAAGACCGGCCACGTTGTAACGCATACGAGCAATGATTTTTCGCCAGGCTAACTGCGCCTTTTTGGCGGGCATTACGTCCAGCTCATCAATCAGCGCATTACCGATTTTAAAACCAACAATGGTTTGCGGTTTCTCCATCGAGCGGCAAATCGTCGTTCCTCGGTACTGGCGCCCGGCGTAGAAGTGAACCTCTTTGTTTCCCTCGTTGATTTTGACATTCAGCCCCCAGTCGTGGGCCACCTCCTCAACAGTGGGATAAAAGATGTCACGGATCTGCGGATACGTTGGCGCAAAGTAACCCTGGTTGATTTTGGGGTGTTCCCACATCCCTTTGCAGATACCACCACAACCGACCCACGTCTTACCGGAACCGAAGCCGGCGACATAGGCCTTAAATTTGTACTGCATCGCAAGGAATTTGGCCTGAGGGATGTTAAGCGTCGGTGCTATCGCCATCCTCTTCCCTCACTCGTGCATCGACTACGTTGATATTGATTGCAACTGGCGTTGGTTCGTCATCCTCCGGGTCAGCAGCCAGCTCTTTGCGTAATTTTTCAACCTCCAGCTGCCGGTGCTCAATTTCAATCAGCTGCAGACGCTGGGCGAACTCGCTATCAGCCAGGCCGAGCCGTTTCATCACCGCCTCGTACATGCGCTCGCGGCTAATAGCTGTAATCTCTACGCCATTCTTCCCAAGCTTCACACCTGAATAGGCAAGCGCAGCATCAGGCGCCAGTTTGCGCGTATCGGCGAAGAAAGGCTGGCCGATGCCGTCACCATTGCATCGAGGGCATTCAGAGTTAGGTGCGCTGGTGTGGTCGTAACCGTAGCCGCCATCATCCAAAGGCTCTCGACGTTTCCGCTCAAGCGCTTCGAGTCGCTTCTCTTCGTACTCAACAGCGTCACGCCATTGATACTGGTGACCGAAGCCCCAGCAGTAACGACAGCTTCCGCGACGATACTGCGATAGCTGGTTGGCATCAAAGGTGGCCAGACGCCACATCTGCTCAAGCACTTCATCAGCACTTCCAAGCGTGCGCACAATGGATGCTTTCTGCTGCTGCGCAACAGCCTGCGCAACTGAAGTTTTCTGAAGCAGCTGATAACCAATTTGTTCAGCAGTCTTCTTGCTATACCCGGCTCGAATGGCGGCCTGCGTGGCGTTGTTGTCCTTCAGGTATTCCGCGACAAATGAACGTTGTTGATCGGTGAGGCCATCATCATCCACCAACTCTTCTGCGCACTTTTCCTTTTGCGCAGTGCGCAGTTTCTTCTGCGCAGGTTTTTGCGCAGTGGGTTTCTTGATGTATCGGCGGGCGGTAGCGTAATTCAGTCCCTGCGCTTCACACCAATCCTTCGGTGATACGCCGGTTGCGGCATGATCGGACAGGAACCGTTGCTGAAGCTCGCCCCAGTCCGGTTTTGCCATGGATTATTCCTATTTAACGTGAGGGAGAAAAAGGAATTACTGATTCTCCATAAAATATTCACTTTTATGTTTTGGAATTAAGGCTCTTTAGTTCAGGAGTTATTATGAAAAGAATTATGCTTGCTGTTTTTGTGATCTGTGGTGCGCTGTCACTTTCAGGATGTATCCTTCCCCCTGGTCCCCATGGAGGCGGACATGGTGGAGATCACTTCCATGGTCCTGAGCATCGTTAATCGCCTGAGGGCTTTCATTTTACAAATGATGAAAAAGGCCGCAAAAATATGCGGCCTTTAGTTACTACCAGCTAGCGTATAAAGAATCTCTCAGGAGCCACCCGGGAGAGGTTCATCTATACGGCTAACTGACCTCTGCCGTTCTGGTGTTGGCAGGCAGAGACGTTATGAGAGTAGTGAGTATTTCAAAATTCACCGGGATAAACAGACAATGATGTCAGTTACCCCGTGTAACTGGTAATTGGTGATTGATTGAACTGTCAGCTCAGACGATTTGTCTGATGGTCATTATCACAGGCACTCTATGAACGCCTGCTGTAATGCCTTAGCTGACCTGCTCAGCGGCAGTATCAAACAGCGCCAGCGCTTCGGTCGCTTCCTGGATTGCCTTACGGGTCTTCGAGACAATCTCACTTTCCGTGAAAACACGATCGAAAGAGTCAGCGAATAGCTCAGACTTCAGATAGCTGTCGCCTACCCAGTCAATGGCTAACTTCGCCGCTGCAGTGTCGTAATTCACTTTCTTGATAATATCCAGGCGGATTTGCTCAGATGCGGTGATCTCTGACATGTCTTACCTCTTTGATAAATAATACATACAGAAAGGCCCTGTATTAACAGGGCCTTTTATCGTCAAACTTTAGGGAACCAACGCTACAAGCCAGGTAAAGTAATGACACCCTGACTTTATACTAAAAAGTGACTCATATTAGAGCTAATGGTGATCATCCATAAAACCAGCCTGCGACACCAAGGAACATAGCTGACAGAAAACAACAAATTGCAGTTTTATGCATCAATACACCGTAAAAGGCGCAAGATATCACGACAAGAAGTACAATAAGGACAGGCCACATACTAAACAAAAGAATAGCATATGACTCTGAATTATTATAAATATTATTTTGCACTAGCATCATAATCCTTCTACGGTGTTTGAAAGCATTGCAATGATGCTAATTTTAAATTCCAACAGCGAATTTATAATAAGTAGAAATCACCAAACCAACGAAAAATCACTCTTACCAAACAAAAATCATTATCAAGAAGATTCAACTACAACCCAAATATTCAACCCCTGTATATAACGCTGCACCGGAACACAAACAAATACACCTTCATTTAAACTTACTGACTTTATTATACTACCCGCAGGAGGAAAAACATCCCCACTCCCAGGCAACTTGTTAATTTGTTCAGTACCATATCGATAATACTCTGGAAGTTGTGGAAGTTTGCACTCAGTCATAATTAGCAGCTCATTTTATAAGAACTCAATGTAGCATACATGATGAACTAAAAAACCCACATTGCAAACAATATATTTCGTTAAAGTGAAAAACATTGCTTCGCGAGGAGATTTTTTTGTTCACAGCTTCTCTTACCCTCTAAATTCCCTAAGGTTTTACCTAATATCTTAATTTTGAAATGGTAGAAATATTATGAAAGTTACAGACGTACAATCCATGAAGCATACACTCGCTACGCTTGTTATATCCGAAATGTTATCTAAACTAACTTATGACTTTGCTCTGCCATGACAAAGTCCACTGTTCTACCCGTGAGCTCAGGGATGAGCCACTTCCTATAGTGTCAGACCATCCATTTTTTCTCAAAACCAGTAGAAAAACACCTCGAAATCTGACTAAACTCCGACATTGGCTGCCCCTGCAGCGCCCCGTCAATTTGTCGGATTTACTCCACGGGTTTTTTTATCACCTGAAGCTGCTGGGCAAAGGCTCCAAGAATCCAGCCCACCAGCGGTACACATTCCCAGCATCCAGAAGCAGGATACCTGAGAGATGTTATATCCTTCGAACATATGAGGAATGTATCGTAAGTAGTTCTATTCAAAGGTGAGTTCATCAAGCCTTAATGGTTTTCTTATAAAAGCCTTTTGGCATTCGATTATGAGTATCTGCCCCTCGCACAATGAGCAAAACACAGGAGAGGATTTACCGGAATCACCATTTCCACAGGTGAGCTCCTAACCCCATAAATAGTGCGCCCAACCGTGTTATCTCTGATAAATTACATAAAAGACCTTGCGTTTACTTACCCGTGGACCTCAAGGATGAAGCCATTTATTTAACTCAATGAGCAGAGGTAATGCTACGGCAGTTGGCTTGCACTGCTTTGTTGTGCGCCAGAATGTCGCGCTTGGTCTGCATATCCAGCACGTCGATATCGTGGTCGGTCAAGTAGATGACCCTCACCCAGTTGCACGCCGTATCAACGACTACCGGGGCGGGTGAAGTGCTCGCGCAGCTCCCGATCAACATTGTTATCAGGCATATGGCTAACAGTCTGCTGTACATCAATGGCCCCTTTCACAACTTCCGCCTTACGTTCTGCCGCGGCGACGGTGGCGGCGGCATTCTCTTCGGTACGCTGCAGATCGGCTTTGGCTTCTGCCTTACTGGTACCGCGAGCATGACCAATACCGAACGTGCCAGCTATAGCGCCCAGGATGACGACCACCAGCCCAGCAATAATTTCGAAGCTCATCGCTGCGGCTCCTTCAGTTCTTCGGCCTTAGCTTTCAATGCTGGCTGGCGTACGTATTGCGAAAGCACCGCCAGCACCACCAGCGCAGGGCTAATCAACGCAACAATGTTTGGAGGCAGAATGTTTTTGATATCCGGCGGCAGCATCGCCCAGGCGTGCAGCGCAGCATCCGGGAACGACTGCGCCCACATGCCAACCAGCGCACCGATAGCCCCCAGCTTTACAGACCACGTTTTCAGCAGCAGGCTGGCATGGGCAACGAACTCCAGCCGGGTATATTTGCGCAGCAGTAAGAGAACGAGCAAAGCCACCAGCACGAGCAAAGCGAAGATGATCATCTTCATAGCACGCGCTCCTTAACCCAGCCGTAGAGAAAATCCTCGTTGGCTTCGCGACCCTCCGCCAGTTCGAGGTATCTGGCGCCCTGGCTGCAGTTCAGCGCGCGTAACAGAACCTGTTCCCCCTCTTTCCCTCGGGCTGAAAGATATCCCTTAAGCGCAGTGATGGTTCGGGGGCCAATGGCGCCATCCGGGATCAGATCGGGATACAACTTCCCACGCATGTTAAGGGCAGTGAGCCAGCGCTGGAAAAACTTACTTGCAACCAATGGCCCCATGTTCACGCCAGTGTCGCAAAGCTCATCTGCCAGTAACGTAGATAAACTTGCCACCTGATCGAATCGGGGGCCGGTCCAGTAATCGCTGAGCAGAATTTGCTTTGCTGTTTCCCTGGGCAGGTTTCTCATATCACCGGTGTAACCATGTGCTCGAGCTGTGGTCTGCGTGATGCCCCAGCGGGTCGGCCCGCCTTTATCCGACGGATGATCGACATAACCACCCTCTTTGCCGAGGATCCCCTCGATAGTCTTGTCTGCTGTCATTGTGCTTTCACTCCGGTGATTCGTTCCCAGAAATACGTGAGCGCTACGGAACCCATAGCACCACTGATACCGGCAGTGGCCAATATCATGTAAATACTCAGGCCACCTTCAATGCTGATGAGCCCACCAATAACCCCGGTAAAAGCCGAAACCACAATCTGCGCAAAAGCATTTATCCAGCTCCATTTTGCTTTGCCCTGCTTTACATCCATCAGGAATCGGACAAGGCCGCCCCAACCAGCAATGATCAGCAGAGCCAGCCAGGTGATTCCGGCCATGCTCTCTTTGTCTTGCATATGCTTTGCCATAGGTTCACCTCCGGGTTAACGGGGTGCT
The DNA here is from genome assembly GCF_040062325.1 of Klebsiella sp. GG_Kp175. Classification (NCBI taxonomy): domain Bacteria; kingdom Pseudomonadati; phylum Pseudomonadota; class Gammaproteobacteria; order Enterobacterales; family Enterobacteriaceae; genus Klebsiella; species Klebsiella sp. GG_Kp175. Next base: position 325,369 of record NZ_JBEAFX010000004.1, on the reverse strand, counting down.
GTGAGTTTGATAAGGATCAGGACCGGCGGGAGGAATACTCATCAATGGTGATTCCGGGTACCTGAAAGAAAAAAACCACCTGTGCGAGGTGGTTGGGAAATTCAATACGAGCTATGTATCAGTGGATAGTGTATGGTTGCGGACCATTCATCAGGAAATGTCATATGCAACAACGCAAAAACTCAAAAAACAATCGCAACTACCTCATCAAATGTACCTGCCCTAACTGCATCAACCAATCAGAACATAGTTACACCCGAGTCCAAAAAGGTTCTGCGCTGATGTGCCCCCACTGCAGTAAGATTTTCACTCAAGACAAACTCCCTCTAGCTTAGGCTTTACGTAATCATAGTATCGGTAAAGCATCCACTACCGTGCCCGTCTTGATTAGAAAAGTGAGTCCGTTAGCTAAATTCCGCCAAGACTGGTGACTGAACTTTTGACGTGCAGGGCCCCAGAAGACAGCAGGCCTACCGTAATGGAAGGCCATAAGGGGTTATGCTGCATGTGGGGTGCCAGATAACGACAGGTAATTCTTCGGTCAGTCATCATGGCTCGCGCTGAGGATTCACATCTTAGTGTTTACCCCTTCGCCAGCCAGATGAAGGTATAGCTTTTTTTGATTTTTTCTTTTAGCTGTTACGAGGAAAAAAAAGAAGCCCGCTGAGAGAGGCGGGCTGAAGTTGGCATTTCAAGGAGCAACGGTAAGAGCGCGCCTGATTGTCCGAGCTACCGATTTACCAGGATGCATTTGTTTTTACCGTTACGTTCTATAAACATAGAAGGGCAACCGCAGAAGTAAACCTTCCATAAATCTTAAATATGTTATGTGGCAGTGTGGTGCCGGGTGCCTCCCGGTGAGCATGCCCCAGTCGGCATGGCCGCGCTGCATTTACAGGTTTCTGTAACTGACTGGTCGCCCCTCCGCATAGGGGGATTCACCACATCAATACGTTATGCTGCAAACATAGCTAGCGTCAATACACTCTGCATGAGTCGCAGCTACCTTCGCAGCGAACATTGCTATCGAAGAGCGACTAATCACAGGCATAAAAAACCCGCATTTTATGCGGGCTTATGACTTCGCAGCTTAGATTATCTGAATGCTGAATTCAGAGAAACTTCAGCATCCGGTTCGTGCGTAATTCTGTTTCTCAGATCCCGGCGAATTATCTCAATGGACCAGAACCACACCAGGTGACCAAATATTTCAGAAACGTTTTCATACCATGGAAGCTCAATCAACGGTGGGGTTAGGCCCATAAGCGGAAACGAAATCATATGGACAAACAGTTGTGCGAGTGCACCTGCAAGTAAACCCTGCCACAGCTTGATTTTTGGAAACACCTCGGCAACTACACAATACCCAACCGCAAACACGATGGAGAATATGATATGCGTTACACCTACCCAGTTAAACACATGTCCGGCAAAGGTATAGACAGCCGCATTTGGATCGGCCAGCCCTAACCAATCACGCAGGAAAATATAAGGAGGGTTAAGGAAGTTTCTGGAACAATCAATTTGCCCGGCAACTCGAATTAATGACTCTGGTCCACAGGCACTGGTAAACATATCGACAGGACTACGCGGTGGTAATGGTACTTCAGCACCCCATTTAACAAATGCTGAAACCACCCCAGAAATAAGCCCGATAAACAGTGCAACACCATAATGCCGTCTGCGGGGTTCGGTTCGCACAAAAATATCTTTTAACGCCATAAAGCCATCACTTATAAAGAATATTTACAGTTCCTTAATATTCCTTAAGTTTGTCGCATGGCATTTTGATTCAGATCACACTTTATAGCCGATTTCAGGCATTTGTTTTCAAAAACACAAAACCCTGCAGAAGCAGGGTTTATATGAATGTTTTCGCTCAGGCGTTTTATTCCACGATTTAAAATATACACGACAACTTCGGACAAAATCAAGCATCGTGCGCTTAAAATGCAAAATAATGCGCCCATTTACTCAATCAGCTGTTGCTCGTTGAAACTCTTTATCTGCCCTCTCCTCTTCCTTCCAGCACAGGTCCACCAGCGCATCGCAGAAAGGTTTCCAGTTGCGTGTCCATGTTCTGATGTGCAGGTCTGGGATAAGCGTCAGAATCGCTTTATAAGCAGCAGTAGACGGCATCGCTGAAAAGCCATTCCCCGAACAGCGTTCACAGATTTTATATACCGGTGCTCCCTGCTCTTTTGTCGCTTTGCGGTCCAGAACCCGGCCAGAACCACCACAGCGGCAGCGAGCGTTTATTTTCCCCTTACCGTCACAGGCTTCACACTTAGCGCTGAAGACGGCTGTTACTTCAGTCCACTTATCCCAGTCGGAAGGACAGACAGCACGGGATTTTTTAGCCCAATATGGTGCTTTGCCCCACGGATTAGAAACTTTGCGTTCCGTGGTAGTGGTTTCAATCTTTCCGGTGCCACTGCATACCTTGCAGACTCCCGTTGTTTGCGCGGACCGGGAATACTCCGCAAAAGCAAACTGCGCTAAAATCAGGCAACAGCGCCCCAGCTCTTTACCCGCTGTTTTACGTATGTTCTTCGGTGCGGTTTCAATCGCATACCGCGCTAGCGCCTGGACGGCCAACTGCTCATCTGTCTTGCTGATGCCAGTCTTTCCAAAGAACGCTGCCAGTCCGAACCTTGCCCTGCTGCTTGTCACCCCAATACCAGCCATAACATCCGTACCGTTGAGACGGTCAGGTGATGTGCTTTTCACATCGTCGCTGATGTGCATACCCTGAGGGCTGAAATGTTTCAAGGATGCTTCGAGTTTCATACTTTCAGTAACCCCTCTTTTTTCCATATAGCCAATGTTCTGATCACGCCTTCCGCATGCATCAGGCGCAGTTCGTCGCGGGTGTAATCGGTGGTTCTCTTTCTGCCATCAATGAGATCGTGGCAAGCACTGCAGGCTATAGCGCCCTGTGTATCGTCCGGCTTGCATCCAGTTCCGCAGGTACCCGCCAGGCGGTAGTGCGCCAACACGCTGGTTTCCGGATTGCCATTGCAATACCCGGGGATCCGCACTGTGCATTCGCGGCCTCGGGCCGCTTTGCGAAGATTCGCCATACTCACCCCCACATCCTGTTGCGCCAGCGAGAGTCTGGCCGCGGCGGATATTTGTCCTCCACCAGCTGCGCGCTGACGGTCCATGTCATAAAGTCAGGGTTTAAGCTTCGTTCGACCTTTACGCCCCGCTGACGATATCTCGCCACCAATTCTTCGGCCTGCTGCGTTGTGCATTCCTGATGGTGAAACCATGAGCGTTTCATCGGCATCACCCCGCGAAGCTTAAAAGCTGGTTGGCGGCGTTCTCAGCTTCCTGCCGGCTGTTGAACGAACGAGAGAGGATCCACCGCCAGAGAACATCGAGCGATGATTTGTACAGTTCCTGAAATTCGCATTCGTCCATGCTTGCGAAAGAAATGCTGCGAGGGTGTTTTTTCAGCGTGCCGTCAGGCAGCTGTATAGCGTCATAGTGGCCGGCTTCAACGATGACCCACGCCCTGTAAGCATCGAAGGATTTGCAAATACTGATAGAGCCAGATCGCTTCTCGGCTATTCGGTCGAGATATTGCCCGGCGGCATCAAGTAACGCCGATTCACTCCCGCCATATGCAGCAAGGTATTTGGCGTAACCTGTGATAAGCCTGCGCTCATTAGACGAAATCGCCCCGCCGGTAGGTTCCCAATATTCAAAACCTAGATTGAGTAAAGCAAAGTAACGGCGGTGAAACGCCGGATTGCGGACAAGCTTAAAGTCGGCCTCCAGAACGGCGCCGAGCTTGCATTTTGATTGCAAGAAATCGCTGGTCTCCTGCGTGGCAGGGATTAGAATTCCTTGGGTATGTTTTATAAGGTGTAATTGCTGCGCCATGGGTTTCACTCCGTGGCGCTGAGATGCTCCGTTGCCGTTGTTCAGGCGGCAGGTAAATTATTGCAGCTTACTCTCGGTTTCGTCAATGCAGCCAGCTTCTTTAGCTAGCTCTTTAAACTCTTCAATCGTTAGCAAAAACTGACTTTTTCTTACCTTTTCGAGTCCGGTTATTTTCCCTCCATCACTCGAAATTAAAAACTTCCCGCCCTGCCTGATAATGTCCACCACTTCGGCGATATCGAGCTCCACTTCATCCCCCTGAGCGACATACAGACGCAAAAAATATAGTCCGGCGACAGCATCAAAGGGACACGCTTATTGCGATACTTTGGGAAATGCCAGCCACCAAAAGGTGAATCAGTAAAACCAGTCGTCCGCGCTTTCCCACGTCTCTTGCAGGATTTGCTCTACGCGTTTCTTATCGCCATCAGCGCCACCCAAAACGCTAAGGCCATCGTTGCTTGTGTGTCGAATGGTTAATTTGCAGTCATCATAAGACTGGGACAAGCGGCGCAGCAATTCTTGCTCAAGCGCAGGTATGGCACCGTCAGGAAGTTTTTTTGTTTATCAATGGTGACTTCTACTTTCATGGTTAGCACCTCACACAGAGACTGTATAAATAAACAGTATACCGGTTGCATGAAATGTTCAACCCCTCTGCAGCACTTTTTACCAACACCATGCTTATGTTTAGATTGATGTTTTTCCATATTAAAAAAACCGCCGAAGCGGGTTTTATCATGCTGCAATGTCTTTTTTCAGGCACATCTCCGGTAAATTAGCCCTCACCAGCGCTTTAGCAAAAGGCGGAGGAACCGCATTACCACTACGCGCAACCTGCTTGTCTTTAGCGCACTTCACACTGCAGGAATACATGTCGATTATCTACCGCTGCGAAAACCCCGATCCTCGTAGATTTTCATTTTAATCAACTATAAAAAAGCCCTCTCCGAAGAGAAGGCTTTTCATTTTTTTGCCCGGAAAACGGATTGGATAACGCAGTAAACAAGACCACAGATATGAGGCATTGAGCATCCCGCGAAAATCGTCAGGGCTTCATCAGATAGTCCAAGAAGCCCAAGCCCCACGCAGACAAATACTGCATTTACTACAACAACCTGAACAATCATCACGATCAGAAGGGTTATTGCATACAAATCTTTAATCCGGATGTTGTTTACTTTGTGCGCCATGTGTCCCCACTTGGCGCCGGGGTAAAGTTGTCAGTTGTCCAGACTGACTAGGTAATTATCGCCCGTCCCGGGGATAAAAGCAAAATGAGCATATACGAGAAAATGGCTATTTCTTGGCATTCTGCTCTGCCATTTCCAGATAGCGCGGGTCGCTGGCGCGCGGGAGCTGGGTGCTTTGCTCTCGATAGTAGCGGACGCGCTCCGTGAAATAATCCCGTGGATGCTCGGACTGTTACCGCATCACGACTTCGGCGACAACCGAATGATTCCGGCGATCTTTGTAGGCGTCGCTGGACGCGGCAAGGTCGACGTTAACCTTGTCCTGTTCGCCTTTCTGCTTTGATGATATATTCCAGCTAACATAGTCAATCACTTCATTTTATAAGTTTTTCCATGAACAAAAAGACAATAAGAATTATCGCCTGCTGTGTTATCGTATGCATGTTTGTAGTGGTGCCAACGTCCTTAGTTCATGGTGATTCTAACTTTGGTTTTGCCTATCAATTTATCTGGAATGTTGGTTTTGATGATAATAGTGTTTTCCCTTCTGCAGTTGAGCCATTGTACTTGATGGTGCAGATAATCGGCGTCCTTGCCATTACCTGGCTGCTTACAAAAGACAGTAAGTGATGTAATTACCTATCACTTATCAGAGAAGTGAGGCTTTACGTTCTGCGAGGGATTTAGGCGACGCCATTCTCCCGCGGGGCTACTACTTCCCTGTAACGCTTCATATAATGAGAATAACTACCTCCTGTGCTATCTGTAGCAGAAAGTAGCCCAAACTCACAATTTCGAATCTCGCGGGTCACCCCACCAACAATCGGTTAGCTATTCTCAGCAGAATTTTCCAGCTTAGCCGTTTAGTAAACGTAAAAAAGCCGAGCTTAAGCTCGGCCTTTTTCACCTTATATACCACCTAAACAATTGGAGGTAGTATCTGAAATAATTCTTGAATTACCTGCACAAGGTTAGTTACCGCCTCGATCAGGGTAGTCGCGAACTGTATATAATGAAGAACATTTACCATATCCACTTACCTTATAAAAGAAGTTACGGGTAGTGGAGGAGAGCCCGTTGCTGCCCTTTAAATCTTCCTCAAGCAACGGCTATCTGCACGCCAAGTAAAGAAAGCACCCCTCCGCGAAGGTATCTGAACAGCTCCACCCGTTTCAGATAAGGACTATGAATAATCTAGCCCGTCTTGAATGCAAAATCACGCAAGTAATGCGTTGCTCACGACTGATTTCAATGACATATCAATAATATTTTTCATCTCTAATCTTCTAAGAAATGAAATATTCCATTGAAAAGAGAGAAATTCCGACCTATCATTTTTGGGCCAAGTAAAGAAAACATCTCTCTCACAACCAGACTTCCAATCTGCTGTGAGCACCAAAACCCGGCACTAATTGCCGGGTTTTATATTCTTTTCCAAGTGCTTATGCGGCCTCCCTCGCCCTACACATCTCGGGCAAGTTAGCTTTCACCAGTGCTTCTGCAAACGGCGGCGGAACGGCGTTACCACAGCGCGCGACCTGCTTATCCTTCGCATACTTCACCCCGCGGTAATCCTGATCGATGATGTACCATTCTGGGAAGCCCTGCGCGCGGTAGAGCTCATGCGGCTGAAGCATACGCATGCCGATATCAATAATGCGGTAAGTTACCCCGGCGATTTCCACCAGACCGGTGCATTCCTCTCCACAGTATTCCTGCAGGAACGCCAGCACCTGCTGCGCGCGCTCTTCGTCGTAGTCCTCGACCGCCAGCGTGGTTTTGACCTCCCCCACGTGCTGGCCACCAGCTGTGACTGTCGGCATAGGTTCATCAGTACGCTGACCATCACGGCAAGAGCCACGTAGTTTCACGAGGTGAGAAGCAACCACGGCATGGTGATCGACAGTTGTTACTGAATGCGCAGGCTCATCCAGCCCCACGCCGGGCCCGGTGTAGTTGCCGCCGTAGTGTTTTGCCAGAAATGCACTCACCGTCGCGAATTTATTGCCGCCGGCGGTAACAGTACCCAGCGGGTTGTCCAGTTGCAGCACGCGCGGTTCCTGCCCCGGTCGTTCGCCGTAACCCATCTGAATCAGCGTTGGCGTCACGAGTTGCGATTTCCCGCCGCCGCCCGCGGTGATTGTTGCGCTTGGTTCGTCGGCACGGTGGCCGACACTGGCACCGAATTGCCGGGCGATAACCGGAGTGACGACACAGGCGCGCGACTCTTTCAGGATTGTGTGGGCGGGTTTATCAAGCGGGCGCGGTTTAGCCTGGTATTCGCTGCCACCGTTGCCAGCGAGGAACGGGACAAGGCCCGCCTCAACAATCCCCAGCGCATGACCATTGCCGCCCGGGCGTTTTGACGTACCGGCGGTCACCGTGGGTACCGGTTCGGTGACTGGCTGCCCGGTGGCGCCGGTGCGAAACTTGGTTAGGTGTGGTACCGCGACGGCAAAACCGTGGGTTTTCGTAATCGTCTGCAGCGGCCCAGTCATCGACTGCCCGCGAAAACAATCGTACTGCCCTTTCGTCGTTGTGTGGTTGCACTTCACGATGAACGGCTCGGCACTGTCGATAACGAAGCGCTGGATTCCCCGGGCAATGCGCCGGAGTGTGTTTTCCGCCAGCGGCTTTTTGCGGCCAAAAATTGACGGGGCTGGGATGGACCAGTCGATGCATTCTGCAGCTGTGCGCCACGGCGCCAGCTTGCCTGCCTGCACCGCGGGCGATTTAGGATCCCCGTGCGTGGCTTCGGGCCAGACTATCGGCTGCCCGTCCCGGCGCATGACCATGAAAAATCGTTTTCGAATTGTTGGCGCGCCATAATCGCAGGCGCGCAGTTCCCGATACTCAACGGTATAACCCAGACCATTTACCAGCCGTGTGGCTTCCTCGCTATCCAGCGAAATATTCAGAAATTCGCAGCATTCAGCCAGAGCTGGATGGTTCGCCGGGATCCCGGTTGTCAGCATGTCGACAAATGCCCGGAATGTTTCGCCGACGCGCGCCGGATCCGGACGGCTGTAGCCAGGGTAAACGGGACCAATAAAACTACCAATCATTTCATGAGGTAAATCTGGCTTCGGAGGGATTTCAATAAGCGGACCCCACGTTTTAAATTCTTCAACGTTTTCCAGCATCATCACGCGAGGGTCAACATCCAGCCCCCAGCGAAGAGTAACCCACGCCAGCCCACGAATTGCCTTTTCTACCGGCTTAGCTCCTTTCGCCTTTGAAAAGTGACGGCAATCTGGTGAAAACCACGCCAGCGCTACCGGGCGGCCAGCGGTCGCGACCTTTGGCCTGACTTCGTAAACCGATTCGCAATAGTGCAGCGTGTCCGGGTGATTGGTGGTATGCATAGCTACAGCGTTCGGGTCATGGTTAATCGCAATATCCACACTGCGCCCAATCGCCAGCTCGATGCCCGTTGAGGCGCCGCCGCCACCAGCAAAGTTATCAACGATGATTTCGCTATCTTTCACGCATATTTCTCCATGGCACAGGCCAGCGAACCAGCCGCGGCGATAATTGACGGTACCGGCATTTTTTCCAGCCACATACGGTTGATATGGTGCTGCAGTCGGCGCTGGTGGTGCGCCGGAAGTGTCCCGGCTTTTTCAATCTGAGCGAAGACCATGCTGACTTCCGCTGGCCATACTGTTTCAGGCACATCCACCAGCAGTAGGCTTTCCAGTTCCTGCAGGCGTTTGCAGGCGTATTCCAGTGAAGAGTCCATCACTCAGCCTCCACCTTGATGCCAGCGGCAGCAGCTGTACGCGCATAAACGATCACGCCGTCCTCGGGGCGCTTGCGCGGCAAAAAGATACCAGGGCGCGGCCACAACGCAATAAAGCGACATTCGCTGTTTTCAAGACGGTGAAATGCTTTCTCGCTCATCACACCTACCGGGCGAAGTTGCTCCTGTTCGCGCTCTAGCTCGGCGATGCGCGCCTGCAACTCCTCGCAGTGGTCTGTTATCCCCCGGCATTGAGTTTTCCAGTAGGCTTCCATCCCCTGCGCCTTCTCCAGCGCCTCTATGAGCTGATCCGTGTAATGCTCAACTTCAACAGCCATTTGCCGCAATTCGTCGTTAGATGCGTAGGCAATGAGTCTGGACAAACGGTGAATATTTGCGTTTTTTTGTATGCTAGTCAGTTCGGTGTTATTAGTCATGAATAGCCTCCTGAACATCTAAAACTCGCTGAAAAACAGGACTGCCAAGCAGGCTGTAATTCATCCCAACAGCAACTTTCGGCACCAGGCCAAAACGCTTCATGTCAAAGTCGATGACGGCCCGCTGATCGCGGAACAGCCCCAAACGACCATGCCGGACAACCTCGCCAGTCGCTTCTGCTTCGGAAAAATACCGCTGGACAGTAGCGCGGCTCAGCCCCAGTTTTTTCATTGCCTCGGTGGTCGTAAGGCGCCCCTGATGCCTCGTGATCCGAATCACTGCGCGGACGTACTCTCTGCGCTCAACTGCTGACAATGCTCTAGCCATACATACCTCACTTAACGACACGCAAATGGCGCACGTTTTTGCGATAGCTGTCCCATTCAAAATTCACCCACATACCGCCGTCCATCTGGAGACGGTCAAGGATCCGCATACCCAGTGTTTCCTTCAGCGATTCATAGTTCAGGTTGGTTAGGATGCCGACAGGTCGCATGGAGGACAGCCGGCGATCGATAACCTGATTCAGGATGACTTTTTCACCGCTGCTTCCGCGCTGAATACCCACCTCATCCAGAATAAGCAGGTCCACATGGCACAAGTCGTCCAGCAAGGACGCCTCTGACTGCCCGCCGTCATAACATTCCCGAACACGCAGCATAAGATCCGGAATGGTTACCACCAGCACAGAGCGGCCACCAGCCAGCAGGTGATTTCCGATTGCTGCCGCCAGATGGTTTTTCCCGGTGCCCGGCGCTCCGCTGAATACGAAACTCGCAAACCCAGAGCCGAAATGCTGCGCATAACTTTTCGCCATCGAGAGCGCACGACGCTGGCCTTCCGACTCAACCTGATAGTTCGCGAATGTGCAGCCGCGGTGCAGATCCTGAATTCCTGCACGTCCAAAGATTTTCTCTGCACGTGCGCGCTGGTTTTGTTTTTCCAGTTCCTCGCAGCACTTACGGCCTTCTTCGGCTTGCCAGGCACGCCATTCATCAACGCTGCCGAATTTAGGCTGAACGCCAGGGGGAATGAGTTTTTTTAATCGCTCCAGTGCATTCCCGGTACGAACAAAGTTTTTCATCGCTACCCCCTGAATCCCGCTGGGATGGTTTTGTCAGGTTCCGAAATCTGATTGGGATCTCGAGTTCCTGGCGCCTGCTGAATCGCCCACGGTTCGCTGAAATGCATACCGGGACCAAAAAATGTTTTCGCCTGTTTCACGTACTGCGTGTTCAGGATTCCCTCGGCTTTAACGAAAGCAGCGTAACGCTCCACACCTGCGAGGATTTCCGCCGTAGTGGTTCCATCCCTGATTCGGGCATTCCAGGCTTTGAAGGCATCGGATTTGCTGTTACCCCCTGCCCGCTTGGGATAAACCGACCAGACCTGCTCGAACTCATTCGGGTATATTTTTTGAGGTTCAGGTTTATCGCCTTCGTCCTGGTTCTGATCGTCAGGGGGTGTGGCGGAGCCATGCCCCGAACTATCTTCCTCCTGATCCTGTTCCTGCTCCTGATCCTGTTCCTGGTTAAGGAACGGTTCGAGAACCCTTTCGGAACCCTTTAGTTTTGCGATACCAATGTGGGATATTGCCGAGGCTAAAACCCGCGCCAGCTCTGGCTTCACCGTAGATTTGTCCGGGACCTGATCAAACAAACGAAGTGCTGCAATTCCCTGGTTTGGGTTTTCAACTGAATTCCAGGTCAGAAAGTTACGAATTAGCACCCATTTCGATGACGAATCACGCGTTGCGAAACCGTTAGCCGATAGCTCATCAAACCCTTTCGAAACCCTTTCAGGAGTCCAGGCAAGGTCTTCCGAAACGTATCCATCAGGCAGTCGGAAACACCCGATCATGTTTGTGTGTTGCCCGGTGAGCAGGTACAGCGCCAGCAACCTGGCATCATCCGATACCCGGCGCATTCCATCGCTTATCCAAAATGATGTATGCACCTTGCCGTAATCACGCATAGAGACCCCGTTGTTGCTTAAACTGGTGTGTTTTCATCACCAAGCACCCACCGCAAAGCCGCTGCGTATTCGCCGCTGGCGGTTTGAAGTTGCTGGGTAATTTCCTTACGGGATTTGAGACGCGGCTTTGTGTCACCGAGAACAGCGCGCTGGCGGCGAGCTTTCTCGTGGCCAGTTACACCCTCTGCCACTGCCTCTAATTGTTTGACCGTTTCCCGTTGCTTTTCCGGTGGCATATCGACCAGTTGACGCGCTTGAGTGACAGTGACTTTTCCAGCCTCAACCGCCGCCTGGACGGCCTGCGTAGCATCCAGTAGAGCCACGGTTGCCTGGACCGTTTTTACGCTGCAGCCAAAAAGCAGGGCAATGTCATTTTCGTCATGACCATATTCCATCTGCTGAACCATTTTTTTGGCCCGGCCCAGTGGGGTATCTGGTTGGGTTATCTCGTTTTCGCTGACCATGTATTTGGCCATTTGAATTGCTGTGCCGCGCTTAGCTATACCGGGTACAGGCCAAGGTTCCAGCCCTGCCCGCTTTCTCCTGGCGTTTGCTTCCTTAGCGTTCTTTACGCGCTGCCGACCTGCCACCACGCAGGTTTTCCCTGTCTCCGGGTCCTTCCACACGATAATCGGTTCGAGTACCCCAAGTTCCATGATGTTGAGGATCACAGCTTCATTAAGCGGTAGGTGTACTCGTTCGTCGTAAAGCGGGTGTGTTGTATCGATCACCAGATGCAGGTTTTCCGGTTCGAAAAACAGGACGTTGCTTTTACCGCTGGCGCCGTACGCGTCGATCGAGTTTTTAGCCATGGGCGCCCCCGTTATTGAAATTCAGTTGGTTCGTGTTCATAATTTCCCCTGTGAATTGATCCAGTTAATTCGCAACGAAAGCCGTAGGTGTTGCAGCACCGCGGCTTTCACCTTTCTGAATTCCAGCATCACGTCACTCCCAGCATTGAAGTGACAATGGCCATCAGCGGCGCCGTTAACTCAGGGTCTATCCGGAACATCTCGACAATTCCCTCACTCAGTTCTTTCAGCTTCTGATGGCGTGGAGCCCCCACAGCAACGGAAATCTTTGCTTCGCTGGTTTCTTTTTCCAGACGAGCCAGACGGGACATAAAATTGTCTTCGGGCATCAGGCGATGGCGGAACTCCAGCGGAAGAACGGCCATGATTGCCGGGGTAAGAAGGCGAACGTACTCGCGATAGCGCTCAGAATCGGCCGGGTTGTCCAGGTAGCGAAAAAGCTTCTGCCGGGCACGGCTGATGTCATCAGGAAACGTGATCTCCTCGCCTCCCTGCTGTCGCCACTCATCGATGATGTGTGCCGACACAACGTCCTGCCCTTCAGCTGCAGCCCAGGCACGAACGGCAGAGCGAATTGCGTCGTTATCCGCCTCTCTCTGTTGATTACGCTTTATCAGAGCGCCGGTGTTGAATCCGGTATTTTGTTGAAAGGGAAGTGTTTGCATGTTTATACCCTCTGCTCCTGCGGCAAACCGTCGGTAGGGTTCGGGTACAAATCGGGGCGCAATTCGTGTGGCGTCACTCCGGTTGCTTTGAAGATAGTGAGAACGCGGCTTTGCGGTACCACGCCGTAATTTCTATTTTTCCAGTGACTAACCGTCATAGCTGAAACATCTAAACTTTCAGCTAGCTTGCTGGCATTCCCTGCAATGTTTATGGCTTTGTCGAGAGCTTTCATAGATGACTCCTGTGAAGAAACACGATAATTAAACAACAGGTTTAAATAACAGTCAAAGAAATTTCAACATATAGTTTATTTCGGGTGTTAAACGATTTGTTTATAATCTTGATATGAGAGAAAAAAACATCAAACCGCCAATGCTTTCTGACCGCCTTACCAAGGTGCTTAAAACCAGGAAGATGAGTAAGTCAGAATTAGCTAGAAGGGTTGGCGTGACTCCGCAAGCTGTGAATAACTGGTTCTCCAGGGGAGAGCTGGGGAGAGAGTCTGCTCAGCAGATTGCGGACGTCCTTAAAATCTCAATCGACTGGCTTTTGAATGGTGATCCGAATGACATTTTGACTATTGAACAAGTCAGAATGAAAAGGCTAAAACAATATGTCGAGAACGGCTCGCTTAAGATAGAAGATGATCCATTCTTTGAAGAAATCCTTTCAGGAAAGAAACCAATCAATGACAATGTCGCAAGGCGTATTGAACGCGACTTCAGTCTCCCTTTCGGCTCTCTTGATTACGATCCAGAGCGAGCACCATCTAATCTAGTTGGGGACTTATCTTCGACTGAGATCGAACTTGTACATCTTTTCCGTCAGATGCCAAAATCGGCGCAAAAGGAAATGCTGTTACTTTTTAACAGCAGAGTGAGTGAGTACTCGTCTCTTTTTAGAGAATTACTTGAACTGAAAGAACAGAAGTAGACCTAGCCCCTTGCGTAGGAGCAGAAACCGGCACTTGCCGGTTTTTTTGTGCCCATCGATCAAAATTAAACTACAAGTTGAAAATGCCCTTGACGCAAATTTAAACCTGCTGTTTAATTCATTCATCAACAACGCGCTGCGTTGCTCCGATAAACGTTCCGCTGGCCACGTAATGGCTGAGGTTGAAATGAGTAAGCACGGCATCAGAGCCATGGTCATTTCGGCAGTAATTGGGCTCTTCATCTGGATTGCGCTTATCAGCGCACTGAGGGGATTGTTTCTATGAATGATTTCGCACGCAAACCCGCTCGTCAGCAGGCTGTTCGTTTAAGTCCGCTGTCAGCTTTCATCCGCCGGGTGTGCTACATGCTCGCGCAAAAAGGAGACCCTTCATGAGCACGATGTTTGCCCTGGTTCTCACCGTCAGCATGCTGACGGGCGGTAATCAGGATGTGCTGCTCGGCGTTTACGACACTGAGAATGACTGCAAGGCAGCCGCAGAAGAGCAACACGTGAAAGCTGAATGCTATCCACTGAAAGGCGTACTGGACGAGCATCCGGCCGGGTTCACGGTGCAAATGTAGGGGGAAGAATGCAGAAGAAATGCGGTTACTGCCGTAAAGCGATCGAGGGAAAACCAGTGGTGAGCACCCTGTTGTACCTCCAGGGGAACCAGCTCGCACGGAAAGAAAAAGAGTACTGCTCTGAACGTTGCGCCTCTTACGACCAGATGGCGCACGAGGGCTAACGTAAACCCGCCGAAGCGGGCTGTACGTCCGGTGCCACCGACCAAAGTTACACCGGAAATTACCAAAACCAATGACCACCCTAAATGGGCGCTACCAATGGCCCGGGGGATTCTACATCCAAAATAGAGGCTATCACATGGAATATTTTTATCTGATAAAAGCGACTCAAAAATCGGGTAAAGCTGATGCCGTAATCTGGCGTACCAATAAATCAGAAGCTCGCGCCCTTCTGCAGCTGGACGTCGATCTGGAAGACGCTGGGATCGAAACAGGCCGCGGCAAAGACTATCAAAAACCAATTCGCACCGATTTCCCGGTATTCAATGACCTTCCGGCGGAAGGTGTTCTCGATTACTCATGGTGCCAACGCTACCAGCTCGGCGACGATGGTCGCACCTGGGCTCTGAAGCCAGGTCAGGCGCCTGCGGAGCATCACATCAATGATGCCGGAGTATCCGCTGAGCCCGTTAGTGGCGAGCTGGTTGATGCCAATACTAATGGCGACGCGGCACAAGGTGAGACCGTGGAAACTTTCGGTAGTGACGAATACCAGGACGATTCCAGCGCGCTTTTTAACGTGGCCGAGCTCCCCTTTCGCGCTCAGCTGCTGGCGCAGTACATGGCCGAAGAACGTCACGTTTATCATATCAGCATGCCTCACCGGCAGGAGCTGTCAGCTCTTGAAATGGACACTGATAACACAGCCGTCCAGGATCTGATTCTGGCCGCCGAGAATGTCCCTGAAATCAAAAAATACGATATGCCGGCGCTCTGGAAATTCACCAGCGCCAATAAAAAAGTCTTCCCGGAAGGGAAACGGCATGAGCTCGGTAAGCGTATCCAGTTTGCTAAGCTGTGGTTCGCCACGAACGCGATCGACCGCGGCATTCTCACCAGGGAATGGGCTGCCGGTAACTGCATTTCTTCGGTATTCAAAACCGATGCAGGTACGAATGCTGGCGGCGGTAATAAAACCGATCGTAACCCTGACTACACCCATACCCTTGATACGCTCGATGTAGAAATAGCCCTGGCCACAATGCCAATGGATTTCGATATCTACAATTTCCCGGCATCAATTCACCGCCGGGCCAAAGAGATCGTTCAGAAGAAAGAAAGTCCGTTCAAAGAATGGTCTGCAGCGCTGCGCAAGGTCGCAGGCATCCTGGATTATTCACGCGCAGCCATTTTTGCCCTTATTCGTGGCGCCACCAGCGATATTCATCATTTCCCGGTAAGTCTGCAGACCTATATCAATGCGAACCTGACTGAGCATAAGCATGACACCCCTTCTGCTGAGACGCTTGAGAAAGCTGGTCATGTTTCATCTGCCGCTGTCACTCTGGACGCTGTGAAAAAGGATATCGATGGAGATGAAGGTGTGCCTGACCTGGAAACTCTCTCCACTGACTTTCAGGTAATTGGCACCGAACTGGTGAAAGAAGCTCAAAAGAAACGTCCTGACGCTAATCAGGTTCTGGCCGCCGAACGTGGTGAATATGTCGAAGGCATCAGTGACCCCACGGATCCGAAGTGGATAACCGAAGACCTGACCAAACCCAGGGCCCCGGAAATTGCCAATCTTGGCGGCGGAATGTTTTCAATTGAAGGCCTTATGACTTCACCGGCTACTAATGCTACCGAAGAAGGAACCACCAGCGATGTGCAGATGGAAACGGCTCAGCCGGTCGAAGACGAAAATGATAATGCGGTATCAGCAGGCGAAGGCGCTGATGAGCCTCCTGCGCAAACAACTGCCGTGAACATGAGAGAAATACTGGCTGAACGCTGCCCGGATCTTACCGCCGAAGTGCTGAAAAGCCAGGTTTCCGAGAGTGCTCATAGCGATGAAGAGGAAGTGGCTGAACAAGCAGCGCCAGCATGGCCGGAGTATTTCGAGCCTGGTCGATATGAAGGCGTGCCAAATGAGATCTACCACGCCGCTAACGGTATCAGCTCCACGATGGTTAAAGATGCACGGGTATCGCTGATGTATTTCGAGGCACGCCACGTATCTAAAACCATCCAGAAGGTACGCTCCCCTGTTCTGGATATGGGAAATCTGGTGCATGCACTGGCGCTGCAGCCTGAGCAGCTGGAAACAGAGTTCAGCATCGAGCCGGAAATCCCGGAAGGCGCCTTCACCACGACTGCGACGATCCGCGCGTTTATCGACGAATACAACAACGGGCTTCCGGTTTTGCTCAGCGCAGATGACATCAAGAGATTCTTGGAGGAATACAACGCGACCCTGCCCGCCCAGGTTCCTTTGGGTACATCAGTTGAAGAAACCGGCCAGGGTTATATGTCTTTGCCTGCTGAGTTCCAGCGCATTGAAGACGGTCAAAAGCAAACCGCTACCGCAATGAAGGCATGCATCAAGGAATATAACGCTACTCTGCCCGCCCAGGTGAAAACCAGCGGCAGCCGCGATGCCTTACTGGAACAGCTGGCAATCATTAACCCTGACCTGGTTGCTCAGGAAGCACAGAAGGCGCAGCCGCTGAAAGTCTCTGGCACAAAGGCCGATCTGATTCAGGCCGTGAAATCGGTTAAACCGGATGCCGTGTTTGCCGATGAGCTGCTGGATGCATGGCACGAAAACCCTGAAGGAAAAGTGCTGGTTACCCATCAGCAGCTAAGTACTGCGCTGGCCATTCAGAAAGCACTCCTGAATCACCCGACCGCCGGCAAGTTATTGACGCACCCGAGCCGTGCCGTCGAGGTGAGCTATTTCGGCATTGATGAGGAAACCGGGCTGGAAGTTCGCGTGCGTCCTGACCTTGAGATAGACATGGGCGGCCTGCGCATCGGTGCGGACCTTAAAACCATCAGCATGTGGAACATCAAGCAGGAAGGCCTGCGCGCCAAATTGCACCGGGAAATCATCGAGCGCGACTACCACCTGAGCGCGGCTATGTACTGCGAAACCGCAGCCCTTGACCAGTTCTTCTGGATATTCGTTAACAAAGACGAGAACTACCACTGGATCGCCATCATCGAGGCATCCGAAGAACTGCTGGAACTCGGCATGCTGGAATATCGCAAAGCAATGCGTGCCATCGCGAACGGTTTCGACACTGGCGAATGGCCGGCGCCAATCACTGAGGATTACGCCGAAGAACTCAACGATTTTGATGTGCGCCGTCTCGAAGCGCTGCGCGTACAGGCATAAGGGGATATGACGATGGAAAACACCAATATTGTTACCACTGAGCAACAGGCTCCAAATACCATTTCTGCCAGTAACGCCATCTTCAACGTGCAGGCGCTCGGCCAGCTAACGGCATTTGCAAACCTGATGGCAGATTCTCAGGTGACGGTACCTGCACACCTCGCGGGTAAACCAGCCGATTGCATGGCGATCGTTATGCAGGCAATGCAATGGGGCATGAATCCCTACGCAGTAGCGCAAAAAACGCATCTGGTAAACGGTGTGCTTGGGTATGAAGCCCAATTGGTCAATGCGGTAATCGCCAGCTCAAGCGCCATTCATGGCCGCTTTCACTATCGTTACGGCGGCGACTGGGAGCGCTGCACCAGGACTCAAGAGGTCACCCGGGAAAAGCACGGCAAAAACGGGAAATACAATGTCACCGAGCGTGTACGAGGTTGGACAGATGAGGACGAAATCGGGTTATTCGTCCAGGTCGGCGCGATTCTGCGCGGTGAATCAGAAATCACTTGGGGGGAGCCACTTTATCTCTCTGGAGTCGTCACACGTAATTCTCCTTTGTGGGTTTCTAACCCGAAACAGCAAATCGCTTATCTGGGCGTCAAATACTGGGCTCGCCTGTACTGCCCGGAAGTCATCCTGGGCGTTTACAGCCCGGATGAAGTTGAACAAAGACCCGAGCGAGAAATAAACCCGGCGCCGGCGCAAAGAATGTCTGTGGCAGAGATCACCAGCGGAACAGACATCACCACCAGCACGCAGGATGCAGCTCTCAATATTTCCCTGGCAGATGATTTCCGTGACCGCATTGAGCGCGCCGAATCGGTCGATGCAGCAAAAGCCATCAGGGCGGATCTGGATAAAGAGAAAGCTGTGCTGGGCACTGTTCTCTTCACCGAGCTGAAAGGTAAAGCCGTGCAGCGTTATTTCATGGTTGACGCCAGAAACAAAGTTGAGGCCGCGATCAACTCTCTACCCAATCCCGGAGAACCGGAAGCCGTCGAACTGTTCGCTAAAGCTGAAGGCATTCTCAACGGCGCGAAACGCCACCTCGGCGATGAACTGTATGACCAGTTCCGCATCACCCTGGACGACATGAAACCGGAATACGTGGGCTAACCAGATCGGGAGAGGAAACTCTCCCGATAAAGGAATGTATATGCGATTGATTAACCGAAGCAGACACTCCCCTCTGGGCCGCCAGGCGTGCGATGCCGCGCTGGCAAAACACGTTGAGCTTTATGGAGCTTACGGGCGACAGAAAACGAAGAGAACTTATACGGTGGTGGTTCAAGGCTCAAAGATCACTGTAGAAGTTGTTAATAGAAAAAGTAGCTATGTGGCCACAGCCATGAGCTGCGCGCGCCGGCTACACCATCTGCCTGGACAATGTAACTAAGGGGTTTTTATGACTAATACATCTCATAAATCAGATGAAATTTTGATAACCGATGACGTTCTGTCCAGATACAAAATATCGCGCAGCACACTCTATTTCTGGAGCACCCCATCCCGGATGCCCTCTTACTTTGCTCAGCCATTCCCGCAGCCTAAAATAAATGGCAGCCCTAAAAGGTGGAGACTTTCAGACTTGCTGGCCTGGGAAGATAACGTGGGGATCAAACCAGAGGCTGACCAACCAGCTTCTCAAGGTGATCCTGCCAAACAGCAAGCCAGTGACGCTGATCATCCAGATAATCATGCAGGTTATAACGTGCCATGACACCTGCCATATGATGGCCAAGCAGTTTTTCCACAACATGTGGCGGCGCACCTAATTCAGAAAGGCGTGTCGCCACTGTTCGCCTGAGGTCATGGAGAGACCAGGGTTTCATGCCTGTTTTAGCTATAATCTGAGCAGAAAACAGAGCGACGTTTGGTTGTTGTGGCGGTCTGTCATCTTCTGGCCCTCTGTAACGTGACAGCGTCACAACGTGTTTTGAAACTGACGTTTCCTTCTCTGCTAACATCATTCTTACTACTGCCTCGGGGAGTGCCCTTCTGACCGATTTCCCGGTTTTATAATCGCTTGCCGGAATGGTCCACGTTTGCTCATGGAAATCGAACCACTCCCATCTTGCTGTCCTAATCTCTGTACTCCGGCAGCCAGTCATTATGAGAAACTTCATTATCAGCTGTTGTCTGTACTTCAATTCAGGAAGGATGTTCCAAACTGTTTTGATTTCCTCATCACTCAATCTGCGATCTTTTACGGATGCTGTGAGACCTACGTCAGAGCGCCTAAGGCTCTCAATTGGGTTCACATTAATTACCCCTCGATTGGAGCAGAAACGGAACGTACGCTGCATCAGCCCCAGCATCTGACCAGTGACAACTCTTCGCCCCATGCCATCAAAAAGGTTAAGCCAGTGCGCTTTAGTGGTCTGATCAACAATCATGTCCCCCAGCACAGGCGCTATATGGTTATTGAAGTCCCGCCGGTTAACCTTGATTTTCACAAGACCTTCAGGGATGCAGTAATACTTTTCCCAGTAATCGAAAGCCTCTTTAACGGTGAGTGCTTCGACTTTTTTCTGTTTCTCCAGAACTGTTTGCCGTCTCGGATCGAGTCCTTCTGTCAACCAGGCCCTGAACTGCTGTCTACGTTCGCGAGCTTGAGATAAGGAGGTGGTTGGATAATCGCCAATCGTTAGCTGAGCGGCTTTCCCGTTCCATCTGTAGCGGTAAAAGAATGTTATACTGCCGGAAGTAGACAACCGGACATTCAGACCATGAGCGTCCGAAATGACCTCGATCTGGTCTCTCTTTTTGCCAAGAGCTTTTCTTAATTTTGTGTCGGTAAGCAATGTGTACACTCCGGAAGACGATATACACATCAGTGTACACATTTTACTTAAATTGATAACCTTCAAATCAATGCAGAACACACAAAATTAAAGCACTCTATGCTGGCAAGATGTTGTTATTAGCGGGATTTTTTAAAAGACTTAAAGCATGACTAACAAACTTAAAACGGATTCATATGCCCTACGATAGCGTTTATCTGGAAAAGCGTCCGCCCGGCGCGCTGCGCACCGTATGGCGTAAATTCTATGGCGACACCACGGCGATGATCGGCCTGTACGGCTGCGCAGGGCTGCTGCTGCTCTGCGTCTTCGGCGGCTGGTTCGCCCCCTACGGCATCGACCAGCAGTTCCTCGGCTACCAGCTGCTGCCGCCATCGTGGTCGCGCTATGGCGAAGTCTCTTTCTTCCTCGGGACCGATGACCTGGGGCGCGATGTGCTCAGCCGGCTGCTGAGCGGCGCGGCGCCGACCGTCGGCGGCGCTTTTGTCGTCACCCTCGGCGCCACGCTGTTTGGCCTGGTGCTGGGCGTCATTGCCGGGTCGACCCACGGCCTGCGCTCGGCGGTGATGAACCATATCCTCGATACCCTGCTCTCCATCCCCTCGCTACTGCTGGCCATCATCGTCGTCGCCTTTGCCGGGCCGCACCTCAGCCATGCGATGTTTGCCGTCTGGCTGGCGCTGCTGCCGCGGATGGTGCGTTCCGTCTACAGCATGGTCCACGATGAGCTGGAGAAAGAGTACATCATCGCCGCCCGCCTCGACGGGGCGTCGACGCTGAATATTCTGTTGTTCGCCATTCTGCCCAATATCGCCTCCGGCCTGGTGACCGAGATCACCCGCGCCCTGTCGATGGCTATTCTGGATATCGCCGCGCTGGGCTTTCTTGACCTCGGCGCTCAGCTGCCTTCGCCGGAATGGGGAGCGATGCTGGGCGATGCGCTGGAGCTTATCTATGTTGCGCCGTGGACCGTGATGCTGCCCGGGGCCGCGATTATGCTCAGCGTACTGCTGGTCAACCTGCTGGGCGACGGTATTCGCCGGGCGATCATTGCCGGGGTAGAATAATGCCGTTACTCGATATTCGTCACTTAACCATCGAATTTAAAACCAACGAAGGCTGGGTGAAAGCCGTCGATCGCGTCAGCCTGACCCTGACCGAAGGCGAAATCCGTGGCCTGGTCGGGGAATCCGGCTCCGGAAAGAGCCTGATCGCCAAAGCTATCTGCGGCGTGACAAAGGACAACTGGCGGGTCACGGCCGACCGCATGCGCTTCGACGACATCGACCTGCTGCGGCTGTCGAACCGCGAGCGCCGAAAGCTGATCGGCCACAACGTGTCAATGATATTCCAGGAGCCGCAGTCGTGCCTCGATCCCTCTGAGCGCATCGGCCAGCAGCTGATCCAGAGTATCCCCGGCTGGACCTACAAAGGGCGCTGGTGGCAGCGGCTGGGCTGGCGCAAGCGTCGGGCCATCGAGCTGTTGCACCGCGTCGGAATTAAAGATCACAAAGACGCCATGCGCAGCTTCCCCTATCAGCTGACCGAAGGCGAGTGCCAGAAGGTGATGATTGCCATCGCCCTGGCCAACCAGCCGCGCCTGCTGATCGCCGATGAACCGACCAACGCCATGGAGCCAACGACTCAGGCGCAGATTATCCGCCTGCTGACGCGGCTCAACCAGAACAACAACACCACCATTTTGCTGATCAGCCACGACCTGCAGATGCTCAGCAAATGGGCGGATAAAATCAACGTCATGTACTGCGGGCAGACGGTGGAGAGCGGGCCCAGCGAAGAGCTGATCACCCTGCCGCATCACCCCTACACCCAGGCGTTAATCCGCGCGATCCCGGATTTTGGCAGCGCCATGCCGCATAAAAGCCGCCTCAACACCCTGCCGGGGGCGATCCCGCTGCTGGAGCAGCTGCCCATCGGCTGCCGGCTGGGGCCCCGCTGCCCGTACGCCCAGCGCGAGTGTATTGAAACGCCGCGTCTTACCGGGGTGCGCAATCACCTGTACGCCTGTCATTTCCCGCTGAACATGGAGAAAGAGTGAAATGGTCGAAACATTGCTGGAAGTGCGCCAACTCAGTAAGACCTTTCGCTACCGCACCGGCTGGTTTCACCGCCAGACGGTGGAGGCGGTTAAGCCGCTGAGTTTTACCCTGCGCGAACGGCAGACGCTGGCGATTATCGGCGAGAATGGCTCCGGAAAATCCACCCTCGCGAAGATGCTGGCGGGCATGGTGGAGCCCACCAGCGGCGAGGTGCTGATCGACGACCATCCGTTGACCTTCGGGGATTACTCCTACCGCAGCCAGAAAATTCGCATGATCTTTCAGGATCCGTCGACGTCGCTAAACCCGCGCCAGCGCATCTCGCAGATCCTCGATTTTCCGCTGCGGCTGAATACCGATCTCGACGCCGAAGCGCGACAGAAGCAGATCATCGACACCCTGCGCATGGTCGGCCTGCTGCCGGACCACGTCAGCTACTATCCCCATATGCTGGCCCCGGGTCAGAAGCAGCGTCTTGGCCTCGCCCGGGCGCTGATCCTGCGCCCGAAGGTCATCGTCTGCGATGAGGCGCTGGCCTCGCTGGATATGTCGATGCGCTCCCAGCTCATCAACCTGATGCTGGAGCTGCAGGAGAAACAGGGCATCTCCTACATCTATGTCACCCAGCACCTGGGCATGATGAAGCACATCAGCGATCAGGTGCTGGTGATGCATAACGGGGAAGTGGTTGAGCGCGGCAGCACCGCCGATGTGCTGGCCTCACCGCTGCACGACCTGACCCGACGTCTGATTGCCGGCCATTTCGGTGAGGCTCTCACCGCCGACGCCTGGCGCAAAGACGGCAAATAGCGTCGTCTCATTCACCTCGCCCGCTGACCTCACGCCGGCGCGTGGCCAGCGGTTCGCTTAAGGATGGCCACCGCGCTGGCAATGTCCGGCGCCAGCCAACGATCGTCCTCCCAGCCAGGCACGCTTTCGCGCAGCAGGTCTCGCGCCCGGCGCGTGCCCGCGGCCAGCTTCTGCGGCTCGTGAAAATCGAGCCCCTGGGCAGCGAGTAAATATTCGATGCCGAGGATCTGATAGAGGTTGCCCAGCAGGCGCTGCAGTTTCAGCGCAGCGCTGGTGCCCAGACTTAAATGATCCTCCTGCAACGCCGAGGTAACAAAATTATCCAGCACCGCTGGCTGCGCCAGCTGCTTGTTTTCCGCGCACAACGACGCGGCGACGTACTGGGCAATCATCATCCCTGAATTCACGCCCGGTCGGGCGACCAGGAACGCCGGCAGCCCGCTCACCAGAGGATTCACCAGCCGGTCAAGGCGTCGTTCAGCGATAGCACCCAGCTCTGCCATGGCAATGGCCAGCAAATCGCAGGCCATTGCCACTGATTCGCCGTGCGGATGCGCCTGGGAGACCACCCGCCACTGCTCAACGGTCCCCAGGATCAGCGGATTATCGGTACAGGCGTTGAGTTCGATATTTATCTGCGTCTGCGCGTGGCTAAACTGATCGCGGCAAGCGCCATGCACCTGAGGCATCGAGCGAAGGCTTAGCGCATCCTGGGTGCGAAGTCCTTGACTTTCGGCCAGCAGAGGGCTGTCCGCCAGCAGCTCACGCAGCCGCTGGCCGCTGGTCTGGATACCGGGGCTGGCTTTCAGCGCCAGGATCTCGGCATCGAATGCCACAAGCTGGCCGCGCAGCGCTTCAAAGCTCATCGCGCCGGTTACATCGGCCCAGTCCATTAAGCGCTCGGCGTCGTCTAACGCCAGACAGGCCAGACCGGTCATGCACGGCGTACCGTTGACCAGACTCAGCCCCTCTTTCGCTCCCGGCGCGATGGGCTGCAGATTCAGCTGCGACAGGACCTCTGCCGCAGGCCACGTTCGCCCCTGCCACAGCACATCGCCAACCCCCATCAGGGCCAGGCCAATATGCGCCATATGCGTCAAATAGCCAACTGACCCCTGGGAGGGCACCTGAGGGGTGACGCCATGCTGCAAAAACGCCAACAGCTGCTGCACTATCCCGGCGGAGATCCCGGATTTACCGTGGCTGAAATTGGCCACCGCGGCGCACATAATTGCCCGGGTTGGGGCGACCTCCAGCAACGGTCCCACCCCGCAGGCATGGCTGAGCAACGTATTGCGCGACAGCTGGTGCAGCTGTGCTTCCGGCAGCGTAATATTGCACAGCGCCCCCAGCCCGGTATTGATCCCATAGGCTACCTGGCCGGCTTTAACGATATGCTGGACGATCGCCCGTCCTTGCGCGATACGCGCCCAGGCGCTGTCGCTGAGGCTCAAGGTCGCCTCGCCCCGGGCGACGCAAGCCACCTCCTGCCAGCGTATCGGCGCATCGCCCCACTGGATCATTTTCATACGACCTGTCCTGGCTGTTGATGGCTGGAGATAAATTGCTTAAAGCGCGCGGATCCCTGGCTGCCAAACAGCGCCTCAGGCGCGCCGTCGCAGTCAATCGTCCCCTGGTGCATAAAGACCACCCGGTTGGAGACATGGCGGGCGAATCCCAGCTCGTGGGTGACCACCAGCATCGTCCGTCCCTCCTCCGCCAGGCTGCGCATCACCTTTAGCACCTCGCCGACCAGTTCAGGATCCAGCGCTGAGGTGGGTTCATCAAAGAGCATGACGTCCGGCTCCATCGCCAGCGCGCGGGCTATCGCCACGCGCTGCTGCTGGCCGCCGGAGAGCTGCGCCGGATAAAAATCCTTTCGGTTCAACATCCCCACCCGCTCCAGCAGCTGCTCGGCCTGTTCAATGCAGGTCCGTTTATCGCGTTTGAGCACATAATGCGGCCCCTCAATGACATTCTGCAGGACCGTCATATGCGACCACAGGTTAAAACTTTGGAAGACCATCCCCAGCCGCGAGCGCAGGCGTTCTATCTGCCGGGGATTTGCCGCCAGCCGATGCCCGCGAGCGTGGTGTTTCATTTCAATCGTCTCCCCGCCGACGCTGACCACTCCGGCATCGGGCGTTTCCAGCAGGTTAATGCAGCGCAGCAGCGTACTTTTACCGGAGCCGCTGGCGCCAAGGATCGAAATAACATCGCCCTGCTGCGCCTGGATGGTGATCCCCTTCAGAACATCCAGGGAGCCAAAGGACTTATGAATATCGCTGACCGATAAGGTCACCGGACGTGAATCGAGCATCTTACTCTCCTTTGGTTATCGGCTTGAGCGACACGGTCGCCGGATTTGGCCGGGTATGCGGGGTTAAACGCCGTTCAAGCAGGGCGTACAACTGCACAATGATGAAATTGAGCAGCAGGTAGATGGCCGCCGCGCAGAGAAATACCTCCATCGTCCGGTAGGTACGCTGAATAATCTGTTGGGCCACCCCCGTGACGTCCCAGACGGTCACCAGGCTTGCCAGCGCCGTCGACTTGACCAACAAAATGGCCTCCGTGGAGTAGGCTGGCAGCGCATAGCGCAGCATCACCGGGGCAATGATCCGCCGCAGCAGCAGCCAGCGCGACATACCGCAAGCCTGGCCGGCTTCAATCTGACCCGGCGGTATCGCCAGCAACCCGCCGCGCAGAATTTCCGCGGTATAGGCCGCCGTACAGAGCGCCAGCGCCAGAACGGCGCAGATGAAGGGTTCGCGCAGCAGCGGCCACAGGAAACTGTGGCGGATCACCCCAAACTGACCCAGCCCGTAATAAATGAGAAACAACTGGATCAGCAATGGCGAGCCGCGAAAGATCAGGATATAGCCTTTGGCGAAGCCGCTTGCCAGCGGCCAGCGGCTCATTCGCAGCGCCAGAACGCCAAGGGCCAGCACGCCGCCAAGCATAAAAGAGCAGATAAAGAGCCCCAGCGTCACCGGCAGCGCCGCGCCGAGCTTCAACAACGTCTCACCGAGGAAGGCAAAATCGATAATCATACGGGCTCCTTACGCCTACGCGGCGCTGCGACGCAGCCAGGCGCGGTTCAGATGGCTCTCCGCCCGGGTAAACGCGCGGTTAGAGAGCAGCGTCAGGATCAAATAGCAACCGCCGCCGATGAGATAGAACAGGAAATAATCGCGGGTAGAGCCAGCGGCAATCTGGCTGGCGCGCATCAATTCAACCATCCCGGTCACTGATACCAGCGCCGAATCTTTGAGGCTCATCTGCCAGACGTTGGACAACCCCGGCAGCGAATAACGGACAATCTGCGGCAGCAGGATGCGCTGCAGGATCCGCCAGCGCGGCATGCCAATGGCGGTAGCTGCCTCCACTTCACCGGGCATCAACGCCAGGCGAGCAGCACGGTAGACTTCCGCCTGATACGAGGAGGAGATCAAACCAATCGCCAGGGCGCCAATCAGAAATGGCGGCACCTCAATAAAGCCGTCTGCGCCAAACAGGCGACCCAGCCATGAAATCATCCCTGAGCCGCCAAAATAGAACAGATAGATCACCAGTAATTCAGGGATACCGCGGAATACCACCGACCAGGCGGCGCCGAACCAGCGCGCTGGCGCGTGCCGGGACAATTTCGCGGCGGCGATGACGCCGCCCACGCCCGCACCGACGGCCAGCGCTGCAAGCGACAGCAGCAACGTGGTCAGCGTTGCGCTGAGGATCAGCGTCCCCCACCCGTTTTCACCCAAACTCAGAAGATTTAACATGGTTGCCTCGCTCAGGGAGTCACGTCGCTTTTAAACCATTTCTCACTCAGTTTTTTTACCGTCCCATCGGCCAGCGCCGCCTGAATGGCGCTATCCAGTTTCGCTTTGAGATCGGTATCGGTAATGCGCACGCCCATCGCCTCACCGCCTCCCCAGATTGGGCCGCTCATCAGCGGACCGCTCAATGCCAGATTGCTATTCTCCGGACGCGACAGGGTGGTGTTGGCAAAGGTAATATCATCAAACACCGCATCGATGCGTTCAGCCTGCAGGTCGAGGATCGCATCCGCTGAGTTGTTATATTCCCGGACGTCAGCGATATCCTTGAAATACTTATCAATAAACGGGGTGTAGACGGTGCCGGAAGCGATGCCGATGGTTTTCCCTTTCAACGCCGCGCGCAGAGGCGCAATCGCCGCCTGAATCTCTTTCTCATCATCATGAAGTTTGACCGCCGGGGACGGCGGTAGCAGCGACCCTTTTACCGCAATGAAAGAGGCCGGCGTGGCAGCGTATGCCTGGGTAAAGGCCACTACTTTCGAACGCTCTGGGGTGACGACGATAGCATCCATGATCACGTCATATTTTCCGGCGTTAAGTCCGGCAATCATGCCATCCCAGTTCTGCACCACCAGTTTGCATTCGATCTGCATTCGCTGGCATAAATTCGCCATTAGCTCGGGCTCGAAGCCGCTGAGTTTCCCTCCGGGAAGCGTCAGATTCCAGGGCTCATAGCCGCCTTCCGTAGCGATGGTGATCGATTTCCACTCTTTAGCGTATGTTGAGCCACCAGACAGCAGTAGCCCCGAAAACAGGGTGACCAGGCAGGCCTGGCGGAAAGTAATACGCTGTTGCATTTTCATTCTCCCGATCGCGTTTTGTCATGATGGCTCTGGTCACGGCGATAAGATAATTCGCAGATGACTGCTCATGTATATACAAGCATTGACAAACCCGCACACGCGCTCAATGATGGATTTGTGAGCCCTGTTGTAAATAATTTGTAAGCACATTGAGACAAGCGTGTAACAAATACTATCCACTCCAGATTTCCGCCGAGCAAACTATGATCACGTATTTTGATTACGCTACTTTACCCGTCACGCCGTGGAAGAACGGTGCCGGCGCCACGCGCGAAATTATCGCCGTTCCTTCCGTAGATGCCCCTTTTCTCTGGCGCGCGAGCATTGCCACCCTGCAGGCCGATGGCCCTTTCTCCCCCTTCCCCGGGGTCGACCGGACGATCGTCTTGCTGGCGGGGCGACCGCTACGGCTGCGCGGGGAGGAGATCGACCATCCGCTGGCGCTCTGGCAGCCGTGGGCATTCCCCGGCGAGTGCGTGCTGTCCAGCGTCGGGATCGTTGAGCCTGGACTGGACTTTAATGTCATGACCCAGCGGGGTCGAGCCTCAGCGAAGGTTGAAGTGGTGAGCGACCGGCAGCGAGCGGCCACCGAAGGCGTCGCTTATGTGCTGCAGGGGGAGTGGGATCTGGCCGGGCGGCGCTGCGCCGCCGGCAGCGGTCTCTGCTGGCGCGGCAACGCCCCGGGCGAGCTGCGGCCTCCCGGTGCCGATGGGCGCCTCCTGCTGGCAACGATTGCGCTCAAATAATCAGCTGAGAAAAGGGTATACTTGAGCCATCACGATCGGCTTTTGCCCCGCGCGGCGCGGGCCGGCTGAAAAATATCGTGACACAAGGGGTCGTCAGTGGGATATAATTCCTGGCTAAATTTGAGTTATTTTGAAATAACAATGTTAACGTTATGATTGTTAAAGTAAAAATAAGCAATAACGATAAGGATTAAAGCTATGGGTTTTCTTTCCGGTAAGCGCATTTTGATCACTGGCGTCGCCAGCAAACTGTCCATCGCCTACGGTATTGCGCAGGCAATGCACCGCGAAGGCGCGGAACTGGCATTCACCTATCAGAATGAAAAACTGAAAGGTCGCGTTGAAGAGTTTGCTGCCGCGCTGGGTTCTGACATTGTGCTGCCGTGCGACGTTGCTGAAGACGAGAGCATCACCGCGCTGTTCACCGAGCTGGAAAAAGTCTGGCCAAAATTCGATGGTTTCGTCCACTCTATCGGTTATGCCCCGGCTGACCAGTTAGACGGCGACTACGTCAACGCGGTCACCCGCGAAGGTTTCAAAATCGCGCACGACATCAGCGCCTACAGCTTCGTGGCGATGGCCAAAGCCTGCCGCACAATGCTGAACCCGGGCTCTGCTCTGCTGACGCTCTCCTACCTGGGCGCCGAGCGCGCGATCCCGAACTACAACGTCATGGGTCTGGCGAAAGCCTCTCTGGAAGCTAACGTGCGCTATATGGCGAACGCGATGGGTCCGGAAGGCGTTCGCGTCAACGCTATCTCCGCCGGTCCGATCCGTACCCTGGCCGCGTCCGGTATCAAAGATTTCCGTAAAATGCTGGCGCACTGCGAAGCGGTCACCCCGATCCGTCGCACCGTCACCATTGAAGACGTGGGTAACAGCGCAGCCTTCCTGTGCTCCAACCTGTCTGCGGGTATCTCCGGTGAAGTCGTTCACGTTGATGGCGGGTTCAGCATCGCCGCCATGAACGAGCTGGAACTGAAATAAGTTCCTTACCCTCCTCGCCCCGGTGAGGAGGGCTCTCCCTTCCGAGGCCTTGTGCACCCCCTGTTATTCCAATCGGCTATTTGTTAGCACGTATCAATATTTTCTCCTGCTTCCGGGTTACGCCAGGATAGTTCTGCATAAACGATCCGCGGAACGGCGGTTCGCCACATACCGAACAAGGAAAGCCCATGGAGCCACGCCGCGTGAATGGCAAAAACCACTGGTATCACGAAACCCAGTCAACAATCTGCCCGGTGGATGTCCTGCCGCTCGTCCCTGAAGCCGCCCATGTTGAAGACCGCTTTTTGCTGGACCTGACGCTGCCGGACGCCTGGCTACACGCCCACGCAGGCTGGCTACGCCCCGCGCGCCAGCTGGCCGAGCGGCTGTTTCCCGACCAGGTGGCGGTGAGCCGCCTGCAAACCTTTACCGCCTACGATCGCCTGAGCACTGCGCTCACCGTCGCCCAGGTCTACGGCGTCCAGCGGCTGTGTAACCACTATGCCGCCCGCCTGGCGCCCCTGCCGGGGCCCGACTCTTCGCGCGAGAGCAACCGTCGTCTGGCGCAGATCACCCAATACGCTCGTCAGCTCGCCGGTTCACCCTCCGTCATTAACGCCCTTTCCCGCAGACAGCTGGACGAAGTGGGCCTGACCAGTCGGGATATTATCCTGATCAACCAGATTATCGGTTTCGTCGGCTTCCAGGCGCGGGCGATTGCCGTGCTGCAGGCGGCCCAGGGCTTCCCGGTGCGCTGGATCCCCGGTATGCCGCAGCAAGAGGAGGCGCCCGCCGACCTGTTCGTCAACCCACCAGGAGAGTGGGTAACCGACATTGAGGATCCCGATCTGCAGTATGCCGATGACGAGCGCCAGCGGCGTATCGCCAGCTGGCAGTCACTGCCCGGCCTGGGCCCGCTGGCTCCGTTGCTGGCCTGCGACCCGCAGCTGATGGCGCCTCTGGAGACGCTGTTACGCCAGCTCAGCGGCAACGGTACCTTTGGCCCGCAGGTCGCCTTACTCACCGCGCGCACCAATGGCAGCGCCACCTGTTTTGACGCCTGGCTCTCCCACTGGCACGGTGAAGAAGCGTTCGGCAGCCATTTGCGCGAGGGCGATCAGGCTCTCCATCGCTGGCTTGGGCAGCATCCGCGGTCGCGCGCGCTCGTTACCGCGGTACAGTTGTTAACCCGCTCCCCGGACCGGTTTAGCGCCGCCCAGTTAACACCCCTCGGCGAATATGGACTCTCAGCGGAACAGGCGATCGATCTGTTAACCTGGAGCGGACTATGCGGCTGGATGAATCGTCTGAAAATCGCCCTCGGCTATGTGCGTCAGCAGACGTAAATTGCTGAAACAGCGCTTGCTGCGACAGGCATAATCGCGTAAAAATGTCAGCCGCTCTTTTAGCCACGAAAATACCTAATTATGTTTCAGGATAACCCGCTGCTAGCGCAGCTTAAACAGCAACTGCATTCCCAGACGCCGCGCGCGGAAGGGGTCGTTAAGGGCACGGAAAAGGGCTTTGGCTTCCTCGAAGTGGACGCTCAGAAGAGCTACTTCATTCCGCCGCCGCAGATGAAAAAAGTGATGCATGGCGACCGTATCGTTGCGGTGATCCATTCTGAAAAAGAACGCGAAAGCGCCGAACCGGAATCGCTGGTTGAGCCCTTCCTGACCCGTTTCGTCGGTAAAGTCCAGAAGAAAGACGATCGCCTCGCTATCGTTCCTGACCATCCGCTGCTGAAAGACGCCATTCCCTGCCGCGCCGCCCGTGGCGTTGAGCATGATTTCAAACAGGGTGACTGGGCCGTCGCAGAAATGCGCCGTCATCCATTAAAAGGCGACCGCGGATTTTACGCGGAGCTGACCCAGTTCATCACCTTCAGCGACGATCACTTCGTCCCGTGGTGGGTGACGCTGGCGCGCCATAATCTTGAGAAAGAGGCACCGGACGGCGTCGCCACCGAGATGCTTGACGAAGGGCTGACTCGCCGCGATTTGACCGCCCTCGACTTCGTCACCATTGACAGCGCCAGTACCGAAGATATGGACGATGCGCTGTATGTCGAATCTGGCGCCGACGGCAAACTGTTGCTGACGGTGGCGATCGCTGACCCGACCGCGTGGATTGCCGAAGGCAGCAAGCTGGATAACGCCGCAAAAGTACGCGCCTTTACCAACTATCTGCCGGGCTTCAACATCCCGATGCTGCCGCGCGAACTGTCAGACGACCTGTGTTCCCTGCGTGCCAATGAAGTGCGCCCGGTGCTGGCCTGCCGGATGACTCTGGCGGCCGATGGCACCATCGAAGACAATATCGAGTTCTTTGCCGCTACCATCGAATCAAAAGCCAAACTGGCCTATGACGATGTCTCTGACTGGCTGGAAGGCCGCGGCAGCTGGCAGCCGGGCAGCGAGGCGATCGCGCAGCAAATTACGCTGCTGAAGGACGTGTGTCAGCGCCGCAGCGAATGGCGTCAGACCCACGCGCTGGTGTTTAAAGACCGCCCGGATTACCGTTTCGTCCTCGGCGAAAAAGGCGAAGTGCTGGACATCGTCGCGGAGCCGCGTCGTATTGCCAACCGTATTGTCGAAGAGTCGATGATCGCCGCCAACATCTGTGCCGCCCGCGTGCTGCGCGACAAGCTTGGCTTCGGCGTTTATAACGTCCACACCGGCTTCGACCCGGCGAATACCGAACAGCTGGCGGCCCTGCTGAAGACCCACGACGTACACGTTGATCCAACGGAAGTGCTCACCCTGGAAGGTTTCTGCAAGCTGCGCCGCGAACTGGACGCTCAGCCGACCGGTTTCCTCGACAGCCGCATACGTCGTTTCCAGTCGTTTGCTGAAATCAGCACCGAGCCGGGCCCCCACTTTGGTCTTGGTCTTGAGGCCTACGCCACCTGGACCTCGCCGATTCGTAAGTATGGCGACATGATCAATCACCGTCTGCTGAAGGCCATCATCAAAGGCGAAACCATTGCGCGCCCACAGGATGAAGCCACCGTGCAGATGGCGGAGCGCCGTCGTCTCAACCGCATGGCCGAACGCGATGTCGCCGACTGGCTGTATGCCCGTTTCCTCAACGATAAAGCCGGTACCGACACCCGCTTTGCGGCGGAGATCATCGACATCAGCCGCGGTGGAATGCGCGTACGTCTGGTGGACAATGGCGCGGTCGCCTTTATTCCGGCCCCGTTCCTCCACGCCGTGCGCGACGAACTGGTCTGCAGCCAGGAAAACGGCACCGTGCAGATCAAGGGAGAAGTGGTCTACAAAGTGACCGATGTTATCGATGTCACTATCGCTGAAGTCCGCATGGAAACGCGTAGCATCATTGCTCGTCCGGCAGCCTGACGTCTCTTCACAGCGGTTCCTTCGGGAACCGCTCCTTCTTTCCTCCCTGTCCCGTCATTTCCGTCGCAACGATTAAGGTTGTGCGTTTTTTTCGCTTCTCTTTTTCACCCATTTTTAGCATCATTGATTTCATTCGTTTTTGTTACCAGGATAATGCCATGTCAGATGTGAATGCCCACCTGCTCGCCCAACGTATCGATACCGTGCTGGATATTCTGGTTGCCGGTGATTACCACTCTGCGATCCATAATCTGGAGATCCTCAAAGCGGAACTGCTGGCGCTGGCGGCAGACGACGCCGAGCAAAACAAACCACCCAAAGCGCCCTGGGAAATCTGATTATCGCCCACATGCCGCAACCGGCGATGCTGACCGGTTGCTCGCCGTATAGCCCCCTAACAGTGATGTTGCTATGAACGCCCGACAACAAAGTATTTTGCAAGTGGTCATCGATAAAGGCCGCATGAGCGTCGCCGATCTGGCGAAGATGACCGGTGTCTCAGAGGTCACCATCCGTCAGGATCTAAACCTGCTGGAGAAGCAGAGCTATCTGCGCCGCACCCATGGCTACGCCGTCCCATTGGACAGTGAAGATGTCGAAACCCGCATGATGACCCATTTCGCCATTAAGCGTGAACTGGCCAGCCGCGCCGCGGCGCTGGTGAATGCCGGCGAAACGGTATTTATCGAAAACGGCAGCAGCAACGCCCTGCTGGCGCGCACCCTGGCTGAACGCGGCGATATCACCATCATCACCGTCAGCAGCTATATCGCCCATCTGCTGAAAGAGACGCCGGGAGAGGTGATCCTGCTGGGCGGGATTTACCAGAAACGCAGTGAAAGTATGGTTGGCCCACTGACCCGCCAGTTCATTCAACAGGTGCATTTCAGTAAGGCCTTCATCGGGATCGATGGCTGGCAGGCGGAAACCGGCTTTACCGGCCGCGATATGATGCGTGCGGACGTGGTTAACGCCGTTCTGGAGAAGCACTGCGAAGCGATTATCCTCAGCGACAGCTCAAAATTCAGCGCGGTGCACCCCTATCCGCTTGGCCCAGCCGGCCGCTTTAATCGCGTTATCACCGACGATCGTCTGCCGAACGACTGCCGTGAGCAGTTGTTGCGCAGCGGCCTGACCGTCGATATTGTGCCGTACATCTGATATTCCACCCGCCCCGTGCCCTGCCACCGCGCCGAACGGGGCGAAATTACGCTCTGAGAGTATTCCGAGCCGGTAATTAAGATTTTTTACCTGACGATAAATTTAAAAAAAAGTAGAATTATTATTAGCGATATAACAGGAAGTGACTATCACCTGCGTGATTTTCGTGATACCTGCGCACCCTAACTTCATGGAATTGCCCTAAAGCTGCTTTATCAGGCTATGCTTAAAGGAGCGCTGTAATCCATGAATAGATTATTCAGGAGAAAAAAATGATGACTTCAACGAGCAAAAAAATGGCTGCTGTTGTTCTGGCTGTCACTGTAGCAATGTCTCTGAGCGCTTGCTCTAACATGTCTAAACGCGATCGTAACACTGCAATCGGTGCAGGCGCCGGCGCCATCGGCGGTGCGGTGTTAACTGACGGTAGCGCACTCGGTACCCTGGGTGGCGCAGCAGTCGGTGGTATTATTGGTCACCAGGTCGGCAAATAATATAATTACCTGACGAAATAAAAGAATAATTCATACGAATTGACTTACGCACGTTAAATCATTCAAGGCCGCGGCATTCACCGCGGCCTTGTTATTTCACCTGGCCATTAATTAGGGTTAAAAAACGATTAGCCGCCAGCTAACTTCACTTTCATCCCTTTCGCCTCTAGCAGCGCCTTAAGTAAATCCCGTTTGTCGCCCTGGATCTCAATCACACCCTCTTTCACCGCGCCGCCGCAGCCGCATTTCTTCTTCAGCTCCGCCGCCAGGGCAGTGAGTGCCGCATCGTCGGCATCAATCCCGCTAATCAGACAGACGCCCTTGCCCTTGCGGCCGCTGGTCTGGCGCTGGATCCGCACTATGCCGTCGCCTTTCGGGCGCACCGGCGCCGGTTTCGCCTCGTCGATACGCCCGGTTTCGGTGGAGTAGACCAGGCGGCTGTTGGAATCGCTCATTATGCCCCCTTGCGCAGAGAATCGTTGATCGCCCGCAGCGTCGCGGCAGGATCGATCGACTGGGTAACCGGGCGGCCAATGACCATATAGTCCACCCCTGACGCCTGAGCCTGCTCAGGCGTCATGATCCGCCGCTGATCGCCAGCGTCGCTGCCCTGCGGACGGATACCCGGGGTGACCAGCTTAAACGCCTGTCCCAGCTCATGCTTAAAGCGTACCGCCTCCTGAGCTGAACACACCACCCCGTCGAGGCCGCAGCGTTGGGTCAGCGCCGCCAGCTTCGCCGCGTAATCAGCCGGAGATAAGGTAATGCCCAGATCCTGCAGATCGCTGGACTCCATGCTGGTAAGGACGGTGACGGCGATGAGCAGCGGCGCGTCTTGACCAAAAGGCAGCAGCGCTTCGCGTGCCGCGGTCATCATCCGCGCGCCGCCGGAGGCATGGACATTCACCATCCATACGCCAAGCTCGGCCGCCGCCGCCACCGCGCGGGCGGTGGTGTTGGGAATATCGTGAAACTTAAGGTCCAGGAACACCTCAAACCCACGCTGATGCAGATCGCGGACAAACTGCGGTCCCAGCAGGGTGAACATCTCTTTGCCCACCTTCAGGCGGCAGTCGCGCGGGTCGATGCGGTCGACAAATGCCAGCGCTTTATCGCGATTATCATAGTCAAGCGCAACCACAACGGGAGAGGAAGTGACAGCGCGGGAAGATGGGATAGCTGTTGACGTCATGACCAGACCTTAGTGTTGATGGGCGCCAGAGGGCGCAAAAAAGGTAAACGGGCAGCATTCTACCTGTGAAGCTAACAAAATAACAGGCTGCTGTTTTGCCCTGCGCGGACGACGGCGATGCCGGGGCTGCAGACGGCGACGGGAAAGAAATGATAAGTATGTTGTAACTAAAGAGTCTGTTTTTTTGACCTTACTGGCCGTCGAGGCCGCGAATAGGTTTGATGGTCGCCCAGGAGCGGCAGGACGGACAATGCCAGTAGAGAGTATGAGCGGTAAAGCCGCATTTCTGGCAACGGTAGCGCGGTTTGCTACGCACCTGTTCGCCGACCATGTTTCGCAGCACCCCAAGACTTTCTTTCGCCCGTCCTTCTTCCGCTTCATTGAGATGGTAGTCCATCAGCTTATGGAAGACGCGCATGGTGGGATGGCGTTCCAGCTGCCGGGTGACGTAGTTTTGCGCCGCTTCGACCCCTTCCCGCTGCTCAAGGATCTGCGCCAGCATCAGTTCGGCGGTCGCCCCGGCGTTCTCCTCCACGCAGCGGCGCAGGAAAACTTCCCATTCATCGGCTTTGCCGAGCTGCTGATAGCAGGTCTGCAGCATCTCCAGCGTCTCACCCACCAGCTCTTTATCCTGATCGATAACCCGCTCGAGGCTTTCCACCGCTTTGGCGTAGTCGCCCTTCTCCATCCACACCCGACCCATCATGATCGACACCCGGGCGCTGTTGCGGTCCGCGGCGGCGCCTTTCTTCAACAGCGCCATCGCCTTATCCAGATCGTTGGCCGCCATCTGCTGCAGGGCCAGTTCGCACCAGAAGTTGGCGATTTCGCCACGATGCTTCTCTTTGCCCAGCTTCACCAGCCGCTCAGCCACCTCGATAGCCGACTGCCAGTCGCTGGTCGCCTGGTAGATCTGCAACAGTTGCTGCAGCGCGCCGAGGCGAAAATCAGTCTCATCCACCAGCTGTTTGAACATGTCTTCCGCACGGTCATACAGCCCGGCGGCCATATAGTCGCGCCCCAGCTGCTGGACGGCCAACAGGCGCTGATCGTAGGTTAACGATGCGCTTTCCATCAGACTCTGGTGGATACGGATCGCGCGGTCGACCTCACCGCGCGAGCGGAACAGGTTGCCGAGCGTCAGGTGGGCCTCAACGGTACCGGTATCCTCTTTCAGCATATCAAGGAACAGATCGACGGCTTTATCCTGCTGGTTGCTAAGCAGGAAGTTCACCCCCGCCACGTAATCCCGTGACAGGCGGCTCGCGTCGTCCTGTTTGGACTGTTGTGCACTTCTGCGCCCCATGTACCAGCCGTAGGCGGCGGCAACGGGTAAAAGCAGAAACAACAACTCCAGCATAAGAGGTTATTCCTTCACCGCAGGCACGCCTGCGTCGACAGCCGCCGGGCTGACAGGGGCAATCTGGTGCTCAAGGCGCTTAATTTTCCGCTCCGCGCGCGCCAGCGAGACGCGCACCCGCAGCCAGAACAGGCCGCAGATCAGCCAGCCGATGGCAAAGCCTGCGGCAAACAGCACCGCCAGTAGCGTCGAAATGCGGAATTCACCCTGAGCGAGCAAATAGTTGAAAGTGACCTGTTGGTCATTCTGCGCCCCCAGCGTCACTGAAATGACGAAGATTGCTAACACCAGTAAGAAAATGAGTAAATATTTCACATGACTTCCCGTTCTGTGGGTTGCGCGAAAAAAGCCCGCTTTCAGCCCTATAAAGTATCATTTTCGCCGCAGCGGTGGAACGAAAAAGCACGGCAACTCTACAGGATATGCGGTCGGATGCCGCTAAAATCAACATTATTCCGCTTCAGGCATCCGTTTTTTAATATCCTGCGCCTCTTCCCCCGGCGGCGAGAGCGGCCCGCAAAGACGCTGCGTCAGCCAGCAGGCCACCGTGACCAGCACCCAGGAAATCAACGTAGCGACAATAAGATCCAGCGGCCAGTGCATGCCGAGCGCCAGGCGACTGCCCATCACTGCCGTCGCCCACGCCAGCAGCACCGCGATCGTGCCCCAGCGCCGACGCGGCCACAACAGCCCGGCAGCGAGCAGCGCCCAGCTGGCGGCGAACATCGTATGGCCTGACGGGAAGGCAAACCCGGTCTCTTTCTGCCAGTGTTTGCGTAAAAACGGCGGGATGTCCTGCGCCTGCGCCAGCTGCTCATGCACCAGTTTAGCGCGTTCTTTGCGCTTTAACGCGTAGAATTGCGTCACCGGCACCTGCCTTGTGTTTTCCAGCCAGATGACAAACGGTCTCGGCTCCTGAACCCGCGCCTTGACCCAGGATTTGGCCCCCTGTCCCACCAGGATGGCGGCGGCAAGAATGAGGAACAGAATCAGCGCCGCGCGCAGGCGAAAGCGCAAGCACCAGAGAAACCAGGCGCACAGCACAACATGGGTGATGATTCCCCACGGCTGGGTCACCGTTTCCGTCACCCACCAGAGGCTTTTCAGCCATGCCACCGGTAGTCCTGGCTGCCACAGCCAACCAGACAGCCAGACCGTGAGGGGCATGACCAGCAGCAGCGCCGCCGCAAGAGCGGTTCGTCGGGCAATCAACAGCATTTTCTCTCCTTCTCCTTTTAGATGAACATCATAGCGGAAAGTAGATCGTTTGTGCGCTTTCCGCGCGGCTAACCGTTCGCGATTAGGAGAACGTCCCGGCGTTGTGGCAAAATAGCGGTAAACAGAAAGCACATTCAGGTGCTGACAGAATCTGGAGAATCACATGCAGCTTAAACGTGTGGCAGAAGCCAAACTGCCAACCCCCTGGGGCGATTTCCTGATGGTGGGTTTTGAAGAACTGGCAACCGGACAGGATCATGTCGCGCTGGTGTACGGCGATATCTCAGGGCAGGCGCCGGTGCTCGCCCGCGTTCATTCAGAGTGTCTGACGGGCGATGCCCTGTTTAGCCTGCGCTGTGATTGCGGCTTTCAGCTGGAGGCGGCCCTGTCGCATATCGCCGAAGAAGGCCGGGGGATCCTGCTCTATCATCGTCAGGAAGGTCGCAACATTGGTTTATTGAATAAGATCCGCGCCTACGCGCTGCAGGATCAGGGGTATGACACTGTCGAAGCGAACCATCAGCTTGGCTTCGCCGCCGATGAGCGCGACTTCACCCTGTGCGCCGATATGTTCAAACTGCTCAACGTAGAGCAGGTGCGACTGTTAACCAATAACCCGAAAAAAGTGGAAATCCTCAGCGAAGCCGGGATTAACATTGTGGAGCGCGTGCCGCTGATCGTCGGACGCAACCCGAAAAACGCCCATTATCTCGACACTAAAGCCGCCAAGATGGGCCACCTGCTCAACAGCAAGCCGGCGGAATAATACCGGCGACAGAGTAAAGAGAGGGCCAGCGATGCTGGCCCTTCGTTTTACAGCATATTGCGGATGACGTAGTGCAAGATGCCGTCGTTGCGGTAGTAGGTGAGCTCGGTCGCCGTGTCGATACGGCACCGGCAGGCGATCACCTCCTGCGAGCCGTCAGCGCGGGTGAGGGTCAC
Organism: Klebsiella sp. GG_Kp175; assembly: GCF_040062325.1. Lineage (NCBI taxonomy): Bacteria > Pseudomonadati > Pseudomonadota > Gammaproteobacteria > Enterobacterales > Enterobacteriaceae > Klebsiella > Klebsiella sp. GG_Kp175. Next base: position 286,012 of record NZ_JBEAFX010000004.1, on the reverse strand, counting down.
CGGCACCGTGGCGCCAGGCTGTAGCGACTGCAGATTACTGACATCAATCCGCTCTTCACCGGTCAACTGTAGCGTTTTACGGGTGACGCCCTGCGGGAACTCCAGCGGCAGAATACCCATCCCGATCAGGTTGGAGCGGTGAATACGTTCGAAGGACTCGGCGATCACTACCCGGATCCCCAGCAGGCGCGGCCCCTTCGCCGCCCAGTCGCGGCTGGAACCCGAGCCATACTCCTTACCGGCAATCACCGCCAGCGGTATCCCCTCGGCTTTATACAGCATCGCCGCATCGTATATCGCCACCGGTTCGCGGTCCGGCAGATGGCGGGTCATCCCCCCTTCCACCCCCGGCACCATTTCGTTGCGGATGCGGATATTGGCGAAGGTGCCGCGCATCATCACCTCATGGTTACCGCGACGGGAGCCGTAGGAGTTAAAGTCGCGCCGGGCAACCCCATGCTCCTGCAGATAGCGGCCTGCCGGACTATCGGCTTTGATGCTTCCTGCCGGCGAAATGTGGTCAGTGGTCACTGAATCGCCCAGCATGGCGAGGATCCGCGCGCCGTGAATATCCTCCACCGGCAGCGGCTCGACGCCCATCTCGTCAAAGAACGGCGACAGGCGAATGTAGGTTGAATCTTCCTGCCAGTCGTAGGTATCTGACGCCTCCACCTTGATCGCCTTCCACTCCTCAGTGCCGGAAAACACTTCCGCGTACTCTTTGCGGAACATCTCCGTGGAGACCTGTTCCACCGCCCGGGCAATCTCCTCCCCGCTCGGCCAGATATCTTTCAGATAGACCGGCTCACCGTCGCTGCCCTGCCCCAGCGGCTCGCGGGTGAGATCGATGTTCATGTTCCCCGCCAGCGCGTAAGCGACCACCAGCGGCGGCGAGGCCAGCCAGTTGGTTTTCACCAGCGGGTGGATACGCCCTTCGAAGTTACGGTTACCGGAGAGCACCGCCCCGACGGTGAGGTCGCCTTTTTTGATTGCTTCTTCAATCGGTTCCGGCAGCGGACCGGAGTTACCGATACAGGTGGTACAGCCATACCCCACCAGATTGAAGCCGAGCTGGTCGAGGTAAGGCGTCAGGCCGGCATGGGCCAGATAATCCGACACCACTTTCGAGCCTGGGGCCAGGGAAGCTTTCACCCACGGCTGCGGCTGCAGGCCGCGTTCGACGGCTTTTTTCGCCAGTAGGCCAGCGGCCATCAGCACGCTGGGGTTGGAGGTGTTGGTACAGGAGGTGATCGCCGCAATGGCCACCGCGCCATCCGGCAGCGAATAGTGATGCCCGTTCAGCGTATACGCCACCGGCTGGCGCTGACGCTGAAGGTGGTTAACCTCCAGCTCACCGCTGGCGGCAAAGGCTTTCGGCACATCGCCGAGCGCCACGCGATCCTGCGGCCGCTTCGGCCCGGCGAGGCTCGCTTCAACGCTGCCCATATCCAGCGCCAGGGTACTGGTAAAGACCGGCTCATCGCCCGGGTAGCGCCACATGCCCTGCGCTTTGGCATAGGCTTCCACCAGCGCTACCTGTTCTTCGCTACGTCCGCTGAGACGCATATAGCTGAGCGTCACGTCATCGATCGGGAAGAAACCGCAGGTGGCGCCATACTCTGGCGCCATATTGGCGATGGTGGCGCGATCGGCCAGGGGCAAAGTATCCAGACCGTCACCGTAGAACTCGACAAATTTTCCGACCACGCCGTGCTGGCGCAGCATCTGGGTGACCGTCAGCACCAGGTCAGTAGCGGTAATGCCTTCGCGCAATTTACCGCTGAGCTTAAAGCCGACCACGTCCGGGATCAGCATCGACACCGGCTGGCCGAGCATGGCGGCTTCCGCTTCAATCCCGCCCACGCCCCAGCCCAGCACGCCGAGCCCGTTAATCATGGTGGTATGGGAGTCGGTGCCCACCAGGGTATCCGGCCACGCCATCCACTTCCCGTTCACCTCTTCGCTCCACACCGCCCGTCCGAGATATTCCAGGTTGACCTGGTGGCAAATCCCGGTGCCCGGCGGCACCACGCTGAAGCGGCTGAAGGCCTGCTGCCCCCAGCGCAAAAATGCGTAGCGTTCGTGGTTCCGCTCCATTTCCAGGCGGACGTTGTCTTCGAAGGCCTCGTCATCGCCGAAGCGGTCGACGGTCACCGAGTGGTCGATCACCAGGTCGACCGGCGAAAGCGGGTTCACCTTCGAGGTATCCCCGCCCAGGCGTTTCACCGCCTCGCGCATGGCGGCCAGATCCACTACCGCCGGCACGCCGGTAAAGTCCTGCATCAGCACGCGGGCCGGACGATAAGCAATCTCCCGGTCGGCATGGGCCTGCTGCAGCCAACCGGCAAGGGCGCGAATATCTTCTTCAGTTACCGAGTCACCGTCCTGCCAGCGCAGCAGGTTCTCCATCAGCACCTTCAGCGACTTGGGCAGTCGACTGATATCGCCCAGCTGCTTCTCCGCCAACGGCAGACTGTAGTAATGCCAGGTTTTCTCATTGACCTGCAGCGTGTCCTTACTGGCTTCTCGTAGGGTTGACGACATAGCTCCTCCTTTATCTCAGGGATGGCATACCCCGATTCTCCTCAGGGTCTCCATTAAAGATAACACATGCTGGGCATAACACTTTGATAACAACCCAAATTGCTAAATGCGATAGGACGGAGAGGGATAAAAAGGCAATTATCAGAGCGCAGAGGAAATAGCACCAAAATAGTGCAGAGGAGTCGTTTAAGCGATATTGTATTAGTACACGAGGACAAAAAAAGAGCTAATCATTGCCTGTTGGCTGATTAGCTCTTGTGATTGATTTCAGGTTGGATGAATCCCACGGCAAAATATATTCTCCCTGTATTGCCGGTCACTGATTTTATATTACAGTTTCCTTTCACTGTCATAAAAATGACATGTATCTACAACGATGACCTACAGCTTTAGCTGACAATCCAGATGTTGCAGATGGTGAGCGCGATGATACTCCAGAACATCGCCAGCCCTACCAACACTACGCCCCATACGCGACTACGCAGAACGGGATCGATTTCGGTTTTGTCATTTTCGTATGACATCGCCAGTTTCATGTAATCGAGATTACTTATCATATTGTCACCACCAATTGCTCAAATCATCAGGTACAGATAAATCTTAATTATGGATAAAAGATTAATCCAGCTAAATTAGGTCTGATGGAATATATTTAACCGGTTATTTGATCGCGGTGGGCATAATGACAAACGTGTTGCGAGAAATTATTAATTTTGTGATTGGTTCGAGGTTTAAGTTGTTAAATAAAGACCATGCTAGTTAATGGCACTCCCCACAGGGAATGCCATTATTTTTTACAGGGTTATTTTTCCGGTAGTTTTATATCTTTGAACATCGCTTCAATATCTTCATTCGACCGCAAGGCCACCGCGGTATCCACCACATCCCGGGTCAAATGGGGTGCAAAACGTTGAATAAAATCATACATGTAGCTTCGTAAGAAAGTGCTACGGCGGAAGCCTATTTTAGTGGTGCTGTGGCTGAAGATACCGTTCGCATCCAGCTTCACCAGGTCCGGATCGGAGACCGGATCCACCGCCATACTGGCAATCACCCCTACCCCGAGTCCCAGGCGAACATAGGTTTTGATGACATCGGCATCGGTGGCGGTAAAGACAATGCGCGGCGTCAGGCCCGCACGGTTAAACGCGGTATCCAGTTCCGAACGGCCGGTGAAGCCAAAGGTATAGGTTACCAGCGGATACTGCGCCAGCTCTTCAATTGACACCGAGCCCCTGGAGGCCAGAGGATGCTCCGGCGTCACCACGATCGACCGGTTCCAGTGATAGCATGGCAGCATCACCAAATCGTCATACAGATGCAGCGCTTCAGTAGCAATAGCGAAGTCGGCGTTGCCTTTCGACACGGCTTCGGCGATCTGGGTTGGCGAACCCTGATGCATATGCAGCGACACCCGCGGATAGCGTTCAATAAAGCCCTTGATCACCCCCGGCAAGGCATAGCGCGCCTGGGTATGGGTGGTCGCCACATACAGCGACCCCTTGTCCGGCCAGGTATGCTCCCCGGCGACAGATTTGATGGCATCGACTTTTGACAACACCTCGCGGGCAATACGGATGATCTCCTGCCCGGCAGGGGTCACCTGAGTCAAATGCTTGCCGCTGCGGGCAAAGATCTGGATGCCGAGCTCATCTTCCAGCATACGCACCTGCTTACTGATGCCTGGCTGGGAGGTATAAAGCCCTTCGGCGGTGGATGAAACATTCAGGTTATGGTTAACCACCTCAACGATGTAGCGAAGCTGTTGTAGTTTCATGCTGATATCCGTTTGCGCGTAAAATGAAGCCGCTTAATACACTTTACGTTCAGGCAACTTGTCGCCTGTGAAGGCCAGGCCTCCCGGCAGTTGGCCATAGTGGCGCCGCAACGCATCCTGAAAGCGATGATGTATAAGACGTTTTAATAATAAAAAAGGCATTAACTATAACCACTATATCATTTATACCAACAGTGTATAGCCGGTAACGAAAAATAATATAGGTGGTTATAAGGGGGCGGAAAGCGCGGAGAGAAAGGAAAACGACACGGCAGAGGCATCCATGGCCCCTGCCGGCCGCCAGAGCAGGAAAAGCGCCCTTTTCCTGCCTGATAATGGTCAGTTACTTTTTAGCTTCCGTCCATTTGCCGTCGATAAAGAAGGCTGACCAGCCGGTCGCTTTGCCCTCTTTTTCGGACGCCACATACTGCTGCTTCGTTTTACGGCTAAAGCGCACCAGCGTTTTATTGCCTTCCGGATCCTGCTGCGGCGCATCGGCGAGATAACGCAGTTTTTCCGGCAGACGGTCGCGGAAGCGGTACAGCTCTTCCACCAGCGGCGCACGCGTTTCCCGTGATTTCGGGAAAGTGTTTGCCGCCAGGAAGACGCCCGCGGCCCCGTCACGCAGCACGAAATAGGCGTCAGACTTCTCGCACGGCAGCTCCGGGAGCGGCACCGGATCTTCCTTCGGCGGCGCCACTTCGCCATTGCGCAGGATCTTACGCGTATTCTTACACTCGTCGTTGGTACAAGCCATGTACTTCCCAAAACGCCCCATCTTCAGGTGCATCTCGGAGCCGCACTTCTCGCACTCCACTACCGGACCGTCATAGCCCTTGATGCGGAACTCGCCCTCTTCAATCTCATAGCCATCGCAGGTCGGGTTGTTACCGCAGACGTGCAGTTTACGCTTGGGATCGATAAGGTAGCTGTCCATCGCCGTACCGCACTTCTGGCAGCGGCGTTTGGCGCGCAGCGCGTTAGTTTCGGCGTCATCGCCTTCCAGCACGTTGAGGACTTCGTTTTCCGGCACCAGGTTAATGGTGGTTTTGCAGCGCTCTTTCGGCGACAGGGCATAGCCCGAACAGCCGAGGAAAACGCCGGTGCTGGCGGTACGGATGCCCATTTTACGGCCGCAGGTCGGACAGTCGATACTGGTGAGCACCATCGGGTTCGGCTGCATGCCGCCCTCTTCCGGATCTTTCTCCGCCGTCTCCAGCTGGGCGGTAAAATCGCCAAAGAAGTGGTTCAGCACTTCTTTCCACTCGGCCTGGTGGTTAGCCACCTGATCGAGACGATCTTCCATCTGCGCGGTGAAGTCGTAGTTCATTAAATCGCGGAAGTTCTCTTCCAGTCGGTCGGTGACGATCTCGCCCATTTTCTCCGCGTAGAAACGACGGTTTTCCACTCGCACGTAACCACGATCCTGAATGGTGGAGATAATCGAGGCATAGGTGGACGGACGACCGATACCGCGTTTTTCCAGCTCTTTAACCAGCGAGGCTTCGCTGAAGCGAGCCGGCGGTTTGGTAAAGTGCTGGGCAGGCGTCAGCTCGACCAGGCTCAGCTGGTCGCCCTGTTTGACCAGCGGCAGAGTCCGGTCCTCATCGCCCTTGCGCAGGGCCGGCATCACTTTGGTCCAGCCGTCAAAGCGTAAGGTACGACCGCGCGCTTTCAGTTTGTAATCGCCCGCCGCCACGGTCAGCGTCGTGGAGTCGTACTGCGCCGGCGTCATCTGACAGGCGACAAACTGGCGCCAGATCAGCTGATACAGCTTCTGCGCATCCGCTTCCATATCTTTCAGCGTTTCCGCCAGCACGTTCACATCAGACGGACGAATCGCTTCGTGTGCTTCTTGTGAGTTTTCTTTGCTGGCGTACTGATTCGCGCTTTCCGGCAGATATTTTTTACCAAACTTGTCGCTGATGTAGCCGCGAACCATGTTCAGCGCATCCTGACTCAGGTTGGTGGAGTCGGTACGCATATAGGTGATGTGCCCCGCCTCATAGAGGCGCTGAGCCATCATCATGGTCTTTTTCACGCCGAAGCCGAGACGGGTGCTGGCCGCCTGCTGCAGGGTGGAGGTGATGAACGGCGCGCCCGGCTTGCTGCTGGTCGGCTTGTCTTCCCGCTCCAGTACGCTGTAGCTGGCTTTTTCCAGTAGCGATACCGCCGCCATGGTCTCATCGCGGCTGACCGGACGGAACGGCTTATCGTCCTTATGGGTCACCTGCAGCGGCAGCGCGTCGCCGCCCGGCGTGGTGGTGCTGGCATCAACTTCCCAGTACTCTTCCGGGACGAATGCTTTGATTTCACGCTCACGCTCCACCACCAGGCGGACCGCGACGGACTGTACGCGCCCGGCAGAAAGACCACGGGCGATTTTTTTCCACAGCAGCGGCGAAACCATATAACCCACCACGCGGTCCATAAAGCGACGCGCCTGCTGGGCGTTAACCCGATCGATATTCAGTTCGCCCGGCTTTTCGAAAGCCTGACGAATGGCGTTTTTGGTGATCTCATTGAACACCACGCGGCTGTAACGCTGTTCATCGCCGCCGATAACTTCCCGCAGGTGCCAGGCAATGGCTTCCCCTTCGCGGTCAAGGTCGGTTGCGAGATAGATGTGGTCAGCTTTTTCCGCCAACTGTTTGAGTTCTGAAACTACCTTTTCTTTACCCGGAAGTACTTCATAGTGCGCATTCCAGTCATGCCATGGGTCCACGCCCATGCGGTTAACCAGAGCACCACGTTCGTCCTTTTTAGGCTTTTTAGCCCCTTTGGTGGCGGTAGAGTCGGTGCTCTTTTTGGAAGCTGATCCACTGGTCGGCAAATCGCGGATATGACCGACGCTGGATTTCACCACGTAGTCATTACCCAGATACTTATTGATCGTTTTGGCTTTTGCCGGGGACTCAACGATAACGAGAGCTTTACCCATATTCACCTTTACCTAATTTGATTCATCCAGGAATACATCGCACATTCATACACCCTCCACTGGCGACTGCCTCATATGTTGCGGCACCGTCGGTGAATATCAACCCAGAACACCTGTTTCATCTCCGTAAAACCAGGCGCTTGAGTTTACTGACCTTTTTTCGTCAGGTGACATAGCACGAAGAATTTTTGGCCGAATGTCAAGCAAATCTGTTGCCAGATCGCCGAAAGCGTCACACTGTACCTGATAAAATTCGTTACGCAACTTTATTAGCATGCAAAAGCGAATCACGCCAGTAAACGGCTGTTTCTCCACTGGTTACGATTACCCTTGTTTTGTCCATGGAAAATTTGCCCCGTGCCGCCGCGCGGCGTAAACTACGCGTGGAGAAAAAGAGGAGTCCGTTATGCAAGGTACAACCCAACCAATCGATCGCCAGACGCTGCTCGAAAAAGCCAACAAACTTATTCGCGAACATGAGGATACGTTAGCCGGTATCGAAGCTACCGACGTCGTTCAGCGCAACAATGTCCTGGTGTTTAGCGGTGAGTTTTATCTTGATGAGCAGGGTCTGCCGACGCCGAAGAGTACAGCGGTATTTAATATGTTTAAGTACCTCGCCCATGAGCTGTCGGACAAATATCACCTGGTCGATTAAGACCGGCGGAGATTAAGACCGCCCTAAATGAGAACGCGAGGCAGAGCCTCGCGTTTTATCATCTATATCAGCGGCTTCTGTCCGCGCTGCCACCAGCGCAGCAGCAGTCGATCGGCGCTCTCCGCCGCGCTACCGGTGAAGCGGTCGAGCATTTTCTTACGCTGTTGATAACGCACTCCGATAACCTCGTGGCTCTCCATGAGTCCCAGCAGCAGCTCATCACTGGTTTCAACCGCATCCACCAGCCCTTTTTCCAGCGCCTGTACCCCGTACCAGTGCTCGCCAGTGGCCACCTGCTCAATATCAAGGCCCGGGCGCATCCGCTGGACGAAATCCTTGAACAAATGGTGCGTCTCATTAAGGTCTTCGCGAAACTTGCGCCGTCCTTCTTCAGTGTTTTCACCCAGCATCGTGAGCGTTCGTTTGTACTGTCCGGCGGTATGCAGTTCGATATCAATATCTTTGTTCTTCAGGAAACGGTGCAGGTTTGGGATCTGCGCCACCACGCCAATAGAGCCGAGGATCGCAAACGGCGCCGAGACAATTTTGTTCGCCACGCAGGCCATCATATAGCCGCCGCTGGCCGCCACTTTGTCGACCGCCACCGTCAGCGGGATCTGTTTGTCGCGCAAGCGCTGCAGCTGCGATGCTGCAAGCCCGTAGCCGTGCACCACCCCGCCGGGGCTTTCCAGACGAATCACCACCTGATCGCGCGCTTTCGCCGCCGCCAGCACCGCGGTGATCTCTTCCCGCAGGCTGGTGACTTCATGAGCATCCATACTGCCTTTGAAATCCAGCACCCAGGCGCGCGGCTTGCCTTCCGGCTCGGTATTACCCAACTTCGCCCGCGCTTTCGCCGCCTTCGCCTCTTGTTTTTGCTTTTTCTTCTGCGACTTATGCCACTGCTTCTGCTGCGGGCCGTCCAGCAGGGCCACCGCCAGCGATTCCTTCATCTCTTTATAATGCTCGCTAAGATTCGTTACCCGCAGCTCACCGCGCTGTTTCTTGCGATGGGCCAGGTTGACGATAATAGCGGCAATCACCGCGATAGCGACGACAACGGTCGCGATCTTGGCTAAAAATAAGCCATATTGAGCAAGTAATTCCACGTTTTCACCTTGTGTAAAGCACTGACGTTGCTTCACAGTGTACATCAGCCCCTGGCGAGAAGTCTTTGTGCTTTGTGTCCTCTGCGCAGCGGATTCCGTTTTTTTAGGCGAGGCTGAAATCGTTGCAAGATATTAATTTTGTGAATACTTTCCGCTTCGCCGATTGCAATGGCGGGCGCTTTCAGGCATAACAGCGCAAAAGTGAGATACCAAAGATGAAGCGCGATCGAGAGCCGATCGCCAAAGGAGTCGCCGTGCATTATCAACCGCAACGCCACTTGCTGAAAGATCGCATCATTCTGGTCACCGGGGCCAGCGATGGAATTGGTCGTGAAGCGGCCCTGACCTACGCCCGCTACAGCGCCAGCGTTATCCTGCTGGGTCGCAACGACGACAAACTGCGCGCCGTCGCCGAGGAGATTGAGCGTGAGGGCGGTATTCCTCCCCGCTGGTTTACTCTCGACCTGCTCACCTGCACGCCGCAGGCGTGCCAGCAGCTGGCGCAGCAGATCAGCATCCACTATCCCCGCCTTGACGGCGTGCTGCACAATGCTGGCTTGCTCGGCGACATCTGCCCGATGGATGAACAGAAACCGGAGGTCTGGCAGCAGGTGATGCAGGTGAACGTCAATGGCACCTTTATGCTGACCCAGGCGCTTCTTCCTTTATTACTCCGTTCCGAATCTGGTTCGCTGGTCTTTACCTCATCCAGCGTCGGTCGTCAGGGTCGCGCCAACTGGGGCGCCTATGCCGTCTCCAAATTCGCCACCGAAGGGATGATGCAGGTGCTGGCCGACGAGTACCAAAGCCGCCACCTGCGGGTGAACTGTATCAACCCCGGCGGCACCCGCACCGGCATGCGCGCCAGCGCGTTCCCGACGGAAGATCCGCTGAAACTGAAAACCCCCGCTGACATTATGCCCGTCTATCTGTGGCTGATGGGCGACGACAGTCGTCGCAAGACGGGAATGACCTTCGACGCCCAACCGGGGCGTAAACCAGGAATTGCCCAATGAGTGATGAACGCTACCGCGAACGCCAGCAGCGGCTGAAAGATAAAGTGGATGCCCGGGTGGCGGCGGCCCAGGACGAGCGCGGCATTGTGATGGTCTTTACCGGCAACGGCAAAGGAAAAACTACCGCCGCCTTTGGCACCGCGACCCGCGCCGTCGGCCACGGCAAAAAAGTCGGCGTGATCCAGTTTATCAAGGGGACCTGGCCTAACGGCGAGCGTAATCTGCTGGAGCCCCACGGCGTCGAATTTCAGGTGATGGCGACAGGCTTTACCTGGAACACTCAGGACCGCGACAGCGACACCGCCGCCTGTCTGGCGGTTTGGGAACATGCCCGCCGTATGCTTGCCGACGACCAGCTCGATCTGGTGCTGCTGGACGAGCTGACCTATATGGTGGCCTACGATTACCTGCCGCTGGAGGCGGTGCTGAGCGCTCTGCGTGAGCGTCCTGCCCACCAGTCGGTGATCATCACCGGCCGCGGCTGTCATCGCGATATTATTGAAATGGCGGATACCGTCAGCGAGCTGCGCCCGGTGAAACATGCCTTTGATGCCGGCATTAAAGCGCAGATGGGGATTGACTACTGAGGACCGGATACGGCAAAAGGAAGTCAGCGTTCCGGCGCAAAACCACCGGAACGCGCAACATTAACCGTTGGTCTTATTGCGGGTACTGGAACGGCGGTTGCTGTTATTACCCTGGCGCGGGTTAGCGCTGGTCTGGCTGTGACGTTTCACCGCCCGGCGGATCTGGTTGGCTTTCAACCGGCGACGATCTTTTTCAACGGCGACCTTAGAGCTGGTTTCCGGAGTGAGCTCCACCAGTTCGCGCAGGTAGTTGGTCTGCGCCAGGTCCAGCTCGGTATAGCCGCCGCGCGGCAGGCCTTTCGGCAGCAGAATATCGCCATAGCGCACGCGGATCAGGCGGCTGACCTGCACGCCGACCGCTTCCCACAGACGACGCACTTCGCGGTTACGCCCTTCGGTCAGGGTGACGTTGTACCACTGGTTAATCCCTTCACCGCCGGTGAATTTAATGGTTTTAAACGCCGCCGGGCCATCTTCTAACTGCACGCCGCGAGACAGCTGACGCAGCTTATCTTCATCTACCTGGCCGAAAACGCGAACGGCGTACTCACGCTCGACTTCACGGCTCGGGTGCATCAGGCGGTTTGCCAGTTCACCGTCGGTGGTGAACAGCAACAGGCCACAGGTGTTGACGTCCAGACGACCAACGGCAATCCAGCGCGCGCCGCGCAGTTTAGGCAGACGATCGAACACCGTCGGGCGCCCTTCCGGATCGTTACGGGTGCACAGTTCGCCTTCCGGCTTGTAGTACGCCAGCACGCGGCAGATCTGCTCAGCGGACTCTTTCACCGAGATCAGATGGCCATCGATACGAATTTTTAAACCAGGGACAATTTCCACACGATCGCCGAGGGTGGCGATTTTGCCGTCGACGCTGACGCGGCCAGCTTCGATTTTCGCTTCAATTTCACGGCGGGAGCCGTGGCCGGCGCGGGCCAGCACTTTTTGCAGTTTCTCGCTCATTGAGCTTCCTTAAGGTGTCGCCTTCCCAGGCGTCTGGTATGCTTTATGAAACAATGAGGCCTGTATCAGCAACTCATTGTTACGTATATACTTTTTACGTAAAGTCTCGCCGGCATGCGCAAAACATTCGCCGCGAGCCCGTATTCGTGGCCGAACATACTACACTAACTTCGCCGGGAAAGCTTCTGTTCGCCACACCGCGCCTTTAGTATGGAACAGATTTTCCTCATTCTCCTGTCTGCCCTCACCTGTGTTGGTCTTAGTCGGACAGAGAGCGCCTCCCTGCGCTACGCCTGCTCTTGCGCGACGGCAGAGCGCTGGGCGAGCAGCCAGTCACGAAAACAGCGGTTGGCAGGGGCCAGCAGCGCGGTCTCGTGGTAAACCAGATGATAGGCCAGCGGACAGGCGATGGGCTGCGCCAGAGGATTCACCAGCCGCCCCTGCGTCAGCGCAGGCGCTATGAATGAACGTCGCAGTAAAGCCATCCCCATACCGGCTAATGCCGCCTCCGTTACGCCGTTGCAATCAGTGAACACCGGGCCACGGCGCGCGCGGTGCGCTTCCAGCCCCACGGCCTCGCACCACAGCGCCCAGTCCTCACGATGTTCATCGTGCAGCAGCGGATACTCTAGCAGATCGCTGGCATCGGCGAGGGTCCGGTGCGGAGCAATCAGCTGCGGACTACAGACCGGCATCAGATCGTCATCCAGCAGACGATAAGCCTGCAGCTCCGGCCAGCCCCCGACGCCATGCCGCACGGCAAAATCGATCTCTTCGCTCAGCAAATCCACTCGCCGGTTGGTGGTGCCGATCAGGATCTCTATCTGTGGATAGCGCCGTTCAAAATCAGCCAGCCGCGGCAGCAGCCATTGAATAACAAAGCCGCTGGTGCAACTGACAGTCACTTTTTCTGGCCCCGGGGGGACCTGCAGACGCCGGGTGGCGGCAGCTATCTGATGAAACGCGGGCTGCACGGCCCGGAGGTAGATCTCCCCCACCTCCGTTAACTGTAACCGTCGGGGGGTACGGATAAATAGCGGGACATTCAGCGCCTCCTCCAGGCGGGCAATCTGCTGGCTGACAGCGCTGGGTGTGACGCAAAGTTCACTGGCGGCCAGCTTCAGGCTGAGCAGCCGCGCCGCCGCCTCAAAACAGCGCAACGCATTCAGCGGCGGGAGTTTCATGGCTATAGAACCTCAGTTAAGAAAAACTTAATCATGTAAGCATAACGCGTTTGTCGGCCATTGCACGAGAGCTCTACAGTTAGCTTCCTTACCGTTCACAAGGAGTCAATCATGCGTGTTATCGACTGTGGTCGCCTGCTACTGCTTGCCGCCCTCTGGGGTGCCAGCTTTCTGTTTATGCGCATCACCACCCCGGCTTTCGGCGCGGTAAACAGCGCCTTTCTGCGCGTGCTGTTCGCCGCCGTCGCTTTAGGGTTGCTGGCCGGCGCGCGCGGAAAATGGGGCGGGTATGAGGGTAAATTCATCGCCACTCTGAAGCTGGGGGTCATCAATTCCGGCCTCCCTTTTCTGATGTACTGCCTTGCCGCGCAATGGCTACCGGCAGGGTACTCCGCCACGCTCAACGCCACGGCGCCGATGATGGGGGTGCTGATTGGCGCACTCTGCTTTGCGGAACCGCTGACCCTGCGCAAAGGCGCTGGCGCGGCGCTGGGCGCTATTGGCGTGGCGGTGATCGCGCGCCCGACTACCGGCCTCGGCGCCGCCCAGCTGCTGCCGGGCGTCGGCGCCTGTCTGACCGCCACCGCCTGCTATGGCCTGGCCGGCTTTCTGACCCGCCGCTGGATCCAACAGCGCGGCGGCCTCGAAGCGGAGCGCGTCGCGTTGGGCAGCCAAATCGGCGCCACGCTGTTTTTATGCCCCTTCTTTCTCTGGTCCTGCGGGCATGGGCTGGCTGTGGACTGGGGTCAGGGCCTGCCGTGGATGGCAATGCTTATGCTGGGTGTCGTCTGCACGGCGGCACGGTATATCCTCTATTTCCGCCTGATCGCTGATATTGGACCGCTGCGTTCACTGTCCGTGACCTTTTTGATCCCGCCTTTTGCGGTGCTGTGGGGCTATCTTTTTCTTGGAGAGATTGTGGAGAGTGGGTTAATTCTCGGCGCGCTGCTGGTCTGCGTGGCGCTGTGGATGATGGTCGTGCCGTCGAGGAGAAAAGACAGGATACCAGGCGGCGCATGAGGCACCGCCCGGCAGGTAGTGTCAGAGAAACGGCCTCACGTCGCCCACGCCTTCGCGCAGCACCACCGGGGTATCTTCCGTCAGGTCGATAACCGTGGTCGGCTGCTGCCCCAGGAAACCGCCGTGGATAATGAGGTCCACGACTTTCTCCAGACGATCTTTGATCTCTTCCGGGTCGGATTCGGTAAAGTCGCTGCCGGGCAGCATCAGCGAGGTAGAGAGCATCGGTTCGCCTAAGGTCTCAAGCAACGCCTGAGCGATGGGGTTGGACGGGACGCGCATACCAATGGTTTTACGCTTCTCCTGCAACAGCCGGCGCGGTACCTCTTTCGTTCCTTTGAGGATAAAGGTGTAGTTGCCCGGGGTATTGTTTTTCATCAGGCGAAACGCCACGTTGTCCACAAAGGCGTAGGTTGACAGTTCGGACAGGTCGCGGCACATCAGGGTGAAGTTGTGGCCGTCCGGCAGCTGACGGATGCGGCAGATCCGCTCCATCGCGCCCTTGTCTTCAATTTTGCAGCCCAGCGCGTAGCCGGAGTCGGTAGGATATACGATCACCCCGCCCTTACGCACAATCTCCACCGCCTGGTTAATCAACCGCGCCTGCGGGTTATCCGGATGGATATAAAAAAACTGGCTCATACTTCCCTCTCAATTTTTATTCGGCGGCCGCTTCCCAACTGTGCCAGACGCCTTCCACGCCGGCAGGAAGCCAGAGCTTACGGCCAAGTTCGATCCACGCGCAGGGCTGATGAAAATCGGATCCCTGCGACGCCAGAAGACCAAACTGCACGGCCAGGGTGGCCAGCTGGGCGCGTTCATGGGGCGCCTGCTGACACTGGGCCACTTCCATGGCATCACCGCCCTGCTCGCTAAAGTGGGCCAACAGCCGCTTAAGCCACTTGGCGGAAAGATCGTAACGCCCGGGATGGGCTATCACCGCCTTACCGCCAGAATGATGAATGACATCAATCGCTTGTTTTATTGTACACCACTGCGGCGGCACGTAACCGGTTTTCCCGCGGGCAAGGTATTTTTTGAAGACCTCCGCCATGTTCTTCGCGTGGCCGGCCTCCACCAGAAAACGGGCAAAATGGCCGCGGGTGACGGCGCCACCGTCCGCTAGCCGCAGCGCCCCTTCCCAGGCGCCGGGGATGCGCGCCTTCTCCAGACGCTCGGCAATCATCTGGCCGCGCTGCTGGCGCCGCGCTTTCTGCTCCTCCAGCAGGGCGGTCATCGCAGGGTGCGCAATATCAATATTGAGACCCACAATATGAATCTCGTGATTCTCCCAGAGGGTGGAAATCTCGACGCCGTTCACCAGGGTCAAGGGTAATCCGGCGCGGGCGATCTCCTCCCGGGCCGCGGGGATCGCCGCCACGCTGTCATGGTCGGTGATCGCCAGCGTGCCTACGCGCATTTCATGGGCGCGATGGACCAGTTCCTGCGGAGTCAGCCGCCCGTCAGAGGCGGTGGTATGGCTGTGCAGATCGTAAATCACTGCGTATTGGCTGTCGCTCAAAAGGACTCCTGCTGGACATCAACGTAAATAAGCGCATTATCATACCGACAGGCAGAGAAAATCTGCAAACAAGGGTTGACTTTATTCCATTGAACTAGTTAACTAGTACGCAAGTTCACATGAAGGGGTATCACGATGAAAATGCACTTTATCACTCTGCACAGCTGGTGGCGCACCTCCTGATAACGGGCGGCGTGATCGCGTTTTGCATTCAGCATACAGATACCCGGCCCGCCAATGAGCGGGCTTTTTATTGGACAAAATAATACGAACAGGCGAGAACAATAATGCAAACATCCAAACCGGCACTCGAGCTTCTCACCAGCGACGCCATCTACCGGGAGAACCCGACGGCGTTATTCCACCAACTATGCGGTGCCCGTCCGGCCACGCTGCTGCTGGAATCGGCTGACATCGACAGCAAAGATGACTTAAAAAGCCTGCTGCTGGTGGACAGCGCGCTGCGCATCACCGCTCTCGGTGACACTGTCACCATTCAGGCCCTCTCCGCCAACGGCGCCGCGCTGCTGGAGCTGCTGGACGGCGCGCTGCCCTCCGGGATCGCCAATCAGCGCCAGCCCAACGGCCGGATCCTGACCTTCCCGGCGGTCAGTTCCCTGCTCGATGAAGACGCCCGCCTCTGCTCGCTGTCAGTGTTTGACGCCTTCCGTCTCCTGCAGGAGCTGGTGACCGTCCCTGCCAACGAGCGTGAAGCGATGTTCTTCGGCGGCCTGTTCGCCTATGACCTGGTGGCCGGCTTTGAAGATCTGCCGCCGCTGCAGAGCGACACCGCCTGCCCGGACTACTGCTTCTATCTGGCGGAGACCCTGCTGGTCATCGACCATCAGACCAAGCATACCCGCATCCAGGCAAGCCTGTTCACGCCGCTGGAGAGTGAAAAACAGCGCCTGGAGCAGCGCCTGAGCCAGCTGCGCCAGCAGCTGAACGAGCCACCGGCGCCGCTACCGGTTACCACCGTGGCCGAAATGCGCTGCGACGTTGACCAGAGCGATGAAGAGTACGGCGCGGTGGTGCGCAAAATGCAGCGCGCGATCCGCGCCGGGGAAATCTTCCAGGTGGTCCCTTCCCGCCGCTTCTCGCTGCCCTGCCCGTCGCCGCTGGCCGCCTATGATGTGCTGAAGAAGAGCAACCCCAGCCCGTACATGTTCTTTATGCAGGACAACGATTTCACCCTGTTCGGCGCCTCGCCGGAAAGCTCGCTGAAGTATGATGCCGTCAGCCGTCAGATTGAGATCTACCCCATCGCCGGCACCCGGCCGCGCGGCCGCCGCGCCGACGGCTCGCTGGATCGCGATCTCGACAGCCGTATCGAACTGGAAATGCGTACCGATCACAAAGAGCTTTCCGAGCACCTGATGCTGGTGGACCTGGCGCGCAACGATCTGGCCCGCATCTGTTCCCCGGGCAGCCGCTATGTCGCCGATTTAACCAAGGTTGACCGTTACTCCTTCGTGATGCATCTGGTCTCCCGGGTGGTGGGTGAACTGCGTCAGGATCTCGATGTGCTGCACGCTTACCGCGCCTGCATGAACATGGGCACTCTCAGCGGCGCGCCGAAGGTTCGCGCCATGCAGCTGATTGCCGCCGCCGAAGGTAAACGACGCGGCAGCTACGGCGGCGCGGTGGGCTATTTCACTGCCCACGGCGACCTCGACACCTGCATCGTCATCCGTTCCGCCTACGTGCAGGAGGGTATCGCTACCGTCCAGGCCGGAGCCGGCATTGTGCTCGACTCGGTTCCCCAGTCGGAAGCGGATGAGACCCGAAATAAAGCCCGCGCGGTGCTGCGCGCCATTGCCCAGGCCCATCACGCGAAGGAGATTTTCTGATGGCTGACATTCTGCTGCTCGATAATATCGATTCTTTCACCTATAACCTGGCAGACCAGCTGCGCGCCAACGGCCATAACGTGGTGATTTACCGTAACTCCGTTCCGGCGCAGGCGCTGATTGAGCGTCTGGGCACCATGGACAATCCGGTGCTGATGCTCTCCCCTGGCCCGGGTACGCCAAGCGAAGCCGGCTGCATGCCGGAATTGCTGACCCGCATGCGGGGCAAGCTGCCGATCATCGGCATCTGCCTCGGCCACCAGGCCATTGTCGAAGCCTACGGCGGCTATGTCGGCCAGGCGGGCGAGATCCTTCACGGTAAAGCCTCCAGCATTGAGCACGACGGCCAGGCGATGTTTGCCGGTCTGGCTAACCCGCTGCCGGTGGCGCGCTACCACTCGCTGGTCGGCAGCAATATTCCCGCCGGGCTGACGATTAACGCCAATTTCAATGGCATGGTGATGGCGGTGCGTCACGATGCGGATCGGGTGTGCGGCTTCCAGTTCCACCCGGAATCGATCCTCACCACCCAGGGCGCGCGACTGCTGGAGCAGACCCTGGCCTGGGCGCTGCAGAAGCTGGAGCATACCAACACCCTCCAGCCGATCCTTGAGAAGCTGTACCAGGCGGAAACCCTGAGCCAGCAGGAGAGCCACCAGCTGTTCTCCGCCGTCGTGCGCGGCGAAGTGAAGCCTGAACAGCTGGCCGCCGCGCTGGTCAGTATGAAAGTGCGCGGCGAGCAGCCGCAGGAAATTGCCGGCGCCGCCACCGCGCTGCTGGAAAACGCCGCGCCGTTCCCGCGCCCGGACTACCTGTTTGCCGACATCGTCGGCACCGGTGGCGACGGCAGCAACAGCATTAATATCTCCACCGCCAGCGCGTTTGTCGCCGCTGCCTGTGGATTGAAAGTGGCGAAGCACGGCAACCGCAGCGTTTCCAGTAAATCAGGCTCTTCTGACCTGCTGGCGGCCTTCGGCATTAATCTCGATATGAACGCCGATAAATCCCGCGCGGCGCTCGATGAGCTGGGCGTCTGCTTCCTGTTCGCGCCGAAGTACCACACCGGTTTCCGCCACGCGATGCCGGTCCGTCAGCAGCTGAAGACCCGTACTCTGTTTAACGTGCTGGGCCCGCTGATCAACCCGGCGCATCCACCGCTGGCGCTGATTGGCGTCTACAGCCCGGAACTGGTGTTGCCGATTGCGGAAACCTTGCGCGTACTCGGTTATCAGCGCGCTGCCGTGGTGCACAGCGGCGGGATGGATGAAGTCTCGCTGCATGCGCCCACGGTGGTCGCCGAGCTGCATAACGGGGAAATTAAAAGCTATCAGCTGACCGCCGACGATTTCGGCCTGACGCCTTACCATCAGGCGCAGCTGGCGGGCGGCACGCCGGAAGAAAACCGTGACATTCTGACGCGCTTGCTACAAGGTAAAGGTGAAGCCGCTCACGAAGCCGCCGTCGCCGCCAACGTCGCCATGTTGATGCGTTTACACGGGCATGAAGATCTGAAAGCTAACGCTCAGCAGGTACTGGATGTGCTGCACAGCGGCGCGGCCTATGACAGAGTGACCGCCTTAGCGGCAAGAGGGTAAAGAATGCAGACCGTTTTAGCAAAAATCGTTGCCGACAAAGCGATTTGGGTGGAAGCCCGCAAACAACAACAACCGTTAGCCAGTTTTCAGAATGAGGTCGTCCCGACGCAGCGCAATTTCTATGACGCGCTGGCCGGCACCCGCACCGCGTTTATTCTCGAGTGCAAAAAGGCTTCGCCGTCGAAGGGGTTGATTCGCGAAGATTTCGATCCGGCGGCGATCGCCAGCATCTACAAACACTACGCCTCGGCGATCTCGGTGCTGTGTGATGAGAAATATTTCCAGGGCAGCTTCGATTTTCTGCCGATTGTCAGCAAGGTCGCGCCGCAGCCGATCCTGTGTAAGGACTTCACCATCGACCCTTACCAGATCTACCTGGCGCGCTACTATGAGGCCGACGCCTGCCTGCTGATGCTGTCGGTGCTCGACGATGAACAGTATCGTCAGCTCTCGGCGGTGGCTCACAGCCTGAATATGGGCGTGCTCACAGAAGTCAGCAATGATGAGGAGCTGGAGCGCGCCATCGCCCTGAAGGCGAAGGTGGTGGGCATCAACAACCGCGACCTGCGCGATATGTCGATTGACCTCAACCGCACCCGTCAGCTGGCGGCGCGTCTCGGCCCGGATGTCACGGTGATCAGCGAATCCGGCATCCATACCTATGCCGAAGTGCGTGAGCTGAGCCACTTCGCCAATGGCTTCCTGATCGGCTCCGCCCTGATGGAGCAGGCGGATCTGGAAGCGGCGGTCAAGCGCGTGCTGCTCGGCGAGAACAAAGTGTGCGGCCTGACGCGCCCGCAGGATGCGCAGGTGGCCTGGGAGTCCGGCGCCATTTACGGTGGCCTGATCTTCGTCCCGACCTCGCCGCGGGCGGTAAATGATGCCCAGGCCAAAGCGGTGATCGCCGCCGCGCCGCTGCAGTACGTCGGCGTCTTCCGCAATGCGCCGCTGGACGAGGTGGTCGCCCGCGCCCAGGCCCTGGGGCTGGCCGCCGTGCAGCTGCACGGTGATGAAGACCAGGCCTATATCGACGCGCTGCGCGACGCCCTCGCGGATAACGTCCGTATCTGGAAGGCGTTGAGCGTTGGCGAAACCTTGCCGTCCCGTACACTCCGCCATGTCGATAAGTATCTGCTCGACAACGGCCAGGGCGGCAGCGGCCAGCGTTTTGACTGGAGCCTGCTGCAGGGCCAGGACCTGCGCAACGTCATGCTGGCGGGCGGCCTCGGCGCCGATAACTGTGTGGAAGCGGCCAAAAGCGGCTGTGCCGGACTCGATTTCAATTCAGGCGTAGAGTCGCAACCCGGGATTAAAGACGCCAGCAAGCTGGCCTCCGTATTCCAGACGCTGCGCGCATATTAAGGAGCAATAATGAGCACTTTACTGAACCCCTACTTCGGCGAATTCGGCGGCATGTATGTGCCGCAGATCCTGATGCCCGCCCTGCGCCAGCTGGAAGAGGCCTTTGTCAGCGCGCAGAAGGACCCGGCCTTTCAGGCGGAATTCACCGACCTGCTGAAAAACTACGCCGGTCGTCCGACGGCGCTGACCAAATGCCGGAACCTGACCGAAGGGACCCGCACTACCCTGTACCTGAAACGCGAAGATCTGCTGCACGGCGGCGCGCACAAAACCAACCAGGTGCTGGGCCAGGCTCTGCTGGCCAAACGGATGGGCAAAACCGAAATTATCGCCGAGACCGGCGCCGGTCAGCACGGCGTCGCCTCAGCGCTGGCCAGCGCCCTGCTCGGTCTGAAATGCCGTATCTACATGGGCGCCAAGGACGTCGAGCGCCAGTCGCCGAACGTCTTCCGTATGCGCCTGATGGGCGCCGAGGTGATCCCGGTGCACAGCGGCTCCGCCACGCTGAAAGATGCCTGTAACGAGGCGCTGCGCGACTGGTCCGGTAGCTACGAGAAGGCGCACTATATGCTGGGCACCGCCGCCGGTCCGCACCCGTTCCCGACCATCGTGCGTGAATTCCAGCGCATGATCGGCGAAGAGACCAAAGCGCAGATCCTCGAAAAAGAGGGCCGTCTGCCGGACGCGGTGATCGCCTGCGTCGGCGGCGGGTCAAACGCCATCGGCATGTTCGCTGATTTTATCGAGGAAACCCGCGTCGGCCTGATCGGCGTGGAGCCTGCCGGGCACGGTATCGAAAGCGGGGAGCACGGCGCGCCGCTGAAGCATGGTCGTGTGGGGATCTACTTCGGGATGAAGTCGCCGATGATGCAAACCGCCGACGGCCAGATCGAGGAATCTTATTCCATTTCCGCCGGGCTGGACTTCCCGTCCGTTGGGCCGCAGCACGCGTTTCTTAACAGCACCGGGCGCGCCGACTATGTGTCGATCACCGATGACGAAGCGCTGGAGGCGTTTAAAGCGCTCTCCCGCCACGAAGGGATCATCCCGGCGCTGGAGTCCTCTCACGCTCTGGCCCATGCGCTGAAAATGATGCGCGAGAACCCGGAAAAAGAGCAGCTGCTGGTGGTTAACCTCTCCGGCCGCGGCGATAAAGACATTTTCACCGTACACGACATCCTGAAAGCGCGAGGGGAAATCTGATGGAACGCTATGAGACGCTGTTTGCCCAACTGAAAAACCGCCAGGAAGGCGCTTTCGTCCCCTTTGTCACCCTTGGCGATCCGGGACCGGAGCAGTCGCTGAAAATTATCGATGCGCTGATCGAAGGCGGCGCCGATGCCCTTGAGCTGGGGATCCCCTTCTCCGACCCGCTGGCGGACGGCCCGACCATCCAGGGCGCGGCCTTGCGCGCCTTCGCTGCGGGGGTAACCCCGGCGCAGTGCTTTGAGATGCTGGCGGCGATCCGCCAGAAGCATCCAACGATCCCAATCGGCCTGCTGATGTACGCCAACCTCGTCTTCAGCCCGGGTATCGATGAGTTCTATGCCCAGTGCGCCCGCGTCGGCGTCGACTCGGTGCTGGTAGCCGACGTGCCGGTGGAAGAGTCCGCCCCGTTCCGCCAGGCGGCGATGCGCCATAACATCGCGCCAATTTTCATTTGCCCGCCCAACGCGGATGACGATTTACTGCGCCAGATCGCCTCTTATGGCCGCGGCTACACCTATCTGCTGTCGCGCGCCGGGGTGACGGGAGCGGAAAATCGCGCTGCGCTGCCGCTGCACCATCTGGTGGAGAAGCTGGCGGAATATCACGCTGCGCCGCCGCTGCAGGGCTTTGGCATCTCCGCGCCGGAGCAGGTAAGCGCCGCCATTGACGCCGGGGCCGCCGGGGCGATCTCCGGTTCCGCCATCGTCAAAATCATCGAACGTCATCTTGATGAGCCGCAAACCATGCTCGACGAGCTGAAAGCCTTCGTCCAGAGCCTGAAGGCGGCGACCAAAACCGCCTGACCGTCAGCCGCCTGGCATCGCGCCAGGCGGCGATGATTTCTGCAAACTGTCGGCGTATTTGCGCGTTAAGCGAAACAGCGCCTGCACTTCATCTTCCGGCCACTGCGCCAGCACCTGATTCATTAACCGCCGCCGCGCGACGGCGATCCTGTCGATCATCTGTTGTCCCCTGGCGCTAAGCGTCACTTCGCTGATCCGTCGGTCATGACGGTTCGGTTGCTTACCGGCAAGCCCCTGGGCTTCCAGTTTCTTCACCTGACGACTGACGGTGGTGTAATCGCGCCCTAAATGATCCGCCAGCTCAACCACCCCCACCGGGCCATAGCGCCCTACCGCCACCAGCAGCGGAAACAGCATCTGTTCCAGCTTGACGCCAGCTGCCTGGAGGATCTGCTCGTCGCGCACCGGCTGGTTCATCACGCTGATGATATCCAGCAGCGCGCCGTGAAAGTCGGTAATGTCGTAGCCATTATGTGCATCTTGCATGTATTAATTTTCCGCGTATAGTGCTGCAAAACAATATGTGTATTTTACACATAATTCCCGACAGGAGATAATTTATGAAAGCAGGCGTGGTTTTTGATCTCGCAGAAGGCCCGGTTTGGGCCGATTTCATCGAGCCGCAGCCCGCGCCCGGCCAGACGCTTATTGACGTCCGCGCCGCCGCGATGAGCCATGTGGTCAAGGCCCGGGCATCAGGACGCCATTACAGCTTCGACGGCAATCTGCCTTTTGTACCCGGTATCGATGGCGTCGGCACTACATCCCAGGGCCAACGCGTCTACTTCGCCTTCCCCACTGCCCCCTTCGGCAGTATGGCGCAGCGGGCGCCGGTCGCCCTGCAAAATTGCCTGCCGCTGCCGGATGAGCTCGATGATATCCCGGCGGCGGCGATGGCCAACCCCGGCATGTCCGCGTGGGCGTCTCTGGTGACTCGCGCCCAGCTTCAGGCCGGCGAAACGGTGCTGATTAACGGCGCCACCGGCAGCGCCGGTCAGCTGGCGGTGCAGATTGCCCGCTACCTGGGCGCAAAAAAAATCATTGCGACCGGACGCAATGCGCAGTCGCTGGCGGCGATCGGCGCCGATGAATGTATTCAGTTAACTGCGGATGATAAGACGTTAACTGCACAGTTTTCAGCTGTCAGCGCCGCGCAGATCGATGTGGTCATCGATTATCTGTGGGGACACAGCGCGGAATTATTATTGCCGGCCCTGGCCAAATATACCCCGGCCGGCAGGCCGGTGCGCTATGTGCAAGTGGGGTCCCTGGCTGGGGCCGATATCGCGTTAAATGGCGCGGTTCTGCGTTCCGCACCGCTCCTGCTGATGGGCAGCGGGATCGGTAGCCTGACGATGCCGCAGCTGCTGGCGGCGACCGGCGAAATGCTGCAGGCGGCGGTGCCGGGGAAATTGACCATCGCCACCACCCCGCGGCCACTGCAGGAGATCGCGGAGGCCTGGCCGCAGGACGACAGCCAGAAGCGTACGGTTTTCACCCTCGGATAAAAAATCGCTTCCGCACAAAAGATGGGGTTGATATCTTAAATGAGAAATATTATCTTTCTCATCACTGAATAGTTGAGTAAATAACTCAGGTATTCAGTACGACATTGCTCACATTGCTTCCAGTATTTTTGCCCGCACTTGTGCGGGCTTTTTTTTACTCGCGACACACCTCTTGCACCCGCTGCCGCAGCCAGCGGTGGCCGGGGCCTGCTCCAGGCGCGGACGCGACACCTGCGACACCGTAATCACCCCGGTGCTGACCGGCAGCGGATCAAGGGCCGCCAGCAAATTAAAATCGGGATCGTTCATTATCGCTCCAGTCGCCAGACAGGGCGTTTGCTGCAAGATATGAGTGCACTGGCGGCGTCTTCCGCCCGATCTCGGGCCTGATTATAGTGAAGACCTCCTTTCTGCAGCGAGAGACATCATGAAATCCGATCAGCACAACACTATCCTCATCGTCGGCGCCTCGCGCGGCCTTGGCCATGCTATGGCGGCGACGTTCCTGCAGCACGGCTGGGAGGTCATCGGCACCGTGCGCGATTTATCATCCCACACGCCGCTCCACGACCTGGCCAAGATGCATCCCCTGCGGCTACGCCTGGCGACGCTCGACATCCGCGATGAAGCCCAGCTGGCCGCGCTGCAGGCGACGCTTCCCCCGGCAAGCCTCGATATGCTGTTTGTCAACGCCGGTACCACCAATCGTGACCCATCGCAGACCATTGGCGACGTCTCCACCGAGGAGTTTTACCAGGTGATGCTCACTAACGCCCTGGCGCCGATGCGGGTTATCGAGCGCCTGCAGCAGGCGGTTAAACCGCAGGGTCTGCTCGGCGTGATGTCCTCCGGCCAGGGGAGTCTGACCAATAACCTTACCGGCCAGCGGGAACTCTATCGCGGGAGTAAAGCTGCGCTGAATATGTTCATGCGCAGCTTCGCCGCTCGCCCTTCCTCTGCCTCCCATCCACTGGTGGTGATGGCCCCGGGATGGATCCGTACCGAGCTCGGCGGGGCAGATGCCCCGCTGACCATCGAAGAGACGATCCCACGCCTGGTGAACGTCCTGCTCGACAAACGGCAACGTCCGGGACTGGAGTATCTCGATTACCAGGGCCGTACCGTGCCCTGGTGATCCGTGCCGGAACAACCATCAGAGGGCCGCCCGGAAGTTAACCCCGCCCGGCGCGGCTTGCTACCGACCTTATTCTGCAGCACTTTCCCTATATTCCCGCTTTATCGTTCAAAAAATGTGAATTATGTAAATCGAAGTGAAGAAAGTTGTTTTAAGGTCAACTTTTCTGTGTAAATATTAAGGCGAATGATAACTATTCTTTTTATCATTTATAGAATCACGCCGGGTCAGCGCAAGCCAGACGACGAATAACGTCGCTTTTGCGCGGCGTGATATGTGCTAATAACAAAAAATAAGCCTGCATTTATCATGGAAAAAAACGCTTCTCTGCCGTTTGGCAGTTTCAACTCATTGGCATTGTTTACGGGTCTGTGTCTGGGAGCCGCGCCGGCAACCGGCATGGCAGCCGAAAAATCAGTCAAAAATAATGAAGAGACGCTGGTGGTGGAAGCCTCCCCGCCTTCGCTTTATTCTCCCGGAGCCTCCGTCGATCCCAAGTTCAATAAACCACTGGTGGATACCACTCGCACCATCACCGTGATCCCCGAACAGGTCATTAAAGATCAGGGCGTCACCAACCTGACTGACGCCCTCAAAAACGTCCCCGGCGTCGGGGCGTTTTACGCCGGGGAGAATGGCAGCTCAACCACCGGGGACGCCATCTTTATGCGCGGCGTGGACACCTCCAACAGTATTTATGTCGACGGCATTCGCGATATCGGCAGCGTGACGCGGGATACCTTCAATACCCAGCAGGTGGAAGTCATCAAAGGGCCCGCCGGCACGGACTATGGCCGCAGCGCCCCTTCCGGCTCGATCAATATGATCAGCAAGCAGCCGCGCCTTGACTCCGGGATCGACGGATCCGCCAGCATCGGCAGCGCCTGGTCGCGTCGGGGTACCCTTGACCTTAACCAGGCCTTCGGCGACAACGCCGCGTTTCGCCTCAACCTGATGGGCGAAAAAACCCACGACGCCGGCCGGGATAAGATTGAGAACGAGCGCTACGGCATTGCCCCGTCCCTGGCCTTCGGCCTCGATACGCCCACCCGTCTGTATCTGAACTATCTCCACGTCCGGCAGAATAACACCCCGGATGGCGGGATCCCCACCGTCGGCCTGCCGGGCTATTCGGCGCCTTCGCCGAAGTATGCCGCCCTCAATTCCGCCGGTAAGGTCGATACCAGCAATTTCTATGGCACCGACTCCGATTACGATAAATCCACCACCGACAGCGGCACCCTGCGCTTTGAACACGATCTGACGGACAATACCACCGTGCGCAATACCACCCGCTGGTCGCGTGTGAAGCAGGAGTATCTCCTGACCGCGGTGATGGGCGGCGCGAGCAATATCACCGCCCCCGACATCAATGACGTCAATACCTGGAGCTGGTCACGTCTGGTTAATACCAAAGATGTCAGCAACCGCATTCTGACCAACCAGACCAATATCACTTCGACCTTCAATACCGGTTCGATAGGCCATGACGTCAGTGCCGGCGTGGAGTTTACCCGGGAAAACCAGACTAACTATGGCGTCAACGCCCTGACCGCTCCGGCGGTGAATCTCTATCATCCGGTGAGCAGCCTGTCGATTGGCGGGCTGGACAGAAACGGGGCGAACGCCAACGGCCAGACCGATACCTTCGGTATCTATGCCTTTGATACGCTGGCGCTGACCGATCGGGTTGAGGTCAACGGTGGGCTGCGTCTCGACAGTTACCATACCAAATATGACAGCGCCACCGCCTGCGGCGGCAGCGGACGCGGGGCTGTCGCCTGCCCGCCAGGACAGTCGACCGGCAGCCCGGTCACCACTGTCGATACCGCTAAATCCGGTAACCTGGTTAACTGGAAGGCCGGGGCGCTGTATCGCTTAACCGAGCAGGGCAATATCTACGTCAACTATGCCATCTCGCAGCAACCGCCGGGGGGCAGCAGCTTCGCGCTGGCTGCCAGCGGTAGCGGCAACAGCGCCAACCGGACCGACTTTAAACCGCAGAAAGCGAAATCCAGCGAACTGGGCACCAAGTGGCAGATCCTCGACAAGCGCCTGCTGCTCAGCGCGGCGTTATTCCGCACCGATATTGAAAACGAAGTGGCCGCCAACGATGACGGAACCTGGTCGCAGTACGGCAAAAAGCGCGTGGAAGGCTATGAGCTCTCCGCAACCGGGAACCTGACCCCGGACTGGACAATCATCGCCGGCTACACCCAGCAACATGCCACGGTGACAGAGGGTCAGAATGTGGCGCAGGATGGCTCTTCCGCGCTGGCCTACACCCCGAAACATGCCTTTACGCTGTGGACGCAGTATCAGGCAACCAGCGATCTGTCCGTCGGCGGCGGCGTGCGCTATGTCGGAAGCCTGCGCCGGGGCAGCGATGGCGCGGTGGGTACCCCGGA
Organism: Klebsiella sp. GG_Kp175; assembly: GCF_040062325.1. Classification (NCBI taxonomy): domain Bacteria; kingdom Pseudomonadati; phylum Pseudomonadota; class Gammaproteobacteria; order Enterobacterales; family Enterobacteriaceae; genus Klebsiella; species Klebsiella sp. GG_Kp175. Next base: position 258,821 of record NZ_JBEAFX010000004.1, on the reverse strand, counting down.
TCACACCGAGGGCTATTGGGTCGCCGACGCCAAACTGGGCTATCGGGTCAACAGCAATCTCGATCTGCAGCTCAATATGTACAACCTGTTTGATACCGATTACGTGGCTTCCATCAACAAGAGCGGCTATCGCTATCATCCGGGCGAACCCCGTACCTTTATGTTGACGGCGAATGTCCATTTCTGAGTCTGTACGTGGGGCCATCGCGCCCCACCTTTTTGAGAGAACACCGCAATGATGTATCACATTCCTGACGTGCTGACGGCGGACCAGGTGGCTGAATATGGCCGCCTGCTGGCGCAGGCCGAATGGGTTGACGGGCGGGTTACCGTCGGCAGCCAGGGGGCGACCGTCAAACAAAACCAGCAGATCGATACCCGCACGCCGCTGTATGCCCGTCTGCAGGCAGCCGTACTCGACGCGCTGCGCGGCCATCCGCAGTTTTTTTCCGCCGCGCTGCCGCGGACAATTTCCGCGCCGTTGTTTAATCGCTACGGGCCGGGAGAGACCTACGGTTTTCATGTCGATGGCGCGGTGCGCCAGAACGGCGAGGCGGGCTGGATGCGGACCGACCTCTCGGCGACGCTGTTCCTCTGCGAGCCGGAAAGCTATGAAGGGGGCGAACTGGTGATTGAAGATACCTATGGCCAGCACCGGGTGAAGCTCCCGGCCGGACATCTGGTGCTCTATCCCGCCAGTAGTCTGCACTGCGTCACCCCGGTCACCGGCGGGGTTCGCCAGGCCTCTTTCCTGTGGATCCAGTCGATGGTCCGCGACGATAAGCAGCGCGCGATGCTCTACGACCTGGACCGCACGATCCAGTCTCTCAAAACCCGCTTTGGCGACGGGGAAGAGGTCCTCTCCCTGCTCAATATGTATCACAACCTGCTGCGCCAGTGGACTGAAGTGTGATCCGCAGGCGAAGGTTTATCGCAGGGAGGGGTGAGGAGGCAACAGACTGGCCGTCCGCTGGCCAGTTTGCAGCAGGCGTTAGAACCGATAGCCTGCGGAGAACATAAACACCCACGGATCCAGGCGGGTGCTGACTTTCTGGTCCACGCCGCCGGCTTTGAATTTCACATCGGTATCGATATCCATGTACCACACCGACATATTCAGCAGCCAGTCACGGTTAATCAGGTAATCGAGGCCGACCTGTCCTGCCGCACCCCAGGAGTCCTTCAGGCTCAGATCGGAAAGCCCGGCCGCCTTGCCGGTATCGTTAAAGTCTTCATTAAAGAAGGTGGTGTAGTTAATCCCCGCCCCCACGTACGGACGCACCTTGCTTTGCGCATCGCCAAAGTACCACTGCGCCATCAGGGTGGGTGGCAACTGATGGACGGTAGCGATGGTGCCGGTTGGCCCGGTACCAACCTTATGGCGGAACGGCGTAGCCGCCAGCAGTTCCACACCGATGTTATCGGTCGCCATATAGGTAAAGGTTAAACCCAGCTGAGTATTGTTACTGACGTTGAAACTGCCAAGACTGCCCAGCACATTGTCAGAGCCTTCCGTCGGTCGGACGGTGGCGGTCCCGGCACGAATGAAAAATTCACCCGCTTCATGCGCCCAGACGCTGCCGGTAGTAAGAGTGCTTAGAATCAATGCCGCCGCTGCTAACTTCTTCATATCCACTTCCTCATTATGGTTTTTCAGCGCGGCCAAATATACCTATAACGAGTTACGTTTGATCTGTTTTAGATCACACTAAAACCTTAGATTTAACATTTATTGATCCAGATTAATTTTTGATACCGATCGCAATACGCTAAATCCTTCGCACATCAATTTTCACTTTTCGCAAAAAAAATTATTTCTGCCCCTCTTGCCGCCGCTGAGGCGGCTGGATAAGTTAACTGCCGACAATCTGTGTTGATGCGTTTTTTTCAGGTGTAATTATGAGTGAAATCAACCCGTGCATGACGTGCGGTGCCTGTTGTGCGTATTTTCGAGTCTCTTTCTACTGGGCGGAAGCCGACGACGCGGGCGGCCTGGTGCCCGCCGCGCTGACCGAGCCGCTGACCCCCTTCCTGCGCTGTATGAGCGGCACTAATCAACGTCAGAGCCGCTGTGCGGCGCTATCGGGCGAGATCGGCGACGCCGTCCACTGCACTATCTATGAAAACCGTCCTTCGCCATGTCGCGAATTCGCCATGTCCGGGGAAAACGGCGAGGAAAACGACGCCTGCAACCGGGCGCGAGCGCGCTATGGGCTGCCGCCATTGCGGCCTCTTTACAAAGATATACCTGCCCTGACCGGCGCAGAGAGTGCTACGACGGAAGGATTTGCGGTACAATCGCCGGCTAGTTAACACCTGCGACACTCAAGGAGAATGCATGTCTATCACGGCGAAGTCCGTCTACCGTGACACCGGGAATTTTTTTCGTAATCAGTTCATTACCATTCTGCTGATTGCGCTGTTGTGCGCGTTCATTACGGTAGTACTTGGCCATGCCTTTTCACCCAGCGACGAGCAGCTGTCGATACTCAGCGAAGGCGACAACCTCGCCGGTAGCGCAGGCCTGTTCGAACTGGTGCAGAATATGACGCCGGAGCAGCAGCAGGTTCTGCTGCGCGCCTCGGCAGCATCAACCTTCTCGGGTCTGGTGGGCAATGCGATCCTCGCCGGCGGCGTCCTGCTGCTCATCCAGCTGGTCTCTGCCGGTCATCGTGTCAGCGCCCTGCGCGCCATCGGCGCCTCGGCGCCGGTGCTGCCAAAGCTGCTGCTGCTGATCCTCTTCACCACTTTCCTGGTGCAGATGGGGATGATGTTAGTGCTGGTGCCCGGCGTCCTGTTGGCCATTGTGCTGGCCTTTGCGCCGATCATGCTGGTGCAGGACAAAATGGGCATCCTCGGCGCCATGCGCAGCAGCATGCGCCTGGCGTGGGCCAATCTGCGGCTGGTGGCGCCGGCCATTATCGGTTGGCTGGTGGCGAAAACTCTGCTGTTACTGTTTGCTTCCAGCTTTGCCGCCCTGACGCCAAACGTCGGCGCGGTGGTGATTAATACCCTCAGCAACCTGATTTCCGCCCTGTTGCTGATCTATTTATTCCGCGTGTATATGCTTATCCGTAGCTAATTTTAACCTGGACCGGGGAATTTCCCGGTCCGTCCTGACAGACGGGATCGATGTATGAAGCAGTTTCTGGATTTTTTACCGCTGGTGGTCTTCTTCGCCTTCTACAAGCTTTACGATATCTACGCCGCCACCACGGCGCTGATTGTGGCGACCGCCATCGTGCTGATCTACAGCTGGGTGCGCTACCGTAAAATCGAAAAAATGGCGCTGATCACCTTCGTGCTGGTGGCCGTCTTCGGTGGATTAACCCTCTTCTTCCACAATGATGAGTTCATTAAATGGAAGGTGACGGTGATCTATGCGCTGTTCGCCGGCGCGCTGCTGTTCAGCCAGTGGGTGATGAAAAAGCCGCTTATCCAGCGCATGCTGGGTAAAGAGCTGACCCTGCCGCAGCAGGTCTGGTCGCGCCTTAACCTGGCCTGGGCGGCGTTTTTTATCCTCTGCGGACTGGCTAATATCTATATCGCCTTCTGGTTGCCGCAGAATATCTGGGTTAACTTTAAGGTCTTCGGTTTAACTGCCCTCACGCTGGTCTTTACCTTGCTGAGCGGGATCTACATCTACCGTCATATGCCGCAGGACGACCACCACTAACGCCTCCACCGGCGCGCCACCCGCGCGCCGCGCTCGCCCCGGGTACCCTTGCTGCGCTGGCCAACCGTCCCTGCCACCACCACCTCCGCGCGTAACCTGACAGCTTCCCGGCCCCACAGCGCAGGCTCCCTTCACGATTTCAATCGGCAGCGTAAAAAATTGCGCTAATTGTGAGGATTTTATGGAGATTCATTTCGTTACATTGTAATGATAATTGTTATCATTAATATTCTCGATCTCATTTTGAATTGTTTTGAAAAGGATATTTACATGAGATCGCCGCAATATTATGTCCCCACGATCCTGGCGCTGGTCATATCCAGTCTCCTTGCCCCTAACGCCTTTGCAGAAGAGTCAGAACAAGATACCGAAACAATGATTGTGCGCAGTACGGCGGAAGAGGCGCTCAAGCAACAGCCCGGGGTGTCGATTATCACGGCAGATGATATTGCAAAACAGCCACCGGTCAACGATCTCTCAGACATCATCCGTAAAATGCCCGGGGTGAATTTGACCGGCAACAGCGCCAGCGGTAGTCGGGGCAACAACCGCCAGATTGATATCCGCGGCATGGGGCCGGAGAACACCCTGATCCTGATAGATGGGGTACCGGCCACGTCACGTAACTCGGTTCGCTATAGCTGGCGCGGCGAACGCGATACCCGGGGCGACAGCAACTGGGTCCCTGCCGAGATGGTCGAGCGAATTGAAGTCCTCCGCGGCCCGGCAGCCGCGCGTTATGGTTCCGGTGCGGCCGGCGGAGTGGTCAACATTATTACCAAACGCCCGACCAACAACTGGCACGGTTCCCTGTCTTTTTTTACCAATCAGCCGGAAAACAACAAGGAAGGCACGACTAATCGCGCTAACTTCAATCTCAGCGGCCCACTGGCCGGCGAAGCGCTGACAATGCGCCTGTATGGCAATATCAATAAAACGGAACCCGACGCCTGGGATATTAACCATGCGCAAAACGGCTCCTACGCTGCGGGACGCGAAGGGGTACGCAATAAAGATATTAACGCCCTGCTGTCATGGAAAATGACCCCGCAACAAATTCTCGATTTCAGCTACGCCTATAGCCGTCAGGGGAATATCTATGCCGGTGATACCCAGTACAGCAACGGCAATCTTAGCCCGAACGGGCTGGTGGATTCCCTGTACGGCCACGAAACGAATCGCCTCTATCGCCAGTCCTGGGGATTGACCTACAACGGTCTTTGGGATTGGGGCCAGTCCAAAGCGGGGGTTTACTACGAGAAAACCAACAATACCCGCCTGCAGGAAGGCTCCACCGGCCGCGTCGAAGGCATGATCAACAGTGAGGATTATGCCACCAGCCGACTGGAATCCTGGCGTACTACCTCCGAATTCAATGTGCCTTTCTTCTGGCTGGCGGATCAGACGCTGACGCTGGGCATGGAATGGAACCATGATCAGCTCGACGACCCGGCATCGATGCAGGCCACTAACAGCAATGGGGAGACTATCCCTGGGACCTCCGGCGACCCTGCGCAACGTCGTACCAAAAACAGCGCCACCCTCACCGGTATCTATCTGGAGGATAATATCGAAGCCGTGCCCGGCACCAACCTGATCCCCGGCATTCGTTTCGATTATCATAATCAGTTTGGCAGCAACTGGAGCCCAAGCCTCAATTTGTCTCAGGCGCTGGGCGATATGTTCACGCTGAAGGCCGGTATCGCGCGGGTGTTTAAAGCGCCTAACCTCTATCAATCCAGTGAAGGCTATCTGCTCTCCACCCGCGGCAACGGTTGTCCAAACACTATCGCCGAAGGCAGCTGCTATCTGCTGGGCAACCCTGACCTCGACCCGGAAATCAGTATTAACAAAGAGATCGGTATCGAATTTAACCTTAATGGCTACGCTGCCGGGGTCACCTGGTTCCGCAACGATTACAAAAACAAAATCGTCTCCGGAACCGAGGTGCTGGGCTATACCTCCAGCGGCAATAATATCCTGCAATGGCAGAACGGCGGCAAAGCAGTAGTCGAGGGGCTGGAAGGCAATATGCTGATCCCGGTGCTGGCTGATATCCTAAGCTGGCGGACCAATGCCACCTGGATGTTCAAATCTGAAAGTAAAGAGACAGGCAACCCGCTGTCGGTTATCCCGAAATATACCGTTAACACGATGCTCGACTGGCAGGTAAACGACGCCCTGTCTGCGAATGTCAACTGGACGCTTTATGGCCGTCAGAAGCCGCGTCAGTATGCAGAGATCCGCAACGAAACCGGAACCCTTGCTACCACCGAGGTTGGCGCCTATTCCATCGTGGGGATCGGCACCCAGTATCAGCTCAACCGGGATATTCGCCTGAATGCCGGCATAAGTAACCTCTTTGATAAGCAACTGTATCGCGAAAATGCCGGCGCCTCGACCTACAATGAGCCTGGACGCGCGTATTACGCCGGAGTGACCCTCTCTTTCTGAACCACTGCGCCCGCCTCCGCGGGCGCCAGCCCTATTCTCTCTACGCCGTTTTCATAGTAGCATCCCGCTGATCGTCTTTGACCACAACAGAGTAGAGCATGACAACAACAGATCTCGCCCCGAAGGGCGAAATGGTTTTACGCACCCTGGCAATGCCGGCAGATACCAATGCCAACGGGGACATTTTTGGCGGCTGGCTGATGTCGCAGATGGATATCGGCGGCGCCATTATGGCCAAAGAGATCGCCCAAGGTCGCGTGGTGACCGTGCGCGTGGATGGGATGACCTTTTTACGCCCGGTGGCCGTAGGCGACGTGGTGTGCTGCTATGCCCGCTGCGTGAAGCGCGGCAATACCTCAGTGACCATTAACATCGAAGTGTGGGTGAAAAAAGTCTCTTCAGAACCGATTGGCCAGCGCTACAAGGCGACGGAAGCGCTGTTTATCTACGTTGCCGTCGATAATCAGGGTAAACCCCGCCCTCTGCCGGCCGAATAAGATGGCGCCCGGCTAACCGGGCACCTGGCTTAGAGAAAGCCCAGCAGCGAGAAGAAGAAGTAGCCGATAACAATCACCATCACCGGCAGCACGTACAGCGGGAAATACTGCACCAGGATCGTATGTCGCGGCACCACAATGCGTTCGGCGAGCTGCTCGCGAGTTAACCCTTCCGCGCCTTTCGCCTGCTCGAGGATCAGCTGATCCTCAATCCCCTCGCGGAGAAATTTCGCCTGCCGCGCCATCCGCGCGCCGGAGGCCTGCAGCGCCATGCCGACGAACACCAGAATGAAGATAATCCAGAAGCCGATGTTCAGGCTATGGTGAAAATCCGGCAGCGGTGAGTTGTACCAGAAAAAGTTCAGGAACGGCGTGTTAAAGCGCATCATCTCAATCATGACGTGCGCAAAATCCATCATCACCGCGTCAATGCCGGGTTTCTTTTCACTGTGCTCATACATAAATTTGAGGACAGAAATCAGCGTCGACAGCACGGCGGGAATAAAGATGACCCATCCCAAAATACGTTTGATGACCGCAATGCGTCCAGCTTGTTGGTACGTCATGAGTTCCCCTTGTTAAAGACGCGTTAGTGGTTCGCCTGCCGCCCGTTGCGTGGCGCAGGCGCCCCTCGCTTACCCGAATGTGTCGGGTATAAGTCTATCTTCCACGGCGAATTTCGCCCAATAACGCGCGGTATGATATACCATGAATGCCGATTCGTTTATCTGATTACGCAACAGGAGAAGGACATATGTCAGCGAAGCGCCGCATTGAGGCTGCGATTTTTGATATGGACGGGTTGCTGATTGACTCTGAGCCGCTTTGGGATCAGGCGGAGGTCGAGGTCATGGAGAGCCTGGGGGTGGATACCCGCCGCCGCGATGAACTGCCCGACCTGCTGGGTCTGCGAATCGACCTGGTGGTGGATCTGTGGTACGCGCAGCAGCCGTGGCGCGGCGTTGACCGCACAGAAGCCACCGCGCGCATTATCCGTCGCGCCATCGAACTGGTGGAAGCCTCACGTCCGCTGCTGCCGGGGGTGCGCGAGGCGGTGGCCCTGTGCAAAGCCCAGGGGTTGAAGGTAGGGCTGGCCTCAGCCTCGCCGCTGGTGATGCTGGAGAAAGTGCTCAATATGTTCGAGCTGCGCGACCAGTTTGATGCCCTCGCCTCGGCGGAGCATCTGCCCTGGAGCAAACCGCACCCGCAGGTGTATCTCAACTGCGCCGCCGCCCTCGGGGTCGACCCACAGCGCTGTGTCGCGCTGGAGGACTCGGTCAACGGCATGATCGCCAGCAAAGCTGCGCGCATGCGCGCTATCGTCGTGCCGGAAGCAGAGAACAGCCGCGACCCGCGCTTCGTGCTGGCGGACGTCAAGCTGCCGTCACTGCAGGCCCTGACCGTCGAGGCGCTGCTCGGGTAAGACCGCTGGCGGGTGACGCGATCGCCGCCACCCGCCAGCAAAGAAAATCAAAACATCGTTTCATTTTAATTGTAATTTTGTTTTCCTACCTCTATGCTGGGTACAGGTGGCGTTATCGTACGCCTGAAGATCAGCACACAGAGGTGAATATGGTACTGAACGCCTTCGACCTGACGGGTAAGGTCGCCATCGTGACCGGTTGCGATACCGGCCTGGGACAGGGAATGACGCTGGGCCTGGCGCAGGCCGGATGCGATATCGTCGGCATCAACCGCAAAATTCCCCACGACACTGCCGCGCAGGTTCAGGCGCTGGGCCGCCGCTTTCATGCCATTCAGGCGGATCTCAGCCAACAGGATGATATGACCGTTTTGGTCGACCAGGCGATGGCGGCGATGGGCCGGGTCGATATTCTGGTCAACAACGCCGGGATTATCCGCCGCCATGATGCCCTGACCTTCACGGAAAGTGACTGGGATGCGGTGATCGATCTGAATCTGAAAGCAGTTTTTTTCCTCTGCCAGGCGGTCGCCAGGCAGTTCATTCGCCAGGGTGAAGGCGGGAAAATCGTTAACATCGCCTCGATGCTCTCGTTTCAGGGCGGGATCCGCGTCCCCTCCTATACCGCCTCGAAAAGCGGCGTGCTGGGGCTGACCCGCCTGCTGGCTAACGAATGGGCTGGTCAGGGTATCAACGTCAACGCCATTGCGCCCGGGTATATGGCCACCAATAACACCCAGGCGCTGCGCGAAGATGAGGAGCGCAACCAGGCAATCCTTGAGCGTATCCCCGCCGGTCGCTGGGGTGTGCCAGATGACCTGCAGGGGCCGGTGGTGTTTCTCGCCTCGTCCGCCGCCGATTATATTCACGGCTATACCCTGGCCGTCGACGGCGGATGGCTGGCGCGCTGAGAATTTGTGACAAAGAGTTACACCGTCACCTCTTCCGTGCACTGTATAAAAACCCTATACTGTATGAATCGACAGTTTAGGGTGTGTTATCATGACGGCGGAAGGCCATCTCTTCTTTTCAATCGCCTGCGCAGTATTTGCCAAAAACGCAGAGTTAACGCCGGTGCTGGCGCAGGGCGACTGGTGGCATATTGTGCCCTCCGCGGTCTTGACCTGCCTGCTGCCGGACATCGATCACCCAAAGTCGTTTCTTGGCCAGCGGCTGAGCTGGATCTCAAAGCCCGTGGCGCGGGCCTTTGGCCACCGCGGCTTCACCCACAGCCTGCTGGCGGTGTTTGGCGCGCTGACGCTATTCTACCTCAAGGTGCCTGACAGCTGGATTGTCCCGGCGGACGCCCTCCAGGGCCTGGTGCTGGGCTATCTCAGCCACATCCTTGCCGATATGCTCACCCCAGCCGGGGTGCCGCTGCTGTGGCCCTGCCGCTGGCGCTTTCGGCTACCGATCCTTGCGCCGCGCAAAGGCAACCAGCTGGAGCGCGCCTTATGTATGGCGCTGTTCATCTATGCCGTCTGGATGCCGCAGACGCTGGCGGACAACACCGCGATACGCTGGTCTTCCGGGGTGATTAATTCCCTGCAGATCACCTTCAATCGCTTCATAAGTCACCAGAGTGGGCGATAAACCGGCAGAAAACACCTTTTGGTTATAACCCATTCCATTTGAATATAAGTCCTTGATAACGCCTTCTGCTAACCTTGCGGTCATAAGAGCTGGTTATCCACCAGCCCGGGTTATAAAAATATCAGGAGAACGGGGATGAACTTTCCATTAATAGCGAACGTAGTCGTGTTCGCCGTATTGTTGTTTGCGCTGGGGCAAACGCGCCATAAACAGTGGAGCCTGGCCAGGAAGGTCCTGGTCGGCCTGGCGATTGGCGTGATCTTTGGTCTGGCGCTACAGCTGATCTATGGGTCTGACAGCCAGGTGCTGAAGGATTCCATCCAGTGGTTTAATATCGTCGGCAACGGTTATGTCCAGCTGCTGCAAATGATCGTTATGCCGCTGGTCTTCGCGTCAATCCTTAGCGCGGTGGCTCGCCTGCACAATGCCTCGCAGCTGGGGAAAATCAGCTTCCTGAGCATCGGGACTCTGTTGTTCACCACCCTGATCGCCGCTCTGGTTGGCGTGCTGGTGACTAACATGTTCGGCCTCACCGCCGAGGGACTGGTCCAGGGCAGCGCGGAGACCGCCCGTCTGAACGCCATTCAGAGCAACTATGTGGGTAAAGTGGCCGATCTCAGCGTCCCGCAGCTGATCCTCTCCTTCGTGCCGAAGAACCCGTTTGCTGACCTGACCGGGGCTAACCCGACCTCGATCATCAGCATCGTCATTTTCTCGGCGTTCCTCGGCGTCGCAGCCCTGAAGCTGCTGAAAGAGGATGTGGAAAAAGGCCAGCGCGTCCTGACCGCCATTGATACCCTGCAGGGCTGGGTGATGAAGCTGGTTCGTCTGGTGATGCAGCTGACCCCTTACGGCGTTCTGGCGCTGATGACCAAAGTGGTTGCCGGGTCGAATCTGCAGGATATCATCAAGCTTGGCGGCTTCGTGGTGGCCTCGTACATCGCGCTGGGCATCATGTTTATCGTCCACGGCCTGCTGCTGGCGATTAACGGCGTCAGCCCGCTGAAGTATTTCCGTAAAGTCTGGCCGGTGATCACCTTCGCCTTCACCAGCCGCTCCAGCGCCGCCTCCATTCCGCTGAACGTGGAAGCGCAGACCCGTCGTCTCGGCGTACCGGAGTCGATTGCCAGCTTCTCCGCTTCCTTTGGCGCCACCATTGGTCAGAACGGCTGCGCCGGTATCTACCCGGCCATGCTGGCGGTGATGGTCGCACCGACCGTAGGCATCAACCCGCTGGATCCGATGTGGATTGCCACCCTCGTGGGCATCGTCACCGTCAGCTCGGCGGGCGTCGCCGGAGTGGGCGGCGGGGCCACCTTCGCCGCGCTGATCGTCCTGCCGGCGATGGGCCTGCCGGTGACCCTCGTGGCGCTGCTGATCTCCGTCGAGCCGCTGATCGATATGGGACGTACCGCGCTGAACGTTAACGGCTCCATGACCGCCGGGACGCTGACCAGCCAGTGGCTGCGCCAGACCGACAAGTCGATTTTCGATAGCGAAGAAGAAGCCGAACTGGCGCATCGCTAAACGGTAAGCACAAAAAAACCGCTGATAATCAGCGGTTTTTTTATTTCTGCAGCAGACTCAGGCTTCAATCTCTCCTTCCTGACGCACCTGGTTAGCCCAGCGCTGCGCCGACTCCGGCACGCTGAACGCCGGTGAACGGCGAAAATGCTCTCCCATCAGCAGAAAGGCGACATACTTCCCGCGCAAAATCCAGACATCGCGAAAATGGTCCATTTTCACGGCATGTTCCGGGGGCGCAGGCTCCACGCGCGGCACGTAGCTAATGACAGGGCGATTTTGTTGGCGCAATGGTTTCATAACAAATGGATTCACTAAGCAAAGCGGGAAACAGAAACCTCTATCATAGCCGATCGTGGCCCCGTTCGTCGCCCCCCTGCCGCCGATGCGCATTTTAGGATAACTCCCTGCCCCCTGGCCGGGCGCAGGCAGCGTAATGTTCTATAGTTAGAAGGGTTTTGGTTTATCAACGACCACTTTTAGCAATGAAAGCAGGAGACGAGCAATGTCTGATAAGCACCCAAACCCTCACCACCAGCAGGCACCGGTCCACGGCAGCGAGGAAGCGCAGCCGGGTCTCGACTCGCTGGCGCCGGATGACCGGGAGTGGCGCCCCACGCCGAAACCCACCGCCCCTGGCGCTGAACCGACCGCCCCTGGCAGCCTGAAAACGCCTGATACCCACAGCAAAAAACTCGATGCCCTGGAGCCACAGCGCAAAGGCGGAGAAGACTATCCGCTGACCACTAACCAGGGCGTGCGCATTGCCGACGATCAGAACTCGCTGCGCGCCGGTACCCGCGGCCCAACGCTGCTGGAAGATTTCATTCTGCGGGAGAAGATCACCCACTTCGACCACGAGCGAATTCCGGAGCGTATCGTTCATGCCCGCGGCTCAGCAGCCCACGGCTACTTCCAGCCCTACAAAAGCCTGACAGCCTTGACCAAAGCCGATTTTCTCTCGGCAGCCGATAAAATCACCCCGGTCTTTGTGCGCTTCTCCACCGTGCAGGGCGGCGCGGGGTCGGCGGACACCGTTCGTGATATTCGCGGCTTCGCCACCAAGTTTTACACCGACGAGGGGATTTTTGACCTCGTCGGCAACAACACCCCGGTTTTCTTTATCCAGGACGCGCTGAAGTTTCCCGACTTTGTCCACGCCGTGAAGCCTGAGCCCCACTGGGCCATCCCCCAGGGACAAAGCGCTCACGATACGTTCTGGGACTATGTTTCCCTGCAGCCGGAAACGCTGCACAACGTGATGTGGGCGATGTCCGATCGCGGCATCCCGCGCAGCTATCGCACCATGGAAGGCTTTGGCATCCACACCTTCCGCCTGATCAATGCCGAGGGCAAAGCCACCTTTGTTCGCTTCCACTGGAAACCGGTCGCCGGCAAGGCGTCGCTGGTATGGGATGAAGCGCAGAAGCTGACCGGCCGTGACCCCGATTTTCATCGCCGCGACCTGTGGGAGGCCATTGAAGCCGGGGACTACCCGGAATTTGAGCTCGGCCTGCAGTTGATCCCCGAAGAGAATGAATTTGATTTTGACTTCGACCTGCTCGATCCCACCAAGCTGATCCCCGAGGCGCTGGTGCCGGTGCAACGGGTCGGCAAAATGGTCCTCAACCGCAACCCGGACAACTTCTTTGCCGAAAACGAACAGGCGGCCTTCCATCCCGGGCATATCGTCCCGGGCATCGATTTCAGCAACGATCCGCTGCTGCAGGGGCGCCTCTTCTCCTACACCGATACCCAGATAAGCCGCCTCGGCGGACCGAATTTCCATGAAATCCCGATCAACCGGCCGACCTGCCCGTACCACAACTTCCAGCGCGACGGTATGCACCGGATGGAGATTGACACCAACCCGGCCAACTACGAACCCAACTCGATCAACGATAACTGGCCGCGCGAGACGCCGCCAGCCGCCAAACGCGGCGGTTTTGAGTCCCTCGCCGAGCGCGTCGACGGCGAGAAGATCCGTCAGCGCAGCCCGTCATTCGGCGAATATTACGCCCAGCCGCGTCTGTTCTGGCTGAGCCAGACGCCGATTGAGCAGCAGCATATTATCGATGGCTTCAGCTTCGAGCTTAGCAAAGTGGTCCGCACCTGGATCCGCGAGCGGGTGGTCGATCACCTGGCCCATATTGATACCCGGCTGGCGGAAACGGTCGGGGCGAATTTAGGTATCGAACTGAGCGATGAGCAGCGCAGCCTCACTCTGCCCTCCCCGGTCAACGGCGTGGAGAAAGATCCCACCCTCAGCCTCTACGCGGATGCCGAAGGGAATGTGAAAGGTCGTGTGGTGGCGGTGCTGCTCAATGAGCGTACCTCGGCGCAGGATCTGGTCCATCTCCTGCAGGCGCTACAGGCCCGGGGCGTGCACAGTAAACTGCTCTATTCGCGGATGGGGGAAGTCGTCGCCGACGATGGCTCTCCCCTGCCGATCGCCGGCACCTTCGCCGGCTCCCCGTCGCTGACGGTGGATGCCGTGGTGGTGCCCGGCGGCGATCTCAGCGCCTTGAGCCAGAGCGGCGACGCGCGCTACTACCTGCTGGAGGCCTATAAGCATCTGAAGCCGATCCTGCTGGCAGGCGATGCGCGGCAGTTAACGTCGGTTCTGCAGGTCCCGGCCCAGGGCGAAGAGGGCGTCATCGTCACCGATGCTCTTGACACGCCGGCGGCAGATAAACTGCTCGCCCTGATGACGGCCCACCGGGTATGGTCGAGAAGCCCGAAAATCGCCGCTATTCCGGCGTAGCAAAAAGCCCGGCACGGTGTGCCGGGCTTGACTCACTTTCCTTTCCCCGTCGGGTTTACACGTCGCGGTAGGTTCCCAGGCGATAACCCCGGTCGGCCACCGCCGCTTTCAGCGAGGCGGACGTCAGCACATCAAGCTCGCCCAGCCGCGGATAGCAGTAGGCGCTGCCCATGATGGTCTGGTCGACAAAGGCCGGATGACACATCACCTCCAGAGAGCGCTCCTCGCGGGCGATTGAGGCGTCCAGCGTCTGCAGGAACAGCGCCTCAGAGACGGCTTCCCCGTAAAACTCGCTGCTGAAGCCTGCGCTGCTGCGCGCCGCCTGCTGATCGAGACCGCTCTGCGCCGCCACCTGGCGATCAATGCGCAACGCGATGCCCTTGTCGCGGGCAAAAGCCGCGACGATGGGGTAGATCGGAGCGATCATATGCACATGGTGATGACTGTCGAGATGCGTCGGCTCATGACCGAAGAGTTCGATAAAACGACGGTACTGACACGCCAGCTCATGGGCAATCTCCTCCAGCGGCAGGTTATCTTCTTCCGCCTGCTGCCAGATCCATTTGCCCAGCCGGCCGTCGCGGGTTAACCCCGGCATGGCCGACAGCGGTTCGCCCAGCGTCAGCACAAAGTGCATCCCGACCGCCAGCTCCGGCGTACTGCGGCTCAGCTGGGCGGCGTGGTCAATAGCCGCGCCGTTGACCAGCGCCGTAGTTGATGTCACCACGCCGTTGCGGCAGGCCTCGATAATGCCGTAGTTCTGCCCTTTACTGAGGCCGAAGTCGTCGGCATTGACGATCAATACGCGTTCCATTAGCCGCTCCCGTTACGCTTTCAGTTTTTCGATCGTCGCCGCAAAGTTCGGCAGCCATTTTTCATGGGCCAGAATCATCTCCCGCGCCAGCTGCTCGGCGTCACGATCGGAATGGATCAGCGGGCTTAAGTTCAGCGCCAGCAGCACGTCGTTCAGCTCACCGCTGATCGCCGCCTGGCTGGCCGCCACTTCAAACCCTTTGATGGTGTAGATAAGCCCCAGCACCTTCTCGTCGAAATGGGTGATGCGCGGCGTCGGCTTCGCGCCATCGCGACCTAAGGTGCAGCTCATCTCGACCGCCCAGTCCGCCGGGATATTATCGATATGGCCATGATGTGGGATATTCACATAGTGCTCAGTCTGCTTATCGTTATAGATAGCGTTGATCACTTCGCAAGCGGCATCGGAGTAATAGGCGCCCCCGCGCTGCTCCAGCTCCTTCGGCTTGACCTTGAGATCCGGATTTTTATACAGCTCAAACAGCTGCTTCTCCACTTTCTGCACCACCTGGGCGCGCGCGCCGCCCTTATAGTACTCGCCCATCTCAATCGCCAGCATCTCTTTTGGCTTAAAGTAATAGAGCAGATAGGAGCATGGGATCAGGCGCAGGGAGCGGATCAGCCCTTCGCTGAACGGCAGGTCGAAGATATTTTTTACCGAGTTCGCGGTCAGGCGGCCGGAGGCGACGCCATCCAGCAGTTCATCGAAGCGCGAGACGCCATTAACCAGCACGTCGCGGACGAACACCAGGTGGTTCAGACCGAACAGGTCGATGTGCAGCTCATCGCTCGGGCTGAGCTGCAGCACGTCGGTGATGAACATCTTCATGCCGATGGGAATGTTGCACACCCCGATAAAGCGTTTGAAACTGGTGTGACGATAGACCGCCTCGGTGACCATGCCCGCCGGGTTGGTGAAGTTGATGATCCACGCGTCCGGGCAGATCTCCTGCACATCTTTCACGATGTTGAAAATCACCGGGATGGTGCGCAGCCCCTTAAACAGCCCACCCGCCCCGTTGGTCTCCTGGCCAAGATAACCGTGGCTCAGCGGGATACGCTCATCTTTTTCCCGCGCCTTCAGCTGGCCCACGCGCAGCTGGGTAGTGACGAAATCTGCGCCCTGCAGCGCCTCGCGGCGGTCCAGCGTTTTATAAACCTTCATCGGCACGCCGGCTTTTTCCACCATCCGCTCGCACAGCGCATGGATAATATCGAGCTTCTCCTGGCCCTCTTCCACATCCACCAGCCACAGCTCTGTCACCGGCAGTTCATGATAACGTTTCAGGAAACCTTCCAGTAATTCCGGGGTATAGCTGCTACCGCCGCCAATAGTGACGACTTTTAATTTCTGGCTCATCTTTTTCTCCCTTAGACGCTGCGTGTAGACGCAGGCCGCTCTCCGCATAAATGCGGACAGTTAACTTAAATTAGTTATGGTGTAAGCCTGGCGGCTAATACCGCCTGGGCTTAATTAATACTGGTCAAATGTTTTCGATAACTACTCGGTGTAAACGAGGTCAGCTTTTTAAAGGTTTTAATAAACAGGCTCGGGCTGCTGTACCCTGATTCATAGGCAATATCCGTCACCGAATAGTTGGTAATTTCCAGCTGCTTTTTGGCAAAATTGATACGGATATCGTTAATTATCTGCATCGGCGTTTTACCATAATAGCGCTGGGTCGCCCGGGTTAAATATTCCTGCGTTTTGCCCGATAGCCGAACCATATTCTCGAGGGCGCTCTCGCCAAACTCCAGTTTATCGTGCATAGCCTCAACGGTATTTTTTAACCATTGCGGGACGACGTCTGCAACCGGCTCTTCGCGATAGTGACGTAAACGGTTAATGACATAAAAGGAGACCAGCTCGATAAATTCGTCAAATTCCGTTTCGCGAAAATTGAGTGAGGCGATGACCGACTCAATGTAGCCGAGAAAAGCGCTCTGCACGGCGTAGACCTGCGACGCCACCAGGCCAAACGGCAGCAGCGGCAGATAATGTTTCTCAAAGAAGCGCCTGCTGATGCCGACGTTAAGGATGCGCGTCGCACCAAATTCATAGAAGCTCTGGTGGTGCGAACCCATCGGGATAAAGACAAAATCCCCGCGCTCCAGCAGCACCCGTTTGCCATTGATCTCCTGGTAATAGCGCCCGGTTAATACGACGGTAAATTCGTAGTAATCATGCTGGTGGAGCCCGCTCACGCTTTCCGTTTTGTTATAGATGACCACATGAAAGTTCTTCCCGTTGAACAACTGCTGTTCTCTGGCGGTACTGATCTCGGTGGTCATCATCCTGGGCTGCCTCATCGTCGCGATGGCCTATTGTACCTTCTCGTGCAGCTCAATCAATTCCGCTACCAGCTCGCGGGCCAGCATGGAGGTCATCAGGTGATCCTGAGCATGCACCAGCACCAGGCTGACCTTCATTTTCCCCTCGCCCTCGTCGCTTTCGATAAGCTGGGTCTGCACCCGATGCGCCTCGCTCAGCGCCTGACGCGACTGCTCCATCATCGTTTTCGCCGCGGCAAAATCCCCCTGCTTGGCCTGCTTCAGCGCGGCATAGGCCAGACTACGCGCTTGGCCGGAGTTGATAATCAGCCCCATCACCACCTCTTCGAGGTCGTTTTCCGGGGTCTCTACCGCGTCGATGTTGTCCAGATCAAACATAATATTTCCCTCATTTCTCAGGCGGTACGGGACGTTGCCCGTACCGCGCGGTATCAGAATTTCAGTGCGTTGGCGATGTCTTCTTCGCTCTCTTCCTGCTCGATAACGGTCTGCGCTTTATTCGACAGCACCACAAACGGCAGGTAGACCAGGGTGGAGACGCCAAGGTTGAACAGGGCGACCAGCAGAGCGGCGACACTGCCGTTACTGTTAAAGAACGCCCCCAGGCCAGTTGGCATGGTCCACGGCGCCAGGTTGGTCACCGGTGGGATAATCCCCAGGCTGTAGGCCGCGAGAGTAATGGCCGCCAGAATCGGCTGGACCAGCACGAACGGGATGAACATCACCGGGTTCATGATGATCGGCAGGCCAAAAAGAATCGGTTCGTTAATCTGGAAGATGCCTGACGGCAGCGCCAGCTTCGCGACCTGACGATGGTCAGCGCGGCGGGAAGCGATAAAGATGGCGATAATCAGACCCAGCGTCGCCCCGGAACCCCCCAGCAGGATGTAGGAGTCGAGCATCGGCTTGGCCCAGAAGTGGAACTGTTTACCCGCTTCGATCGCCGCATCAACCGATCCGTACTGGTTGTACAGGGCGATGTTTTCCAGCGCCCACGGCGTCATGATGCCGTTATCCAGCGCGGTCAGCGCCAGCGAACCGTGCACCCCGAAGAACCACAGCAGGGAGTTAAAGATGACGTATGCCCAGCCGACCACGCTGCCCATCGCCGCCAGCGGCGTGGAGATGGAGTCCATGATGATCTGGTGGAAGTTGCTGCCGTAGCTCGACAGGGCCCACGAGATAATGCCGAAGATGGAGAGGATCAAGAAGCCAGGGATCAGCGCAGAGAAAGAGCGCGATACCGATCCCGGCACGCTGTCCGGCAGTCTGATCACCCAGTTGCGACGGATCACGAAGGTGAACAGTTCCGCGACGACCAGACCGATAATCATACCGGAGATGATGTTCTGCCCGCCCAGCCAGTTGGCGCCGACGGCATAGGCTTCGCCCACGCTGTACGGGGTCACGGTCATGAAGGCCGCTACCGCCAGCAGGCCAGCGGCCATCGGGTCGACTTTGCGCTCTTCCGCCAGCGCGGAGCCGATAAAGAATGGCGCCATCAACGACATAATGCCGAGGGTGCCGTTATAGACGTTGCCGCCGATAGCCTTAAAACCGTTTAAGGTTTCAATGGTAGAGGCATCCAGGCGAATGCCCATGGAGTAAAAGAAAGAGCCTTCGCCGAAGCTCAGAAAAACGTTGTTAATTAATACAAACATGGCCCCGGCGAGGGTCAACGGCATGAGTTTAATAAATCCATTTTTAATCGCATTAATATGCGGCTGCTTTCCTATTTTCACTGCAAAAGGAAGGAGTACCTTTTCAAGCGAGTCGATCACTTTACTCATAGTCAATACCCTTAAAAGCCGCAATAAACTATTACGGCGATGATGTATGAAATTACTCTTTGACGGGAAAATAAACTCTTTATTTTTTGACGGCCGGCAACAGAATGCCGCCAGGCGTCAAAATACATCGAGTTTTAAAATTTAAAATTATTGTGCTGCAGCTTTCTTAATGGCCGCGACGGCGGCTTTCAATACCCCTAAACCATCCACCTTGCCATACAGAAGAGAATCGATGACTTCTACCGGTTTATTTGGCAGCAGGCGCTGAATTTCCGGTAACATATACGCAATTTGTGGCCCTAATAATACAACGTCGGCTTCCGGTCCCTTTTCACCCGCGAGAGTTTCAGGATAGGCTTCAATAATGACCGGGACTTCGTATTTTTCCGCCTGCGCCCGCATTTTGTAGACCAGCAGTGACGTGGACATGCCTGCCGAGCAGAACAGATAAATGTGTTTCTTTTCCATGAACGCTTCCTCAATGTGTGAGACCAGGGCCTTCAGTAACCGCTGAGAGCCGGTAAGACTGGTAACATCCGGTTAATTCTGTTTATGGGTTGAGTATACGGCAAGCTGAGCCGTCGTGATAATTCCCTGTTGAACAGAATTGTCTCTCATTGACCTCCGGTTTTGACTACCCTCACATTTTCACCCAAATAATTCGCGCAATTAAATAAGCATCAGGACTCACAAAAAAGCCCGACCAGTGGTCGGGCTTACGTACAACTCAGTCAACAGTAAGGCGCTTACTTAGCGTTGCGCGGATCCGTATCATACTCGGCGCAGGTCTGGTAGCCGGAGTTCATCACGTGCCCCGTTTCGTCGAGGGCCACAAAGTAGGTCTCCACTTTACCATCTCGTTGACCGAGGATATAGGTCTGGCAGGTGCCGCGGGCATGGACCATCGTCACTTCCGTTGAAGGTTTGCCAGCGATCTGCATCACCTGCTGACGCGACATCCCTTTCTTCACATCTTTCACCACCGGCTGGGTAAACTGGTCTTTGGTACGATCGTAAGCGGTACAGCCCGCGAGTAAGGTTAACGCGACGGTGACGCCCAGTATTCCTGCTAAGCTTTTCTTCATTTTGGTTCCTCTCTTCCACTGTGTAACGATAAGCCTGGAATAAATAGTGTTATTTTTCAAGCCGAACAGCGAAATCATGTCTGAGTGTGTTATTACGTAAACAGGATTGACGCTCCGCCGCCGACCGGCGCTTTCTCCTGCGCGGTGGCATCTATAATGAAATCCTATGTCATTGATTGCCTTCTTTTCCGGCAGTCAAAACCCCGGTCCTTGTCGTTTCAGCGGCAAAGAGGTAGCTTTAAGCCAACAGGTTGCCAAACAGATTCACTTTCGGAGGGCGCGATGACGCTACAACAAGAGATTATTCAGGCGCTGGGCGCGAAGCCGCAGATCGATGCCGCAGACGAGATCCGTCGCAGCGTCGATTTCCTGAAATCCTATCTGCAGACTTACCCTTTTATTAAATCACTGGTGCTGGGTATCAGCGGCGGCCAGGACTCGACCCTGACGGGGAAACTGTGCCAGATGGCGATCAATGAACTGCGCGCCGAAACGGGCGACAGCAGCCTGCAGTTTATCGCCGTCCGTTTACCCTACGGCGTGCAGGCGGATGAGCAGGACTGCCAGGATGCCATCGCCTTTATTCAGCCTGACCGGGTGTTGACGGTGAATATCAAAGCCTCGGTACTGGCAAGCGAACAGGCGCTGCGCGAAGCGGGGATCGAACTGAGCGACTTCGTTCGCGGCAACGAAAAAGCCCGTGAGCGCATGAAAGCCCAGTACAGCATCGCCGGGATGACCCAAGGGGTGGTAGTCGGCACCGACCATGCAGCGGAGGCGATTACCGGCTTCTTCACCAAATATGGCGACGGCGGCACCGACATCAACCCGATCTTCCGGCTGAACAAACGTCAGGGCAAACAGCTGCTGGCCCATCTCGGCTGCCCGGAACATCTGTATAAGAAGTTACCGACAGCCGATCTGGAAGACGATCGCCCCTCCCTGCCGGATGAACTGGCGCTGGGGGTGACCTATGAGAATATCGACGACTATCTGGAAGGCAAAACGCTGGACCCCAGCATCGCCAAAACGATCGAAGGCTGGTATCTGAAAACCGAACACAAGCGTCGGCCACCGATCACCGTCTTTGACGATTTCTGGAAAAAATAGTCCCTCCCCCGCCCCGGCCCGCGCCGGGGTTGTTTTTTGCGCTTTTCGCCGCAAAAACCGCCTGCTATACTGGATAGATAGACAGTATCAGGAGTTATTGTGGCCAGAAAGCAATCTGCCCCGCGTCTGGAGTTTGAGGCGGCGGCGATCTATGAATATCCCGAACACCTTCGCCCGTGGCTGGAGACACTGCCGAAGCTGCCGGGCGTCTATCAGTTTCACGGCGATAGCGACACGATGCCGCTCTATATCGGCAAGAGCGTCAACCTCCGCAGCCGGGTGCTCTCCCACCTGCGCACCCCTGAAGAGGCGGCGATGCTGCGTCAGTCCCGGCGTATCACCTGGCAGCGCACCGCTGGCGAGCTGGGAGCGCTGCTGCTGGAGGCGCGGTTGATTAAAGAGCAGCAGCCGCTGTTTAACAAGCGGCTACGGCGTAACAAGCAACTCTGCGCCTGGCTGCTTGCGGACGACCGGCCGCAGATTGTCTATGCCCGCGAGGTTGATTTCTCGCACCAGCAGCATCTCTATGGTCTGTTCGCCAACCGGCGGGCGGCGCTGCAGATGCTGCAGAGCCTTGCTGACGAACAGCGCCTCTGTTACGGCCTGCTCGGTCTGGAGCCGCTCAGCCGCGGCCGCGCCTGCTTTCGATCCGCACTGGGCCGCTGCGCCGGCGCCTGCTGTGGAAAGGAGAGCGTGGAGGCGCACCGTCAGCGTCTGCTGGCGCAGATGAGCAAGCTGCAGCTGGTGTGCTGGCCGTGGGCAGGACCGGTGGCGCTGGAGGAGCGCGGCCCGGATATGACGCAGTATCATGTCATTCATAACTGGCTGTGGCTGGGAGCCGTCGACTCGCTCAATGAGGCCGCTGCGCTGACCCGCCTGCCCGCCGGATTCGACCAGGATGGTTACAAAATCCTCTGTAAGCCTCTGCTCAGCGGCAACTACCCGTTGCATCCGCTTGGCTGAAAGACCAGAAACAAAAAACCGCCGGCCCTGCCCAACGCCTGATGGCATTATTGGGCAAGACCGGCGGTCTTGATTCAGTGCGCTACATTATTCAGCGGGTGCAGGCATTTTACCTGCCGGCGCGTTGCGTTCTGTCAGATGCTTCTCAAAATTGGCATTGAACTGTTTTTTCTGCTCCGGGGTCAGAATGTTGTAGATCTTGTTCTGCGTTTCCAGGCGGGACAGCGCCATCGCTTTATGCTGCGCTTCCATCTTATCGATCTGCGCTTCCGCTTTCGCCTTATCAAAGGTATCGCTGGCGATCAGCTCGTGCATCGCGCGGCGTTCGTCAAGGGACGGACGCTTCATGTTTTCGCGCTGGCTCTTCATGATCTCGCGGATCTGCTGCTTCTGCGCATCGGTCAGGTTCAGGCCTTTAAACATCATGTCATGCTGACCCGGGCCGCCTTTATGATGCATCATCATCGGCTTGCTGTCGCTCGGCGCGGTGGTGGTATCGGCGGCGTGTGCCAGGTTAGCCGCGCCCAGAGCCAGAGTAGAGGCAACAAACAGTGCAGTGAGTTTCTTCATCATTCAATCCTTACTTTACGTTATTCTTACGGCGCGTTGCCGTGTTGACGAGATTAACTTTACGACGTTTATCGTCAATTAGTCAGAGCAAGAGTAAAACAATGAAAGTGTAAAAAACAGTTTCTCACCAATTATGGAGGAAATAAGGAATTTGAACGAAGAATTGCAATAAAAAATAAATAACTTGCTGTTTTGCACAGGAATTATGGAGAGTATAAAGGAGCGACGATTAAAAACAAAGCATTTTACCAGGAATAATCTGCAAATTTACACTGGCGCACGAAAAAATAAGAAGATGAACAACGACGCGCGAAATAAAGCAGGCCGCCCGGCGGACGGCTTGCCCTCAGGATAATTTTTCCAGCATCAGGCCAGCGCGCAGCCCCCTGGCCACCGCCGGATTGGGAAACAGAACATACTCCGGCTCTGCCCCCACCACATACCGCGTCTCCCCCTCCTCCGCCAGCAGCGTGCCTGGGGCGAAGGGGGTGAAGTTCAGCGTCTGTTCCGCCATATGCAAGCGGAAATCATCGCTATGGCGGGTGATCTGCTGCACCACCCGGTAGCGCAGCGGCGCCGGGGCGTCGGCAATGGCCAGATCCCCCACCAGCAACCGGGAGATAGCCCCCTCGGCGGCGGCAAACTGCGTTAGATCGTTTTCCCCCAACGGCAGCGCTTTACCCAGTTCAAGAGTGCAGGCCAGCGCCGCGAACCGTTCGCAGCTGAAATGGGTGAAGGTCCCGCCCGGCTGGCGATGAAATACCAGCGCCTCCAGCCCGGCGCCGCCCAACCAGTGAAGAAAATCCTCCTCCCAGGGCGTATCGCGGGCCGGGAGCACGCCGAAGCGCGGATGCAGCGACCCGCGGATCGCGGTATGCAGATCGAGGTGCCAGCGCGGACCATCATGGTCGCGATAGAAACGGGCCACCGCCTGCTCCAGCCGCTGCGCCCGCTGCGTCTCCTCGCTGGCCGGGAACTGCCGCCAGCGCTCGCCAAACATCCGGTTCATATCGCTGTGCAGATAGCGTTTATTCGCCCGCAGCGCCGGCGGGTTACCGACGATCACCAGCAGCCGCCAGCGCAGGGGGAGTGCCTCCCGGACCAGCCGCTGCACCAGCCGGTCGACAATCTCCACCGGCGCCGTTTCGTTGCCATGGATGGCGCAGGAAAGCACCAGCCCGCGCTCGCAGCGCGCATGCGGCGTCAGCTCGAGGATCCCCTCGCCGAGCCAGTGCCAGCGGAAATGGGCCGTCTCGCCGTGAAAGTGATGGGGCAATCGCCCCGCCAGGGTTAATGCCAGAAAGTGTTCCACCGCGCCCCCTTATTGCTGAAATGGATAAACCGAACCGAGCTGCAGGATCTGGGTCAACCGATCCAGCGCATCGCGCCCTTCCCGCAGCAGCTGTGGGTCGGCGAGGTCGGCCTGGGTGAGGCGGTCGCGATAGTAGCGATCCACCCAGTCATTGAGGGTGGCAAACAGCGTATCGTTCATCAGGACGTGCGGATTGACCGCCTGATACTCCTCGGCCGTCAACACCACCCGCAGGCGCAGGCACGCCGGACCGCCGCCGTTGGCCATACTCTCGCGCAGATCAAACACCTGCAGCGCGGCGATGGGGTTATCTGCGGCCAGCAGCTCATTAAGATAGTTCCACACGCCCGGATGCGCCTGGGCTTCCTGGGGCAGGATCAGCGCCATGCTGCCGTCCGCCCGGCTCAACAGCTGACTGTTGAACAGATAGGTAGCAACCGCCTCTTCCACCGTGACCCGGCTGGCGGGAACCATCAACGGGGTAAAGCCCGGCACCTGCTGCGCAAGCTGCTGCAAAACCGCGTCCTGGTCGGCAAAGGCCTGCTCATGGCAGAACAGGACCTGACGGTTGCTCACCGCGATGACGTCGTTATGAAAAACCCCCTTGTCGATCGCCTCCGGATGCTGGCGGGCGAAGATGAGCTGGCGGGGATTGACCTGATTGAGGCGCGCCACCGCCTGGCTTGCCTCAAGGGTTTGCCGCGCCGGATAACGACGCGGCGCCTCCTCGCTTCCCCGACGGCGGCCATAGACAAATAGCTGGACGCCGGGGGCGCCATATTCGCCGCCGAGACGGTTATGGTTCGCCGCCCCTTCGTCGCCAAACCAGGCAGAGGCAGGCAGCGCCGGGTGGATGGCAAATCGCGTGCGGTCCGGGAATATCGCCTGCAGCAGCGCTCCGGTGGTGGGGGCCTCACTGGCGCGGTGGAATTTATCCTGCAGATTCGCCACCGTCAGATGCACCAGGCCATCCAGCGAATCGGCGGAGGGACAAACCGTCGCGGCGTTCGCCACCCACATCGCCGAGGCCGAACTCACCGCCGACAGCAGATCCGGATCCTGCTGGGCCGCACGGGCCACCACCTGCTCATCGCTGCCGCTAAAGCCCAGCTGACGCAGGAGCGGCACGGTGGGTCGTTCCTGAGGGGGGATCACCGCCTGCGGATAGCCGGCGTCGGCAAGGGCTTTCATTTTTTTCAGCCCCTGCTTCGCCGCCAGCTGCGGGTTCGACACCCGATAGCGGTGCCGGGTGGAGGCCTCATTGCCAAAGGAGAGCCCTGCGTAGTGATGGGTCAGCCCGGGCAGACCGTCAAAGTTGACTTCGCGGGCGGTCATGACGCCACCCCGGCCCGGAAGTCGAGCCCCGGATTGAGACTGGCGGGCAGCGTCAGGGTCGGCGATTCGAGACTGGCCATCGGCCAGGCGCAATAATCTGCGGCATACCATGCCCCGGGGCGATGATTGCCTGAGGCTCCGGTGCCGCCGAACGGCGCGGTACTCGCCGCCCCGGTCAGCGGTTTGTTCCAGTTGACTATCCCGGCCCGTGCCTCAAGCAGCAGCCGATCGAACTTCTCTCGTTCCGGGGAGATTAACCCGCAGGAGAGGCCGAAGCGGGTGGCGTTGGCCAGGGCAATCGCCTCTTCGAAAGTATCGTAGCGCCAGACCCCAAGCAGCGGGCCGAACACCTCTTCATCCTCGACCTGGGCCATGTCGCTCATGTTGACAATCCCCGGCGTCAGCAGCGACGTCCCGGCCTGCAATAACCGCGGCTCCAGCAGGGTGACCGCGCCAGCAGCGACCCGCTGCAGCCAGGCCTGATGCACTTTCTGCGCGGCCTGTTCAGAGATAAGCCCGCCGAGAAACGGCTGCGGCTCAGCGTCCCACGCCGCGGGGATCAGCCGTTGGCTGACCGTCACAAGCCTGGAGAGGAAGGCATCCCCCGGCTCTCCGCGCCGGACCAGCAGACGTCGGGCGCAGGTGCAGCGCTGGCCGGCGGTGATAAAGGCGGACTGGATGGTCAGATGCACCGCGGCATCGACGTCCCGTGGGTCGTCAACGATCAGCGGATTATTGCCGCCCATCTCCAGCGCGAGGATCTTTTGCGGCTGCCCGGCCAGCTGGCGATGCAGATGAAAACCGGTGGTCGAGCTGCCGGTAAACAGCAGCCCATCGATGTCCGCCTGGCCGCTGAGCGCCTCGCCGGTTTCCCGACCGCCCTGCAGCAGGTTGAGCACGCCGGCGGGCAGGCCAGCTTGCTCCCACAGCTTCACCACCGCTTCGCCGCTGTGCGGGGTTAATTCGCTGGGTTTAAAGACCACGGTATTGCCCGCCAGCAACGCCGGCACGATATGCCCGTTCGGCAGATGGCCGGGAAAGTTATAGGGACCAAAGACCGCCAGCACGCCATGCGGCCGGTGACGCAGCGTCGCGGCGCCATCGGGCAGATCGCTGTACTGTTCACCAGTACGGGTGTGATACGCCTTCACCGAGATCGCCACCTTGTTGATCATCGCCGTCACTTCCCCGGCCGCCTCCCAGCGCGGCTTTCCGGTCTCGGCGCCGATAATCGCCGTCAGCTCCGCCTTGCTGGCCTCCAGCAGGCTGGCAAACTTTTCGACGATGGCCTGGCGGTCGGCAAACGGCAGCCGCGCCCAGGCCGGGAACGCCTGGCGGGCAGCCGCGACCGCCTCGGCAACCTGCCCGGCATCCGCCGCCTCGCCCTGCCAGACAATCTTCAGGTTGACCGGATCCTGTTTGCTGAAGCGCGGCCCATCGCCGGGCCGCCATTCGCCGTTAATCCACAGACTCATGCGGTTTTCTCCTCAGGGATCAAGCGCACCATGCGCACCTGGTCGCCAGCATGACACTTCAGCATATCCAGCTCGCGGGCGCTGAGGGTCAGGGTGTCGCCATCCGGGTCGGCATGCACCAGCAGGGCGCGGAACTGGTGATACTGTTCGTTCGCCACCAGGCACAACGGCCAGTCGCCGGGTGGCGTTTCGCCGGCCTCGGTGGTCACCAGACGGCTTTTGCGGATCGCCCGCACCCGGTCGATATCGCACTCCAGGGTCGGGCCTCCGTCGAAAATATCGATGTAGTTCAGGTAGCGGAATCCCTCTTTCTCCAGCACCGTCCGGGCCGGGGCGGTCTGCGGATGGACCTTGCCGATCACCGCCTGCGCCTCGGGGGTGAGGAAATCGATATACAGCGGATGCTTGGGCATCAGGGCGGCAATGAAAGCCTTTTGTCCGGTGCCGCACAGGTAGTCGGCGCGGGAAAACTCCATGGCGAAAAAGCGTTTGCCCAGGCTCTCCCAGAACGGGGAATAGCCGTGCTCGTCAATCACCCCGCGCATCTCGGCGACCACCTTCTCATTGAAGCGCTCGCGAAAAGCGGCCATAAATAAGAAGCGCGATTTCGACAGCAGATAGCCATTGCCCTCTTTGCGCCACTGCGGGTCGAGGAACAGGGTGCACAGCTCACTGCTGCCGGTGTGGTCGTTGCTGAGAAACAGCGTCGGCAGCGCCTGGTAGACGTTAAGCTCCTTCGAGGCATGGACCTGAGTGCCGACCCGGTAGTTGTACCAGGGATCGTTGAGGCCCACCGCCACCTCTATCGCGCAGATGCCCACCACCGTGCCGCTCTCGCTCTCCTCCAGCACAAAGACATAGCCCTGCTCGCTTTTCGGCAGCTCGCCGCGCCAGGTTTGCTGCGAGCGGGCGATCCGCGCCGCGAGGGTCGCTTCATCCACCGGCAGCGAGGTCAGCCCGCCGCCGGTCTCCGCTGCCAGCTTCAGCAGCCCGGGCAGATCGCCCGGCTCCACCGGTCGAATAACCATCATGATGAGACTCCCGCCAGGAAACGCGAGCAGGCCCGCTCGACGCGATCCAGACCGCTGTTCACCTCTTCTTCACTGACGTTCAGCGCCGGAGCGAAACGCACCACGTTGGCGCCGGCGATCAAGATCATCACCCCCTCTTCCGCCGCCAGGTTGCTGAGGGCTTTCGCCTTCCCGGCCCAGGCGTCGTTCAGCACGCAGCCGAGCAACAGCCCCAGGCCGCGGATCTCCTTGAACAGGCCATAGCGGGCGTTGATCGCCTGCAGACGTTCGCAAAACCACTGATGGCGCTGTCTGACGCCGGAGAGCACTTCCGGGGTGTTGACGATCGACAGCAGCTCGCCGGCCACCGCCCCCGCCAGCGGGTTGCCGCCGTAGGTGGTGCCGTGGGTGCCGACGGTCATCACGCTGGCGCAGGCCTCTGTGGCCAGCAGCGCGCCGATGGGGAAGCCGCCGCCCAGCGCTTTGGCGGTAGTCAGCACATCGGGCGTCACGCCGTAGTGCATATAGGCGTACAGCTCGCCGGTGCGCCCGACCCCAGTCTGCACTTCATCGAAAATCAGCAGGGCGTTGTGCTGGTCGCAAAGCTGACGCAGGCCGCGTAAAAACTCGACGCTGGCCGGCACCACGCCCCCTTCACCCTGCACCGGCTCGACGATCACCGCGCAGGTTTGGTCATTGATCAAGGCCTTTGCCGACTCGAGATCGTTAAACACCGCATGCTGGATCTGCGGCGGCAGCGGGGCAAAATCCCGGGAGTAGGCCGGCTGACCGCCCGCCGAAACGGTGAACAGCGTCCGCCCGTGGAAAGCGTTCTGGAAGGCGACGATGCCGCTTTTCTCGCTGCCAAAGCGATCGTGGGCATATTTACGCGCCAGCTTGAGCGCCGCCTCATTGGCCTCGGCCCCGGAGTTACAGAAGAAGACCCGGTCGGCGAAAGTGGCATCAATAAGCATTTTGGCCAGCCGCAGGATCGGCTCATTAGTATAGCCGTTGCCGGTATGCCAAAACTTGCCCGCCTGCTCGGTGAGGGCCTGCACCAGACGCGGATGCGCATGCCCCAGCGCGTTCACGGCGATACCGCCGGCAAAATCGATATACTCTTTGCCCTGCTGATCCCACAGCCGCGACCCGGCGCCCCGCACCGGAATAAACGCCGCTGGCGCGTAGACCGGCATCATCCATTCATCAAAGTGGTTACGCGTAATTGACTGAGACATATCGACCTCTTCCGGTAAATTAAAAGTAGCAATAATGTTAATAAATATGAGTTATTACGCTGTAAATGTAGATTGCACGGTTCGTGCCAGCCAGCGATAAAAATGCATAAACCGGATGAGATAACGCAATATCAACGAGTTACAACCTAACGCTATTCATATAAAATGCATATTTAGTGAATAACTATCCGATAAAGGGGGATGAACAGTGATTAAAGAAGATAAGTTATGCAACGGTAAGATATAATTCTGTAATTGTGATCTTCTGCGAAATTTATCGTAGATATTTGCCCTTTTTTGGCGCGGCGTGCCCGCAAAAGGGGCACCCACGGCACGATCATGCGCAGCGATTGGTAGAATGACGCATCGGATGGCAGCCAGCCTGGCGAATTTCTGCTACCATCCCTGCACTATTCACCTTGCACAGTGGCAGCGACTATGAAATTCGTCTCTTTTAATATCAACGGCCTGCGCGCCCGCCCACACCAACTGGCCGCCATCGTCGAAAAACACCAGCCGGACGTGATTGGCCTGCAGGAAACCAAAGTTCACGACGACATGTTCCCTCTCGAAGAGGTCGCCAGACTCGGCTATAACGTCTTTTATCACGGCCAGAAAGGCCATTATGGCGTCGCGCTGCTGACCAAAGAGACGCCGATTGCCGTCCGCCGCGGTTTCCCTAACGATGGCGAAGAGGCTCAGCGCCGCATCATCATGGCGGAGATCCCGTCGCCCTTCGGTAACGTCACGGTGATTAACGGTTATTTCCCGCAGGGTGAAAGCCGCGATCATGAGACCAAATTCCCGGCCAAAGCGGCGTTCTATCAGAATCTGCAGAACTACCTGGAGAGCGAGCTCAATAAAGAGAATCCGGTACTGATCATGGGCGATATGAACATCAGCCCTACCGATCTCGACATCGGTATCGGTGAAGAGAACCGCAAACGCTGGCTGCGCACCGGCAAATGTTCCTTCCTGCCGGAAGAACGGGAATGGATGGATCGCCTGCTGGGCTGGGGCCTGGTAGATACCTGGCGTCAGGCTAACCCTGACAATCATGAGCACTTCTCGTGGTTTGATTACCGCTCCAAAGGCTTTGACGATAACCGTGGGCTGCGCATCGACCTGCTGCTGGCCAGTCAGCCTCTGGCCCAGCGCTGCGTGGAGACCGGGATCGATTATGAGATCCGCGGGATGGAAAAACCATCCGACCACGCGCCGGTGTGGGCCACCTTCCGGCCGTAAGTCACGTCCTTCTCTCGCCTCCCGCCGCGCGGGGGGCAGAATTTCCTGAGCAAAATCAACAAAGCGACGGTAAACCATTGTGACCGTCGTCGGAACAGGATACTGTCGCGCGCACTTTTTGACGTCCACCGCGTCCAGGCTGTACAGGAGACCCCATCATGAAAAAGAAGCCATCATCCGGCCATTGGTAAAGGGCTGGTACTTCTCGCGCTGGCGGCCACGCTGGCCGTTATCAGCCACCGCGTTGGTCTTCACGATCTGCTGACTCACCTGCATCTGCTGCAGGAGACCCTCCGCCATCATGGCGCCTGGGGCTATCTGGTCTATGTTGCGCT
This sequence comes from Klebsiella sp. GG_Kp175, assembly GCF_040062325.1. Taxonomy (NCBI): domain Bacteria; kingdom Pseudomonadati; phylum Pseudomonadota; class Gammaproteobacteria; order Enterobacterales; family Enterobacteriaceae; genus Klebsiella; species Klebsiella sp. GG_Kp175. The sequence goes on along the minus strand of NZ_JBEAFX010000004.1, from coordinate 228,317 downwards.
ATTTATCATTGCCACCCTGTGCCTGATCCCCGGCAGCCTGCTGGTGATCGCCGGCGGGGTGCTTTTCGGCCCGCTGACCGGCTCTCTGCTCTCGTTTGCCGCCGCCACCGTCGCCTCTTCGTTGTCGTTTTTGATCGCCCGCTGGCTGGGGCGCGATCTGCTGCAGCGCTATGTAGGCCATACCGCCGTCTTCCAGGCCATTGAGCGCGGTATCGCCCGCAGCGGCAGCGATTTCCTGATCCTCACCCGCCTGGTGCCACTCTTCCCCTACAACATTCAGAATTACGCCTACGGCCTGACGGCGATCCCCTTCTGGCCTTTTACTCTGATCTCCGCCGTGACCACCCTGCCGGGCCTGGTCATCTATTCGGTGATGGCCAGCGAACTGGCCCGCGAAGGAGCGACCCTCGCTTTCGCGCTCAAGTTGAGCCTCGCCGGCGGGCTGCTGTTTGCCCTGGTGCAGATGGGCAAACGGTTTGCCCGCGCCCGCCGTGTGGCAACGCCCGGCGAGGAGGTGCGCCATGACCCGACCTGATCGCCGTCACCTGCGCCGCGCCAGGCTGGCCCTTGCCGTGGTGGCTGTCGCCGGCCTGACCGCCTGGCTGTGGTTCCCCGACGGGCGAGCCTTTCTGCAACACAGCCTGACGGCGTTAGCGTCGCTGGATCCCCAGTATGTCAAAAACTTTATCGCCGCCTGGGGGACGCAGGCGGCGCTGGTCTCTTTTGCGCTAATGATCCTCCAGGCGATCGTCGCCCCGCTGCCGGCCTTCCTGATCACCCTGGCGAACGCCGCGCTGTTCGGCGCCTTCTGGGGAGGCATGCTGTCGTGGTTCAGCGCCATGGTCGGGGCCGGGCTCTGCTTTTGCATCGCCAGAGCGCTGGGGCGCGAGATGGTGGAGAAGCTCACCGGCCGCACGGTGCTGCGCAGCGTCGACGGCTATTTCGCCCGCTATGGCGCGCAGACGATCCTGATCTGCCGCCTGCTGCCGTTTGTCCCTTTTGATCCGGTCAGCTATGCCGCCGGACTGACCTCGCTGCGCTTCTGGCCCTTTATGCTGGCCACCGGCGTGGGCCAGCTGCCGGCGACCATCGTCTATTCCTGGGCCGGGAGCCTGCTGACCGGAGGCGCCTTCTGGCTGGCCACCGGCCTTTCGCTGCTTTTGGCCCTGGCGGTGGTCATCTCCATCGCCAAAAATATTTACCGTGAACGTCATAAGAGATCGTCGCCATGAGCTTACCCCCGCTGGATACTGTCCCCCTGATCCTTCGTCCGCAGGCCTGGCTGCACCGCCGGCATTACGGCCAGGTGCTGAGCCCCATTCGCTGGTGGGGACGGATCCCGTGGCTGTTTTACCTGGTTTCGCTGTTCGTGGGCTATATTGAACGCCGCCGCTCGCCGTTGGATCCGGTGCTGCGCTCGCTGGTCAGCGCCCGCATCGCCCAGCTGTGCCACTGCGAATTCTGCATCGATATCACCAGCATGACCCTAGCGGCGCGGAGCGGGAGCCAGGACAAGCTGCTGGCGGTCGCCGACTGGCGCAGCAGTAAGCTGTTCAGCGAAAAAGAGCGTCTGGCGCTGGCCTATGCCGAAGCCGCCACCCAGACGCCGCCGGAGGTGGATGATGCCCTGCGTAGCGCGATGGCCGCGCATTTTGACGCCCGGGCGCTCACCGAGCTGACCGCCCTGATTGGCCTGCAAAATTTATCGGCGCGGTTCAATGCCGCGATGGCGATCCCTGCCCAGGGGCTGTGCAAGATACCTGGTTCTTCCCCGCACCATAAGGAGTAACGATGCGCCGTTTGCGTGATTTCAGCCTCTGTCTGTGCCTGCTGCTTCTCTGGCCGCTGGTGGTTCAAGCCGACGACAGCTGGCGGCAGACCCAGACGGAAGCCCGCGGCCAGACCGTCTGGTTTAACGCCTGGGGTGGAGACCCGGCCGTCAACCACTATCTGGCGTGGGTCAGCGAGGAGGTCAAACGCCACTACGCAATCGACCTGCGTATTGTCCCTATCGCCGATGCCGCCGACGCGGTGAAACGCATCCAGACGGAGGCGCAGGCCGGCCGTCGCCGCGGCGGGTCGGTGGATCTCCTGTGGATCAACGGCGAGAACTTTCACACCCTAAAACAGGCCAACCTGCTGCTCACCGGCTGGGCCGAATCGCTGCCCAACTGGCGCTATGTCGATCTGCAAAAGCCGGTTCAGGAAGATTTTTCTGTCGCCACCGAGGGCGCCGAGTCGCCGTGGGGCAGCGCCCAGCTGACGTTTATCGCCCGCCGCGAACAAACCCCGCAGCCCCCCGTCAGCCCGCAGGCGCTGCTGGCCTTCGCCAGAGCCCATCCCGGCAGCGTAACCTACCCGCGGCCGCCGGATTTTACGGGTACCGCCCTGCTGGAGCAGCTGCTGATCGCCCTCACCGACCAGCCTGCCGCCCTGCGCCAGCCGCCGCAGACGGCGACCTTCTCGGCGGTCACCGCCCCGCTGTGGCGCTATCTCGATGCGCTGCACCCGACGCTGTGGCGGGCGGGTAAGGATTTCCCGGCGTCGCCGGCGCGGATGGACGCCATGTTCAACCAGGGCACCCTCCGCCTGTCGCTGACGTTTAACCCGCTCCATGCCCGCCAGAAGGCCGTCAGCGGGGAGTTACGGGCGGACAGCTACAGCTTCGGCTTTACCGGAGGGACCCTCGGCAACGTCCATTTCGTTACCATCCCGGCCAACGCACGCGCCGTCGCCGCGGCCAAAGTGGTCGCCAATTTCCTGCTTTCCCCTGAGGCGCAATTGCGCAAGGCGGATGCCGCCGTCTGGGGCGATCCAAGCGTACTGGACCCGCAGCGTCTGCCTGACAAACAGCGTCAGGCGCTGGCGGCCACCCTGCCGCTGGATCTGCCGCCGGTGCTTGCCGAGCCACATGCGGCGTGGGTTGACGCGCTGGAGCAGGAATGGCTGCGCCGCTACGGTACCCACTGATCCTGCTGGCCTGGGGAACGATGGCGGCCATCTATCTGCCCTTATTCCCCGCCGCCGCAGGGCTGATGTGGCCGGCGCTCTCCCCGGTCCACTGGCGGGCGCTGTTCGCCGACCCGCAGCTGGGCCAGGCGCTGGCCGCCACCCTTGTTTCCACGCTGCTGTCGGTCGGCGGTGCGCTACTGATCGCCCTGACCATTGTCGCCGCTCTCTGGCCTTCGGCCCGCTGGCTGCGGCTGGCTTCCCGCCTGCCTTTGCTGCTGGCGGTGCCCCATCTTGCCCTGGCGACGGCGGCGCTACTGCTGTTCGCCGAAGGCGGCTGGATCTGGCAGCGACTGCCGTTTTTGACGCCGCCGGTCGACCGGTACGGCATCGGGCTTGGCCTGACGATGGCCCTTAAAGAGAGCGCCTTTGTGCTATGGGTGATCTACGGCCTGCTGGGGGAGGCGCGCCTCGCCGACCAGGCGACAGCGCTAAAGAGCCTCGGTTACGGCCGCTGGCAGTGCCTGCGCTGGCTGGTGCTGCCTGCGCTGCTGCCCGCCCTCGGCATGGTGCTGCTGGCCGCCGCGGCCTGGAGCCTGTCGACGGTAGACGTCGCCCTGGTGCTGGGGCCCGGCAATCCGCCCACCCTCGCCGTGCTGGCGTGGCAGTGGTTAAGCCAGGGCGATGACATGCAGCAGGCGAAAGGGGCACTGGCCAACCTGCTGCTGCTGGCGATCCTCGGCGGGCTGGCGCTGGTCGCCTGGGGCGGATGGCGGCTACAGCGTCGGCGTCTGCCCGATCTGCGCGGCATTCGGCATCCCCATCCCCACGCCCTGCCCGGCCGCCTGCTGGCGAGTGCCCTGCCGCTGAGCGGCCTGCTGTGCGCGCTATTGCTGGCGGGGCTGGCGCGCTCGGCGCCGCCGCAGATGGATGCCCTGGGCAACAGCCTTGGCCTCGCGCTGATGGCTTGCGCCCTCGGCGCGGCCGTCTGCCTGCTGTGGCTGGCCTGCGGCCCGAAGCGGGGAGATGGCTGGGTCTGGCTGCCGCTGGTGCTGCCGGCCCTGCCGCTGGCCGATGGCCAGTACCGGCTGGCGCTGTACGCCTGGCTAGACGGCGAATGGTGGACCGTCCTGTGGGGCCATCTGCTGTGGGTGGTGCCGTGGATGCTATTTATTTTGCGCCCGGCCTGGCGCCAGCGCGATCCGCGGATGACGGTGATCGCCCGCACGCTCGGCTGGGGACCCACGCGTATTTTCTGGCTGTTGACTCTGCCCTCGCTGACCCGCCCGCTGCTGACCGCCCTGGCGGTGGGCTTCTCGGTGAGCATCGCGCAGTATCTGCCAACGCTATGGCTGGGGGCAGGCCGTATCCCGACGCTCACCAGCCAGGCGGTGGCGCTCAGCAGCGGCGGCGAGGCGCAGACGCTTGCCGCCCAGGCGCTGTGGCAATTACTGCTGCCGGCGGTATGCTTTATCCTGACGGCCCTGCTGGCCTGGCTGGCAGGCCGCTATCGACGAGGACTTCGCTAGTGCTAACCGTAAACCATCTGACCCTAAGCGTGAACCGTCAGCCGCTGCTGCGGGAGGTCGACTTTTCGGTGGCCCCGGGTGAAGTGCTGACGCTGATGGGCCCTTCCGGCAGCGGAAAATCGACGCTGTTTGCGTGGATGATTGGCGCCCTGGCCGGCGACTTCCGCGCCGAGGGCGAGCTGTGGCTCAACGGGCGGCGGTGCGATACGCTGCCCACGGAGCGCCGGCGCATCGGCATCCTGTTTCAGGACCCGTTGCTGTTCGACCATTTCAGCGTCGGGCAAAATTTACAGCTGGCGCTACCGGAAAGCGTGCGCGGCGAGGCGCGAAAAGCCGCGGTGGAGCAGGCGCTCAGTCGCGCCGGGCTGCATGGCTTCGCCGCGCGCGATCCGGCCACGCTCTCCGGCGGACAGCGGGCGCGGGTGAGTCTGCTGCGCGCCCTGCTGGCGCGCCCCGAAGCGCTGCTGCTGGATGAACCCTTCAGCCGCCTGGATGCCGCCCTGCGCGCCGCGTTCCGCCGCTGGGTATTTGAGGAACTGGCCCGCCAGGCCATTCCGGCGATCCTGGTGACCCACGATCGCGAGGACTGTCCGCCGACGGGGCGCTGCCTGACGATGGAGCGCTGGCAATGAAGAGCAATAGCGTGCAAACCTGCGTTACCGCAAAGAAATCAACGCCTGGCAAGCGGAGAATACGCCCTCCACTTTTTACCGTCGGGCATTTCGATGAAACGTGTTTCTCAATTGACCGCACTCGCCCTGTTCATGGGGCTTGCTGCTTCCACCACCTTCGCCGCTGAAACCATGCCAGCGCTCACTCTTTCCCACCTGCAACAGCAGCACGGCGTGGCCATCGACACCCGCCTGAGCGCTTATTACAACGGCTGGCCGCAGCGCGCCAACGGCCCGGAAGGGCATGAGCCGCAGGCGCTGAATCTTTCCGCCCGCTGGCTCGGCGCCATGAGCGACGAGCAGCTCCGCGGCTGGGCTAAGCAGCACCAGCTCCAGGCCGATACCCCCCTTGCGCTGTACGGCAGTCCTGAGGATAACGCCAGCGTCGCGGCGCGACTGAAACAAGCGGGCTTCACCCGGCTCAACACCCTGAGCGACGCCCTGAGCCAGGGAGACCGTCTGCAAAAGCTGCCGCACTTTGAACAGCTGGTTTATCCGCAATGGCTGCACGACCTGCAGCAAGGGAAAAGCGTGGCCGCCGCCCCGGCCGGCGACTGGAAAGTAGTTGAGGCCGCCTGGGGGGCGCCGAAGCTCTATCTGCTGAGCCATATCCCGGGCGCGGGCTATATCGATACCAATGAGGTGGAGAGCGAACCGCTGTGGAATAAAGTGTCCGATGCGCAGCTGAAGGCGATGCTGGCGAAGCACGGCATCCGCCATGACACCACGGTGATCCTCTACGGTCGCGACGTTTACGCCGCGGCGCGTGTGGCGCAGATCATGCTGTACGCCGGCGTCAAAGACGTGCGCCTGCTGGACGGCGGCTGGCAGACCTGGTCCGACGCCGGTCTGCCGGTGGAGCGCGGCATGCCGCCGACGCCGCAGCCGGCGCCAGATTTTGGCGCGCCGATCCCCGGCCAGCCGCAGCTGATGCTGGATACCGAGCAGGCCCGCGGCCTGCTCCACCGTCAGGACGCCTCGCTGGTCAGCGTCCGCTCGTGGCCGGAGTTTATCGGCACCACCAGCGGCTACAGCTATATCAAACCGAAGGGCGATATCGCCGGCGCCCGTTGGGGCCATGCCGGAAGCGACTCCACGCACATGGAAGACTTCCATAACCCGGACGGCACCATGCGCAGCGCCGACGATATCGCTGCCCTGTGGCGCCAGTGGAACATCCTGCCGAACCAGCAGGTGGCGTTCTATTGCGGGACCGGCTGGCGGGCCTCGGAAACCTTCATGTATGCCCGGGCCATGGGCTGGCCGCACGTCGCTGTCTATGACGGCGGCTGGTACGAATGGAGCAGCAACCCGCACAATCCGGTCGCCCGCGGCGAGCGCGGCCCGGAAAGCAGTCAGTAACCCCCCCCCACCAGCGCGTCGCCACCAGCCGGCGACGCGCGCTTTCCCGCTCACGCCACCCGCTTTAAGGTCTGGTAGCCGCTGGCGATACGCGTCGCCGTCGTCAGCCAGCACAGCGCGCCAAACAGCCACGCCAGCCAGGCGAAATGCGCCGGAAACAGGCAGCCAAGGACAAACAACAGGATGGTCTCCGTCCCCTCCGTCAGTCCCCCGAGATAGTACAGCGATTTATGGGCGTAGCCGGGATTGGCGATCTGGTGCCTGGCCGCCAGGGCGGCAAAAGCGAGAAAGCTGCTGCCGGTGCCGATAAAGGCAAACAGCAGCCAGCCGCCCGCCAGGGCATTGTTCAGCGGATCCGCCAGAATAAAGCCGAACGGCACCAGGGCGTAAAAGAGAAAATCCAGCGCAATATCGAGAAAGCCGCCCGCGTCCGTGAGCCCGCGCCGCCGCGCCAGAGCGCCGTCCAGGCCATCCAGCAGGCGGTTAAGGAGAATGGCCGCCAGCGCCGCGCCATACCACCCTAATGCCAGAAATGGCAGAGCCAGCACGCCGATGGCAAAACCGAGCAGCGTCAGCCTGTCTGGTGAAATACCCGGGCGGTCAAGCGCGCCGGCGACAGCGTTAAGGAGGGGTTTGAGGCGAGGATGCAGGTGGCTATCAAGCACGAGGATCTCCAGCAGAGTTGGCGGTTGTCAGTGAAGGTCTATGGCGGTGATAATAGGCCAGTTTGGCCTTATTAACGTTGATGCTTATGCTAAAAATGATTGAAGTTGTCGCCGCCATTATTGAACAGGATGGCAAAATTCTGCTGGCGCAGCGCCCGCCCCACGCCGACCAGCCGGGAATGTGGGAGTTCGCCGGCGGCAAAGTGGAGCCAGGTGAAAGCCAACCGCAGGCGCTGACCCGGGAACTGCAGGAGGAAATGGGCATCATCGCCCACCCGGCATGCTATATCGCCAGCCATCAGCGGGAAGTCTCCGGTCGTCAGATCCATCTGCACGCCTGGTGGGTGCCGGATTTTCAGGGCGTGCCGCTGGCCCACTATCACAGCCAGCTGCGCTGGTGCCTTCCTGCCGACGCCTTAACCCTCGATCTCGCCCCGGCCGATATCCCCCTCCTGCACGCCTTTATCGCCCGGCGCCCGTCCCTTTCCCTCCGCTGATCCGCTCGCCGCCTCGTCATCGTTTTTAGTTATGACGGGCGGGCAATTATAAATTTTGCTGACGGCTTAATTTTTCCTTGCTTGCCTAAGGATTAGCGGTGTTATAGTCGGAAAATCGGTTTTTTCAAGGACCGAATCATAATAAATACATGCAACCACAACCATAAGGGGAACTTATATCTATGGATCAGACGTGCACTCTGGAAGGCTTTCTCACCCGCGTTCAACAGCGCGATCCCCATCAAACCGAATTTGCTCAAGCCGTCCGGGAGGTCATGACCACCCTGTGGCCTTTCCTTGAGGAAAATCCGCGCTATCGTCAGCTTGCTTTGCTGGAACGTCTGGTGGAACCGGAGCGCGTGATCCAGTTCCGCGTGGTGTGGGTGGACGACCGCAATCAGGTCCAGGTCAACCGCGCGTGGCGCGTGCAGTTCAACTCGGCCATCGGCCCGTATAAGGGCGGAATGCGCTTCCACCCGTCGGTAAACCTGTCGATTCTCAAATTCCTTGGCTTCGAGCAGACCTTCAAAAACGCCCTGACCACGCTGCCGATGGGCGGCGGGAAAGGCGGCAGCGATTTCGATCCTAAAGGCAAGAGCGATGGCGAAGTGATGCGCTTCTGCCAGGCGCTGATGACCGAGCTTTATCGCCATCTGGGCCCGGATACCGACGTACCGGCGGGCGATATCGGCGTCGGCGGCCGCGAGGTCGGCTTTATGGCCGGAATGATGCGTAAGCTCTCCAACAACAGCGCCTGCGTCTTCACCGGTAAAGGCCTCTCATTCGGCGGCAGCCTGATCCGTCCGGAAGCCACCGGTTACGGCCTGATCTACTTCACCGAAGCGATGCTCAAACGTCACGGCCTCGGCTTCGAAGGCGCTCGCGTGGCGGTTTCCGGCTCCGGCAACGTCGCGCAGTACGCCATTGAGAAAGCGATGGAGCTTGGCGCGCGGGTGGTCACCGCCTCCGACTCCAACGGCACCGTCGTTGACGAAGCGGGCTTCACCAAAGAAAAACTGGCCCGCCTGATCGACATCAAAGAGCGTGCCCACGGCCGGGTGGCCGACTACGCCCGCGAATTTGGCCTCACCTATCTCGAAGGCCAGCAGCCGTGGTCAGTGCCGGTGGATATCGCTCTGCCTTGCGCCACCCAGAACGAACTGGATGCCGACGCCGCTCGCCAGCTGATTGCCAACGGTGTGAAGGCCGTGGCGGAAGGCGCCAACATGCCAACCACCATCGCCGCGACCGATCTGTTCCTTGAAGCTGGCGTGCTGTTTGCCCCGGGCAAAGCGGCCAACGCCGGCGGCGTGGCGACGTCCGGTCTGGAGATGGCGCAGAACGCCGCGCGCATGGGCTGGAAAGCGGAAAAAGTGGATGCCCGTCTGCATCACATCATGCTGGATATCCACCACGCCTGCGTGCAGTACGGCGGTGAAGCGAAGCAGACCAACTACGTGCGCGGCGCCAATATCGCTGGTTTCGTCAAGGTGGCGGACGCCATGCTGGCCCAGGGCGTGATTTAACCTCCCCTCACGCCATCCCGGCGGCTGCCCGCCGGGATGTCTCTCACGATGACATCGTGATCACCACTTTCCCCAGATGCTGACCACTGTCCAGACAGGCATGCGCCTCGGCAATTTCCGCCATCGGGTAGCTGGCGTAGATCATCGGCTTGCATTTCCCAGCCTCAAGCAGCGGCCAGACGTGGCGCCGCAGCGCCTCGGCAATCTCCTGTTTCTCCGCCGCCGTCCGGCCGCGCATGGTGGAACCGGTGACGGTGGCCCGCTTGAGCATCAGGGTCTGAATGTCGACCTCATGGGCCATTCGCCCGCCCATAAAGCCGATGATGACCAGCCGCCCGTCCTTTTTCAGCAGCCCCAGGTTGCGGTTAAAGTAAGGGCCGCCCACGATATCCAGAATGACATCCACCCCTTCATCGTTGGTCAGCTGATGAATTTTCTCAGCGAAATCTTCGGTTTTGTAGTTGATCGCCGTGGCGTAGGGCCGCAGCGCGGCAATTTTTTCGTCCTGGCCGACGGTGGCATAGACGGTCATCCCCAGCGCGTTACACAACAGGATCGCGGTGGTGCCAATCCCGCTGGCGCCGCCGTGGATCAGAATGCTCTCGCCGGGCTGCAGCTTACCGAGCTGGAAAACGTTCGCCCACACCGTGAAGAAGGTTTCCGGAATGGCGGCCGCTTCGCTAAAGCTGAGGCCAGCCGGGATCGGCAGCGTCTGGCCTGCCGGGACGGCGCAGTATTCGGCATACCCGCCGCCGTTGGTCAGCGCGCAGACGCGATCCCCGGGGGCAAAGGCCGCAACCTGCGCACCAACCTTCACGACCACGCCCGCCACCTCGAGGCCGGGCACGGGGGTAACCCCCTCAGGCATGGGATACAGACCCTGGCGCTGCAGAATATCCGGCCGGTTGACGCCCGCCGCTTTCACCTCGATGAGCACCTCATGCTCCCCGATAGTGGGGATCTCACCTTCGCGGATCTGTAAAACCTCCGGGCCACCCGGTTGGCTGATAGCGATATATTTCACGGGTCCTCCTTATCGCCTGTCAGAGAATTAAGCAAGGCATCGGGAAGGGCAATGGGCGCCCCCGTTCTGCGGGGCGATCGTCCCCCCCTTCCCGGCTGTTTAGTGTAGACCATTGACCAGTCTGGCGGAGAAACGGCGGCCGTGGGGAATGGCCTCCTCACGGCCGCCGGGCAGGTTATTGCGGCGGCGGCGCGGCATCCTCTGCCGCTTTTTTGCCTTTCGCTTTGCCTTTACTGAACGATTTTTTCGCCCCGCCCGGCGCCACCAGACCGCGGAACTGGCGCACCGGCGTGCTGCGCGCCTGCTCGATTAGCTGATACAGCGTGCCCACCAGCGGCTGCATAAAGTCCTGATAGCGGCACTGTTTCTCGCTGATTTGCGTCAATACCGACTCCCAGTGGGCGGTCATGTCCGGTCGACCGGCCATCTCCGGCAGGGAATGAATCAGCGCCCTTCCGGCCTCCGAGGAGTGGATATAGCGCCCCTTTTTAGTCAGGAAACCGCGCTTAAACAGCAGCTCGATAATCCCGGCGCGGGTTGCTTCGGTGCCGAGGCCGTCAGTAGCGCGGAGGATCTTCTTCAGATCTTTATCCTGCACGAAGCGGGCAATCCCGGTCATCGCCGACAGCAGCGTGGCGTCGGTAAAGTGGCGCGGCGGCTGCGTCTGGCGCTCCACCACTTCGCCCCTCTCGCACAGCAGTTCATCGCCTTTGGCCACCACCGGCAGCGGCGTGCCGTCGTTCTCTTCATCGCGCTCTTTGCTGCCAAGCAGCGTCCGCCAGCCCGCCTCGGCCAGAAAACGCGCTTTGGCGACAAACTTACCGTTGGCGATCTCGAGGTCAATCTGGCATTTACGGAACACCGCGTCCGGGCAGAACTGCATCAGATACTGGCGGGCGATCAGGGTGTAGACCTTCGCTTCGTTATCGGTGAGTTTGACCTGGCTGCTGCGGGCGGTCGGGATAATCGCATGGTGCGCGTCGACCTTTTTATCATCCCAGCAGCGGTTGCGGATCTCCGGATCCACCACCGGCTGCGGCAGCAGATCCGCCGCATGGACGGCAATCGCATTCAGCACCGCATGGCGGCCGGCGAAATGTTCTTCCGGCAGGTAGCGGCTGTCCGAACGCGGATAGGTGATGAGCTTGTGGGTTTCATACAGCTTCTGGCAGATATCCAGCACGTTTTGCGCGCTGAAGCCGAAACGTTTGGCCGCCTCAATCTGCAGCGCCGACAGCGAAAACGGCAGCGGCGCGGGTTCGGAATCGCGCTTATCGTTATAGCCGGTCACCAGCGCCGGCTGGCCTTCAATACGCTTAACCACGTGCTCGGCCAGCGGACGATGCAGCAGGCGCCCTTCTTCATCCTGGTAAGGTTCGCAGGCTTCACTCGGCACCCAGGTCGCGACAAAGCGCTCCTCCTGCGGCGTGACGATATGCGCTTTGACATCGAAGAAGTCTTTGGCGACGAAGTTTTCAATCTCTTCATCGCGGCGCACCACCAGGCCGAGCACCGGGGTCTGCACCCGCCCCACGGAGAGCACCCCCTGATAGCCGGCGTTGCGCCCCAGCAGGGTATAGGCCCGGGTCATATTGATGCCGTACAACCAGTCGGCGCGCGCCCGCGCCAGCGCCGACACGCAAAGCGGCACAAACTCGCTGTTAGCGCGCAGGCGGTTGATCGCCCGCTCAACCGCCTGCGGGTTAAGATCGTTTATCAAACAGCGCTGCACCTGCTGACGCTTCTCCGGCGCCAGCTGCAGGTAGTCGAGCACCTCATCCACCAGCAGCTGCCCCTCACGGTCGGGGTCGCCGGCGTGGATAACCTCCTCGGCCTCGCCGAGCAGGCGCTTGATGACATTCAGCTGTTTGGTGACCGAAGGTTTTGGCTGCAGCTGCCATTTCTCCGGCACAATTGGCAGATCGGTGAGATTCCAGCGGGCATAGCGGCTGTCATAGACGTCCGGCTGCGCCTGCTCCAGCAGGTGACCGATACACCAGGTGACCACCTGCCCGTTGCCGCACTCAATAAAGCCATCGCCTTTGCGATGCGGTTTAGGCAACACATCGGCGATAGCCCGACCGAGACTCGGTTTTTCTGCAATAAACAACCGCATCGAATCAACGGATCTCGATCATGGGTCGTCCGCCGCGGGCGGTCACCAGCTCGCCGATGGCGGCCAGCTTAATACCGAACTCCGCCGCGGCAGCCTGCACTTCCGCCTCCGCCTCCGGGGTCACCGCCAGCAGCAGACCGCCGGAGGTCTGCGGGTCGCAGAGCAGATCGCGCCACTCCGTCGGCATCTCGCCCATCAGATGGCCGTAGCTGGCAAAGTTGCGCCCGGTGCCGCCCGGCACCGCGCCGGCGGCGATATACTCCTCCACCCCCGGCAGTTTCGGGATATCGGCATAGCGCAGTTGCGCCTGCACGCCGGCTCCGCGACAAACCTCGCTGAGGTGGCCGAGCAGGCCAAAGCCGGTGACGTCGGTCATCGCCTTCACCCCGTCGATAGCGGCAAACGCGGCGCCGGCGAGGTTCATCTGGCACATGGTCTCCGTCGCCAGCCCCTGATGCTCCGGCTTGAGCAGCGATTTTTTCTCTGCGGTGGTCAGCACGCCGATCCCCAGCGGTTTGGTGAGATACAGTTTGCAGCCCGCCTGCGCGGTGCTGTTTTTCTTGATGCGCTCGGTGGGCACCACGCCGGTGACCGCCAGACCGAAGATCGGCTCCGGGGCGTCAATGGAGTGGCCGCCCGCCAGCGCGATCCCGGCCTGCTGGCAGGCAAAGCGCCCGCCCTCCACCACCTCGCGGGCGATTTCCGGCGCCAGGGTGTTGATCGGCCAGCCGAGAATGGCAATCGCCATAATCGGTTTCCCGCCCATGGCGAAAATATCGCTGATGGCGTTGGTGGCGGCAATGCGGCCAAAGTCGAACGGATTATCGACAATCGGCATAAAAAAGTCGGTGGTGCTGACGATTGACGTGCCATTACCGAGATCGTAAACGGCGGCATCATCGCTGGTTTCGTTGCCGACAAGCAGGTTCGGGTCGACGAACTTCGCCTGCTCGCTATGCAGGATGGTTTCCAGCACTTTCGGGGAAATTTTACAACCACAACCGGCTCCGTGGCTGTATTGCGTTAAACGAATGGCTTGCTCGCTCATGGACATCTCCTGTCATTGCAATCCCGCTATGTTAGCGCCCAAACGCCAGGGTGGTAAGTACGACAGTCTGAAATCGCTTATGGTTGCTCATTAAGCAGACAAAAAGCCGTTTTTGCGAGACGCGGCAATTTTTTCCCGACCATTTTCACTTTTACTTAAAGATGACAGAAATGTGACAACACAGGACTGTCTTCTCTGGAATGATTATGACGTAAGGAAATTCTAATGAAAAAGCGTGTTCTTGCCCTTTGCCTGGCCAGTTTTTTCTCCGTTAACGCCTTCGCACTGGTTCCCCCCGGTAACGATGTCACCACCAAGCCCGATCTCTACTATCTGACCAATGCCCAGGCCATCGATAGCCTGGCGCTGTTGCCGCCGCCGCCGGCGGTGGGCAGTATCGCGTTCTTAAACGATCAGGCGATGTATGAGCAGGGGCGCCTGCTGCGCAACACCGAGCGCGGGAAGCTGGCGGCAGAGGATGCCAACCTCAGCGCGGGCGGCGTGGCTAACGCCTTCTCCAGCGCCTTTGGTTCGCCGATCACCGAAAAAGACGCGCCGCAGCTCCATAAGCTGCTGACCAATATGATTGAAGACGCCGGCGATCTGGCGACCCGCGGCGCGAAAGAGAAGTATATGCGCATTCGGCCGTTTGCCTTCTACGGCGTCTCCACCTGCAACACCACCGAGCAGGACAAGCTGGCGAAAAACGGCTCTTACCCGTCCGGGCATACCTCCATCGGCTGGGCCACCGCCCTGGTGCTGGCGGAGATCAACCCGCAGCGGCAGAACGAAATTTTGAAGCGCGGCTATGAGCTTGGCGAGAGCCGGGTGATCTGCGGCTATCACTGGCAGAGCGATGTCGATGCGGCGCGCATCGTCGGCTCCGCGGTGGTCGCCACGCTGCACACCAACCCGGCCTTCCAGCAGCAATTGCAGAAAGCCAAAGACGAATTCGCCAAAACGCAGAAGTAACGTCATCACCGTTGAACTCCCGGATACGGCGCCTGGCGCGCCTTGTCCGGGCGACAAATCGCGATTGATTCGAAGGGTAGGGTTTGAAGGCCGGGTCAGGCGCCAGCCGCCGCCCGGCATAGATGCGGCTCCGAGCTTGCTGCCGTCGCCCGGCGGCGCTGCGCTTGCGCGGCCAGCCGGACGGTTCCCTCTCCCTCCGGGAGAGGGCCAGGGTGAGGGGAAGCACTGCAGTGTGGTTGTTTATGTTATCTGTGGCTTCAGCGTAGTTTGCGCTCCCGGTTAATCGTCTGCGTTATGTCACTCATGGCGCCGGGAGCGCACAGGGGGCGGCCAGTCGCCGCCGCCCCCTGTACCCCCGGGCTCCGGCCAGCAAAATCGCCGCTGCGCGGTCCCTTCGACTTATCCCTGCAGGCTTCGGGTCGGGCCGAGGCAGCGTCCATGCAAAACACGGCCCTCAGCCCGCATCCATGCGGGCTGCCCCGGCCTGCCGGGAACGTCTCAGCGATTTTGAGGCCGCCAGCACCGGCAGTTTCAGCAAGAAAAGTGAATAAATTAACGACAGGTCGTACGAACGTAGGCCGGGTAAGGCGACAGCCGCCACCCGGCACAAAATCGGCTCCGTACCCGCTGTCCTTGCCCGGCGGCGCTGCGCTTGCGCGGGCCTACAGACAGTCAGAGCCGGATGCGTTGGCCGGGTAAGGCGCAAGCCGCAGCCCGGCATAACACCCGCTGACTCAGAATCGCGTCACAAACGGCGCGGTATCCGGCAGGGCAATGGTGGTTGAGGCTTTCAGCTGCGGCGTGCCCAGATAGAGGAAACCGACGATTTTATCCTGCTCGCGGCACTCGAAGCCGGCGCGCACCACCGGGCTCTCGGTCAATGCTCCGCTGCGCCAGATGCCGTTGAATCCCTGAGCCAGGGCCGCCATCTGCATCGCCATCACCGCGCAGCCAGCGGACATCTCCTGCTCCCAGCGCGGCACCTTCGGGTGGTCTTCACAACGCGCCACGACGGTAATGATTAGCGGCGCGCGGAACGGCGCATTTCGGGCTTTCTCTATGCCCTTCTCATCCTGACCGGCCTCCCTGGCCCCCTTTTCCAGCAACTGACTGAAGCGTTCGCGGCCGTCATCGGCGATAATGAAAAAGCGCCACGGCTGCAGGGTGCCATGATCCGGGGCGCGCAGCCCGGCGCGCAGAATGTTTTCCAGCTGTTCGCCAGCCGGGGCCGGTTCCGCCAGGCGGGAAGCGCTGCGGCGATTAAGCAGTAGGTCGAGAGCATCCATCTGTATAACTCCTGTGATGTCATTTTTCATAAAATTAACATGCACAAGGATTTTGTTACAGCGCGGTCGGTGATTCCTGCTGACAACCGACGGCTCACTCTTTAGGATAGCCAGACGCGGCGGCCCCTGCGGCCTGCCCATTTTTAGATAACGTTAGGGAGAAGACATGCGAACCCTTTGGCGACTGATTGCCAGCTTTTTTAAATGGACGTGGCGGATACTCAACTTTATTCGCAAACTGGCCCTCAATGCGATCTTCCTGGTACTGGTGCTGGTGTGTATCGGCATCTGGAGCCAGTTCAGCAGCACCACCAGCGAACATGCCGCCCGCGGCGCGCTGCTCCTGGATATTACCGGCGTGGTGGTGGATAAACCTTCCGCCAGCAGCAAACTCGGCGTGATAGGCCGCCAGCTGTTTGGTGCCAGCTCGGACCGTTTGCAGGAGAATTCTCTGTTCGATATCGTGCAGACCATCCGTCAGGCGAAGGATGATCGTAATATCACCGGTATTGTGCTGGATCTGAAAAACTTCGTCGGCGGCGATCAGCCGTCCATGCAGTACATCGGTAAAGCGCTGCGCGAATTCCGCGACAGCGGCAAACCGGTCTATGCCGTCGGCAGCAGCTACAGCCAGGGCCAGTACTACCTGGCGAGCTTTGCCAACAAAATCTGGCTCTCGCCGCAGGGCGAGGTAGACCTCCACGGCTTCGCCACCAACGGGCTGTATTACAAGTCGCTGCTGGATAAGCTGAAAGTCTCCACCCATGTCTTCCGCGTCGGCACCTATAAATCCGCCGTCGAGCCTTTCATTCGCGATGACATGTCCCCTGCCGCCCGCGAAGCGGACAGCCGCTGGATTGGCGAACTGTGGCAGAACTACCTCAACACCATTGCCGCCAACCGGCAGATCACCGCCCAGCAGCTCTTCCCGGGCGCCCAGGGCATTATCGATGGCCTGCGTAAAGTGGGCGGCGATACGGCGAAATATGCGCTGGACAATAAGCTGGTGGATGAGCTGGCGACCTCCACGGAAGTGGAAAAAGCGCTGACCAAACAGTTTGGCTGGAGCAAAGCGGATAACAATTATCGGGCGATTAGCTATTACGACTACAACGTGAAGACGCCGTCTGACCAGGGTTCCGCTATCGCGGTGATCTTCGCCAACGGCGCCATCATGGACGGCGAGGAGACCCCGGGCAACGTCGGCGGCGACACCACCGCAGCGCAAATTCGCGATGCGCGCCTCGACCCGAAAATTAAGGCCATCGTTCTTCGCGTGAACAGCCCTGGCGGCAGCGTGACCGCCTCGGAAATCATTCGTGAAGAGCTGGCGGCAGCCAAAGCCGCGGGTAAACCGGTGGTCGTTTCAATGGGCGGCATGGCGGCGTCCGGCGGCTACTGGATCTCCACTCCCGCGGATTACATCGTGGCGAACCCAAGCACCCTCACCGGCTCCATTGGCATCTTTGGGGTGATCAACACCGTGGAAAATACCCTCGGGTCGATTGGCGTCCACACCGACGGCGTCGCCACGTCGCCGCTGGCGGATATCTCCAGCACCAAAGCGCTGCCGCCGGAAGTGCAGCAGCTGATGCAGTTGAGCATTGAGAACGGCTATCAGCGCTTTATCACCCTGGTGGCTAACGCCCGTAAGAGCACGCCGGAGAAAATCGACCAGATAGCCCAGGGCCACGTCTGGACCGGGGAAGATGCCAAAGCCAACGGTCTTGTCGACAGCCTCGGCGATTTCGACGACGCGGTGGCCAAGGCCGCCGAGCTGGCGAAGCTGAAAACCTGGCACCTTAACTACTATCAGGAAGAGCCAACCTTCTTCTCGATGGTGCTGGACAGCCTGACCGGCTCGGTACGCGCCTCGCTGCCGGCCGCCATTCAGGCCTGGCTGCCTGCGCCGGTGGCCGCGGCGGCCGAGACGGTGAAAGCGGAAAGCGACAAGCTGGCGGCGTTCAACGACCCGCAGAACCGCTATGCCTTCTGCCTGACCTGCGCCAACATTCGTTAATACGCAGCGGCTGCCCCGTCTCACGGGGCAGCCTTTTTTCCGCACCTGCCAGCGCCGCCACAAAGCGAGCGGCCAACACTGTATTTTTTCCTCCGTCTCTTTATACTGCGCCTGTCTACGACCAACCTAAGCGATGCTATGCAAAAAAAATCGATTTACGTTGCCTACACCGGTGGGACCATCGGTATGCAGCGCTCCGAACACGGCTATGTACCCGTTTCCGGCCATCTGCAGCGTCAGCTGGCGCTGATGCCGGAGTTCCATCGTCCGGAGATGCCGGACTTCACGATCAATGAATACCAACCGCTGATGGACTCATCCGATATGACCCCTGAGGACTGGCAGCACATCGCCGACGATATCCGCAGCCATTACGCGGAGTATGATGGCTTTGTGATCCTCCACGGTACCGACACCATGGCGTTTACCGCCTCAGCGCTGTCGTTCATGCTGGAAAATCTCGGCAAACCGGTGATTGTGACAGGGTCACAAATCCCGCTGGCCGAGCTGCGTTCCGACGGCCAGATCAACCTGCTCAATGCCCTGTACGTCGCCGCCAACTATCCGATTAACGAAGTGGCGCTGTTCTTCAACAATCGACTGTTCCGCGGCAACCGTACCACTAAAGCCCATGCCGACGGCTTTGACGCCTTCGCCTCGCCCAACCTCGCGCCGCTGCTGGAGGCCGGGATCCATATTCGCCGTCTCGGTACCCCGCCGGCGCCGCAGGGCCGTGGGGAGCTGATTGTGCACCCCATCACCCCGCAGCCGATTGGCGTGGTGACGATTTACCCCGGCATCTCCGCCGACGTGGTGCGTAATTTCCTGCGCCAGCCGGTGAAAGCGCTGATCCTCCGCTCCTACGGCGTCGGCAATGCCCCGCAGAATGGCGAGTTTATTCAGGTGCTGGCGGAAGCCAGCCAGCGCGGCATTGTGGTGGTCAATCTGACGCAGTGTATGTCCGGCAAAGTGAACATGGGCGGCTATGCCACCGGCAATGCCCTCGCCCAGGCGGGAGTCATCAGTGGTTTCGATATGACGGTGGAAGCGACGCTGACCAAGCTACACTATCTGCTGAGCCAGCAGCTGGACGTTGACGCCATTCGCGCGGCGATGCAGCAGAATCTGCGTGGCGAACTGACCCCTGACGAAGCTTAAGGAGGAAGTATGGCACATCGAGCGCTGTTACTGGTTGATTTGCAGAACGACTTCTGCGCCGGCGGCGCGCTGGCGGTTCCCGAAGGCGACAGCACCGTCGAGGTGGCCAACGCGCTTATCGACTGGAGCCTGGCGCGCGGCGAGCCCATCGTCGCCAGTCAGGACTGGCATCCGGCGGATCACGGCAGCTTCGCCAGCCAGCACCAGGTGGAGCCCTACACTGTGGGCGACCTGGACGGCCTGGCGCAAACTTTCTGGCCGGATCACTGCGTTCAGCACAGCGAAGGCGCGGCGCTGCATCCCCTGCTCAAGCAGCAGGCGATCGCCGCCGTGTTCCACAAAGGGCAAAACCGGGTCATCGACAGCTACAGCGCTTTTTTTGACAACGGTCACCGGCAGAAAACCGAACTGGACGGCTGGCTGCGTGGTCAGGGGATCGTGGAGCTGACCGTTCTCGGCCTCGCCACTGATTATTGCGTGAAGTTTACCGTGCTGGATGCTCTGGCGCTCGGCTACGCGGTCAACGTCATTACCGACGGCTGCCGCGGGGTGAACCTTCAGCCGCAGGACAGCAGCCAGGCGTTTATGGAGATGGCCGCCGCAGGCGCCACGCTCTATACCCTTGATGACTGGCGGGAAACCCACGCCTGATCCTTCACCCGGCGCTTCCGCGCCGGGTCTTCTTCTGCCGCTTCGTTATCGTCCATAAATTGAACTCTCTCGCAGTTTCAACAAGTTATTGCTGGTAGTCTGGCAAGGCTGTTTTTTCGCCACGCCATTTCCGTGGCGCGGTTATTTTTTTATGTCAAAGAGGAACCACTATGAAACGTTTGCCCTTGCTGGCAGCCTTGCCCCTGCTTTGCGCTTCCGCGCTCTCTGCCCAACCGCTGATGTCCGTCGGCTATTTCAACGGCGGCGGCGACGTCACTGCCGGGCCGGGCGGGGATATCGACAAGCTGGACGTCCGGCAGATCACCCATCTCAACTACTCGTTTGGCCTTATCTATAACGATGAAAAAGACGAGACCAATGCGGCCCTGAAGGATCCTGACCATCTGCACGAGATCTGGCTGTCGCCAAAGGTGCAGGCGGATCTGCAAAAGCTCCCTGCCCTGCGTAAACAGAACCCGGACCTCAAGGTCCTGCTGTCGGTCGGCGGCTGGGGGGCGCGCGGTTTCTCCGGCGCGGCGGCAAGCAAAGAAACCCGTAAGGTGTTTATTCAGTCTGCGCAGGAAATTGTTGAAAAATATGGTCTGGATGGGATTGACCTCGACTGGGAGTTTCCGGTCAACGGTGCGTGGGGGCTGGTTGCCAGTCAACCGGCCGATCGCGATAACTTTACCGCGCTGTTAAAAGAGCTGCGCGCAGCGTTTGGTACGAAGAAACTGGTTACTATTGCCGTGGGCGCCAACGCCGAAAGCCCGAAAAGCTGGGTGGATGTCAAAGCGGTGGCCCCGGTGCTGAACTACATCAACCTGATGACCTACGACATGGCCTACGGCACGCAGTACTTCAACTCGAACCTGTATGACTCCAGCCACTGGCCGACGGTCGCCGCGGCGGATAAATACAGCGCCGATTTTGTGGTCAACAATTACCTGGCCGCCGGGCTTAAACCCAGCCAGATGAACCTCGGGATTGGTTTTTATGGCCGGGTACCAAAACGGGCGGTCGAGCCGGGGATCGACTGGAGTAAAGCGGATGCGCAAAAGAACCCGGTCACCCAACCCTATTTTGGTCCACAGCAGATCGCGCTGTTTGCCTCGCTGGGCTATGACCTGAGCAAAGACACCTACGTGAAATACAATGATATCGTGGGCAAATTGCTCAACGATCCGCAGAAACGCTTTACCGAGCACTGGGACGATGAGGCGAAAGTGCCGTGGCTGTCGGTGCAGTCCACGGAGGGCAAGCCGCTGTTCGCCCTTTCCTATGAGAACCCGCGCTCGGTAGCCATCAAGGCGGACTACATCAAGGCGAAGGGCCTCGCCGGGGCGATGTTCTGGGAGTATGGCGCCGATGACCAGAACCAGCTGGCCCGCCAGCTGGCGGAATCCCTGGGGATCAAACACTAATCGCGGCTGTTCCTCCGCCGCATCGTCGCCGCCGGGCGGCGTGACGCAGGCAGCATCGCCTGCAATGCAGGTATATCGCGCCGCCCGGGATAGGTTATGATGCCTGTTATCCGCTGCGCCAGGGGCTGGCGCAGCTTAACCGTTTGACAGGAGGCAGGGGGCCATGGCCTATATCCCCAAAAATTACGCACGTCTGGAAGTGGGTTATCGCGAAAAGGCGCTCAAGCTCTTTCCCTGGGTATGCGGACGCTGCTCGCGGGAGTTTGTCTACTCCAATCTGCGCGAGCTGACGGTGCACCATATCGATCACGACCACTCCAATAACCCGGAAGATGGCAGCAACTGGGAGATGTTGTGCCTCTACTGTCACGATCACGAACACTCCAAGTACACCGAAGCCGATCAGTATGGCTCCACGGTGGTGGCCGGCGAAGATGCGCAAAAGAGCGTCGGCGAGGCCACCTACAATCCGTTTGCCGACCTGAAAGCGATGATGAACAAAAAGTAAGCGAAGCGGCTGACCGCCGGGCTCGGTCGTAGACGCTAACCCTTCCGGCGCCGGATCACCCGACGCCGGAACCTCTCCCCGCCGGCCGGCAGTTTATTGCAGCTTCACGGTTGCGATCGGCTTCGGCACGATACCGAAATCTTCCTTCAGCTGCTGTTTGCTCTTCATCACCATCTGCCCGCGAGTATCGATGGTCATATGCTGGGCGTCGGTGTTATACCGGGCCTGCCACAGCATCACCAGCTGCAGGCTATTTTCCTTCTGCTCCGGCGTCAGCGCCACGCCATCCGGCCATTTTCCCAGCTCCACCGCCGTCGCCAGACGCTGATACACTTCCGGGGTCATGCTGTCGATAATTTGCTCAATATCCATCTTCCGCTCATCTCCACCTGGAATAATTTGCTGAATCGTTTCTTCAACCCTTGATCTGCTCGCCGTTCTGCTCATCGGTGAAGCTGAGCGACGCCGAATTCACACAATAGCGCTCGCCGGTCGGCTGCGGGCCATCCGGAAACACGTGACCGAGGTGGGCATCACAATTTCCGCAGCGGATCTCTATGCGCTGCATGCCGTGGGAGCTGTCGTCCAGATAGCGAATGGCCTCTTCGCTTACCGGCTCGTAGAAGCTCGGCCAGCCGCAGCCAGAGTCGTACTTGGTCTGGGAGTTGAACAGCGGCGCATCGCACACCAGGCAGTGATACACGCCATTTTTCTTGTTGTGCAGCAGCCGTCCGGTGAAAGGCGGTTCGGTACCATGATGTTGGGTCACGTAAAACTGCATTTCGCTCAAGCCGTTTTTCAGCTCTTCCGGGGAGGGTTTATTTGCCATGGGCTTACATCTCGCTTTGCAATGGACAACTTTCGCCCCAATTCTAACAAAACATTAACAATGAAGCGTACACTTTTGTTCTAAACTTATCCGGTGCCCACAGGCAGCCAGATAATTGTGACTTAAATCACGTTTTTATCTTAAATGCCCTTTAAAATTCCGCGCGCAGCCCCCATATGGAATTGGGCTCAAAGGGAGAGTGAGGCAAATCAATCGCGCAAAGGTCTGCTCAGGATTGATTTGTCGCAATGATTGACACGATTCCGCTTGACGCTGCGTAAGGTTTTTGTAATTTTACAGGCAACCTTTTATTCACTAACAAATAGCTGGTGGAATATATGACTATCAAAGTAGGTATCAACGGTTTTGGCCGTATCGGTCGCATTGTTTTCCGTGCTGCTCAGAAACGTTCTGACATCGAGATCGTTGCAATCAACGACCTGTTAGACGCAGAGTACATGGCTTACATGCTGAAGTATGACTCCACTCACGGTCGTTTCGACGGCACCGTTGAAGTGAAAGACGGTCATCTGGTCGTTAACGGTAAAAAAATCCGTGTTACCGCTGAACGTGACCCGGCTAACCTGAAGTGGGACGAAGTTGGTGTTGACGTTGTTGCTGAAGCAACCGGTATCTTCCTGACCGACGAAACCGCTCGTAAACACATCAACGCTGGCGCGAAAAAAGTCGTTCTGACTGGCCCGTCCAAAGACAACACCCCGATGTTCGTTCGCGGCGCTAACTTCGACACTTACGCTGGCCAGGACATCGTTTCCAACGCATCCTGCACCACCAACTGCCTGGCGCCGCTGGCTAAAGTCATCAACGACAACTTCGGTATCGTTGAAGGCCTGATGACCACCGTCCACGCTACCACCGCTACCCAGAAAACCGTTGATGGCCCGTCTCACAAAGACTGGCGCGGCGGCCGCGGCGCAGCTCAGAACATCATCCCGTCCTCTACCGGCGCTGCTAAAGCAGTAGGTAAAGTACTGCCAGAACTGAACGGCAAACTGACCGGTATGGCGTTCCGCGTTCCGACTCCGAACGTATCCGTTGTTGACCTGACCGTTCGTCTGGAAAAAGCAGCGTCCTACGAAGAAATCAAGAAAGCTATCAAAGCCGCTTCTGAAGGCGCAATGAAAGGCGTTCTGGGTTACACCGAAGACGACGTTGTTTCTACCGACTTCAACGGCGAAGTTTGCACTTCCGTATTCGATGCTAAAGCGGGTATCGCACTGAACGACAACTTCGTTAAACTGGTTTCCTGGTACGACAACGAAACTGGCTACTCCAACAAAGTTCTGGACCTGATTGCCCACATCTCCAAATAAGTTGAGATGAAAAAGTAATCTGTAAGAGCGACTTCGGTCGCTCTTTTTTTTGTCTGCAGAGATAGGATTGCACAATGATAAATAAAATTTTTGCTCTCCCGGTGAATGAAACCATTTCGCCCGTTATCTCCCGTCGCCAGCTGGACGACCTGGAGCTGATTGTCATCGACCATCCGCAGGTGAAAGCCTCTGTGGCGCTGCAGGGGGCGCATCTGCTCTCCTGGAAACCCGCCGGTGAAGAAGAAGTCCTGTGGCTGAGCAACAACACCCCGTTTAAACAGGGCGTCGCCCTGCGCGGCGGCGTGCCGATTTGCTGGCCCTGGTTTGGCCCATCGGCGCAGCAGGGCCTGCCGTCGCACGGCTTTGCCCGCAACCTGCCGTGGACCCTGGAAGGCCATGATGAAGACGACGGCGGCGTGATGTTGACCTTTGCGCTGCAGAACAGCGCCGAAACCATGAAGCTGTGGCCGCATGAGTTCACCCTCTATGCCCGCTTCAAGCTGGGCAAGACCTGCGAAATCGAACTGGAAGCCCACGGCGAATTTGAGACCACCTCTGCCCTGCACAGCTACTTCAACGTCGGCGATATCGCGGCGGTGAAAGTGAGCGGTCTTGGCGAGCGCTATATCGATAAAGTGAAAAATGCCGAAGAAGGCGTTCTGAGCAACGGCGTGCAGACCTTCCCGGATCGTACCGACCGCGTCTATCTCGACGCCGAAGGCTGCAGCGTGATCCACGACGACGCGCTCAGTCGCACTATCGACGTGGTGCATCATCATCAGCACAACGTGGTGGCCTGGAACCCGGGCCCGGCGCTGTCCGTCAGCATGGGCGACATGCCGGACGATGGCTACAAAACCTTCGTGTGCGTCG
Source organism: Klebsiella sp. GG_Kp175 (assembly GCF_040062325.1). NCBI lineage: Bacteria > Pseudomonadati > Pseudomonadota > Gammaproteobacteria > Enterobacterales > Enterobacteriaceae > Klebsiella > Klebsiella sp. GG_Kp175. Next base: position 203,875 of record NZ_JBEAFX010000004.1, on the reverse strand, counting down.
AAACCTGCTGCGTGACCCAGCCGCAGAAAGCCAGTGAAGAGACCCCGTCTCGCCTGGCGCAAACCATCAGCGTGAAAAAACGCTAAGCGCAAAAAGCCCCGTTTATCACGGGGCTTTTTCTCTTCTCCACCAGGATGCGCTGTGGGTTAAACCATATCCAACCGGGTTTTCCGCGGCGGCGGTGGATAGAGGCGGTCCAGCTGCGCAAGCTCTTGCGGGCTGAGAACGAGATCAAGCGCGGCGGCATTCTGCACCACATGTTCAATACTGGCCGCTTTCGGGATCGCCAGCATTCCCGGATGACGAATCACCCAGGCCAGCAGCAGCTGCGCCACCGTCACGCCCCGCTCGTTAGCCATTTTGATGATATCGGTATGCTGAAAAAGTCCATCGCGTAAGCGCCCCGCCTGCGCCAGCGGACAATAGGCCATCACCGGCAGGGTGTGCTGCTGGCACCAGGGCAGGAGATCGTATTCAATGCCCCGCGACGCGAGATGATAGAGCACCTGATTGGTGGCGCAGCGTTCGCCACCCGCCGTGCGCCACAGCGCCTGCATATCGTCGGTGTCCAGATTGGAGACGCCCCAGCGGCGGATTTTACCCTCGGCCACCAGCCTTTCCATCGCCTCGACCGTCTCCTCTAGCGGGATATCGCCCCGCCAGTGCAGGAGATACATATCCAGATAGTCGGTCTGCAGCCGGCGCAGACTGTTTTCACAGGCGCGGCGCATCGCCGCGCCGCCGGCGTGCCAGGGATAGACTTTGGAGACCAGCACTACCCGGTCGCGCAGGCCGCGGACCGCCTGGCCCACCACCTCCTCCGCCCCGCCGTCGGCATACATCTCAGCGGTATCGATTACCGTCAGGCCATGGTCGATGCCCGCGCGCAGTGCAGCCACCTCCTGCTGACGCTGCGCCGCGTTCTCGCCCATATACCAGGTCCCCAGCCCGATGGCCGGAACTGCCGCCTGCTCGCCAAAGCATACTGTTTTTTTCACCATCGTCTCCTACTTAGCGCCCTGCACCACCATAAAGCAAAACAGGGCACGAAGCCCTGTTTTGATGCATAAAGCGCACTGTAATAATGCACAATCAGAAGGTGTAAGTGATCCCGGTTGAGATCAGACCGCTCCAGGATTTGTCCACCATCGGGCTATCGGTAATTTCATCCGACAGACGGGTGTAGCGCGCAATACCGTATACGCTCCAGTCGCCGAGGAAGCGATAGTTGGCCGACAGCTCCAGATACGGGTTCCAGCTGCTGTCCGGATCGTAGCTGCGCATGCCGCTACGACGGGACTCGTGCTGCGAGACGCCATAATAGTATTCGTTCTGATTGTCGCTGTTCCACTCCACGCCGATGCCCGGTGTCAGCGTCAGGTTCCCGTTGGTGTAGCGGTACAGCCAGGCGAGATCCCAGTTGATGCCGTTGCTGTTATCCAGCGTATCGCCGGCAATCGTCGTGCGCAGGAAACCATAGGGCGTGTTGTGGACATAAGAAAGACCGGCCATCACGGTTGATTTACGTTTATCCAGGCGACGCATTTGTTCGCTATCGCTGTCGCCCGGCTTGAAGTACATCGGCGACCAGTAAGCCGTTATCGACAGCTTATCATTGGTGTCATTCCACAGGTAGTAACCCCCACCCAGACCGTGGAACCAGAAGTTATCGCTCTCATAACTAATGACCGGCACCGGATAAACATCCGCATCATACTGCTTGTACGGATGCTCAACGATGCCGACGCCAGCGCCAAGCGTGAACTTCCCATCGGCATGCGCCGCGCTGGCGGAGGTCGCAATCAGCACGCCGAGTGCCAGAAGTTTGATTTTAGTCACAATCCATATTCCCGTTGTCAAATAATCAGCCCGTGCAGTTTACCGTCGTAGGTCTCATGCCTCAAATTCTTTACCCGATATGACACAAATCGTTCACTTTCCCACCCTTCTCTTACCATCTGGTGACAGCCCGATGACAGCTTCACGTCCCGGCGAAGCAAAAAGCGTCTTTTTCAGGATGAGTTATTGATATGTCATTGAAATTGATTTTCTGCGTCATGCAAGATTTCTAAATGCATCTACGCTTAAATTTAGAAGGTGTAATTGCAGGGCACATTCACGCTACCCCACCCGCAACCTGGCATAAGGGTTGCTGGATACCAGGAGAGCGATGTTCAGCTTATGTCTTCCGGGGGCCCCCACTATTCATATGAACGGCTCTCAACCTGTGCTAAAAAACGAAAGGACGGCATGCCATGAATATATTCGATCACTATCGCCAGCGCTATGAAGCTGCCAAGGACGAAGAGTTCACACTGCAGGAGTTTCTTACCATCTGCCGGCAAGATCGCAGTGCCTATGCCAATGCGGCAGAACGTCTGTTGATGGCCATTGGTGAACCCGTCATGGTTGATACGGCTCTCGAGCCGCGGCTATCCCGTCTCTTTTCAAACCGGGTTATCGCACGCTATCCGGCGTTTGAAGAGTTTTACGGTATGGAAGACGCCATTGAGCAGATCGTTTCCTACCTCAAGCATGCCGCCCAGGGGCTGGAAGAGAAGAAACAGATCCTCTATCTGCTGGGACCGGTGGGCGGGGGTAAATCATCGCTGGCTGAACGGCTGAAAGCCCTGATGCAGCGCGTGCCTATCTATGTGCTGAGCGCCAACGGCGAGCGCAGCCCGGTTAACGATCACCCGCTGTGCCTGTTCAATCCGCAGGAGGATGCGCAGATCCTTCAGAAAGAGTATGGCGTCCCTACCCGCTATCTCGGCACTATTATGTCGCCATGGGCGGCCAAACGCCTGCATGAGTTTGGCGGCGATATCACGAAATTCCGCGTGGTCAAAGTCTGGCCATCGATTCTCGAACAGGTCGCCATCGCCAAAACCGAACCGGGCGATGAAAACAACCAGGATATTTCGGCGCTGGTGGGTAAAGTGGATATCCGCAAGCTGGAACACTATGCGCAGAACGACCCGGACGCCTACGGCTACTCCGGTGCGCTGTGCCGCGCCAACCAGGGGATCATGGAGTTCGTCGAGATGTTTAAAGCGCCGATCAAGGTGCTGCATCCGCTGCTGACCGCGACTCAGGAAGGTAACTACAACGGGACCGAAGGGATCTCCGCCCTGCCGTTTAACGGGATCATCCTTGCCCACTCAAACGAATCGGAATGGGTGACCTTCCGTAATAACAAAAACAATGAGGCCTTCCTCGACCGCGTCTATATCGTCAAAGTGCCTTATTGCCTGCGGATCTCCGAAGAGATCCGTATCTATGAAAAACTGCTCAACAGCAGCGAGTTGACTCATGCGCCATGCGCCCCGGGCACTCTGGAAACGCTGGCGCGCTTCTCGATTCTGTCGCGCCTGAAAGAGCCGGAAAACTCGAGTATCTACTCGAAAATGCGGGTCTATGACGGCGAGAGCCTGAAAGATACCGACCCGAAAGCGAAATCCTATCAGGAGTATCGCGACTACGCCGGGGTGGATGAAGGGATGAACGGGCTCTCCACCCGCTTTGCCTTTAAGATCCTCTCAAGGGTGTTTAACTTCGACCATGTTGAAGTGGCGGCCAACCCGGTGCATCTGTTCTATGTCCTGGAGCAGCAGATTGAGCGCGAACAGTTCCCGCAGGAGCAGGCCGAGCGCTATCTGGAGTTCCTCAAAGGCTATCTGATCCCGAAATACGCCGAGTTTATCGGCAAAGAGATCCAGACCGCCTATCTGGAATCCTACTCCGAGTATGGGCAGAACATTTTCGATCGCTATGTCACCTACGCTGACTTCTGGATCCAGGATCAGGAATACCGCGATCCGGACACCGGCCAGCTGTTTGACCGTGAATCATTGAATGCCGAGCTGGAGAAAATTGAGAAGCCGGCCGGGATCAGCAACCCGAAAGACTTCCGTAATGAAATCGTCAACTTTGTGCTGCGCGCCAGAGCCAACAACAGCGGACGTAATCCGAACTGGACCAGCTATGAGAAACTGCGCACGGTTATTGAGAAGAAAATGTTCTCCAATACCGAAGAGCTGTTGCCGGTCATTTCGTTTAACGCCAAAACCTCAACCGATGAGCAGAAAAAACACGACGACTTTGTCGACCGCATGATGGAGAAAGGCTACACCCGCAAACAGGTTCGCCTGCTGTGCGAGTGGTACCTGCGGGTTCGTAAATCGTCCTGATGCGTCCAGCCCGGCGGTGCGCCGCCGGGTCAACTGCAGCTGAATGATGATAAGTAAAGTTGGCTAATGCAGTACAGGAGGGCATATGACCTGGTTCATAGACCGACGCCTGAACGGGAAAAACAAAAGCGCCGTCAATCGTCAGCGCTTTTTGCGCCGTTATAAGGCGCAGATTAAACAATCAATCTCCGAGGCCATCAACAAGCGCTCGGTGACCGATATTGAGAGCGGAGAATCCGTCTCGATCCCGACGGACGATATCAACGAGCCGATGTTTCATCAGGGTCGCGGCGGACTAAGCAACCGCGTCCACCCGGGTAATGACCATTTCGTGCAAAACGATCGGATCGAACGCCCGCAAGGGGGCGGCGGCGGCGGTGGCAGCGGTCAGGGGCAAGCCAGCGCCGATGGCGAAGGGAAGGATGAGTTTGTCTTCCAGATTTCAAAAGATGAGTACCTGGATCTGCTGTTTGAAGATCTCGCCCTGCCGAACCTGAAGAAAAATCAGCACCGGCAGCTAAACGAGTTTAAAACCCATCGCGCGGGTTTTACCTCTAACGGGGTGCCGGCCAACATCAGCGTGGTGCGTTCGCTGCAGAACTCGCTGGCCCGTCGGACTGCGATGACCGCCGGCAAGCGCCGTGAACTGCGCGCTCTGGAGGAGGATCTGGAGACCATTAGCCGCAGCGAGCCGGTGCAGCTGCTGGAGGAGGAGCGCCTGCGCAAAGAGATTGCCGAGCTGCGGGCTAAAATTGAACGGGTGCCGTTTATCGACACCTTTGACTTACGCTACAAAAATTACGAAAAACGGCCGGAGCCCTCCAGCCAGGCGGTAATGTTCTGCCTGATGGACGTCTCAGGCTCGATGGACCAGGCCACCAAAGACATGGCCAAGCGCTTTTATATCCTGCTGTATCTGTTCCTCAGCCGGACCTATAAAAACGTCGATGTGGTCTATATCCGCCACCATACCCAGGCGAAAGAGGTGGATGAACACGAATTCTTCTATTCTCAGGAAACCGGCGGCACCATCGTTTCCAGCGCCCTCAAGCTGATGGATGAGGTGGTGCAGGCGCGTTATGACCCGGCGCAGTGGAACATCTACGCCGCCCAGGCGTCGGATGGCGACAACTGGGCCGATGACTCCCCACTGTGCCACGAACTGCTGGCGAAGAAAATTCTGCCGGTGGTGCGTTATTACAGCTATATCGAAATTACCCGCCGGGCGCACCAGACCCTGTGGCGCGAGTATGAACACCTGCAGGCGACCTTTGATAATTTCGCCATGCAGCATATTCGCGACCAGGAGGATATCTACCCGGTATTCCGCGAACTGTTTCACAAGCAGTCCTCTAAAAGTGAAGCGTAGTTAAATAAAATCAGCCAGTTAGTGTCACCTGCTGGCTGATTTATTTTTTAAATGCTTTTATTTCTCTATTAATCAATACGCCCATTTTTTGTGCAGAATAGATGCAGCTGCCTCATCGCAAAATGCTTCTTTCCCCCATGTTGTACATTCCAGGTACAAATCCCTAACCCTGTGTATTATAACTGCCTAATCTGCTTCAAACATTCACGCGATCGTCAGCGTTGCACTGTTTCCACTCTCAGGAGCCTGCTATGACCCCTTTTTATCAATTGACCGCCACCCGCCTGCGCGGCCAACCTCTCTCCATGGCTGACTATGCTGGCAAGGTGGTTCTGGTGGTGAATACGGCCAGCCATTGTGGCTTCACGTCACAGTATGCTGGCCTGGAAGCGCTCTACAAAAAGTACGCGGCTCAGGGGCTGGTGGTGCTTGGTTTTCCGTGCAACCAGTTTGGCAAGCAGGAACCCGGCGGTGCGGATGAAATCGAGCAGACCTGTCACGTTAACTACGGCGTGAGCTTCCCGATGTTTGCGAAAGTGGACGTCAACGGCCCCGCTGCACACCCGCTGTTTCGTTATTTGAAACAAGCGTTGCCCGGCGTGCTCGGCGGACGGATCAAGTGGAATTTCACCAAGTTCCTCATCGGTCGCGACGGCACACCCCTCACGCGTTTTGCGCCGTTCACGACACCGGAGAAAATGGAGGCTTCCATTGTTGCCGCCCTCAAGCGCTGAGTGTGCAGTCATTCCACGTTCACCCAACGGTGGCTGTCTGCCCATACAAGATAGATGTTGGTTCCTGGCCTGTAGCCGACCGCGCCAGCTGTCGCCGGAACGCCCCATTTCACGTCAGGGGCTGTAAACGCGCAAAACCGTAAGATGCTATATGCGAAGCGCCTGTTTCTGGTTGACGAACTTATCAGTTGCGGGAGAATAATGCTGACAAACGCATGCCAGCTTATTCCCGTCAGGATCGCGCAGGTAGGCCACATAAAAGTCGGGGCCATAGGCGGGGCGTGTGCCCGGTGCGCCTTCATTTTGCCCTCCTGCAAGAAGGCCTGCGGCATGGAACTGTCTGACAATCTCTGCGTTATCAGCCTGGAATGCAAACATTGTCCCGTTTCCCGCCGTTGCGGAATGTCCGTCAAAAGGAGGGCAAATACAAAAGCTGAACGCCTTATCCGGATTATTTTTATCTCCCCACATTGCCCAGCTGTCTGTCCAGGCAGGCAGACGTGAGTAGCCAAGAACATTAAAAATAGCGTCATAAAAATCTACTGAGCGCTGAAAATCATTGGTACCTATCGTGATATAAGCCAGCATCTTATGACATCCTCTTTGCCGTTTCCCAGAACAGGCAGGATACCTCTTAACGTAACAATAAACGATTTCCTCTGATGCGCCTGACGCCGTTTGCCGTCTGAGCATCGGCGGTTTCGACATAGCCCGACCTGTTAAACGCTGGCGCAGTTGAGCGGTCCAGGGTTAATTAACCGGTGACGTCAGTCGATCTCACGCGGCCAGCAACCGTCTGTTGCTGGCCGATCTTCCACCTGCCCGGTCATCAGTCTACAGCGGCGACACGGCCTCAACTTCATGCTGAAACACGTAGGGGTCGGAGAGGAGTTCGAATACTTCATCGTCCGGATAGGTGACCGCGACGTGATAGTCTTCGCCTGCGAAGGCTTTGACCGCCGCGAGATCCTGCCAGTAGGTGGCGAGAAAGAAATGCGCCCATTCGCCCTGGTTTTCCCGGCGCACCAGGGCGCCTCTGTTGCCGGCGATGCTCTGAGCGTGTTCCACGCCGGTCCGCTCGAGGTGGCGGGCAAACCCCTCAGCATGCTGCAATGGCACACAGCCGTGCCAGGTCCTGACAATCATTTGCATTCTCCTGTGGTGATAAACATCTCACCCTAACATCGACAGGCATTTCTGGGGGAGCGCAACAATGCGGCGCTGGCCACAACACAAAATTATTTTGCCGGACGGGGATATCCTCTCACTCTGCACGATTTTTGACTGCGGAGCAGCATTGGGCCGAATATTGCGCGGCGAGTATCGCTGTTAGCTGGCGCGGAAAAAATCGTGGCTCGTCAGCCTCGGGCAGTCGTATCGCTACACGCCCAAGCCGCGCCCCTTCAGGGCATCGCCAGCCGATCCTGATGGGCCGCAAAGAGGGTGATGAGATGGTCGGCGATAACCCGCACGCGTCTGGACCCGGCCAGGTCGGAATGCATCACCAGCCAGAGAGTCTGATCCGCGCCGATCTCCGGCTGCAGGCACTGCAGGCCGCTGGCCCGGGCCATAAAGTGCGGCAGAACGCCCAGTCCGAGGCCCGCGGATACCGCGGAAACCTGGGCCACGAGCGTATTGGCTTCGACTTTACACGGCCGGCCGCGCAGGGTGCGCGCGATCCATTGGGCGGCCGGCAGGTGCTGGTGAGTTTCCGGCCACCCCACAAAGTCCGCCTCGCTCAGCGACAGGCCGTCCGCACCAGCCAGATAGCCGGCGGCGCCATAGACGCCAAACCCCACCGTCCCCAGTCGCTTTAACGTCAAATGCCCGGCCTCAGGCTTGACCATGCGGATCGCCAGATCGGCATCCCGACGGTGCAGGTTCACCGGCTGCACGCCGCTCAGCACCTCCACCCGCAGCTCGGGATAATGGTCCAGGAGCCCTTTCAGGGAGGGCAGAATAAAATGCGTGGCCAGGTTATCCGAGGTGGCCAGGCGGACAACCCCGGCGACATGCCCCTGCAGTTGCGCCGCTTCGCCAAACGCCAGGCCTGCGTATTCCAGCGCCTCGGCCCGCGCGAGCAGGGCTTCGCCATCATCGGTCAGGCGATAGCCGCTCTGATGGCGGCTGAAGAGCGGAACGTTCAACGCCTGCTCCAGCCGATCCAGCCGGCGGGAGACCGTGGCTATCCCCATGTTCATCTTGTCGGCGGCGCCGCTCAGCGTTCCCGCCCGGGCGATGGCGAGGAATATGCGCGCATCATCCCAGTTAAATTCTGCGGTCATTTGTTTTCCATTTATGGAAAACGACTCTCCGTTTTCCGCTATTTTTTATCAGTTTCGCAGGGATGATACTGCACGCCACTCGCGGAGACAACCAGGCCATCCGGTCGCCTGCTCTCTCCTCACCTGAACGTCCGTGTACCGCGCGGAACGCTCCTTTCCTAAGGATACGCCTGATATGAAAGAGATTGCTTTACCCCTCCACCCGGCGCCGGCGCGCGTCTGGATAGCCGTCGTTGCACTCGGGATCTGCGCCTTTTCAATCGTCACCAGCGAACTGGCGCCGGTGGGCATGCTCAGCGCCCTGGCGGCGGATTTTCACCAGACTGAATCCGGCATGGGTCTCGCCGTCACCGCCTATGGCTGGGTGGGCGCCCTGGCGGCTCTGCTTTCCGGCGCAATGCCGGCGCGTATTTCCCGCAAGGCGCTGCTGGTCGGGCTGATGCTGATCCTCGCGCTTTCCTGCCTCGCCGCAACCCGGTCTTATTCGATGTTCGCCCTGATGAGCGCCCGCATGATTGGTGCCCTGGCGCATGGCGCCTTCTGGGCCTTAATTGGCATCGTCGCCGCGCAGATGGTGCCGCCGCACCGGCTGGGGCTGGCCACGGCGATCATTTTTGGCGGCGTGTCGGCGGCAAGCGTAGTGGGGGTGCCGCTGGCGAGCTTTATCGCCACCCTGGCGGGCTGGCGATACGCGTTTATGGCGATGGCCTTGCTGTCACTGGCCGCCGCTGCGGTGCTGTGCTCGACGCTGCCCGCGCTGGCCGCCCCAGCCCCCGTCAGGCTGCGCGTTTATCGTGATATTTTCCGCAATCCGCTGCTCGGTGGCCTGTATGGCGCCACGGCATGCATCATTACCGCTCACTTTGCCGCCTTCACCTACATTGAACCGCTGCTGATAAATCTGCAGGGAGTCCCGACGACCGCCCTCTCCGGCCTGCTGCTGCTGTCAGGGGTTTCCGGGCTGCTGGGTAACGTTATCGCGGGGAAGCTCATCGATCGTCATCTGAAGGGGCTGATTTTCGCTGCGCTGCTGCTGAGCGGGGGCGCGTTGGCGATCCTTGGCACCGCCCGTTTTGCGCCACTGCCATTCTGTTTTAGCGGGCTACTGTTAGCCCTGTGGGGCACCGGCATCGCGATTGTGTTCGTCGGCTTACAGACCTGGCTACTGCGCAGCGCGGTCGCGGTCGCCCAGCCGGCGTCAGCCATTTACGTGGCCATTTTTAATGCCGCCATCGGCACCGGGGCGCTTGTCGGCGGCCAGCTGATCGCCTCAGCTGGCCTGTCGGGAATGGTGTGGCTGGCGGCGGGGACCATGGTGGGCAGTACGCTGCTGATCGCTCTGCTGAAAGCGCCCTCGGGCCGCTAAACGCTGCCCTGTAAAACCGCGTTTTCACGGTCCAGCGTGAAGACCTGCCACACGACGCGGGTCGCGCTCAAGGTAAAAATGGCCGTCGCCAGCGTATTTTCCTCATCAGGATCGTCGGGAGACAGCCGGTAAATCGGTAACAACGGATCCTGCTGGTCGGAGAGCATCGCTTTCGCTGTCACGCCATCCAGCGGCGGGTTCGTCGCCAGCCACGCGTCCAGGCGCCGCTGGCGCGAGCCGGAGCTGCAGGTCACGATCTGTTCAATAGCCGCAAGCTGGGGATGGATCAGATGGTTGGCATGCCCGCTGGTGGCGGACAACGCGAGCACCGAGCTGCCGGAGCCGGTGGCTTCCACGCTAAACAGACGGCTATCGCCCATCTGGCCCAGGATGTGGTGAAACGCGCCCGCGCGAGGCGTGGCGCTCAGCAGAGTGACGGCTTCCTCTAAGGTGGTGGCGTTCAGCGAGGCGCGGGCCAGAATCTGGCGCGGCATCCCGTCCGGACGATGCACGGCGCGAATATTGTTGACCGTATTGACTATCCCCTTCTCATTCACTGCGAAGGTATGTCCGCACAGGGAGCCGGGATAGGCGAAGCTGGTAAAGGCGAGGCCCACGTCCGGGGTTATGCTGACGATGGCGCAGTCTTCACGCAGCTGCGGGAAGCCGTCTTCATTGTGCGCAATGATCAACTCGCCCTCTGCGCTTCTCCCCGCCAGAGTGGTGCAGCCATCCGACGTCGAACGCACCAGATCGCCGCGACAGTTCCAGGCGAACACCTCATCCACCGGCGCCTGCAGCCCCTCCGCCATGCCCTCCAGCTCCTGCCAGATCAGCGGGAACTGAGCCTGCACGGCTGCGCGCATGCGCTGGGTCTGTTCCGTCGTTTTCAGGGCGGCCACCGTTTGCCACAGCGCCGTTTGCCTGATTTTTGTCTGCCAGGCCTCACGACCAAACGCGCCAAGCTGCTGACCGACCGCAAAAGCGGAACCTCGGATTGCGATTGTTTTCATATTGTCATTATTCACTTATGTTCAGGATACGTGTTGCAAAAACTCTTGCAGACGCGGATTGCTGCTGGCCGTGAGCAGCGCCTCAGGTGAACCATCTTCGGCAATAGTGCCGCCATCAATAAAAATCAACCGGGAAGCCACCTCTCTGGCAAAGCCAATCTCATGGGTCACAATCACCATCGTCATGCCCTCTTCGGCCAGCGAGCGCATGACCTTTAACACCTCATGCCGCAGTTCAGGATCGAGGGCGGATGTTGGCTCATCAAATAACATCATTTTGGGTTTCACCGCCAGGGCGCGAGCTATCGCCACACGCTGCTGCTGACCGCCCGAGAGCTCGGCAGGATAGTGGTTAGCGCGTTCACGCAGCCCCACGCGATCCAGCAACGCCAGCGCCTGCTCCCGCGCTGTGGCCTTGCTCTGCTTGCGCACGCGAAGCGGACCGAACATGACATTCTCCAGGGCGGTCAGATGCGGGAACAAATGAAACTGTTGAAACACCATACCGGCTTCGCGGCGAATATCACACTCATTCGCGTGCGGATCCGTAATATGCATGCCCGCCACCAGCAGCGTGCCCGAGGAGATCTCTTCCAGCTTGTTAATACAACGCAGCAGGGTCGATTTTCCCGAGCCGGAAGGACCGATGATCACCACCACCTCGCCCGCTTCAATCTTTAAATTGATATCGTGCAGCACCTGAGTGGCGCCGAAGTTTTTCGCCACCGCGCTAAATTCAACCATGCTCATAAAATATGGATCCTTTTCTCAACTTGTTTTAGCAGGAAGCTCAGGCACAATGTCAAAAACAGATAAATCATCGCCACCGCCGTCCACACCTCCAGCGCCCGAAAGTTGCCGGCAATAATCTCTTGTCCCTGACGGGTTAATTCTGCCACGCCAATCACAATAAACAGCGACGTATCTTTAATACTGATAATCCATTGATTGCCTAATGCCGGGATCATCCGCCGAAAAGCCAGCGGCATAATGACATGCCACAGGGTGCTGCGCGGCGATAATCCCATCGCCAGGCTGGCTTCTTTAAATCCTTTATTGATCGACAGAATCGCGCCCCGGGTGATCTCCGCTATATAAGCCCCGGAGTTAATCACAATGGTGATAATGGCGGCAGGAACCGGGTCAATACGCACCGGCAACACCATCGGCAGGGCGAAGTAGATAAACATCACCTGCACCATAATTGGCGTCCCGCGGATTAATTCCACAAACACCAGCGATACCGTTTTGGATATTGTCCCACCTAATGCGCGGCAGGTCCCGGCCAGCAAACCAATGATTAATCCACCTAACAAACCTGATAACGAAATAATTAGCGTCAGCTGCAAGCCTTGCATCAGCAGCGGCAATGCATCCCAAATATAGCGACTGTCAAAATTCATGCTTCTACCCGTAAAGAAAATATGAGGTCGGATCGCTCCGACCTGGCAGGGTTATTTCGGCTGTTTAGCAAACCACTTTACGTAAATCTTGTCGTAGGTACCATCGGCGCGCAGGGCCTGCAGGGCCTGGTTGACTTTTGGCGTCAGGCTGCTGTTTTTCTGCATCGCAAAGCCATACTGCTGTGGCAGAATGCTGTCCGTCTCACCAGTGGATTTGACCTTGCCATTACCCGCCGTCTTCACGTAGTAAAGGACATTCGGCGAATCATGAACGACGGCATCGAGATTACCGGCCTGCAGGTCAAGGTAAGCGTTATCGATATTCGGGAACTCGATGTAATTCGCTTTATATTTGCTTTTCATAAAGCTGGCTGCCGCCGTCCCCTGCTTAAGGCCGACTTTTTTCCCGGTCAAATCACTGAATTTAACAATGGAATTGTCGGTACTTTTCACGGCTATTAACAGGTCGGCATTATAATATCCTTCACTGAAGTCCACGACCTGCTTGCGCGCATCGGTAATCGTTATTCCCGCCATCGCCACGTCCAGATTACGCGACTGCAGACCGGGGATCAGGCCGCCGAAATCCATCGGCCTTAATTCGTAGCTGATATGCATTTTCTTCGCAATCGCGTCCCACAGATCGATATCAAAGCCGACATATTTATCGCCTTGTTTAAATTCAAATGGAACAAAGGCAGTATCGACACCCACCGTTATTTTATCTTCTGCTGCTGTAACAAAACTGGCTGAACAAATAACTAATGCCAGCGTCAGCTTTAATTTCTTAAATAATCCACTCATAATTACCCTCAGCGTCAGTGAAATAGCCTACAACGAACGTCACCCTGCGAAATATCTCGCCGGAAGAACCAATAACAAGAGCTGATATACCGGGCGCAGTTTTATGCGCCCGAATAAAAACGATAACTTATGCAGAAAACAGAGAGTCAGAGGTAGCCGGTGCTGGCGTCTGGGCGCTGTTCATCACCATGGAGAGAAAACTGTAATAACCGTTTATTCCAATCAGATCCACCACGCCCTTCTCGCCCCATAACTCAATGGCTTGCTGCCAGGTCTCATCGCTGACCTTTTGCTGTTGATGCAGCTGCTGACAGAAGTCATAGACCGTCTGCTCATCGGGCCGGAGATCCACGGGCCGGCGCCTTTCCTTAATCGCCTGAACCGCCGCGGCAGCGATCCCTTTCTCGCGTGCTATCGGCGCATGGATCGCCCACTCAACCGGCTGCGACCAGTGCCGCGCGGTCAGCAAAATCGCCAGTTCAGAAAGACGCTGGCCCAGCGCGCTGCGATAGCGCAGGTACTCCCCCATACGCTGGGCATGGGCCATCAGCTCGGGGCTCCGCAGCAGCGGTTCAAAGGGCGGCAGCAAGGCGCCGCGCGGTCCGTTGATAATCTCTTCCGCTAACTGACGCTGCTGAACATCCCATTCCTGTTCCGCCAGGGGCGGTAAACGATTGCTCATAATTTCCCCGTCTCTTCACGGATCACGCAGTTCAGGGTATCGACCACAAAATCGAGCTGCGCCGGGGTGATGATAAACGGCGGTGCAATCAGAATGTGGTCGCCAGACTGGCCATCGATGGTGCCGCCCATGGGATAGACCATCAGTCCACGCGCCATGCAGTTTGCTTTGATCGCAGCGTGCAGCTTCAGGGAAGGATCGAACGGCGTTTTGTCGTCTTTATCACGCACCAGCTCGACCCCCGCAAACAGGCCGCGTCCGCGCGTATCACCGACATGCGGTAACTCCCCCAGCACCTCGCGCAGCGCCTTGTGCAGATAGGCGCCCTGCTGTTTGACGGCGTCCAGCAAATTATCCCGCGCGATCACTTGCTGCACCGCCAGGGCTGCCGACGCGGCGGTGGCATGACAAATGTAAGTGTGACCATGCTGGAACAACCCGCTGCCCGCCTTTAGCGCGGAGACGATAGTCTCACTCGCCAGCACCGCCCCAATCGGCTGATAGCCTCCGCCGAGTCCTTTGGCGATGGTTACTAAATCGGGCACCACGTCATCCTGTTCAAACGCATGCAGCGTCCCGGTCCGCCCCATACCGCACATCACCTCATCCGCGATGTACAGGATGCCGTATTTGTCGCACAGGCGGCGGACCCCTTGCAGATAGCCCGGCGTCGGCGGCGTGGCTCCCGTCGTCGCCCCCACCACGGTTTCGGCACAGAAACCGATGATCGTTTCCGGGCCGGCCTCAAGGATGGCTTGCTCCAGCTCATTAAGCAGGCGCTCGGTATATTGCTGTTGGGTCTCGTCAGCCCGACGATCGCGGTACTCATTGCAGGCGGAGACGCGGATAACATCCATTAATAAGGGAGCAAACTGACGACGGCGCCATTCGTTCCCCCCCACCGCCAGCGCGCCCAGCGTATTGCCGTGATAGCTCTGTTTACGGGCGATAAAGCGGGTGCGCGATGGCTGGCCGATCTCCACAAAGTACTGCCGCGCCATCTTCAGCGCTGTCTCTACCGCCTCAGAACCGCCCGAGACAAAGTAGGCGTAGTTAAGCTCGCCGGGCGCCGTGCGGGTGAGATGTTCGGCAAGCTGCTCGACGGCATCGCTGGTGAAAAAGCTGGTATGCGCATAGGCCAGCCGATCGATCTGGCGGTGCATCGCCGCCAGCACATCAGGATGCGCGTGTCCGAGGCAGGAAACCGCCGCCCCGCCGCAGGCATCAAGATACGGTTTTCCCTGGGCATCAAAGATATAGGCCCCTTGCGCACGTGAAGCCACCATCGGCGTGCTACGCAGGCTGCGGTGAATGACATGACTCATACTGGGTTCTGCTCCTGAATCCGCTACATGAATTGAGCGTATCTTGCAGGATCCATTTGGATCACGTCAACGAATTAAAGATATAAATGCATCCTTTATTCTTATAATTGATACATTTGAATCATTTATCAGGACTTACCGGGGATCACGTAGGCGCCAGACTCAATAAGATAGCGTTCGGCATTTTCAATTTTACTCACCGCCTCCCGACCGTGGCGCACCACCAGCATCGCCAGCAGGCACTCCACCAGGCCCATGCCGGAGACCACGGAAGGGAAAAATGACGGACTGTCGATGGAGAACAGCAGCGTGCAGTCTGCCGCCTGCGCTAAGGGGGAAACCGGCGAGTCGGTAATGGCGAGGATCTTCGCCCCGGCCTGCCGGGCTGCCTGTAAAACATCCAGTGATTCGCGTGAATAGGGAGCAAAGCTGGTGAGTAAGACGCAGTCCCGGGCGGTTAGTTCGCGGGTAAAAACTTCGATATTGCTGGCCAGGCCATCGATCAATGACACCTGGCGGTTAAACAGTCGATAGACATAGAACAGCGACCACGCGATCGGAAAGCTGGCGCGGAATCCGCAGATATAGACATTCTCCGCGCTATCGAGCAAGGTCACCGCCTGCTCCATCTCCTGGGCATTTTCATTTTGCGTAAAGGTCAGATTCGCCTGATGCGCCTGAAAAACCTCTTTATACAGCTGCGTTTGCGTCCCGCGGGCCATCATTTTTTCCGCTTTTGATACGTATGTATCATTGCGCAGCCCCAGATCGTCAATGAAATCACTTTTCAGCTCGCTCCAGCCGCGGTAGCCCAGCCGCTGCGCCAGACGCAGCAGCGTCGCCGGTTTTACCCCGGCTTCCGCCGCGAAGGCACGCATTGATAACACCACCAGCTGACTGGCATTTTGCAGTGAGAACTCGGCGGCGCGTTGCAGCTCGGGCGACAACCCGCCGAATTCATTAATGATTTTTTCCCTGAGATTCATGGCAGCCACTGACTGGTTTTAAGTGAAAGCTATCTAATCATATTTGAGATCAAGACTCTATAGGCTGGTATAACACCCGGGGGCCATCCTTTGCGCTCCTGAGCATGGCGAACCGCGGTGCCCGTCACTTCTCCAGCCAGTCGATAAAAAACGCCATAAACGCCGACACCTGCGGCGGTTGCAGCTTTCGCTGGGGAAAGACAAACTGCAGCCCAACCTCCTTGCGGTCTAAGGGGCTAAATCCGGTGAAGCGATCGGCAAACAGCACCTGAAGCCGCCCCTCCTCGACATCCCTCTTCACATCCCACCATGATTTACCGGCGATCCCCGCCCCGCTGAGCGCCCACTGCCGCAGCAACGCCCCATCGTCGCAGACCATCGCCGGCGTCACCCGGATGATCTGCTCTTTTCCCGCCTCCTCAAAGCGCCACTCGTTCATCACCACACCATGCCGCTCCAGCGCCAGGCAGCGGTGATGATGCAGCGCCTCGGGCGAAGCCGGCGTTCCAAGGGCGGCAAGGTAAGCCGTCGAGGCCACCAGCACCCGGTGGTTAGGACGGATGTGGCGGATGGCCAGGCTGCTGTCCGGCAGATTACCGACGCGAATGCTCATATCCAGCCGGTTGGCGACCAGATCCTCCACGCGCTCGCCTAAGTAGACGGAAAAGGTCACTTCCGGGTGACGGCGGGTAAAGTCGACGATGGCCGGGCTAAGGTATTGTCGGCCAAAGTCGGAGGGGGCGGAAAGGCGAATATCGCCGCTCAGGACGCCCTCTTTTTGCGTCAGCAACGACTCGGCGTGGCGCGCCTCCTCCAGTACGCGCCGCGCGGCATGATAAAAATCTTCCCCCGCGTTGGTCAGGGTGATAGCGCGCGTGGAGCGATGGAACAGGCGGGTCTGGTAACGCTCTTCCATCGCCTTCAGGCGGGCCGTCATGGTGGCCGGCGAAAGTGACAACCGTCTGCCGGCGGCGGAGAGTCCCCCCGCTTCGGCGACTGCCACCAGCAGCGCCATATCTTCCAGTTTGCCCATTTTTCGTATATCCCGAAAAGTGAATCTATTTTTCGTCTAATTATCAAAATCAGCTCCCGACTGTAAAGTGATTTCCATTCCACTTCGCAAGGGACACCACTATGAACACGCTCTCACTTTTTGATCGTCATCGCATCGGTACGCTGCCGCTGAAAAACCGTATCGTCATGGCTCCCATGACCCGGGCGCGCGCGCTGCAGCCGGGAAATATCCCCTCCGCGCTGATGGCGGAGTATTACCGCCAGCGCGCCAGCGCGGGATTGATCGTTACGGAAGCGACGCAAATATCTCCCGAGGGACAGGGATATTCCTGGACGCCCGGCCTGCATTCCGCAGACCAGATTGCCGGCTGGCAGTTGACGACCCGAGCCGTACATCAGGCCGGCGGCGTTATTTTTTCTCAGCTCTGGCACGTGGGACGCATGTCGCACGCCCGTTTTCATGCGGATGGTCAACCCGTGGCCCCCTCGGCGCTGGCGCCGGACGCCCAGGTCTGGGTGGTGGATGAGCAGGGCCGGGGCCAGATGGTGGACTGTTCACCGCCGCGGGCGCTCTCCCGGTCGGATATCCAGCGTATTGTCGCCGATTACCGTCAGGCGGCGCGCAATGCGATCGCGGCGGGGTTTGACGGCGTGGAAGTACACGGCGGCAATGGCTATCTGATCGACCAGTTCCTGCGGCGGACCGCCAACCAGCGTACCGATGAGTACGGCGGCAGCCTGAACAACCGGATCCGTTTTGCCCAGGAGGTGCTGACCGCCATCGGCGACGCAATCGGCCGCGAGCGGACGGGCATCCGCCTTTCCCCCTTCATTACCCAGCGCGGGATGAATGACCCGCAGGTGATCGATGCCATCCTTGCCCTGGCGGCCTGGTGCGAACAGCAGGGCATCGCCTTTATCCATCTGGCGGAGGCGGACTGGGACGATGCCCCAGCCGTTCCCCGACGCTTCCGCGACACGCTGCGCGCGACCTTCAGCGGCACGCTGATCGTGGCCGGGAATTACGATCAGCAGAAGGCGGAGCGCATTCTTGACGCCGGTCTCGCCGACCTCGTGGCTTTCGGCCGGCCGTTTATTGCCAATCCCGACCTGCCGCAGCGGCTTCTGCACCGCTGGCCGCTGGCGACCGTCAGCGATCCCGGCACGCTGTTTGGCGGCACGGCGGCGGGCTATACCGACTATCCCTTCTATACGGAGCATAAAGAGTGAAAATGACCCGCAAAATGTTACCTGCCGGCCGTGGTGTCGCGGTTGCCCGCACGCAGGCCAGACGCGGCCTCACGCGCCATCGCTGCGCCACCGCGCTGCTGCTTGTCGCAATGTCCGGCTCCGCGTATGCAGCCCAACAGGATCTGCTGAAGCCGGCGCAACTCATCGCTGACGGCAGCCTTC
This sequence comes from Klebsiella sp. GG_Kp175, assembly GCF_040062325.1. Classification (NCBI taxonomy): domain Bacteria; kingdom Pseudomonadati; phylum Pseudomonadota; class Gammaproteobacteria; order Enterobacterales; family Enterobacteriaceae; genus Klebsiella; species Klebsiella sp. GG_Kp175. The sequence goes on along the minus strand of NZ_JBEAFX010000004.1, from coordinate 185,291 downwards.
CCGCGGCCACACGCGCCGCCAATGAATATGTCGCCAGGCAGTATGCCACGTTCTGGAATACCGGTGATGACGCGCTGGCCCGGGCGGCGCTGGCGAAGAATTTTATCGATAAAACGCCCCCGGAAGGCCGCCGACAGGGGCCGGAAGGAGCGATCCTCGCCTCCAGAGCGTTTCGCCAGGCGGTGCCGGATTTACGCTGTGATGTCGAACAAATGATCGTGGCCGGTGACCGGGTGGTCTCACACTTACATTTTCATGGCCACTTTACCGGGATCTTCGGCACCCGGCAGGGTAAGGGACAAAATATCGATTTTATCGCCACCGATATCTATCAGATCCGCGGCGGTAAAATTACCGCCAACTGGCATATTGAAGATAACCTGACGCTGATGAAACAGCTGGGCGCGCAATAAGCCGCCCCCGGAGGGTGCGTCAGCGATCGCCAACACGGCGAGCCGCCCCGGTCTCCGCTGGGACGGCTCGCCTGGCGTCAGCCGGCGCTTAGATTTGCGCCAGCCCGCCGTCGACATAGATCTCTGCGGCGTTAATAAAGCTCGACTCATCCGACGCTAAAAACACCACCGTCCGGCCAATCTCCTCCGGCTCGCCCAGCCGCCCGAGCGGTACGCCGGCGGCCAGAGCATCGAACAAGCCCTGGCGGTCCGCCTCCGCCACCAGCCCTCCCAGACCCGGGGTACGTACCGGCCCCGGGCTGACCACATTGATGCGGATCCCGCGGTCGCTAACCTCCAGCGCCCAGGAGCGCGCCAGGCTGCGTACTGCGGCCTTACTGGCGCTATAGATGCTGAAGTTAGCCGTCCCTTTTACCGCCGCCGTAGAGCCGGTCAAAATCACCGAGGCGCCGTCGGTGAGCAGCGGCAGCGCTTTCTGCACGGTGAACACCACCCCGCGCACGTTAGTGGCAAAAATCCGGTCAACGTGCGCTTCGGTAACGGCGCTGAGCGGCAGCATGTCTCCGCCGCCGGCATTGGCGAACAGTACATCCAGCCGGCCGGACTCGTCGGCAATGGTCGCAAATACCGCGTCAAGGTCGCTTAACACGCCGGCATCAGCGCGGATCCCGCGGGCGGCGGGTCCGATGAATCTTACCGCCGCATCCAGCTCCTCCTGACGGCGGCCGGTGATGTACACCTTCGCGCCCTGCTCCGCCAGCGCTTTCGCCGACGCCAGGCCAATCCCGGCGCTGCCGCCGGTGACTAACGCCACTTTATCCGCAAGTTTTTTGCTCATGGTGCATTTCCTTGGTTAGAGTATAAACAGGCCAGGCTCGCGAAAGCGCCCCGCCGGGTATGGAAAGCACTGTAATCGTCCCGGCGAGGCGGAAAAATGGCCTAATCTGAAAAACACTCTTCCCCTCGGTGGATAATCACCTCCAGTAACCAGGATAAAGCGAATAATGGACCGGTTTTCAGCTCTTAAAGCCTTCACCCGCGTTGTCGAAGCCGGCAGCTTTACCCGCGCCGCGGACTCGCTGAATATGCCCAACGCCACCCTCAGCAAAACCATTCAGCAACTGGAGGCGCATCTTGGGGTTTCTCTCCTGCAGCGCACTACGCGGCGTATCACCGTGACGCCGGAAGGACGGGAATACTATGAAAAGGCCCGGCGCCTGCTGGAAGACCTGGAAGAGATCGACGCCGCCTTCAATACCGCCCGCAATAAGCCAAAGGGCCATCTGCGGATCGCCATCGGCGGGTCGACCGCGCGCGATGTGCTGATCCCGCTGCTGGCGGACTTTATGACCACCTGGCCGGATATCCGTATCGATTTGCAAGTGGCCGATAAGCCCTCGGACCTGATCGGCGGCAATATTGACTGCGCCATCCGCGGCGGACCGATGGAAGACTCGACGCTGATTGCCCGTAAAATCGGCGAGGCGGCGCTGGTTACCTGCGCCACCCCGGGCTATCTTCAGCGCTATGGTACGCCCGCCTCACCGGATGAACTGAACCATGGCCACCGGCTCATCAGCTACCTGTCGCCGACCAGCGGCAGAGCGTTTCCGTTTCGTTTTGCCCGTCACGGCGTCAGCACCGAGCTGAAGACGGAGCACCATCTCGGCATCAATGAGAGCAACGCGCATATTGCCGCCGGCGAGGCGGGCTTAGGCATTGTGCAGACCTTTACCTATTCGCTGAAACCGGCGCTGGCGAGCGGCGAGCTGGTGGAGATCCTCAGCGCCTGGCGCCCGGCCCCCTATCCTTTTCACGTTGTCTATGCCCGGCACCGGCACGTCCCGCCCCGGCTCCGCGTCTTTATTGACTGGCTGGCGGCGGTTTTTCCGTCTGCGGTGCAGGGATAGCGCGCGTTATCTGACGCGGAGCAGGTCGCCGTATCGCGTGGTGTAGCGCGGCGATAGCATCTCTCGCTTCATCTGCCACTGCTGCTGGACCCCCTGGCCGGCAAAATAGAGCGCCCCCCTGCCGTTTTTCGCATTCAGCTGGTCGAGCACCTGCATCAGCCTGGCGCTGTTCTGCCGCGGGGCAAGCTCGTCGAACAGGTTCAGCTGGGCGACGCCCTGGCTGTAGAAATCGCCGAGCATCACCCCGGCCTTCTGATAGCGATGCCCCGCTTTCCAGATGGCGTCCAGGCAGTTTGTCGCCGCGGCGATAATATCCCGGGAATCCTGCGTCGGCGTCAGCAGCTTCAGTGAGGCGCTGTTGCCGTAATAGGGTTCATTCAGCGCGAAGGGGCTGGTTTTGACAAAGGCGGAGACGAACCGGCAGTACTGATGCTCACCGCGCAGCTTTTCTGCTGCCCGCGCGGCATAGCTGCAGATCGCCTGGCGCATATCCTCATAGGCCGTAATGCGATCCCCGAACGAGCGGCTGCAGATAATTTCCTGCTTAGCGGGAGCAAACTCCTCCAGCGCCAGGCAAGGCTCGCCGCGCAGCTCCCGTACCGTTCGCTCAAGCACCACCGTGAAGTGCTTGCGGATAAAGCGGATATCGCTCTCCGCCAGCTGGAGTACCGTGCCGATCCCCATTGCCTCAAGCTTTTTACCGATCCGCCGCCCGATGCCCCAGACCTCACTCACCGGCAACAGCGCCATCAGCTTCCGCTGCCGCTGCGGGCAGGATAAATCCACCACCCCGCCCGTCTGCCGCTGCCACTGCTTCGCCGCGTGGTTGGCCAGCTTCGCCAGGGTTTTGGTCGGGGCGATCCCGACGCCCAGCGTCAGATGGGTGCGCTGCTGCACCGTGGCGCGGATTTCCCGGCCAAAGTCGGTCAGATCTTTGCAGTGGCGCACGCCGCTGACATCGCAAAAGGCTTCATCGATACTGTAAATTTCGCAGCGCGGGGCGAGCTCTTCCAGGGTGGTCATTACCCGGTTGGACATGTCGGCGTACAGCTCATAGTTGCTGCTGAACGCCACGACGCCGTGGCGAAGAAACGCCGCCTTCTGCTTAAAGTAGGGTTCGCCCATTTTCACAAACGGCTTCGCCTCCGCCGAGCGGGCGATCACACAGCCATCGTTGTTCGACAGCACCACCACCGGGCGCCCCTTCAGGTCTGGCCGGAAGGCAGTCTGGCAGCTCGCATAAAAGGCGTTCACATCACAGTGCGCGAACATGATCAACCCGCCGCCTTGATGATGTAGGTCACCACGCCGAAAATATCGAGCGTCTCCTCGCGGCCGACCACGATGGGCGAATAGGCCGGGTTCATCGGGTTAAGCTGCACCCGGGGCAGAAGTTGCAGCTTTTTTACCGTAAATTCGCCGCCGACGGCGGCAATGACGATATCGCCATGCTCCGCTTTACGCGCGCTGTCCACCACCAGCAGATCGCCTTCGTCAATGCCGGCATTGATCATGCTGTCGCCTGCGGCTTTGACAAAATAGGTCGCGCTGGGATGCTGCACCAGCAGCTCGTTGAGGTCGATTCGCTTCTCGACATAGTCCTGGGCCGGGCTGGGAAAGCCGCACTGCACCAGGTCGGCAAAAAAGGGAAAGGAGACAATCTGACGTAGCTCAACCGGCGTGTAAAAGTTCATTTTTTAACCCACCACACAATACTGAATATATATACAGTAGTTTTGCCTGTTTTGCCGGTCAATATCGGCTCCAGCTATCAATCGCCAGCACTGAAATAACTCCTTGATGTCAATGGGGGTCCTCTTCAGCGCCCGCGAACCGTTTGCTGCTTTTGCGCGCAGCCCGCCCGCCGCGCAAGGTGGTAGATGCGCCGCGCCGCGGCATTCGCTTGACACTGTACATTAATACAGTAAAACTAACGCCCGCGATCAGCATACAGAGGACAGAAGATGTTTGTGGAACTGATTTATGACAAGCGCAATTTTGCCGGGCTGCCGGGCGCCAGAGAGACCATTCTTAACGAGCTGACCAAACGCATGCAGCGCATTTTCCCGGAGGCGGAAGTGCGCGTGAAGCCGATGATGACGCTGCCGGCGATCAACACCGACGCCAGCAAGCATGAAAAAGAGCTGATCAGCCGCACGGTGCAGGAGATGTTTGAAGAGGCGGACATGTGGCTCACTGAAGAGTAATGCCGCCCGTTAGTCGCGGCGCCCCCCTCTTTAAGAGCTTTCCCGGATGTGGCAGAGCCACGGGCAACAGTACAATAGCGGCGGTTGCAGACTGGCAATGCAACCTTCGCTCACCTGCTGGCTCTTGCATACGGCCAGCAGGTGAGCTTCCCGGGCATGCCTGCCGGCCTTTCCTCATCGCCCTCACAGCGTCTCCGGTAGCGCCGCTATAATTCTATCCGCCAGTTCGCGATGCTCATGTACCTTCCCGCATTTAACAATAATCTGTCTGGCGTTGTCATAGCCCGGCGCCCACAGCCGATTATTAAGCAGAACGTCCTTGTAGACCGCGATCAGCGGTTTGTTCCACGCCGCCGCCATGTGCACCACCGAGGTGTCCGGGGAGATAATCAGCTCCGCCAGGGCGATCAGCGCCATCGCATGGTGTAACGTGTTAAATGGGTTAATTACCACCTCCGGCGGCAGCGGGATGCGGATCTCACGCCGGTGATCGAGCAGAATAACCGCGATCCCCGGATGGCGAGCCAGCAGCTTGTCGAGCAGTTCGGCCAACTGCGTCTGCGAGAGACTGCGGTCGCCATGGCCGGCAAAAATATTAATCACTACCGCTTTTCTGCTCAGCGACGCCAGATACTGCGCCACCTCCTGCATAATCGGCCCGGGCACCGCCAGGTCGTAAGCGTCCAGCCCGCGGGTGTCCAGTTTGAGATAATCGGCGATCAACTCGAACGTTTTCGTCACGTGCCAGCGCTGGCAGTCAAAATCAAAAGAGTGGGAATAATGCTTAATCGACGGCCATTTATTAAACCCGAGCACCGATTTCGCTTTTATTTGTCGGAAAAGCCGCAGGCGATGCACGGGAATATCGAACAGCGAAGGGTCAATAATAATATCGTACTTATTATTAGCCAGTTCATTAATAACATCGCGGGGAACGTTATGATTAAATTTTCGCAAAAAATCGGCGGACGTAACCGGTTCAGCTTCATAAATATAGCGGATCCGCTGGTTATAACGCATCACCTGGCTATTAGAGGTCGTCAGCAGGAAATCAACGATATAGCCTGACTGATGCAGGCATTTCACCAGCGCGGAATCCACCACCACATCGCCGACCGCCCCCTCATTGCGCATCAGTAAGACGGTTTTCGCGGACGACAAATCCACCGGCTGACGGCGTCGGCGATCCCAGAGCGCTTTCGCCACGCCCACCCGCAGGGCATTACGTACTTTCTTAGTAAAGTAATTTCGCCGTCTGTTGAGCTCCCTTATTTTATTAAACTTCTTGCGTGGGGAGCCCTGCATGGTTGCATCGTGCATCATCCTAACCTCATTACGGCAATCATTAATATTCTGTGTCGTCCGATAGAGACTGAGCGAAATAAAAAAAGTTCGATTGAAAATGAAAATCATTCTTTTTTTTATTTACAAAACTCATCCAGCCCTGCGGGATTGCACCACAGCACTGTGAAGCAATAATGAGTGAATAGTGAATTTGCCGGCCCACCGTTGGCAGGCCGGCGCAACAGCGCTAAGCTGGCTGCTTTATGAAGTCAGGAGGACGCTATGCTTGAAGCAGTAGAAGGTAATATCCATCAGCGGCTGTGCGCGCTGCTCGACGAACATCAGGCGCGCTATCGGGTGATGGCGCACGAGGCGGTCGGCCAGTGCGAAGCCGTCTCGGCGATCCGCGGCACCGCGCTTGGCCAGGGCGCGAAAGCGTTAGTCTGTAAAGTCAAAGGAAACGGCGTCAACCAGCATGTGCTGGCGATCCTCGCCGCCGATCGGCAGGCCGACCTCGCCAGCCTGGCCCGGCATATCGGCGGCAGCAAAGCCTCGCTGGCCAGCCCGGCGGAAGTGGAAGCGCTCACCGCCTGCGCGTTCGGCGCCATTCCCCCCTTCAGTTTCCATCCGGCGCTGCGGCTGGTGGCCGACCCGCTGCTGTTTGAGCGCTTCCCACAAATCGCCTTTAACGCCGGGCGCCTGGACCGATCGATCATTCTCGATACCGAAGACTATTTACATATCGCCCGACCGGAGATCGCGACCTTTCGCCGTCTTAGCTAACCGGGCATCGGCCCTGATTTCCGCCGCATGGCGTAAAAATCCTGTTTATTCACGCCACGATGCGTAGAGTCAGCAGGATATTTTTTGGCATTCTTTTTTTGGCAAGGACCTCTGTACATGTTTGATACCACCCTGTTGATCCTGCTGGGTCTGGCGGCGCTCGGCTTTATCAGTCATAACACCACCGTAGCAATCTCCATCCTCGTGCTGATTATCGTGCGCGTCACGCCGCTGAACGCCTTCTTTCCCTGGATTGAGAAGCAGGGCCTGACCGTCGGGATCATCATTCTGACTATCGGCGTGATGGCGCCCATCGCCAGCGGCACGCTGCCGCCATCGACGCTGATCCACTCCTTTATGAACTGGAAATCGCTGCTGGCGATTGCGGTCGGGGTGTTTGTCTCGTGGCTTGGCGGACGCGGCGTCTCGCTGATGGGCTCCCAGCCGCATCTGGTGGCCGGGCTGTTGGTCGGTACGGTGCTCGGCGTCGCCCTGTTTCGCGGCGTCCCGGTGGGGCCGCTGATTGCCGCCGGGATCATCTCGCTGTTTATTGGGAAGTCGTAGCCAGGCTGCCGTGATAGCGGCCCGGCGTCTGCCCCAGCCCTTTCTTAAACATGGTGATGAAGGCGGTGGTGGAGTCGTAGCCCAGCGCCTGGGCCGTCTGCTGCACCGTCTGCCCGCGGATCAGCAGCTGCAGTGCAAGGATCAGCTGCAGCTGATGGCGCCAGCGGCGAAAGCTCAGCCCCGTTTCACGCACCACCAGCCGCGCCAGATTGCGCTCGCTCATCGCGAACTCCGCCGCCCACTGGCTCAGGGTCTGCCAGCGCGCCGGATCCTCGGCCATCATCGTCACCATCTGGCGAATTTTCGGGTGGTTCGATACCGGCAGCTGCAGGTGCTCCTGCGGCTGACGGGGCAGCTCATCAAACAGAACCTGCACCAGCCGGGCCGTGGCGGGGGCGGCCAGCGACTCCCCGCCGCGTTCCGCCAGGGCGAGGATCAGCTCCCGCACCAGCGGGGAAATCTTTAACGTACAGCAGCGGTCCGGCATCGGCGCGGCACCCGGCTCGATGAACAGGAAGCACACCTGGGCGCCGGGGGTGGCGCGGTTACTGTGGGAAAGCTGCCCCGGGACCCACACCGCATACTGCGGTGGCACCATCCACATCGCGTTCTCCACCTCGCAGGTTAAGGCGCCGTGCAGGGCGAGGATCAGCTGCCCCTTACGGTGGGAATGCGCCGGAATATACTGCTCCGCCTCCACCACCCGAATACGAAAGGCAATGGCCGATTCGTGGCCACTGTCCGGTTCATAACCATCCAGACCCAGTCCGATCATCATGTTGTCCGATATTAGCGATAATCTGTCATTTTAGCTTGATTTAAACAGAGGACAAAGTCGCTATCGTAACCCCCTCGTTAGTTACCTTGAGAATGATATGTCTTCTGTGATCTCCTCCACCGGCCGCCGCTCCGCGCTGCTGATTGCCGGTATCCTGCTCATCGCCACCACCCTGCGCGTGGTCTTTACCGGCGCGGCGCCGCTGCTGGACGCGATTCGTAGCGACTATGGCCTGACCACCGCGCAGACCGGGCTGCTCACCACCCTGCCGCTGCTGGCCTTTGGCCTTGTCTCGCCGCTGGCTGCAGGGGTTGCCCGCCGGTTCGGCATGGAGCGCAGCCTGTTGCTGGCGATGCTGCTGATCTGCGCCGGCATTGCCCTGCGCTCCCTGCCCTCCGCTGCATGGCTGTTTATCGGCACGGCGGTGATCGGTTGCGGCATTGCGCTGGGAAACGTGCTGCTGCCCGGGCTGATTAAACGGGATTTCTCGCAGCATGTCGCGCGGATGACCGGCGCCTATTCCCTGACGATGGGCGGCGCAGCGGCGCTAGGCTCGGCGCTGGTGGTCCCCGTGGCGATGGCCGGATTCGGCTGGCGCGGGGCGCTGCTGCTGCTGATGATCTTTCCGCTGCTGGCGCTCCTCAGCTGGCTGCCGCAGTCCCGGCGTCAAGCGGAGGCCCCGCTGACCGGCTCAGGCGCCATGCATAACCGGGGGATCTGGCGGTCGGCGCTGGCCTGGCAGGTGACGCTGTTCCTCGGCATCAACTCGCTGGTCTATTACGTGATTATCGGCTGGCTGCCGTCGATTCTGCAGAGTATGGGCTATAGCGAAGCGCAGGCCGGCTCGCTGCATGGCCTGCTGCAGCTGGCGACCGCTGCGCCCGGCCTGGCGATACCGCTGATCCTGCATCGGCTGCGCGACCAGCGCGGGATCGCGGTGCTGGTCGCCCTGATGTGCGCCATCAGCGCCGCCGGACTGTGGCTACTGCCAGGGCTGGCGATCGGCTGGACGCTGCTGTTCGGCTTTGGCTCCGGAGCCACGATGATCCTCGGCCTGACGTTTATCGGCATGCGCGCCAGCTCGGCGCACCAGGCCGCGGCGCTGTCGGGGATGGCGCAGAGCGTCGGCTATCTGCTGGCTGCCTGCGGGCCGCCGCTGATGGGCAGGATCCACGATGCCAATGGCGACTGGCATATTCCGCTGCTGGCGGTGGCGCTGATTTCGCTGGTGATGGCGATCTGCGGCGCCCTCGCCGGGCGCGACCGGGAGATTCATCCCTGAAGATGACCGGCAGCGGGCGCTGCCGGTAGGGTTATTGTGCCGCGGCGCGCAGCAACGCCTGCACCAGCGGCGCAGGACGCCCGTCCAGCGCGTGGCGCTCATGCTGGAACAAGGTGGCGACAAAAAACGGGTGCGTCACCAGCTCGACGGCGCGGATCTCACCCTCTTCATCCCAGCCGGTGACGCGCAGATCGCCCTGCTCCAGCTCCGCGGCAAACGCGCTGTCCACACCGTAGCGGCAGTGGTAGCCCTCTTCAATGCTCTCCCGACCATAGGCGCGGGCAATCAGCGTATTCGCCCGCAGCTCGACGACGGCACAAGCCTCCACCAGCGAGCAGCTGAGGGGCGCGATCACCATCCGCCCTTCGCTGTCGGTTTCCGCATGACCGGCATCCTGCCAGCCGAGCACGTTACGGGCGTATTCAATCACCGCGTGCTGAAAGCCGCCGCAGGTGCCGAGGAAAGGAATGCTGTTTTCACGGGCATAGCGGATAGCGGTAAACGCGCCTTCCGGGTGACGATACGGGCTGCCGGGAACGACCCAGACGGCATCGTACTCCGCCAGCGCGTCGCCGGAGGCGATCGACGGGGTGGCGAGCCAGTCATATTTCACCGGCTGCTCCAGCACGGCGGCAGCATCGTCTATTGCCAGGGGAATGGCCTGATGGGCAACAATATCGGGGTGATAATCGCCGACAAGGGCGAGGCGTAAAGGGGTTTTCATAGCAGGTTCCTTATGTCTGGACGAGACGAGCAGCACAAGGCACGTCAGGATAGCGATCCCCTCTGTGGAACACAATCCTTATTTTCACCCCACCGCCGTGGCCGGCGGGTGAGGTATACTGGAGCAAGCGCAAAAGGGAGAGAGGATGAAAAGTAAGCTTTTGGTCAGCGCCTGCCTGATGGGATTCCAGGTGCGATATAACGGTAGCGAGAAAGCGCAGCTGGCGGCGACCCTGTCCCGCTGGCAGCAGGCGGATCGTCTGGTGATCCACTGCCCGGAGCTGGCGGCCGGTCTGCCGACGCCCCGCCTGCCGGCGGAGATCGTCGACGGCGCCGGCGGCGATGTGCTTGCCGGGCGGGCGCGGATCGTGGAAAGCGACGGCCGCGACGTCACGGGACATTATCAGCTGGCCGCCTGGCTGGCGCTCAGCGCCGCCCGGGAAGCGGGCTGTCAGGCGGCGTTACTCACCGACGGCAGCCCCACCTGCGGCAGCCAGTTTATCTATGACGGTTCCTTTCGCGGGCGGCGCAAAGCGGGCGCCGGCGTGGCCGCCGAGCTGCTGCGCGCCCACGGCATCACGGTATTTTCCGACGGGCAGATCCCGCAGTTGCTCGCCTGGATGGCACAGAGGGAGCAGGATGATGATTCAATGTAAACGGGTGTACGATCCGCAGGAAAGCAGCGACGGCTACCGGGTGCTGGTCGACCGTCTCTGGCCGCGGGGGATTAAAAAAGAGGCGCTGGCCTGTGATGAGTGGTGTAAAGAGTTAACGCCGTCCGCTGAGCTGCGGAAAGCCTTTCACGGCGAGGCGATCGATTTCGACCACTTCAGCCAGCGCTATCTTCAGGAGCTCGACGCCCATCGCGACACGGGCCTGCGGCTGGCGGCGCTGGCGCAGCGCCAGACGCTGACGCTGCTGTACGCCGCGAAGAACACCGAGCAGAATCATGCCCGGGTGCTGGCCGCCTGGCTGGCGGCCCTGCCGGTTACGATTTAGCCGGATGGTCCCGGCGCCATAGCGCCCACTCATCGAGAGTTTCGCCGCTGGGCAGCTTGCACTGGGTGCTGACGCCCTGCGGCGTTTGCACCGGCACCCGGATGCCGCCGGATTGCTGACAGTAGACCGCCGCGGGATTGGGCATGCCGATGGTTTTCGTCGGCGCGGTGGGCTGCGGCTGGGCACAGCCGGCCAGCGCCAGGGGCAAAATAGCCAGTAACTTTTTCATCTTTTCTCCCTTTCTCCAATTCCCGGGGATTTTAGCCTGAATCTCCATGGTTTCTCCATCTTGCCTGCACTTTTCCCCCGTAGAGTAGCCCCTGTTCTCGAACTGACCAGAGAACAGATCATTCCATAATCAATGAGTTTTTCCCCGTCGCCCCCGACGGGGCTTTTTTTTGGGATTTAATGAATTGAAATAAAAGGATTTATTTCAAAAATGTCCACATATCGACCACATTGACAAGAATAGCCCCCTTTCCAGGGGGCTATTTTTATACCGCAAGACTAAGTTGACGGTTCCCGTAATGAGAAGCCGGGAAAGCGTCGCCGGGGATAAATCCTGGCGGCAAAGGATCTGCGCTGGTTGAGCGCTTCGTTACTCTGCGCTCTACGGTGTTAAGTGTCGTGAATGACTCGCTGCATTCAAGGTTCTGGCATTGATGGTATTGCCGGATGGTGAACTCGCTTAACCGGCGGCTGGTGCGGGTGCGGGCGTTTGCGCCGCAGTAGGGACAAACAAACATGATGATCTCCCATAGGGAGTTGAACTCACGGCTATTATGGCCGCTACTGTTCAGTTTCTGCAATCCAGTCGCTTATTTTCGCCTCAAGCTCCATTTTCGTGGTAAATCCATTATCACCGATCACATGTTCCGCTCTGGCAATGATCCAATCCTGATTATCGATTTCAGGCTTAAAGCCCGACACGGTCAGATGCATACCCGGGTATAAATCGGCGCGGCCGCGCGCCAGGGTTATCGAAAACTGTGCCGCGCCTTTCTGGAGCTGTATCCATTTTGCCGCAGCTGCGCGCCTGGCTGCCGTTTCGTTCTGATAGGTTTTACGCAAAACATACACGTTACCTTCAGCGCCCTCCATGTAATCCCCTTCCGGGCGGCTGCTTTTCTCCTCAGACTTTTTTCTGGCAGTATTTGTTTTGCGCTTAGTGACCTTGACCGGTTTTTTCTTACCGAAATTAAGATCCAGCCAGTACGCCCGCACGCCGGTGTAAGCATCGCGATCGGCAATGCGGAACCTGTGGCGATCTCCACTGGCACGGGTTATCTCAGCCGATGGCAGCGCCCTACCAGATGCACTGACACCGCCCCCAGGCAGGATAAACAGCAGACAGCCATTTTTCACGGTGGCAATGGCCCCCAACATCTCCGCCATGCGCGTTAAAAACGACATGTCACTCTCTTCGGTCTGATCCGCATGGTCGATCTCAATGTCGATCAGGGCCTCGCTAATCATCGGCTTCAGGTCATAGCGCCGGGCTATGGCCGATACCACCCGCTCTACCGTCACATCATGCCAGGACACCTCCCGCCTGACGTTCATCTCTTCGCGAAAATCAGCGCTGTGCGCGGTGATGTCGATAACATCCGGCGGCCCGCTATGCCCCACCTCGTCAACGGTGTAGAGACCTTTGTAGATCAACGCCTCACCCAGCCAGCCGATGGACACCGCCAGCTCCGCACCACGTGGGGGTAAATCTGTTACCCCGTCAGAGTCATCTACTGACAGGGTTAGCTGGTCAGCATCAAAACCGTTGTTATCTGTAACAGATAGCGAGGTGATGCGGTCGGCCAGTTCGGTCAGGGCAACCCCACCCAGCGTGATGCTAAAATCCGGTGTCTTTACGACCTCACTTAATTTATCTACATACGCTTCGGCTGCTGTTGTCAGCGTGTCTGCTATCGACATAACTCCCCCGTTTTTTGCTGATGATTCCATGCCCGCGCGCGGGGCTGAATCCCTTTTTGTTGTCAGCGAACTGGCAGACCGGCAACCAGGCGACGCCAGCAGACTTAACGTTGAATATTGCCCTGAACTCAAAGAGCAACATGATGGTGAACTTATGTCTGAAACTCGTTTTCACGGCGTCCGCTCTCGCGAAAATACCGACCTACAGCAGGCAATCAATGACATTGATTCCAGCGTAATCGGTATTGTTGCGGTTGCTGATGACGCCGATCCGGAAACCTTCCCGCTCAATACGCCGGTACTGCTGACACGGGTGCGTAACGTCCTCGGCAAGGCAGGTAAAACCGGGTCACTTTACAAAACTCTCAAAGCCATTTCCGATCAGTGCAGTCCGCGTGTTGTGATTGTCCGGGTGGAAGAGGCTTCCGGTAACGGCCCCAGCCAGTCTCAGGCCGTTATTGGCGGAACAGATGGCGACAGCTACACGGGAATGTATGCCCTGCTGACAGCGGAAGCCAAAACCGGCTATCGGCCGCGCATCCTGGCGGTGCCGGACTACGACACCGAGGAAGTGACGTCACAGCTTTGCGTGATTGCCCAGAACCTGCGGGCTTTTGTTTATGCCGGTTGTAACGGCTGCGCGACCATGGCGGAGGCTATCGCTTATCGCAAAACCTTCGCTTACCGCGAGCTTATGCTTATCTGGCCGGACTTCATCGCTTACAACCCCCTGACGGATGATAACGAAACGTTTCCTGCCCCGGCATACGCCTGCGGCCTGCGCGCCGCTATTGATAACAGCCAGGGCTGGCACAAATCACTGTCCAACGTTGTAGTGAATAACGTTCTGGGTATTTCGAAAGATGTGTTCTGGGCATTGCAGGCAGAAGACAGCGACGCCAACGAGCTGAACAACAACGAAATCACAACGCTTATCAAGCGTGACGGTTTCCGCTTCTGGGGTAACCGCACCACGGACACCGAAACCTACACTTTCGAGGTGTTCACCCGTACCGCGCAGATCCTGGCGGACAGTATTGCGGAGGCGCAATTTACCTCTGTTGACAGCCCGCTCACTCCGGCCAACGTGAAAGATGTGGTAAGCGTCATCCGCTCTGCTCTCAGCAAAAAAGTCACTGCCGGCCAGCTTATCGGCGCTGACTGCTGGTATGACACGCTGGACAACGGCACCACGGATTTGCGCCAAGGAAAACTGATTGTGCGCTATAGCTACAGCCCGGTCCCACCGCTTGAAGATCTGACGCTATACCAGACCTTTACTGATGATTTTTACGAACCGGCGTTCGCGTCGCTCGGGGGTGAATAATGGCTATTCCTCACAAACTGCGGCTTTTTAGCTGCTTTGTTAACGGCGACAACTATCTGGGAAAAGTGACCTCTTTCACTCGCCCCAAACTGTCACGAAAGGTAGAGGACTATCAGGGCGGTGGCATGCTGGGTGCGGTCGGGGTTGATCTCGGCCTTGAGGCTGGCGCGCTGGATTCCTCCATTGTTTTTGGCGGCGTCATTAAGGCTCTGTTTCTCGAATACGGAGCAGAAATTGACGGCACGCGGCTGCGCTTTGCGGGTGAATATTTCACTGATGGCGAAAGCCAGCTTGTCGAGGTGGAGCTGCGCGGACGATTTACTGAACTTGACGGTGGAGATTCAAAACAGGGAGAAGACACCGAGGAAAGCTACACCTTTAAATCCACCTACTACAAATTCTCCATAGATGATCAGCCCATTATCGAAATCGATCTGCTGAATTTCATCTACAAAAAGAACGGTCAGAACATGTTCCCGGACCGCATCACCTCTGCCCTTGGCATGGGCAATTGATAACCTTTCAGAGGGTGGCAAAGATGCCGCCCGGAGATTTTAAACATGGCTAAAAAAACTAAAAACCTGTTCACGCTGATGCAGCCGGTAGTTCGTAAAGACAGTGAGATCGGTCAGGTGGAAATCACCGGCGCTATCAGTCAGGCCGGATCGTTGCGTGGCCTGAATCTTATCCGCGTTGCCAATATGGATGCAGACTCAATTGCCACGCTGTTGACGCGAGTCACCGCGCCTGCTCTGACACAAAAAGAAATCAACGAAATGCACACTCTGGACTTTATCGGGCTGGCAGAGCTTCTGGTCCCTTTCTTGAATCCGCCGGAGCCTGGAGCGTCGAACGTGGCGGAGACGGAGAGCGAGTAATCACCGTCGCGTTTGACCAGATTGACGATTTGGTTGCTGATATTGCCGTTATTTTTAACTGGCCGCCCTCTGAAATTTTCGGCATGGATCTTGGCGAGGTGATAGCCTGGCGCAAGCGGGCGGCGCTTCGAAGTGGTGCCAGAGATGAAGAGTCTTGATATCCGCGTTGCTTTCAGCGCTATCGACAGATTTACCCGCCCCGTTAATGCTGCCCGCCAGAGTGCGGGCGGCCTATCCGACTCCCTCAGAAAAACACAATCCACCCTGAAAGGGCTCGATAAGAGCGGTGCCACTTTTCAGCGAATGACCGCGGCCGTCGGCAAAACCGACCGTTCCATCTCACGTGCTCGTACCCGCTTTGATGGCTTATCAGAAGCGCAACGTAAAAACGGAACGCTGACGGAAAAACAGCAAATACTGATGTCGCGACTGGGTGAGCGGCTTGATCGGTTGACCGCAAAACGCGTGACGGAAGTGGCTCGCCTTCGTGAGAGTGCATCAGCCCTGCGCCAGCATGGCGTCATGCTTTCCGGTAGTAGCGCCACTATAGGTAACGCGATACACCGCACAGAACAATACAACCAATCCCTTGAACGGGAAAAACGGCAACTTGCTGCGGTCACTCAAGCTCGTAAACGTTACGAGGGTGCGCAGCAGATGGCCGGGAAGTTGCGCTCTGGCGGTGCCATAGCATTAGGTACAGCAACCGCAGCCGGGTACGGCGCCGGACGCTTCCTGTCACCTGCGGTTGGTTTTGATGAGGAAATGTCAAACGTCCAGGCGCTGACGCGGCTCGATAAAAGCGATTCACAACTAGCCGCCCTGCGTGCTCAGGCCAAAAAACTCGGCGCGGAAACCGCCTTCACCACGCGTGACGCCGCCAGCGGCCAGGCCTTTCTGGCAATGGCGGGCTTCACACCAGATGCTATCCGTGCAGCACTGCCCGGCGTGCTCAATATGGCGCTGGCAGGCAGCATGGAACTGGGTGAAACGGCAGACATCGGCTCAAACATTCTTTCTCAGTTTTCCCTCGATGCCGGAGAAATGGACCGCGTCAGCGATGTGCTGACAGGTACATTTACCCGTACCAATACCACGCTTAGCAGCCTCGGCGAGACAATGAAAGTTGTCGGGCCGGTAGCAGCAGGACTTGGGATTAGCCTGGAAGAAGCCGCAGCCATGACCGGCACGCTGGCGCGCGTGGGTATTCGCGGTAGCGAGGCTGGTACGGCAATGCGTCGCTCACTCTCCCGCCTGGCCTCCCCCACTACGGCAGCCAAAAAGGCACTTAAAGAGCTGGGAGTGGAAACTGCCGACGCGAGCGGAAAGATGCGACGTCCGTTCGATATTCTTCTCGATCTACAAAAACGCGTTTCCCGCTTTGGTGAGGTGGATCAGGTTTCATTTTTCAAAGATATCGCCGGAGAAGAGGGTTTTACGAGCCTCCAGTCTTTGGTCAACGGCGCAGGTGATGGCTACCTCCAGTCACTCTATGAACAAATCGCTGAAGCGCATAAAAATCAGGAGGCATTCGCCGTCGCTAACAAGAAGAAAGACAACCTTGGCGGCGATTTGAAGGAGCTGGACAGCGCGTGGGAGGCGTTCCGCATTTCTGTGGTTGAGACAGTAGACGGCCCATTGCGCAGACTGACACAGGGGCTTAGTCGGGTTATTGGCACTATTCAAAGCTGGGTAGAAGAAAACCCCAGACTTTCACGAACGTTGTTACTCGCCGGTGGTACTGCACTGGCATTAACCGCAGTAATTGGCGGTCTGTCATTAGCTGCTGGTCTGCTGATGGGGCCGCTTGCAAAGCTCAGGCTGGGGTTTGCGCTTCTGTCCGGCGGGAGCGGAATCGGAGGTACGGTATCAGCGTTCCGCATGTTGAGTGCTGCGGGCGGTAGCTCACTGGTAAAAATTAGCGGATGGCGTGCTTTACTCAGCGGCCTGGCAGGACGCATCGGCGTATTAACCAGAATGATGGTACCCCTGCGCGGTGCGTTACTTGGCGCCTTTACCTCTCCGGGGACTGCTATCAGCGCCCTGTCAAAAAGCATTGGCGGGCTGGCATTGCGGCTAACCGGGATCCCTGCTCTCTTCGGCATTGTAAAAGGCGGTATTGCGGCACTGGGCGGCGGATTATCAATGCTCTTGAGCCCAATCGGTTTAGTGGGTGCTGCGTTTGTAGCTGCGGGAGTACTGATCTGGAAATACTGGGGACCAATTAAGGCCTTCTTTAGCGGTTTTTTTACAGGCGTCATCCAGGGGTTAGCGCCAGTTTATAACGCATTTTCCCGGCTGGCGCCCGTTTTCGGGGTCATTGGGGATGGCGTCAAAAACGTCTGGAACTGGTTTAAAAAAGTATTAACGCCCGTTGAGGAGAGTCGCGAGGCACTAAACAAATGCGCCAGCGCCGGGCAGATATTTGGAGAGGTCCTGGGGTCTGCACTTAGCGTACTGCTTTGGCCGCTTCAGAAGTTAATGGAAGGTGTTGGCTGGTTACTGGAGAAGCTCGATCTCATCCCCGATGGCATTGAAAGAGCCAGGCTGGAAGCAGCCAGACTCAGGGCTATTCCGGTTATGTGGGAATGGGATGAAAAATCCGGACGCATGGTTAAAAGGGAGTGGCAATGGTCGTCTGAAAAGCCTGCAAGCAAAGGCAGCGCCCCGCCGCCCAATGTGCTCGGGGGCAACTCTGGAACAGAGCGGCGGCTGGGCCAAATCGCGGATAACACCAAAGGCCTTTTAGATGAGGAAAAGCGCAAACGTATCGGGCCGGGTGACATTGTATTTAAAAATCTCCCTCCAGCCCTTGCAGTACGTGGTGAATGGCAGGAGTCGAAGCTTGTCCGCCAGTCTGTCAGTGCTCGCCCGGTTATTGCCGCTGGCGAACCATTGATAAAACAGACGCAGGCATGGCAACCGGTACACCGAAATCAAAGCACCCACACGGCGGCTGCGGCTTCAGGTTATAGTTTTTCCGGTGATATTCATGTTCATCTGCATGGCATTCAGAACAGCAATCCGCGCGAACTGGCGCGACTTGTTGGCGAAGCGGTCCGCGCAGAAATTGACAAACAGCTACGCGCTGCCCGGGGTTCGTTCCGGGACCATGATTAACAGGAGTTATAGCTATGATGATGGTGTTCGGACTTTTTGTATTTGAACTCAGGACACTGCCCTATCAGCAATTGCAGCTGTCTCGTAACTGGCGGCACGTTAAAAATGATCGTGTGGGCCGTAGTGCAAAATGGCAGTACGTTGGCGCTGGTGAGAACCAGCTGACGCTTGGCGGACTACTGTATCCTGAAATCACTGGAGGCAACCTGTCATTGGGTGCGGTCTCGACAATGGCTTACACCGGACTGGCCTGGCCGCTGATTGATGGCGTCGGCTCAATTTACGGGATGTATGTAATCACGGGTTTGCAGGAAACGCATCAGGAGTTTGATCGCTACGGTAAGGCGAAAAAAATTGAGTTCACTCTTTCATTGCAGAGGGTTGATGAGGATATCAGAGAACGACTGAAAAGTTCTTCAGTTAGCGATCTGATTGCAACACTGAAGGACGGTGCCGAAAGCACGTTAAATACTGCACAGAAGATGGTTAGCTATCCATATAATGAGCACTAGAAACTTGCTTCCTCATAAACCACTACAGCTCAATGCAAATATCATCCGACTTTAGCATAGAATATGTCAACCTGGTGATCAAATAGTCATCATGAACGAAAGATATAATTCGAATGAGTAGTGTCTGCTTGAATCTGAATGGCCAATTTTTTCGAGAATCTCCGTTCAAAAACCATAAGACCGCATTCAATTCGGACACATTAGAATTATATTTGGAATTATTTTCATAGAAAATACTTTCCCAGCGCAACCCAGAACTGCATAATTGCATCTGAAATAAAGAAGGATCAATTCATCATGAACAGGAGTCCTTTAGCAAAGAGTATAATCAAGTAAAAAAATCACAAACTGAAGTGAGTTCTTAAATTTGGACCTGCCATAAAAGAAATTTGTCAGGTCCAAGAATAAAGTAGCCAGCTATGACATAAGCCATGTAAGTAAAGAATTTTTGTTATTAAAAATTCTTTCACAACTTTTATTTATCATTGGGTTATTTCCCGTAGGTAGCGCCTGCCGTATATCTTCCTTTAAACCGACACAGCGTTTACCAGCAGCAAAACAATACCCTAATTCAAAAGCAACCCCTTCATCAATATGTGCTCCATTTAGAACAACCAAAATTATATCCGCATTATTCATTGCCATTACATCTGCTTCAAAAATCTTTTTCTCAGCAACATCGAGAGAAGCACTTTCCGCCATAATATCCCTCAACAACAAACCATCTTCTTGAGGCAAAAAAACATTAAACTCTGATTCCAAATACTTTTTAAGCTCTCGGTTATATGACAATTCGGCCTCATTAAACAAAGGTGCCGCCAGATAGATGTTTTTTTTAGCTACCATTTGCAATATTCTCCATATGGCCGTTTAAGTCGGATGGAAGGTACGATGATGAGAATATAATTCTCGCAACATCACGAATAACATCATTTTCTTTTCTATTAGTAGAGTAGATTAGTTTCGGATTAAGAGGTCCATAAATCTTCATGCTCTTCTGCTGCAGATCATTAATTTTATCTTGCGGCCAATCGCTTTCTTTTCTCTTTGTTATTAATCGCGACCATATTTCATCAGAGTCGCCAATCATATGGATAATTTCACCAGATGCAATCTTCATCTTTGATTTACCTGGTCTAATACCTTGTTCCAACATAAGTCTGGCCCTTTCACTTTCAGAAATATTCACCACAAATGACAGTGGATCTAACGGTGATCTATCAATGAGATAAATTCCTATTTTTTTATTTTGTAAATAGCTATTTTTCTTGCCAAACTGCTCATTAGTCCAAGAATCTATTGTCATTGTTTTTGTTGAGGAAAGATGGTCTGGTGACAGAGCCATATCAGCAGGTCGCTCATCAAACCATTCATCGAGTGTAATAAGATTACCAAACTGACTAACTACTGTAGATTTTCCCGTACCAACGGCCCCCACAAGATAGTAATTGTATTTCGTAGGAAGACCTAAGATATCTGATATTCGCATAAAATCTTCTTCAGGCATAGTAATAGCCTTTAAAAAACATTTAATCTCCTCGCTATTAAAAAATAAAGTAATTAAATTATAATTATTAAAGTTCGCTTCAAAAATTGCTGACTTACTTTTTGGTTCTAACTCACATGAATTCTCACCAATGTATTTTATATAGTAATTATAATTACCAGGACTAATGGAACTAGCTTTACGTAGTAAATGTAAAAGAGTAGAGTCAGTCAATGAATGGCCAATCAGCACGCTCGTTTTTTTTGTCAGAACATGAAGCAAGGTAGATAAATTTCCGCCGATACCGTCGAGCAACTGATCAGCAAAAGCACCATCAGAAAATATCAACTCCTCACTCTGAAATTTTTTTCTGTCCAATGGTAAAAAACCATTCGGATGATATATAACACACTTGTCTTTGGTAAATTGAGAGTGATGTGACCAAACTGTCTGGTAAGGGCGTTCGTTTCGTGTCGGATTTAGGTCTTCACAAGACAAACCATACTCGATATAATCATCAAAATTATAATTAACAGTTAATTCTGAGTGTTTAATAAACTCTATCATTTCGATGAAGTAAGGATGCTTATTAATAACATCTTTTCTCTTGTTAGCATCTGTGTCTTCATATAGAGCTTGATGAATGATTTCTCGCCAATCAGCCAGAATTTTCCTTTCGATTAAAACATCACTAGAATATTGATTATTCTCTTGTATTTCCTTTTTTCTATAAGAACAAAACATTTCAAATAATACAAGCGCTGCTTTGCCTGGCGCGTCGTTTACAGTTTTTACTTCTGGAGCTTTATCTTGCATTGAGACTTTAATTCGGTCAATTAACTTATCCCAAAGAGGCAAATCAAGATCCCAACTAATCCCCGCCCCCAAAACTAAGCTTGCTTTATTCTTGCAAAGCTGAACACGAAGCTGGCAAATATATTTCCAAGCATCTTGAATCGAAGAGGATTTGAATTTTTCAGTATTAATATTCATCGGCACTCCACTACCTCATAGGATGAAACTAGTATCTCCCTAAGGATAGCATTTAAACAAACCATCATCTACATGAAAAAGTCATTCTGCTAGGGTGTAAAAAACGCCTACATCATTTGAAAAGCTTATCTTTTAGGAAAGAGTGTTCACATGCCTACATCAGTAAAAATGCCCGAGCCGTTTATGGAGTTCAGGAGACAATCGGAATCATCATATTCGGTGCAGAACCGATATCAAAATGGAGCATAGGTCATTCTGTCCGATAATGATGCAGAACAATCAACGAAAAAAGATCTCCCCCCGTAATGCTGTAAGAGTGCCTGCACCTAAGCAAAGTCATTTACGTGATCACCAATAAGCATTTATCGGACTTTACTAGAATAACGCATCCACTTCATCATTTCTGAGGGTATGCAATCGTAACGGTCAAATGAAGCAATAACATGTGGATTGTTAGGCTCACCGTAGTGCTCAAGTTGTCCCCGAAACAGTGAGTCTTTATCAAACATAGAGATAAAACCTTCTAACCCATGAAGTGAGCTTGCTGTTAACTGTTCCATTTATTTCTCCATAAATTAAACCCCAAAAGTAAACTATCAAAAAGCACTTACCCCAAGAAATTTATTTATTATTAACATAAATCATACGAGAGGACCGATATCTCTAGCAGTTGTTTTATCCTCTATCGATTAGCACGATAAGTCTCTGTTTATGATACTGTAGGCGTGTTAAGTCAAGTCTGGTCCACCTCTTATCAATGGCAGAAAGAACCTGAGCTAAGGTGTTGTTATTTATGCCATTCGCTTCCACATGCACAATGTGGTATATTTGTTAGTTACATCTACTGCCTTATTTGTGGACTCTTTCAGCCCTGCCGCATCAGTATAAGTTCCCTCAGTGAGCGCAAGCGGACCGTTTTTCTGGTTATCAGTGCCGTGAGTGGTGTTTGGATCCCACGTTGCACCGGGAGATCTGTCACCAGAGCGGTGCCAATGTGGAGGCAGGTTATCAGCTTCGAGTTTTATTTTGTTACTACCACCAGTCACGCCATACTGAGAACCAATCCTGACAACCCTATCAGCAAAGGTTTCGCTTAAATCCGTCCACGTCTGCCAAGGGAAACGCTCTGCTGGGCTTTTTTCACCTGAAATGATGATCCCAACGTAAAAAATAGCGTCAACAATAGCCCTATAGGCCGCTCCGTTGCTGTTGAGTCCCAGCGCCTTCAGGGCTTCGGATGTATCGTTCAGATCGGAAAGATTATTTTCTTTCTGAAGTGCGCCGGTAATGCGCGAGTCATCCCCCGCAGCTACCGTCTCCGCATCGGTGCCTACATTCCGTGTCGCTGAGTTCCCCAGCCCCAGATTCTCCCGGGCCTCTTTGGTATCGTTTAAATCAGAAAGATTTTGCGCTCGCCGCAGATAGCGTTTATCACCTGTTTCCTGCGTGAGTGTGGCAAGCGTCGGATCGATAATGAGCTGTACATTTGAGCTGTGCGTCAGCGTCAACACCAGCGTCAAAATGATCTCTTTGATGATGGAATCTGATTGCGCCGGGAGGTATGTCGCCGGGTATGCGCCGTAAGCAATGAGCGTACCTTTAGCGCTAACCAGCCCCGCTTCTCTGAGCGTTTTACCCGGATAATCCTGACAGTTGATAACGATCTGACCGCTGATAAACCCCTCATAGCTTGAATCAGAGTCAAAGGTTTCACGGCCAAACTGTCCAAAAAGCGCCGTCACCGCCGCCAGGTCATCGGGATCGGTCGGCAATGTCACGCCGCCACCATCGCCGATCAGTACAGCGGTAATATCCACAACCTCCCCCGCCTGATACGCGGCCTCGATTTCGGCGGCGCCCGCCGTGGTTAGTGTCAGTCCCGTGGCCATTATGCCTCCACATTTTTTGTTGCTGGCTCAATGCCGTACACACTGGCAAGGCGATCATAAAAATCATCACTTACGGTCTTGCGGTCAGCATCGATATCGCCTTCATCAAGATAAATCACGCCGGCGATCTGAAGCCGGTTCAGGTGCTCAAGGAAAAACACATCGGTCTGGCAAAAGTCGATCAGGAATTTTAATTGATTGAATGTTTTCATAATTTATTCGTTATCCAGTTGCCGGGTAAATCGTCGTAATCGTCCAGGCCCATGCAGGCATAAAACGCGTAATAGTGCGCGGTGACGTTCGGCACCTTGTCCATAAATACCAGGCCTTTACCGGCCAGTAATGCGCAGCTCCTGAATATTGCCGTTGTGGTGACAATCTCCGGGTAACTCGCAAGATTAAATATCGTGTTAACGTCGCTACGTAATGACGCGCAGCCGTCAAACAGATAACCCACCGTCGTTACCGCCGTGGTGTTGAGTAATCCCGCCCCGACGACTTCCAGCGCACTGCATTCCGAAAAGACATTCGTGAATACCGTGGCACTTATGCTGGCGGCAAAAAGACCGGCTGGCACTGAGCGCAGGTTTTTACAGCCCCTGAAAGTCTGGCCGTAAGAGGTCACCAACGGGTTGCCGCTGAACAGGTTTTCCGGTATTTCCTCCACGCCGGTATTCTGGAACGTGGCGCCAAACGAGGTAATAAGAGAGCAGGACGCGAACAGCGTCGGCGGAATATTTACCAGTGAGGTGCAACCGTAAAACGTCGATCCGGCGCCGGACA
Organism: Klebsiella sp. GG_Kp175; assembly: GCF_040062325.1. Lineage (NCBI taxonomy): Bacteria > Pseudomonadati > Pseudomonadota > Gammaproteobacteria > Enterobacterales > Enterobacteriaceae > Klebsiella > Klebsiella sp. GG_Kp175. The sequence goes on along the minus strand of NZ_JBEAFX010000004.1, from coordinate 161,431 downwards.
GCAAAATGTTGTTTTTCAGCAAATCGCCGGGCAATACCGCCAGTGAGGTACAACCCGAGAATGTCAGCGTTAACGAAGTGAGATTGATGCAACCATCAAGCAGGCCGGACGGTAGCGCGATCAGTGCGCTGCAATCACGAAATGTCGATCCCATACCTTTCAGAGATACCATGCCACTAAACAGTTCTTTTGGCAGTCCAGCCAACGCGGAGCACTTGTCGAACAAGAAATCGACGGCTGTCACTTTGGCGCAACCGGCAAACATATCTCCCGCGAGAGAAACCAGAGAGCGGCAACCTGAAAACGTATAGCCCAGGCTGGTTAACGCGCTACATCCCCGAAATGCGCCGTCCCCCACAGAAACCAGCGAAGTACAGTTTACAAAAGCGTATGTGAATGTCGTTACCAGCGCTTTCTCAGCAAAAGCATCAGCATCAATTTTCGTGAGCGATCCACAGTTAGCAAAAGCGTATGAGAAAGTGGTGACTTTCGCGCAGTCAGTAAAAGACGGGAGCGCCGTCAGGCTACTGCACCCATAAAACGTACTGGCAAAGGTCGTCACCTCTACGCAGCCGCTGAAAATATCTTTCGCTACAGTTTCAAGAGAGCGGCAGCTGTAAAATGCAGAGGCGAATGTCTGCGCCAGGCTGCACCCGGCAAATAAACCCGCGCCGACCGTTTTCAGCGAACTGCAACCAGAAAAGACCGTGCCGAAATAGGTCACTTTCGACAGACCAGCAAACAGGCCTGCAGGAACAGAAATAAGCTGCGAACAGCCAGTGAATGCACCGCCAAAATGATTCGCTTCAGAACATGTTTTAAAGAGGTTGGCGGGAATTGCCGTCAGTGCCGCACAATTCTGGAATACGCCGGTGAATGCGCCGCCCGGAACATCCGCAAACATATCAGCAGACAAGGCAAGAAGATTTTTACACTCCCTGAAGCTATAAGAGAATGTCCTTGCTGAACCGCATCCTGTAAATATTCCCGTGCCGATATTTGCAAGCATTGAGCAACCATCAAACGCGTAACTGAAATTCACCGCAGATACACAGCTGTGGAACAGATTATTGCCGATACTGATCAGGCCGGTGCAGCCTGCAAATACCGATGAGAAGTCGATCGCATCGGGCTGGTTTGCAAATAGCCCCGATGGAACCTCAGTAAGCGATGTACACCCTCTGAATGCGTCTGAAAAATCCTCTATCTTCATGCGAGAAAACAACGATGCCGGAATACCTGTAAGCGACGAGCAGTTGGTAAAAATATTTTTGCAGTTATTCACGTTTGGCAAATCGTCAAATGCTCCGGGACGAATAGCCATTAATCCGGTGGTATCCAAAGCGAACCCTGAAAGATGACCTCTTTCCCCTGTAACACTAATCAATTCCACAACAGGGTTCAGTTTCGAAGAATAGTTAGATAAGCGGCTGCGCAGACAGGCAGTTTCCGTGTTCTTAACCGTGATGGTGTATTCCTTTCCCTGTACTAATTCACGTGTAGGAATAACCCAACCTGAAGCTTCACTGGCGGGATCGAAACGGTAATCCCGGCTGTCAATGCCGTCGCCATAGTCAACCGTGAAACCCTCGTCCATATGAGCAAAGAATATTGGCCTGGTTGCACTGTCGATGCGGGTAATGAACTTCATTACCGCGACCACTTTCACACTGATCACCGCACTGACGCCGTTAGTCGTCTTGACGGTGACCGAACAGGTGCCCCGCTTCACGCCCGTAACCAGAATAGCGCCGTTGACTATTCTGGCGGTCGCAATTGTTCTATCCGACGTGGTTACCGTAAAGGTTTTATCTTCCGCGTATTCAGGGAGGATGGTTACAGTGACCGTTTCCGCGTCACCAGGGGCCAGATTCAGCTCGTAACGGGATAAAACCACCTGCAACGGAACAAAGCGCGGCGTGATTTTCTCCGTGGCGTACATGTAACCGGCCGCATACGAGGTTCCCTGAAGTCGGCCAAATACATGAACGGAAAACCAGCTGCGCAGATTCCTGGCGCGCAGCACCGCCAGTTTTAGATCCTGCTGGTCGTATTCCGTCACTGGCAAATCGTTCTGATACACGTTCAGGCGAAAGGTATACGGATCCCCTTTCGGGTTCTGATTGAACCATTCAACAATATCCGTCCCGAAAGGACTGTCCACCAGGGCATGACGGACGGCGGCGACCGTACCACGATGGCGGTGGATGTAGTGGGCGCGCTTGATCGCATCGCGTTTCTTTTGTTCTGACCAGTTAATATTCCAGGTATCAACCTGATATTCCCACGCCAGCCACGGCAGCAGCGCCAGCGGGCAACTGTCCGGATCTTTAACCCAACGAATCAGATATACAGGCAACCTTTCCAGCGCTGCGGCGCTGGCTCTGTCGATGGCCCGCTCCACGGCGGTGGCGTTGGGGGGCAGAATGCTGGCGGGATAATTAGCGGTCATGGTCCATCACCACAAGATTGATTTTAACGGAGGTGCAATGCGGGGCTTCGCCCATCGTCGCAACGACGTCGGCGACGGGTGAGTGCAAATCGACGGTGACAACGCCGTCCTGATGCAGCGCCCCGTCTATGCCTGACCGTGCAGCGGTGGCGTTGATAAGATGCACAGAGGCAGTGTATTCGTTCAGTGCTGCGGTGGCTTTTTCCAGCACCGTGGCGGTGTCCACGCCATAAGGGACGTAAATATCAGCAACCACCTGATAACTCACAATCACAGCGGAGCGGACATAATCAGCCACATAATCCGTAATCGGACGCACGTCTTCCGGGTTTACCGCTGACAGGACTTTATCAAGCAGCGCCTGCGGGGCAGTCCCATCTCCGGTACGTGACAGCACGTAGAGAAAAACGCGTCCTTCTTGGTTATGGGTTTCAGGGCCATAGGCGCGCACATCGAGCACATCCGCATCAGCCCCGCGCGCAAAATAGTGATAGGCATTACGGGCACCCGCCGTGCTCAGGCGCGCCCATGAGAGCAGCGCGCGGGCGCGCAACTCTTCGTCGCTTTCGTATACGGCGTCTGCCTCGTCGGTGGCTTCAGTAATCAGCAGACGTTCAGTGTCAAAATTACCCGCGACCTGATCGAGATCCGCCCCCAGGGCGCTGGAAAGCAGCACCGCGCGCACGGCTTCATTGATACGTTGCAGCAGATTGATCTCGCGATAGGTGAATGCCTGAGCCAGCGCGGCCATCGGTTCAGATTCAAGCAACAGCGCAGCAGACACAGAAGCCTGAAGTTCCGCAGGCATGGCCGCCACGATAAGCGCTCGGATATCAGCCAGCACCGTTTCAAAATCCGGCACCTCGACGATATCAGGCTGCGGGATCTGAGATAAATCGACAGACGTTTGCACGCTAGCTCCTTAACCTGATGGTGTTGCTGGTATCTGTCATGGTTTCCGTGATAGTGCCGGCCAGTTCAGCAGTCACCGCGCCTGTTTCTGAAAACACCACATTGACGGTGGTCAGACTGATCCGCGGCTCCCACTGCGCCAGCGCAATAGCGGTGGCGCCCATCAGCTGCATGCGGGTGACGGTGTTCTGTGGCGCATCGAGTAAATCAGGTACCACGCTGCCAAAGTCCCGGCGCATCACACGGGAGCCTATTGGCGTGGTGAGGATTTTTGTCACAGACTGCCAGAGCTGATCGTGATCGGTCAGCGAACCGGTGCCTTCCGGGTTCATCCCCGTGTAACTGGCTGTCACTGCGGGCCTCCTGTAGTACTCCCACCAGACTGCACGCCACCGTGTTTATGTTCATGTACGGTGATCCCGTTTGACTGCAACACGCCGCCGGAATGGAACACATCACCGGCCATCGTGCCGCCGTGGGTCAGTTCGAAAGTGCGCGTTTTGAGGTGTTCCGTGCATTCCACCTCCGGTGTGTCCAGCGTGACGCGGGTCTCTGCCTGGATATGCGCGGTTTTAATACCGGTCACGGACAGTGCTCCGGCATCGGCGGCGGCGTCGTAATGCAGGCGCGCGCCATCCGGTGCGGTGATGCTGATTTCCAGCAGGTTGCTGCCCGTTGGCGGATTATCTGCGCTGTATGCAGAGCCAATCACAAACGCGTTTTCAGGGTTGCCGCCCGGACAACCGATCCAGACCTGCTCCCCTATCGAGGGCGGCAGCCAGATGCTGAATGCCCCTGCGCGGGTGACGTTCCAGCGGATCCAGGTGGTCAGCAACCTGCCGGAGCGAACGCGCACCGCTTTCTTGTCGGCGCTGATTTGCTCCACCACACCCTGGCGCAGAATGTTTTCCAGCAGGCGCATCAGTTCGGCATTCATGACGCACCGCCCAGACTGCTGATAACGGCGTTTTCCGTAGCGCTCAGGTCTGCCGGAGTTATGCCCAGTAGTTCACGCGCCGGGTACTGCGCGTAAGCGCCCGGACCAACCTCGTCTTTGAGGCCGTACTGGTGAATACGGGCAATGCGCGCAGCGATGCCATCAAATCCTACGGTGACGCCGCCCGCGTCCGGCCTGAGCTTCATAAAACGCAGGGTGCGCAGGCGGGTAAACATCGGTGCTTTTTTTGTCTCTGAATGCGTAGCTGATTGCGTTTTGATTTCCAGATACCGCTCGATATCGGCCCGGTAGAAGGTGCGGATATCCCGGCGCTTCTCGTCAAAACCCGTGATTGTCCGGCCATATTTACCGCGCCCGCCGCGCCAGTTTTTCAGCGCCCGCACCTCGTTATTCCAGAAGAACTTGATCCCCTGCTGGGTGCGGTAAACCTTACGGCGGCGCACGGCATAGCCGCTGCCGTCCGGGTTTTTCTGTGACGCGATACGGCGCTGCTGACTGCGACGCAGTGCCAGACCAATTTTGCGCGCGGTACGGGTGCGCCCCGCCGGGCTGACGCCGTCGAGAATGTCCTGAAAGACCTGATCCAGCTCGCTGAACATGCGATCGCTCACGTTCCGGCCTCCTGAAGCATACCTTCAAATACTAGCCCCCAGCCTGCGGCGTGGGGTGCCAGCACGCGCGGTCGAGGCTCCGGCAAATGCTCGGCGCACGGCACGCCGTTTTCATCCAGTTGCACCAGTACCCGCTGATGTACCGGCAGCTCAAACATCAGATCGGCGGTGTCATCGCTATTAATCAGCGTGGTGAATTTTATCTGCTGGTTTTTATCGGGGTTAAGCAGCAGATCGGGCTGATTAAACCAGAGCCAGGCCATCAGCGGCAGCGTGAAGTCGTCAATGCTCCCGGCGTAGTTCATGACGAACAGCACCAGAGAATAGCGATACATGAAAGACGGTGTTTCACCGGTGGTTTCAATGCCACCCTCTTCAACAAACACCGTCCAGGCTTCCGGGTTCGCCCGGCACCAGGTGTTTGCTTTCTCTATGGCGGCGCGGAGTGTGTTTATCTTCAGCATTTATGGCTCCTTTCGGGTGTTCTGGCGCAGGCTGTCCCACTGGCGGATCGCCGCTTTGTCAGCATTGCAGGCATCAAGCGCATCCATCAGCCTGTCGCTGAATATCGCCACCGCGCCCCAGGTCACTGGCTTATCCAGCGCCGGGCGTGGTGTCTCTTCGGTCAGACTCTCCGGGACGGGTTCACGGACCAGCTGAATGACCGGCGCGGGCGGCGCGTTTTTGCAGGCTACGACTGACAGCGTCAGGCACAGGAGTAACAGCGCACGCGTCACCATTGAACGCGGCCTGCATTGCTTCACGTCGGTGCTCCCCTTCTGCATTACGCTGTTGCTCACGGACTCTCACCTCTGCCAGTAATTTGTGGGTCTGTATGGCGGTCGCCTTCACTTCCTGAATAACCTGGTCGTAACCGGTCGCCGTTTCGGTCAGCAGCTTGTTGCGGGTCCGGGCCTCGCTCAACTGGTCGGTCTGCCACCAGACAGCAGCCAGAAGGACAAGCATCACAATCACACTGCCCGCCCTCATGACGGCGTACTCAGGCCCAGCAGGCACCAGGCTTTAAAATCATTGCGCCGGTTAACCAGGCCGGCGGAGCGCTTACCGCCCACATTGACGAAATCAGTCAGCCTGTTGCACATCTGCGGCCATTGTCTGGCCTGGGCATGCTTCCAGATCGTGGTCCTCTGCTTGCGTCCGTTTTTATCGGTGAACCACATCAGCCCGGTGCAGCCCAGATTCAGGGCCGCATCCGTCATAGCCTCAAAGGTGAGTTGCGGCATGTCGGCACCATGGAAATTGTTATTGATGCAGTTCTCCGCCCGTTGCAGATCGTTGATCCAGCGCCGCGCTATTTCCTGGTTGCTGTATTCGCGGTTTTCCACGCCGCCCGTGGAGCCAATGCCAACCGTCAACACCCCCGCCGTGCAGTAATAAGGCGTGCTGCGGCAGTCTTCCCAACCTGCAATTTTCTGCTGCCCTTCTTTCGATGTTCTGACGCTCCCGGGCGCCAGCGAAATGCCCAGAGCCACTATCACCGCAATCGAACATTTTTTGATGATGTTCTTCATGCAGGTTTGTCTCCGTGCAGTTGCTCCAGCAACTGCCGCTCACGGTCCGACAGGTTGCGGGTTTGCGCCTGGCGGAGAATCTGCTCGATCAAATCGTTACGGCGCTGGCTGGCCTGCTCAATGCGGCGGCGGTGAATCGCCAGCCGGACGGCGGAAACAATCCCCATAAGAAGGCCAGCCAGCGCCAGTTTTTCGCTGACGGTCATGACGCCCACGCCGGTCACCAGGGCGGATGTTGCAAACGCAAAATATTCGTTAATACGATCCAGAGTCATTCCCATAACTGGACGGTTACCCGTTCCACCTCGCTGGTTATCACGGGCATTTCGATCTCCTGCCCGGCATTCAAAAATATCTGGTTGCTCAGTCCCGGATTGGCTTCGAGCACCTTCTCCGTGACACCTGCGGTTTTGCCGTAATGACGCCAGCAAAGCTGATCAACCGTGTCGTTTTGCAGCGCCCTGACTTTCATCAGAACAGCTCCGCATAGATCCGGGCTTCTTCCCGAATGTCAGCGATACTCCAGCGCCCGTCCCGCCAGAGATCATCTATTTGCCTGTCCAGGGCTTCGGCGTCTTTGTCACCTTTTGGCGTAGTGCCAACATCCCTGTAACCCTCCAGAACACTGGCGCGCGTGAAGGAGTAGACCGCACGCCGGAAGCGGTAAACTTTTGCGCTTTCGCCGTTAATCTGCTCGACAGGTTCACCGACAGAAGTCAGCAGCACAGAGGCCAGAGATTCCGCACCTTCCGCTTCCCTTTGCTTGCGCCAGTCCTTCAATTGATCCGCGACATGCAGCGCGGCCTCCGTTGCCATATGCATTAATCGGGATGTTGTAATGTCACCGGCGATGCGGGCAGCCAGGCGCAGATCGTGGAGTTTTACCGTCGGCCAGAAAGTGCCGATGGCAATCTGTGCGCCGCCGTCGTCCACGTCTGTCACATCACTTTCAGCAGGTCTGACGGGGCGCTGTGCGATAAAACTCATCGTCGTTTCTCCGGTAGGTCAGGCGGTGGGCGTCCGGTAAAAAGACCGCATTACGGGCAGATCGCCGGGCGCGCCGCCTGTGGCGCGGGGCCAGTTCATTACGCTCAGGCGTTTACTTTGTGGCGGTTTTCGTTGTCTTTTTTGCCGCCGTTTTGCGGGTGGCTCTTTGAGTGCCGGCCGCCGTTTTCGTCTGCTTGCGCGTTCGTGTTGCTTTTTCTGTTGCGGGTGTTTCGGTTGCTGCTGTATCGCTGGATGAAGTCTCATCTTCCGCATCACCACTTGCCGCGCTGGTCTGCGGAGCCTTTTTCAAAGCGCTGACCAGAGAAGCGATCTCCCGTTTCACACCGGCACCCGGGTTCAGGCTCATGGCTTCCCGGAAGAGTTTCAGCGCTTCGCCTTTGGTTTCCGCGTCTTCCGTGGCGCGACGGCAAAACGCCCTCACCTTGCACAGCTTCGCGCGGACCTCATCCGGCATATCACTGTCAGCCACAATTTCGGCCAGCTCGTCCAGCATGGGGATATAGCCTGACAAATCGGCTCCGGCGTCCGTGGTGGCGAGGTTCAGAATGGGATTGCAGATTTCCTCGGCCAGTACCGTGGGTGCCGGGCGGCGATAGTTGTCATCCGGCATGCTCAGGCCATGCTTAACGACATAGCGCCCGATACGCAGCGCCAGCGCATAGTCGGAGCAGTCCACCGCCCACACCATCAGCGTGGTGATGACCGGATCCGCGCGCCCGCTGTCGCCCTCGATCGTGCCGTCAATCCATCCCTGAAATTCAGGAAGGATGCTGGCCTTTACAGCGGCCTTCGCCTGGCGGGACTGGATTTGGCTTAGCGAAGATTTATGCATATGCAGGCGAAAGAGGATCTGCTCATGCGCGGTGCGCGTCTCCGCGTCACGCTCATCACTGATGCCCCGCCTCTCTGCCATGACCTTCTGAAAGTGTCTTTGTGCCGGTGTCAGCATGGGTTCATTCTCCTGGGCGGGCTTGCTGCCCGCCATGTGATGGGGATTATCAGGCGAATGTCACGCCGTCGATCATGGCAATCATGCCGTACTCTTCAATGACATAGTCATCATTGCTGGACTGGTAAGTCGCCACGCGGTTGTAGTGCGGCTCTTCCCGGATAGAGCGACGCAGGGAGCCTTTCTGGTAGTACACAGAGAGGTTTTTAAGGTTGGTGATCAGCACTACATCTTCAGGAATACCCGGGACAAAGACCGTCGGCAGACCGCCGATCTTTTCCTGGCTGACAATGAGCTGCGCGGCCAGCAGTTCGGTATTCGGATTGGTCTGGCTGAGCGCGTTCACTTTCGGCAGGTTCACTTTCAGCAGTAGATCGGACGAGAGCACAGTCACCAGGCCGGGAGCGCGGCGGAACCAGGGATCCATAAGGCTGTGACGCGCATCAAGCACGGCGGCATCAATATTGCCGTAGGTGCCTGACGCAATTACCGCGTTATTCTCATCACGGGAGGTCAGCGTGATACCCGGCATAATGCGCTGCGGCGCTTCATTGCGGATTTTTTGCAGCCAGCCAACGCCGCAATCCTGCAATAACGGGTAGGTCGTGCGGTCGGAGTTTTCAGAGTAATGCGTGCCATTAAAGCCAATCATCTGGCGATCCAGCCCCAGCTGACGAGCCATCGCATTACTGATTAATGACTGAAATTCAGGGTGACCGGCCCACGCGTCCAGCTCCGCATACGAAAGCGCATAGTCATAGTTGGTTTTGCGGCAGTGGTAGTTCTGCGGCTCTTTGTTATGGTTCGGTGCAGGGTTACGGCGGTTGGTGCCGTCCGAGCTGTTATTGGTGCTCGCCATCGGTCCCTTACTGCCAATTTTTACTTTCTGCCCTTCCTGCTCTTTAACCCCAAAGTGGTTAACCAGCTTCATGAAGTCATCCGACTCCATGGCGGCCTGTTCCAGTTTTTGCTGGATAGTAGGATCGACGCTGAAACGATTGGCAACGGCTGAGGGTGAGACACCGTTCAGATGTGCCTGGCGCACAATGTACTTATCAAATAGTTCGCGGGTCTGGTTTTCCATGGTTACCTCTTAGAAGTCTGCAAGCTGCGCGCTGCTGTTGCCGGTTGCCGCCGGTCGTGCGCTGTAATTTTCTGCGGGCTGGAGCTGAAGCTGACCGCGCAGCTCGTTAAGTTCGCTGGTCAGTTGCTGAATGGTGGCTTTATCCTGTTGGCGGTCCTGTTCCAGGGCACTGAACCGGTCAATCTGGTCTGCCTGAGATTGAGCAACGGCTTCAACAACCTGATGCAACTGACTGAAACGCTGATCGTCGGTTTTCTGGCCTTTGCCAAGGATGCCCATCACGCGGTTGAACCAGTTGACGCTCTCCTCGCTGCGATGAGCTGCCAGTTCGATCACTTCAGCTTCAAGCGCATCAGAGAACAGCGGCGCCTCGATCTGCTGGTTATTGAAGGCCATCACCTGCGCGCGCTGCTGCGCGGCAAATTTAAGGCGCTCAGTCCCCAGACTTGCCGGAGTGTCGGTCATCGCCAGGCCGACCACATACGCCTTGCCGTTAAGAGCAAACTGCGGATGCAGCTCAATACTGGAATAGATTTTTTTTCCTTCATCGGTGAGCTGCTTCATTCGTGCCGACGCGTCGATCTCGGCATAGAGCGCCGTACGACCGGCCAGCGGCCCTTCGGTGATATCCTCCGCGCTTAATGCCACAACATCCCCCATGGCGCCAAAATTGCTGTCAGGAAGCATGGAGAGATAGTGCTCCACGTTCACGCGGGCGCCGTAAACGGCCGGGTTGTAGCTCGCCGCCGCATCGCGGAGGTGCTGCGGCTGGATCTCGCGCCCGTCAACGGTGGCGCCGGAAACCGCAACGCGAAACTTTTTGCGGGCGGGTTTAGTCGTGCTGGCCATGTCGTTTTATCCTGTTGATTAATGTCAGTCGCTGCATCATCGCAGAGCCTGAAAGCCCGGCGCCACGCGGTTTTGTTGTCGGAGAACGGCCAGACCTGAAAGCCCGAGCCGCGGGGATCGCGCGCAGGTAATCTCCCTGCTCAAAAGGGGGAAGTGATGATTCAGGATGCGTTTATTCGATTAAGGGCAAAGCAGCTCTACTGGCAGGGTTACCCGCCCGCCGAAATTTCGCGACTCATGGGTATCAACTCAAACACGGTTTATTCCTGGAAAAAACGTGACGAGTGGGACGACACAACGCCTATCAAACGGGTAACGCAATCCATTGATACCCGTCTATGCCAGCTGAGTGCGAAGGACAATAAAACCAGTGGCGATTTCAAAGAGATTGATCTGTTAACCCGGCAGTTGAAAAGGCTGGATACCGGGCAGACCACCACTACCACCGGCGTTAAAAAAACCAGTCGTCGCAAGAAGAAAAATCACTTCTCCGAGGAGCAGATCGAGGCATTGCGCTCAAAAATTCTCGACTCTCTCGCATGGCACCAGCGCGGCTGGTACGAACAGCGCGATCAGCGTAACCGGATGATCCTCAAATCGCGGCAGATCGGGGCAACCTGGTACTTTGCCCGCGAGGCATTACTGGGCGCACTGAGAACGGACGTTAAGCACGACTATCAGCGCAACCAAATTTTTCTGTCGGCGTCCCGCAAGCAGGCGCTCCAGTTCCGCAACTTCATCCGTAAAGCGGCTGAGGAGGTGGACGTCGAACTTAAAGGCGGTGAGCAAATCACGTTGTCAAACGGCGCGGAGCTGCATTTTCTCGGGACGTCGGCGGCGACGGCGCAGTCCTATACGGGGCACCTGCGATTTGATGAGTTTTTCTGGACAGGAAACTTTATCAACCTGCGCAAAGTTGCCGGCGCCATGGCAACGCTCAAAGGCTTAACACGCACGTACTTCTCCACGCCATCCAGCGAAAGCCATGAAGCCTATCAGTTCTGGACCGGCGATCGATGGAATGCGAAACGGCCTAAAGCGCAGCGCGTTGACTTTGACGTTTCATGGAAGAAAACCCATAGCGGCGTGCTTTACCCGGATAAAACGTGGCGGCAGATCGTCACTATTCAGGACGCTATCAACAACGGCTGGGACTACACCGACATTGATGAAATCAGGGACGAAAACAGCCCCGATGAATTTGAAAACCTGTACATGTGCGAGTTCGTCAAAGACGGCGAAAGCGCGTTCAATCTTAGCCAGTTACTGGGGTGCGGCGCTGACGGGTATGACGACTGGCCCGACTGGAAACCGTTCGCCAGTCGCCCTATGGGGCAACGTGAGGTGTGGCTGGGCTACGACGCCAACGGCGGCAGCGGCAATGGTGATGCCGGTGCTCTGTCCGTGACGGTCCCTCCCCTTGTGGCCGGCGGCCGGTTTCGAACGGTTGAATTGAAGCAACTGCGAGGGCTTGAGTTTGAACAGCAGGCGGCGGTCATCAAAGAGGCTGCCGAGCGCTACAACGTCACTCATATCGCCATTGACGGGCAAGGCGTCGGGGAGGCGGTCTGGCAGATTGTTAAAAACTGGTTCCCGGCGGCTATTTGCTATCAGATGAGCCTTTCTTCCAAGCGCGCCCTTGTCCTCAAAATGTTGCAGGTCATACGCGCCGGCCGCTGGGAATATGACCGCAGCGAGCAGGGTCTGGTCAGAGCCTTTAATGCTGTTCGCAAAGTCGTTACGCCCGGCGGTTTCATCACTTACGAAACTGACCGATCACGCGGCGTAAGCCATGGTGATATGGCGTGGGCAACCATGCTTTCGATTATTAATGAACCGTTAGGCCAGGAAAGTGGCGGCGGTGGTTTCGCAATGGGATGGTAACTTTGAAAAAGAAATACGGTAAAAAGCCGATAGCCAGCACCGCCGGCCCTGACATTGTGGAGTCACTGAAGGCCGATCCCGCGTTGACAGCGTTCAGCTTTGACGGACCTTATCCCGTGCGGGATATGGCCGATTTGCTGGACAATCTCTATTGCATGGATAACGGGCGATACTATGAGACACCAGTAGATTTTTACGGACTGGCTAAAGCTCCGCGCCAGAGCGCCTGGCATGAGTCGGCGTTGTATTTCAAACGTAATGTGCTCACCGGCTGTTTTATCCCGCACAAACTGCTCAATCGCCAGACCTTTTCCGCGTTTGCGCTGGACTGGTTCACGTTTGGCAATGCCTATCTCGAATTGCCGCGTAATCGTCTGGGCGGCCCGCTTCCCTTCAAACACTCTCTTGCGAAGTACACCCGGCGCGGGAGCACAGATCTCGATCAATACTGGTTTATCCGGCGCTGGAAAGAAGAGCACACGTTCAAATCAGGAACGGTTTGTCACGTTCTGAACCCTGATATCAATCAGGAAGTCTACGGTATGCCGGAATATATGGCAGCACTGCTGGCCGCCAGCCTGGCCCACTCCGCTGACATGTTCCGTAAGCTGTACTACGACAACGGATCTCACGCCGGATGCATTGTCTATATTGGCGCCGGGCAGGTTGACGATAAAAGCATGAAGGCAGTCAAGGAGACACTCACCGGCGCGCGCGGTAAAGGCGCATTTAAAAACCTGCTGCTGCATGCACCAGGCGGCGGCAAAGACGGCGTGCAAATCCTCCCCTTCCAGCAGATCACGGCGAAAGATGAGTTTATCAACATTAAGAACGCCACGCGGGACGACATACTCGCGGCGCACCGTATCCCGCCGCAGCTGATGGGCGCCATGCCGGAGGGAAACGGATCTTTCGGGGATATCGAGAAAGCCGCCCGGGTCTACGCTATCAACGAGCTGACGCCCGTAATGGAGGCGCTGAAGGTGGTCAACGAGTGGCTAGGAGAAGAGGTGATCCGTTTCAACCCATATGCGTTGCTTACCCCTGAGAAATAACCGTCAAAAAAATTCAGTTTCTTTAAACAACATCAGCCATCTGTAACAGGCCAGCGTTTTCGCTGGCCTCATCTTACCTGCTTAAAGAATCCCGCATCAGCGCCCCTCTGCGCGTCGCTGCTTTTTCCCTGCGCGAAGCATGCATCCACCCAAAACGACCGCTCTCCGTGACGCAGAATCCGTGAAATTGCGTATTCTTCCGCCTTCCCTACCCTGACCCGTTTGCGGGGGCTTGCCCCCCGTCACCTGCGCGCAGTTATCCTGTCGTTTTTCGTGCATGCACAAAACCGGCCTCAGAACGTGCTCTGCATGGGTTTAAAAGGGATAAAGTGCATCAAAAAAATTGCGCGAGTTTGTGCGCTATTATGCTTCGCGCTGAAACGGACCATTCGTGTTTAAGAAGTGTTCTGTTTAACCGATGCATATTTCATCTGCCTATCACTATGTTTAATGCCCGTTATGAGCGAGAATCAGACATTCAAACCCTCGCACACAGTATATTAAAGTCAACTTAAAACATCACCTTAATTGAGGTTAATAAACAGGAGATATATACAAATTAGAACGCCTAACCTCTACATTTATTGAATATTTATTAACTATATCTTGCAACAAATTCAGCATCCATTCCGGTGAGCGAGGTGATAAATGTATTTTTTTGACAAACTTATTTATATCAACATCGATAGAAATTACATTTGGAGTCACAGCACAATCAAAATCCACTTTGTTATTTTTTTTATCGATAGGAAGATTCTGAATCAAAAACCTAACTTCCCGTTCATGCTCAAATGATTTTCTTTTGTGAGTAAAAGCATAAAATACATTTCCCATTGGGAATATTTCTTTGTCATAATCTATATAATTAACCAAACCAAGCATTGCTTCCGAAGGCAATATATTTTTTAAATCTGAGTATGTAGTTTCAATTGCGACCGAAGCATCATTTTTGCTATATAGATCCCACATAGCAGCAGATTCAAAATCATTTGCATGCCAACAACTTATGTATGTAGCTTTTCTTAACTTTTTATTGAAATCATAGATAGCTCTCGCGAACTTAGCATTATCTTCAACCTCTTCCTCCTTCAACTCCTGTATATATTTCATGATCTTTCTAGGATAAGTTCCTTCATAGGGATCATCAAATAGATCTGATCTACATGCATATAACTTTTGGTGAGTAATTAATGCCATGAACTTAGTGAAATCCATGTATTTCCAGAGTGAAATATTTTCAGTGTTTGGTTGGGTAAAGCATTCGTGGTCTGTCGTTGCAGTCATAGGAATGGACCTCTATAAAAAATCATTATTACACGTTCATGTAATATTTTTTACTAACACTTTAAAAAAAATAATAAATCCGTTAACTATAAATTGTATTTAACATGGTTTCAACAGTCAATTGATAATCATAAAAAGTCCTTTGGATATAAGACATATTCAAAAAACATCCGCTCCAGGGTCGAAGCGTACAAGCTAAATGAGTTGAAGATCCGCGCTGAGCGAGAAACAGTCACATAAGGTTAAAAAATTTCAATCATCATCTAGAAAATAAATGCCCATAAATTTAATCCCGACTACCTTCATATTCGACAACATTAGCAAGTAAATGCGGATACCTATCCTTTAGCTCAAGCAGTTTTCCATAGAATCTATCTTCTTTTATATTCGGAAACATATAGCGAGGTTCTCTTTTACCCTCATAGTCAAAATCATTATCGAGATATATTATAAAATCCAAATCAGTGATTGCTATGTTACGTTCATAGTCAGAAAATAATGGTAAAGCACAGCCTTGTCTTATAACCCTCTCAGGTCTGTATGTTTTAAACAAATCAAATTCTTCAATTAAAAACTCGGTTTTTTTGACTGGTGGATCTCTAAAACAAAAGCCATAAATAACACCGTTATGCTCACCCTTTTTAACCTTGCTATGATATGCCTTGCCATCCGAATTAAAAAGAAACTTATGAGTGGCAAAGAATATGGCTGTTTCAATATCAAATGATATATCTAAACCCGCTGTTTGAGTTGCATAATGCTGCTCCACCTGCATAATGTCGAGTGCATAGGAATTGTCAGAGTATATATTAGGATTATTAGGTTCGAGTTCTTGCAGGAAACTAAGGATACTTTTTTTTTCATTTTGAATAATACTGAATGAATAAATATCTCCTTTTTGTCTATATAAACCAGGGAATATAGATATTTCATTTCCGTTTTCATCCGCTCTTACTGGGTTCGGGATTTTTCTCTTATAAGTATATTGAGATACTTGACCACGGAATGAAAGTCTACCTTCATTAATATAGCGCCTCCTCCTTGGCTCAGATAAAAAACTTTCTATATCTTTATAATTTTTCACTGTAATTTCCGTAAAACTAGGTAATTTTTCGAATACATTATCTCCTTGGATATATTTAACAAAATCATCAATATTAAACAAACTGGAATGCTGTTTATTACCATACATCTTGTCACTAACTCTCCACAATTGGAAGCCTGAGAATGGGTCATGAAAATTCCTGAGTATATAGCCGGAATCTATTACATCATTTATCAATTTCTCTGGGATATTTTTATCTCGTAGTATTTCAATAAATTTCTGTTCAAGCATTTTCCTAACCCTTTTCATTAAATACAAAAGTTCACGACTTAGTAAATATATTCAAAAATCACCACTCACTAATCACATTGACTTTCCTTTATTTTCGTAAGAAACACTTCTTCTGTACATCTTTATTGACCTTGTTCCAAAACGCCCCCTGCCATGACCAAAAAACATAGAAAAAACAACGAGAAATGACATTGTCGTACTTATCACAACAAACCAATTTAAAGATTTAGTCTCTTCAAGAGAATGAATTAGGTTCTGGTCAAACAAATATTTAATACCTAGAAGAGGCCAAATGAAAACAAAAACAAAACTAACAATTTCATTTATTTTAGAAACAGAATATGTCACTTGGGGATGAACGGTTTTATACAATGGACCTGTAAAGGCATCTTCAAGCAAATCAACATGAACTTCCCAATGCCGCTGCCACGATTTACTACCCATATTAGTTAAGTGCCAGGCTACCGAAAGTACGAAACCGATGCATATTAAAAAGTACACTTCAACATGGTTAAATCTATCATATTTGACATAGTTCTCTGATGAAACCAAAGCAAAGTAACCTACAAATATACTTGCAATAAATGCCCAAAAATATGTCGCTCTTTTCCAATACATTTCAATTTCGAAGTTTCTTGTTGCCCAAGCTTTCTCAAAGGCTCTCTCTGCTTTAGCTGGACATATGTTTACTAACGTGTCATAGTATTCTTCCTCGGTAAGCTCAGATAATTCAGAAGACTTCTTCTTATATATATACTTAATAAAACTCATTTAAATACCCCCCTTAAAGAGACTTGGTTAATATTCAACCTCACACAAAGCCACAACATCACTTAAACAAAGATTTTAAAATTTATTTGTAGCATTGATTGTTAGAAACATCATCATTTTTCCAATTTATTTATACATTCATTAAGCATCAACTTTACAATGTATCAACATCCCATATAATGCTATTTAATACACCACTGATTTCCAGTGTGCAAGGTATTTTAAGTGAAAATAAACCATAAGTTATCCCTAAGATAGCAGGCTATTCTGAAGAGAGCATACATTTATCATGCCCATGACTAGTTGCAATGCTAAACACCAATACTAAGCGCACAGTCGGACGCAGACGCGAAACATGGCGCGACTCTACGATCATGCACCTTTCTGTTTCGACAATTTGCATACCTCGCATACTCTTCAGCCATAATGTATCGCCTGGCTCCGGTACTGATGGCAGATCCAGGACTATCTCATGGCGAGTGCTCCTTTTAAGCCAGGTAACGATATCTTCATGAATTTCTACAGTGAACGAGGTCATAATTTCTTCCTGATAGCCCTTTGGCAGCGATCAAGCAGCTCACTTTGTCTGGTCAATGATGCCCGAGCGTTGTTGGCGTGTTTAAACAACCGGCGCTCCACTATTAACTCCCCTTCTCTGATGGCAAATTCCATTTCGCCACGCGACAGAATGCAGCCACCTACTAACAATTTAACCTCCCGGTCACTGATAACGATATTACGTCTATTCAGTTCGACGATCGCGTGGTCAGGCAGTTCTTGCGAGATCCCGCTAATGCCTTGCTGCGGTGAATTTCGCCCTTGACCGTTCGCTGCCGTGCCGTTCTGTTGAAACAATGCTGACTCTGACTTTTTCTTTTGGAATTCCGAAGCCACTGCGGCGTAACTGTCCGCGCGCCGTTCCGCCTCAACCCGTAGCTGCTCGCGCCAGCGCTGCTCTGCCTCTTCCGGCGTCAGGCTCATATTTTTCGCAGCGGTGACTTTTGGTCCCCATGCCAGCGCGGTTTCGTCATTAATCGACGTGCGCAGACCGCGCGCGGTACGCATGAAGGCTTGATCTGAGCTTTCGCGGGGGGATTTTCTGAGCCTGCTAGTGATCTCCTGCCTTTGCTGGCGTGAATATCGTCTCAAAGCATCGATATTCAGCGGAAGTTCTGTCACTGAACTGTCGTCTGGCGCGGTTTTATCAACTGACACCGCCGTTTCTGACGGTGGTTTTTCGTCCGAATCGGCGCGGCCAGTACAGTTATTGACAGAACTCCAAGGGGCCGCGTCGCGGCCTTCTAAGGTCAAACTCTCGACCGACGATGGCTTACGCTTCGGTACGATTTTGTAATCATTGGTACGGGTATAAATGACCGATTCACTGATCGTAAACGGACAATAGACGCCGCTGATTTTGGCTACTGTGTCACCATAATCATTGCCGTTTTCGGTGTATTCGTAATTGAGGCGAACACGCAAACAATCGCGAGTTACAAACGGGCCGCCCTGGGCGTTGACGTATCCCGGCCAATCAGGGGCATCAGCCGCAGCGCGGGCAGCTTCAAGTTCCGGATGCAAGACAAGCTCACGACTTCCCAGGCGCCTTAGCTCGCGCCAGGTGGATACAGGCGCGCCGCCAATCTGTTGAAACTGGCGAATACTCCAGCGTGAAGCCCACGCCCGCACGCGCTTTGCCATCTCTTTAACGGGTTTGCCTGACTCGTGATCAAACTCGCCATCCATTCCATAACCGTCGATATTTTTTGAGATGTACTTTGCGATGTATCCCGTTGCCGATCCAAACTCTTCATCAATTGGTTTGGCAGTAAAACGATACTGAGCCGCGCCGGGTTCGCTTCCATCCATCTGGAGTGCGTACTCATGAAAAATTTCAGTGGCAAGCTCCACCTCTTCCGGGCGGAGAAATAACAGCAGGTGCCAGTGCGGCGTTCCGTCGTGATGTGGTTCGGCTACACGAAAACCAAATGTGCGGATGCCTTCCCTTCCCCATTTGGCGCGTACACGTGACCACACGTTGCAAAGGTACTTTTGAGTTTTGCGTGGGCTGGCATTGCAGTATCTATCGTTGCGCTTGCCGGAATGCACATGCGTGGCGTGATAACGTGACGGTGCGGTCAACGTGTAGAACATGCCAACCAGTCCCATCTCGTTAGCCATATCCTCAAAACCGCGCATGCGGACCATCAATTCATGCCGGGCGATCTTCGGGTTGGAAACGCTGCCCATGACCTTATCGAGCAAGGAGCTACGCTCGCCAGTGTCCTGGTCTTCCAGCTCCATCGCCTGAAGGTATTCAAAGTTGGCTTTTTTTTGAGCTACCCACTCCCTAAGGCAAGGTTCAGAGCAATAAGGGGATGCCACTTTGCTGACATAGCTAGTGGCGATCATGAGGTGCTCACGCCAGCGGTCATGAATTTTGCGGAGCTTACCTAGCCACCACTTTTCCTTTTGAAGTCTGGCAATAACACGCAATGCATCTTCTGCTGTCAGTACTTCATCGCAATACTGTTTCCAGCCAGGGATCGCAATATTGAGTGAGGTCGCTTTACTGGCAATAGCGCCGTAAGCGTAGATCGTGGAAAACTCCACATCTGCCGTTTTCTCGTACCGAAAATCAAACTCGCGCATAAACTCGCTTTTCATCAGATTGGCGAGCCTATAGGCCAGTCGTTTCAGGCGCTTTTTATCTGCCCATGGCAGCAGATGAAAATCATCACGTAGCGGAAAGAAAATTGCAGGCAGATTACCTTGTGGCAGATATTGTGCGTTTACCGCATCAACTCGACGCAATACATGGCGCTCAAACGTGTTGAATAACCAGCGTACAGCCTCTTTCGGGTTCCTACGGTCCAGAGTTTCCAGGTGCATTGAAAAACGCTTGCGGATAAACGAAGGGAGAGCCTGGACGCGGCGCCGCAGATGACGCGCCAGTCTTGTGCGATCAAATGCCCTGCGCGCCTCCCCATCACGAGGGCGCAACGGTACCCGATAAACAACATCAACAAGATCGCTATAGGCAAGTGCCTTACGCTCGCCTTTTGGGGTGAGATACTCAATTGCAGACTCTTCGGCGTTGCTTGGATTAATAGCCCGCCGTTGGGCATTCCAGCTCCATGCCAGGGCTGTGGAATCAGGCATAGCTCACCGTCGTTATCTTATTTTGCCTGGGCTACGCCACAACAAGCCGGCACGCCAAACATTTCGGCATATGCCGCATCGCCCATCACCGCCCCACAGTCCGGGCAACCTCCACCACCAGAACGACCGCAACCGCCGCACACGCGAAGTACGCCAATAACTTCACCGGCCATATGGCGGGTTTTGGCGCTAACGGAACGTCGAACTCTGAAGGCGTGGAGATTGAAAGCGGAGTAGATCTGGCGTGTTTCTGGTGTGTCGCTATTCGAGATGACCGAGCGCGTGCCATGCTGGCAATTAACGTCCAGTAGCGCCGTAACCAAAGCGCGGTGATCGTCCAGGGTAAATGGCTTGCCGTAAGCGGTAAAATTGGCTGTTTTGCTAGTCGGGATGTACGGCGGATCGCAGTAAATCACGGAGTCCAGGCGATTCCTGGTGACGTACGGAATGGAAGTACGAAAATCATTACAAAGAAAGAGCGCGTGAGTATCCCGCGCCTTTTCGGCAAATAGGCGCATTTCTGCTTCTGGAAAATAAGGCGCCTTATAGCTGCCAAATGGAACATTGAAACCGCCATCCCTGTTGGTGCGATAAAGCCCGTTAAAGCAGTGGCGGTTCAGGTATAAAAATGAGGCCGCCCACCGTACAACGTAATCATCTGCACACTCGTCATCCCACGACAGGTGGTTGAACAACTTGCGCTCTTCGTAATACCTATCTTCGTTATTGCCATTTCTGAATACGTTCCTGGCGATCAGTATCAATCTTTCAGGGTCTTCCCTGAGCGAGCGGAAGAAATTGATCAATGCACGATTGCTGTCACAAAGCACATAGCGGCGGTATTCCGTATTCATAAAGACTGTGCCACTGCCTACAAAGGGCTCAATCAAGCAATCGGCTTTAGGTAAGTGCTTCAGCAGCTCCGGCAACACGCGGGTTTTACCGCCAGCCCACTTAAGAGGTGACTTATTCATTTGCGGCATTCCTGGTTATAGGTTTCATGGGTCATCAGTCGCCACTGCTTACCACCGTTTTTGCTGAGCAAACGCCAACGGAGGCCAATGCGGATCACGAGATAGGCGTGTGGCTTGACGCGGGTGTAATTACGCTGTCCACGAGCAAAGCAATTCAGGGCGGCAAGCGCCCTCTTACAAACCGGCAACGGCGCGTTACAAACAACAGACAGATGCGAATGCATGGCGGCCCTCATAGCGATCCAATGTGTGGAGAGGTCAGGCGCTGCCAGATTTCGCAGACTTGCTCCGCTTGATATCGCGCGTCAGTGAGCGTGTAACGCGCCAGGGCGCTTCTCGCATGAGGCGCATAGTCTGTGGCAGCAGCAAGGTCCAGAAGTGAACGAATGCAGCGGTATTTTGTGCCTTCAGGGAAAATGCCTGACACCTCTAAGCGATCCACGGCATAACGAAGTGAAACCAGTTTTTCCGGGGCACCTTTGAACCATACGAATAACGCCGCGTTCCGGGGACAGGTGTTGTCGGCGATGAAAGCAGCAAGGCTGCAAAGTGCATCTTCTTCAGCTTCGGTTGCGCTCATCACTTCGGCGCGCCAGTGAGAGTCTTTTTTCATCCAGTCGAATGCCGTACTAATGCTGATACGGCCCTTCAAGCTTTCAGATTGACGAATGTCTATCGAAGAATAAAAAACCTTTCCGATCTGCCCTGTTGAGGGTTCAAAAAACACAGCTTCAATGGCACACAGAGGTGATGACGGTTTCTTATCAACGTTAATCAAATCGATCATTAAGTGATTCACGGTCTACTGCCCTCGCTGGTGATTGTTTCGTGGTTGGCTATCCACTGCTCAAGTGCTGAATAAATCTCTTCGGGGGTAAGGCCTTGCTCTTTCAGCAGGCCCATGCGGATGCGCAGCAATCCGAGTAAGTGGGCGCGCTCGCCTTTGCGCGCATTGGTGCTGATTCCCATAAACTCTGGATCGCTTATTCCGCCTTCCGGCTTTATTGACGTAACCGACATGCAACCTCCTGAAAAAGGCAAAACGTATCCCCGGCAAAGTAAATGCCGTTATTATTGAAGCGGGTTAATCAATTGTTTTAGCGCGATTTTCTTTTAATCTGCTTGAATATCCTTTCATGCCAGTAATACATGAAATCAATAAAGGTCATTCGCGCGCGATCGTGATTACCGCGAATTGCTTTTTCGAGCCCGTAAATTATTAAATCTTTAGACGGGCTTTTTGAACTAATGGTGATACGAGCACCATTTTTTAGATGTACAGTGAACCCCTGCTCGGCACTTTCCACTGCTTCTCTAATCAGCATTTCCTGTTCCCAAGATGTTTTTTCTTCGGTGAACATGGCGTACTCCGATGATCAGTTAAAGCGAGTGGGCTCCAGCCGCCAGGAGGCTCTAGCTCCCAGTTTCAGGTGTTCCAGGATCTCCGGTGTAACCTCTACGGTTACCTCCTGCGGCTGAACAAACTTCATAGCCTTCTTCAGTTGCTCAGCGTCCAGAGATAGCAGGTCGTATGGTTTAGGGATATCACCATCGGTGACGGAAATAATGATGTTGCGGAGTTCTTCAAGAGTGCATTCATCATTCTCGCCTTGAAGCATCGCGAAATGATAGAGGTGGGATACGCCGTGGCGTAAAAGCTGGAGAGAGTAATCATGATTCCATTCCAGAAACTCTTTATTGAAATGGAAGCATTGTAAAAGCGAGTTAATTTTGTCTGCATATTCGAGTTTCATTTTGGCCCCCAGAGATTAAAAAGCAATAAACCGCTTTTTACTCATGATTCTGTCAATCGTTCGGCATGCTTCTGATAAAGCAAAGTCAATGCCGTAATAATGGCCTGTGTGCGTAATTTGATAGCGCTGGCGGTTGTACGGTTTTTTGCGTGGGAGTTTCAGAATAGTAAAACCACAGTAGAGGCTGGTTTTGCTATTGAGCTGTGATACTGATCCGCGGCTACCGTTCTTCATGTTTCCTCCCCTGAAAACGGCTATCGACCTGGCTCACCGAGACCAAGCCACATCAACCACCCTTCCCTGATCTCCTTAGGACGACTTTCGTAGGCCAGTTTCATGCCGTTGTTCCAGGCTGGAAGGTAAACCCAGTATTCGCCGGCACGGCCAGAAGTAGACTGGGGATCGGTCATCTCGATTACAGGAAGCTTCCCTTTCTCGATCATTCCTCTTACCGCAGCCGGCGTTTTCCCGATGAGTCTGGCAAATTCCTGATAAGGAACCGCATCGGTCGTGCTTGTGATTTGCTTTACCATTAACATTTCCTCGTTATTCGGTTCATGGATTGCTCTTAATGGCTTATAGTTGGCTTTAGTGTTCAATACTAAACACTTAACGGTTTACATCTAAACACCATACTATTGAGATCTAAACACCATGTCAAACGCGTTAAACGAGAAAATCGTCTTAATAAGAAAGTCTGAGTATCTAAGTAGACAGCAACTCGCTGATCTAACTGGAATTCCTTATGGGACTTTAAGTTATTACGAAAGCGGACGCTCAACCCCACCAACCGACGTAATGATGAAGATTCTGCAAATACCTCAATTTACTAAATACACACTGTGGTTTATGACCGATCAGGTTTCGCCTGAAGCCGGTCAAATCGCACCGGCCCTCGCACACTTTGGGCAAGACTTAACAACCTCGCAGCACTCAGACCAAAAGACTGGTTAACAATTAACCAGTCCTACATACATTTCAAATGTCTATTATTGGTCGAAAAGTATTCATCACATAATTGCAACGCGTTGAGGCCGAAAGGCAAACGCACCCATCGGAGGGTTTTCTTATGACTATTAAGAAACTCGATGATGGTCGATATGAAGTGGACATCAGGCCTGCTGGTCGCAATGGAAAGCGTATCCGCAGGAAGTTTGATAAGAAAAGTGAAGCTGTAGCGTTCGAGAAGCATACGCAGTTCAACCACCACACCAAAGAATGGTTATCAAAACCGACGGATAAGCGGCATCTGTCTGAACTGATACAGCTTTGGTGGAATTTGAAAGGCAAGCATGAGGAGCACGGTCGGATAAACCGCAACAAGTTAGATATTTTTTGCAGGATTACCGACGATCCTTGTGCTTTTCAGATTACAAAAGCGCTGATTAGTCAGTATTACGCGGCAAGAAGAAGCCAGGGCATTAAAGCTTCCACCATTAACCGTGATCTCAACAGCATCAGTGGCATGTTCACAGCGCTTATCGAGGCCGAGTTGTTTTCGGGTGAACATCCGATCAGAGGGCGGAAGAAGTTGAAAGAAGATGTCCCCGAAACTGGCTATCTGACAGAGGACGAAATCAAGCACTTGCTCTTTAAACTGGATGGCGACAACAAGAAGATAGCTGTTCTGTGTTTAAGTACTGGTGCTCGCTGGGGCGAAGCGGCTCGACTCAAGGCGGAACACATCATACAGAACCGTGTGACGTTCGTTAAAACCAAGAGTAACAAGCAGCGGACTGTTCCAGTTTCAGCGGAAGTGGCAAAACTCATAGCGGATGGTAAACGAGGATTGTTATTTGGTAAGGCGTCTTATTCTGACTTCAGGCAGATACTCAGGGAAGTAAAACCTGATCTTCCGACCGGCCAGGCGACGCATGCACTACGCCACAGTTTCGCGACGCACTTTATGATTAATGGGGGAAGCATCATTACATTACAGAGGATCCTAGGACATGCGCGAATTGAGCAAACTATGGCCTACGCTCACTTTGCGCCCGAATACCTCCAGGATGCAATCTCACTTAACCCGCTGAGAGGTGGTGCTGATGCGTAAAATGTCCACATTATGTCCACACTTAAGTAGGTAAATATGGCTTTCAACGGTCTTGCGTGCCGCGCAACCCCGCATTGCACCGTTGAAAGCCGTAGTGTCTGGGGTGGCTAACGCACCCGACGGGGCTTTTTTCCCGGCGAGTCGACAAGTATTCCCCAGAAAGATGTGATAAATTTAAAAATATCACTGTTTATTCGACGCTGATGTCCGTTTGCAGCCCAATATGCTGGGGTGACGTTTGGCGTGCTGGAGCTGTATTATTCATGTCAGATTTTATTCTTGCCCGGGTGTCGCAAACCCTCGCTACGGAACAGTCCCTGGAAACCCTGGTGCGCCAGCTGCTGGAGATGCTGGAGGCGGTGACGCGAATGGAGTCCACCTACCTTACCCGCATCGATATCAACGCCCAGCGGCAACAGATCATGTTCGCCCACAACAGCAGCGAAATGCAGATCCCGGAAGGGTTTTCCGTTCCCTGGGATGAATCCCTGTGCAAACGCGCCCTTGAGGATCAGTGTACGTTTAGCAATGACGTCGCCCGTCGCTGGCACTCCTGTATCGCCGCCCAGGAGCTGGGGATCGCCACCTTTTTAAGCATTCCAGTGCGCCTGGCCGACGGATCTCTGTTCGGTACCCTCTGCGCCACCAGCCGGCAACAACAGCCTTATAACCTTGAAGGTGAACAGGTCATGGGCCTGTTCGCGAAGCTCATTTCCCACTACGTGGAAAAAGACACCCTGGTGCAACAGCTGCAGGCGGCAAACGTCGCGCTGGAGCTGCACTCGTCTACCGATGAGCTCACCCAGCTCCCTAACCGCCGCGCGCTGTTTAAGCAACTGGCGCTACGCTTTGCCTCCGCCCGCGCTCAGCAGCAACAGGTCGCGCTCATTTTTATCGATCTCGACGGTTTCAAAGCCATTAACGATCGGTTCGGCCATCCGTGCGGTGACAGCTTTCTGGTGCAGGTCGGTGAACGACTCAC
Source organism: Klebsiella sp. GG_Kp175 (assembly GCF_040062325.1). NCBI lineage: Bacteria > Pseudomonadati > Pseudomonadota > Gammaproteobacteria > Enterobacterales > Enterobacteriaceae > Klebsiella > Klebsiella sp. GG_Kp175. The sequence goes on along the minus strand of NZ_JBEAFX010000004.1, from coordinate 135,821 downwards.
CGCCGTCGCGCGCCGTGAAGATATCGTTGGCCGCCTTGGCGGCGATGAGTTTTTGATCGTCGGTAGCGCCCAGCCGCCTGCAGCGCAGCAGGCGTATGTCACCACCCTGCGCCAGGCCCTGTGCGGGGTCTACTTCCTCGGCGAACAGCGTATCAACTATGAGGGCGCCAGCTTCGGGGTGGTCATCTGCGATCCGCAGAGTATCGATGTTGAAGCGGCCTTACGCGCTGCCGATGAGGCGATGTATCAGGATAAGAAGTCTCGCCGGCAGGAGAATTTTATTCATATTGACTAAAGTCACGCGATATCCAGTATCATGCAGGGCATCATTCGTGGGTACAGGGACACTATCATGAAATTGGGTATTCTTTTCCCGGTGGCGATCTTTATCATCGCCGTCGTCTTTCTCGGCTGGTTTTTTGTCGGCGGCTATGCGGCGCCGGGCGGGGCATAATGAAAAAAAGCACCATTATTATGCTGGTTGTCGCCATCGTGGCGGTGGCCGGCGCCCAGTTCGGCTGGTGGTGATCGCCGCGACGATATTGCGGAGTTGTCCTATCCCATCAATAAGTTAACGCTTTACACTCACGTTATCCGCCGCGGCATTCTTGGCCACGGGGAAAGAAAAATAGCGGGAGAAGTAAGGATGAAAAAGCCGATCGTGTTACCGTTGATTATCGCGCTGTGCACGCTGTTATCGGGATGCATTGTTGACGATGGGTATCACCACCATCGCCACCACCACCATCACCATTATCATGACGATGATTAATGCTTCACGCTGTTGATGAGCCGATAAGACAGGGCGAACCGCGGTTCGCCCGTTGACGCTTAATCCTGACGCTCGTCGCCGAGGAAAATAAAGCCGAGCGGAATAGCGAAGAGCGCGGTAAAGACGATGCTGTAAACTGTCACCATCGCCCCCTGCAGGAAGAACATAGACGTCGTCCACTCCGAGTACGGCATATTGTACTCGCTCACCACGCCGCCAAAGGTCGCCCGTCCCACCACCGCCAGCGCGATAGCAAACACCGCCGCGAGCGACAGACAGTATTTTTTGCAGTTTTTATTGCTGAGGAGTTTTTGCAGAATCATCCGGGCTTCCTTTTTGCTGAGCGATAAACGGCTGTATATGTAACACCAATGCAATAAAAAATGAAGGGTTTTTGTTACAGGACAGAATAAGAGGCGGCGGGCCGGTCTGTAGGTAACCGGCCCGTGGGGATCAGGACTGCAGGGTAGCCAGGCGCGCGGCGAACCCAACGAAAACCAGGCCAATCAGGCTGTTGCCAAGTTTAGCCAGCTTCTTGCGGGTTTTGACGTAGCGGGTGACAAACGAGCCGGAGAGGATCAAAAAGCTCATATAGCAGAAGCTAATCACCTCAAGGGTCAGCGCCAGAATAAAGAACGCCACCCCGGGGGCTTTGGCGTTGACATCGATAAACTGCACGAAAAACGACACATAAAACAGAATCGCTTTCGGGTTGGTCAGGCTCAGGGTCAGGGAACGCTTGAGGATCGCGCTCGCCGGCTCTGCGCTGGCGTCGGCCTGGCCGTCACGCTGGGTCAGCACCGCATAGAGCATTTTGCCCCCCAGCCACAGCAGGTAAATCGCCCCGAGGTAACGGACGACGTTAAACAGCACCGGCGTGGTCTTAATCAGCGTCGCCACGCCGGCAAAGGCCAGAAACATCAGCACCGCGTCGCCAATAAAGACGCCCGCCGCCGCCAGATAGCCTTTCTTCACGCCGTGGGCAATGCCCGTCTTCAGCACAAAAAACGTATTAGGGCCAGGGACGAGGATGATAAACACCGCCCCGACCAAGTAAGTCAAATAATTCAGAACACCAAACTCAGCGAACACTCTGCACTCCTTCGCGCACGACTAAAACATGATCCGGCTCACGTTACCCCAACTGTCGGGATTTTGAAAGCGCAGCCTGTGCGGGAAGGTTAATAGACGGAAGGTTCACCCAGCGGGCGGGTTTTAAAACGGCGATGCACCCACAGATACTGCTCAGGGGCGCGGAGGATCTCGCGCTCAATCACCTTGTTGATATAGCCGGCGGCGATCTGCTTATCCTCACCCGGATAGTCATTCATCACTTCGCTAATATGCAAGCTGTAGCCCTGGCGATCCAGCTTGCGCACCATGCTGATGCTCAGCATTTTCGCCCCCGATAAGCGGGAAAGCACATAGGTGCCGTTGGTGGTTGCCGCCTGCGGGACGGAGAAAAACGGCGCAAACACGCTGCCCTTGGGGCCGTAATCCTGGTCCGGAGCAAACCATACCGCTTCGCCTGATTTTAAGGCATGTACCAGGCCGGTCAGGTTGTTACGATCGATCATCGCTTTGTTCGAGCGCAGGCGACCGCGGGTTTGCACCCACTCCATCAGCGGACTGTTATGCGGACGATAGGTGGCCATCATTGGACGACACAGCCCCATGGCGCGCCCGCCCAGCTCCAGCGACATAAAGTGCACGCCGACGACCATCACCCCTTTCCCGCCGCTAAGCGCATGATTAAGATTGGCAAAGCCCTCGACATCAAACCATTTTTTGACCCGTTCGTCGCTCCAGAACCAGGCCATGCCGGTTTCAATCAGCCCCATTCCCAGCGACATAAAGTTTTGATCGATCAGGGTCTCGCGCGCCGCCGGCGACATCTCCGGGAAGCAGAGTTCAATATTGCGCCGGGCGATATGTTCGCGGCGTTTGAGAAAACGTCGGGAAAGACGACCCGCACTGGTGCCGATAAAATGCAGCAGCGGATAAGGCAGTTGTACAATCAACCAGAGGATGCCGAGCCCAAACCAGGTCAGCCAGTTGCGCGGGTGTAAAAGTTGTTTATTAAATACGCAGGCCATGATTTTTCCTGTAAACATTAATTATGTGGTAACGCTTAAGGAAAACAGAATCCATTTATCATCATTAGGCGGTACGTACAGCAAGTAGGACAATACTAATCCGCTGAAATTCCCTCCGGCAAGTAAAAAACAACGTGCTGACAAAAAAACATAATTGCGGCACAAATGTTACTAAATGTAAACTTAAATCTTATCCTCTTCTTAATATATTCATCGTGCATATCATTTTCACGCTAATCATCAGCGTTACTACCGGACATAATCGAAACCCGACGCGAGAACGCCTTGTCTGCCGGGGTCTGATGCCCGCTCAGCCACACGGCCCGCAGCCTGCCCGCGTCTCCAAGCTCTTCGTCTGTGCCGCGAAAAAATAAAAGGGTTCCCCCTTCAGCGTGACTCATTTTTTATCCGTCAGCATAAGGAATATTAAAATCGCCTTAAGGGAATAATTAAGAATAGACTTATTTAAAGATGCTTTAAAAATAAGCACCCTGGCAATTGTTTGCGCGTTAATACCGCCCTTACCCGCCGCTGAAAAAATATTTCTTTACGCCTTACCGGCATAAAGCACCGTGTTTAGCGCGGACAGTGACCCGACGTCGGGTCACTGTAGGGCAAACCGCAGCGAAGACGTGATGGACGCCCCGGCGGCAGAGGATCAGTAGGTGTGGAAATATTGCTGGATCAGCAGCGGATCTTTGGTCTGCGTCAGCGCCGTCATCAGCAGAATACGCGCTTTCGCTGGATTGAGGGAATCGGCCACCAGCCCGGGCTGGCTGTCGTCCGGCGGCACCACGCCACTGCCGGTGCGGGAGGAGCGCACCACCACGATGCCCGCTTGCTGCGCTTTTTTAATACCGGCGGCGCTACGTACCGACACCGAACCTGCCCCCGTGCCGGCGTAAATAATACCGTCGGCATGATGGGCGATCGCCGCATCGTACATATACTCCGGGTCGTCCTGGTAACCATAGATGATCACCACTTTCGGCAGAGCCTTCAGCTGACGCACATCGAAGACCGAGCGCAGAGTGTGGACCTTATCCACCCGCGTTTCAAACTGGGGTTTTCCCCCCACCACGACGCCAAGATAACCCTCCTCCGACGCCCGGAAAGTATCCAGCGAGGTGGCATTGGTTTTGGTGACGAAGCGCGCCGCGCCGATGCGGTCGTTAAGCACCACCATTACCCCGCGCCCGCGGGCATCCGGGTCGGCGGCGACGGTGACGGCTTCCAGCAGATTCATCGGCCCGTCGGCGCTGATCGCCGTCGCCGGACGCATCGCGGCGGTAAAGACCACCGGTTTATTGCTTTTCACCGTCAGATTGAGGAAATAAGGGGTTTCATCGAGGGTGTCGGTGCCATGCGTGATCACCACGCCATCGACATCATCCCGGGCTAATAACGCATTCACCCGCTTCGAGAGCTGCAGAATAATATCGCTGGTCATATTCTCACTGCCGATATTCGCCACCTGCTCACCTTCGACGTGGGCAATTTTACTGATTTCCGGCACGGCGTTAATCAGCGTCTGCACGCCAATTGCCCCGGCTTTATAGCCCGTCGTCTGGGTATTGCTGGCCGCCGAGCCGGCAATCGTCCCGCCGGTGGCTAAAATGACAATATGCGGTAAACGCGTCTCGCTAAACGCCAGGCTGCTTATCGTCAGTAACGCAATGGCAAGTAATGCTCTAAAATTCATACAGGTCACTCCCTTCATAGACATTAATCAAACTTACGCTTGCTTAATGCAAAGGGCTTGCCAGAATTGATATCTTTTACGGGGGGTAAATGGTTAACTATCAGACAATAATAAGGTTCTCGCCTCAACATCGCCCAAATCTGGTGCATGACTGGATCTGAACCGGGCAGGCGCCATGACCCCATACATTATGAGTTTTTACCCGTTCAGCAACACACAACACGCATTGCGATCAGATTATCGACACTTCCGTCACCCTCGAGGTCATTTATGCCCGCCAGGTGACGCGAACGGAGAACAGAAATGCGCATTGCCCTGAAGTCGGCCCTGATGCTGACCACCAACGTCATTCAGATCATTAACCCTGAACTGCACCGGCATATGCAACGAACGGCCTTAATCGCGCTGACGCTGGCGCAAAGGCTGGGGCTGCCTGCCGAGCGTCAGCAGACCATTTTTTGCGCCGCGCTGCTGCACGATATCGGCGTACTGGGTGATAGACGCACCATCCATTCGCTGGATGCCATCGATAATATCCACGATCCGCATCAGCGCCAGGGGGCGGCGATGCTTGAGGGGTTAGCAACCTTCCAGCCCATCGTCCCCTTTATTCGCGACCACCACTTTAGCCCGGAGCACCGCGGCAGCCGCGAACAGCATATTGTCTATTTCGCCGATGCCTTTGAACGGCTGCTGCCGGCGGATAGCCGCGTGGCCGCGTGGCCCACGCGGGCAGTGGTGGAGCAGTTCGTCACCCTGCACCGGGAGATCGATCCGCTGCTCTGCGATACCCTGTGCGAGGTCGCTGAAAATGCGAGCTTCTGGCAGCACCTGCATCCCGGGCATATTCAACGGCTGCTGGAAATTATTGCCCCCATCAACACGCTATATCTGGATATTGACGGTCTGAAAGATGTCTGCCTGCTGATTGCCAAAATTGTCGACACCTACAGCAGCTTTACCGCCAGCCACAGTATTATGGTCGGGGAAATCGCCCGCCAGCTTGCCCATTGGATGCAGCTGCCAGAGCCCACCTGCCAGCAAATACAGGTTGCCGGCTATCTGCATGACATTGGTAAAGTTTATATCCCTCTTTCTATTCTGGAAAAAGAGGGGGAGCTGGATGACGACGAGCTGAGTCAGGTACGCGAGCACAGCTACATGACCGGAGATCTCCTGAGCGACTACAGCGAGCTTGGCGACATTATCAACTGGGCCTCGAATCATCATGAAAAACTGGATGGCAGCGGCTACCCTCTGCATCTCGAAAAGGATCACCTGACCCTCGCCGACCGGATTATCTCCATCGCCGATATTTTCACCGCCCTGACCGAAAATCGCCCTTATCGTAAAGGGATGGCCTGGCAGGAGGCCTTACAGATTATGGAAACGGATGTTATAAATGGCGCTCTGGATCGCGATGTCTTTCTCGTTTTACGCCACCATGCGGAAACGCTACACGCCATCATTCTTCAGACCCTTGAACACCCCCGCAGCGAGCACCGTCCCTGAAGCGGGCCGCCGTCATAACCGGGGGCGGGTTCTATAATTAAAACCGCTTCATCTGCATGCAAGGAAACACAGGGTGAGAATCGCCACCATCACCAACTGGGCCTACGGGATCACCGTCGGCCTGACGCTGGCATCCGGGAGCGCCATGCTCATGGCCTCCAGCGCTGACCGCGTCGAACGCCAGGCGGTACAGCAGCGCCAGGTCTTTGATACCCTCTCCGACGAGGTGGAAAACGACGCCTGGGCGCTGTCTGACCTCGCCCGGCTATACGTGGTTAAGCCCTCGCCGGAGACGCTGGAGCAGTATCAGCAGCTGCAGCGGAGCGACAAAAGCATTGAGCTGCGGCTGGCCAGATTGAAAGATAACGGCGCCAGCCGCGAGGAGCTGGCGCTGCTGCACGATGGCCTGCAGATTGCCGCTGAACTTCAGGATGAACAGCAGGCCGCCCTGGCGCATGTCGCCAACGGCGATGCGCCAGCGGCCATCGCGATACTGTATGGCAAAGCGTACGAGACCGAGCTGGAACGTATGCAGACGCAGATCGATCGCTTCCGCCAGATGCTCGAAAATCGCGCCGCCGTTGCCATTGACCAGGCTACCGACCGCTCGCGGATCTGGCGAACCCTGTCGGAAATCATGGTCGGCCTGACCGCCCTGATGTTTTTGTTCGTCCTCGGCTTTATTCTCAAACGCCGGGTGCTCTACCCAGTGGTTCGCCTGAGCGACGTGGTGCAGCGTCTCGCCTCCCAGGACTATGCGGTGGAGACGCCGCAGTTCACTCAGGTGGATGAGATTGGCGATATGGCCCAGGCCATCCGCATTTTTCGCGAGAACGGCCTGGCCCGCCAGCAGCTGGAGCAGCAGCGCGACGCCGACTGGGCGATCCGCGAACTGCTGGCGCGCATGACCCAGCGGCTGCAGGGCTGTGAAACCATTGAGGATGTGATTAAGGTGGCGGAACTGTTTGCGCCGAATATCGCCCCGACGATCCCCGGGAAACTGTATATTCTGGATACCGATCCCTGGCAGATGCGCTGCGTGGCGCAGTGGCTGGCGCCCGCCGGGGAGACGACGCCCTTTTCACCCGACGACTGCTGGGCGATACGTCGGGGACTCAGCCATCCGCCGGTGCAGGGCGAACCCGATATCACCTGCTATCATCTGCCGGAGGAGCACGCCGGCCAGTCGCTCTGCGTACCGCTTATCGCCCAGGGCGAAGCCATCGGGCTGCTGACCTTTCAGAACGTTACCGCCAGTGACGCCCCTTCCCGGGCCTACCTTGAGCTGATGGCGGAAGCGCTGGGCCTGGCGCTGGCCAATCAGCGTTTACGCAGCGCCCTGCTGGAAAAAGCGCTGTTCGATTCCCTGACCGGCCTGCGTAATCGCCATCATCTTGACGAAGCGCTGCATTCACAGATGGCGCTGGCGGTCCATACCCACACCCCGCTGAGCTGTCTGATGATCGACATCGATCATTTTAAAGCCATCAATGATCGCTACGGCCACGAGGCCGGGGATCTGGTGATTAAGAGCGTCGCCACCATCGTGCAGCGCGCGGTGCGCGATATCGGCATGGCTTTCCGCTACGGCGGCGAGGAGTTTCTGGTGCTGCTCCCCGGCATTGACGAAGCCGAGGCGCACCAGTGCGCCAGCGAGATCTATACCCAGGTGCATAATATGACGCTGCGCGATGGTCTGACCGAAATAGGTCAGGTGGATGTGTCGATTGGTATCGCCAGCTATCCGCAGCATACCCAAAGCGACAGCCTGCTGCGCGCGGCGGACGCCGCGCTGTACCGGGCGAAAGAGCTGGGCCGCTCAAGGATTGTCAGCTTTGGCCGCCTGAAGACCGGTTAACCGGGTGAGTGCTCAGTCGCATTGAGCAGCGAGATGACTTTCCGTACTACCGCCGAACGGATATGGCGGTGGTAAACCATGCTCAGCTCACTCTCCGCCAGCCGGTCCTGAAGATCGATGTACACCACGTTATCGAGGCGTAAGGCCCGCGCCGAGACCGGAACCAGGGCCACCCCGACCCCGGCGGAGACCAGGCTAATCATCGAGGTGACGTCGTTGACCCGCTGCGCCACCTGCGGCGTAAAGCCCGCGACGCGGCAGGCGTCAATAAATACCTGCTCCAGCCCGGTGCCCTGCGGATCGTTAAGAGAGATCCAGTTATCCGCGCGCAATGAGGCCAGATTGAGCGCCCCTACCCCTGCCAGTGGATGCTGCTGATAGAGCGCCAGACAGAGCTTTTCCCGCATAAACGGCCTGACCACCAGCGCGTCCGGCGGCGAGGCCAGCGGCGCGCGGATGATGGCGATATCCAGGCGCAGATCCAGCAGCGCTTCGTAGAGCATTTGCACATCGCCATGCACCAGCGACAGCTCAATCCCCGGCCAGTCGGCGCGCAGCTCGCGCAGGAGCCCCGGCAGTTTGCTGTCGTACATCGCGCTGGAGACATACCCCAGATGCAGTCTTCCCTGCTCGCCCCGCGCGGTGCGCTGGGCGTCCAGTGCCGCCTGGTCGACCATCTCCAGCGCCAGCCGCGTCTTCTGCCAAAAGGCCTCGCCCGCGGCGGTCAGGGTCAGACGGCGGTTAGCGCGGGAGAAGAGCACCACCCCCAGACGCTGCTCGAGCTGTTTGATCTGCTGGCTGAGGGCGGGCTGGGCGATATGCAACCGCTCCGCCGCCCGGTGCATATGTAACTCTTCGGCAACGACCACAAAATGGCGTAACGCTCGCAAGGACATGGGCAGACTCCGGTGGGCTTGATTGATAACAAAAATATTATCAATAAAGCATGAATGATGCAATTGATAACCATTAGCCTGCGAAGCATACTGTGCGCATCGACACGCTAAGGAGAACATCATGACCGCACCGATTCAGGATCTGCGCGACGCCATCGCGCTGCTGCAACAGCATGACAATCAATACCTCGAAACCAATCATCCGGTGGACCCTAACGCCGAGCTGGCCGGCGTTTATCGCCATATCGGCGCCGGCGGCACCGTGAAGCGCCCCACCCGCATTGGCCCGGCGATGATGTTTAACAATATTAAGGGCTATCCGCATTCGCGCATTCTGGTGGGCATGCACGCCAGCCGCCAGCGGGCAGCGCTGCTGCTGGGCTGCGAAGCTTCGCAGCTGGCGCTGGAGGTGGGTAAAGCGGTGAAAACACCGGTCGCGCCGGTAGTCGTCCCGGCCGACAGCGCCCCCTGTCAGGAGCAGATCTTTCTGGCCGACGATCCGGACTTTGATTTGCGCACCCTGCTCCCGGCGCTCACCAACACCCCGATCGACGCCGGCCCCTTCTTCTGCCTGGGCCTGGCGCTGGCCAGCGATCCTGACGACGCCTCGCTCACCGACGTCACCATCCACCGCTTGTGCGTGCAGGGCCGGGATGAGCTGTCGATGTTTCTTGCCGCCGGCCGCCATATCGAAGTGTTTCGCCAGAAAGCCGAGGCAGCCGGAAAACCGCTGCCGATAACCATCAATATGGGTCTCGATCCGGCCATCTATATTGGCGCCTGCTTCGAAGCCCCCACCACGCCGTTTGGCTATAACGAACTGGGCGTGGCCGGCGCGCTGCGTCAGCGCCCGGTGGAGCTGGTGCAGGGCGTCAGCGTCCCGGAGAAAGCCATCGCCCGCGCCGAGATCGTTATTGAAGGCGAACTGCTGCCCGGCGTGCGCGTCAGAGAGGATCAGCACACTAACAGCGGCCACGCGATGCCGGAATTTCCCGGCTACTGCGGCGGCGCCAACCCGTCGCTGCCGGTGATCAAAGTCAAAGCGGTAACCATGCGGCACAATGCGATCCTGCAGACGCTGGTGGGACCGGGGGAAGAGCATACCACCCTCGCTGGGCTGCCGACGGAAGCCAGTATCTGGAATGCCGTCGAGGCTGCCATCCCGGGCTTCTTACAAAATGTCTACGCCCACACCGCGGGCGGCGGTAAATTTCTGGGGATCCTGCAGGTGAAAAAACGTCAGCCCGCCGACGAAGGTCGTCAGGGACAGGCTGCGCTGCTGGCACTGGCGACCTATTCCGAACTGAAAAACATCATTCTGGTTGATGAGGATGTCGATATCTTTGACAGCGACGATATCCTGTGGGCGATGACCACCCGCATGCAGGGGGATGTCAGCATCACCACCCTCCCCGGTATCCGCGGTCACCAGCTCGATCCTTCCCAGACGCCGGAATACAGTCCGTCGATCCGCGGGGAAGGTATCAGCTGCAAGACGATTTTTGACTGCACGGTCCCCTGGGCGCTGAAGCCACACTTTGAGCGTGCGCCGTTTGCCGATGTCGACCCGCGTCCGTTTGCTCCGGAGTATTTCGCCCGTCTGGAAAACGGCCACGGTCAGTAAGTCAGTCAAGCTGGGCGACTGGCGCCGGACACGCGGCGTCTGTCGCCCGATTCAGCGCCATCCGGAGCGGATGGCGAAGGCCGGGTTAATTAATCGCCGCGGCGAGGTCTTTTTTCACCTGCTCACGCTGCTCGGCAGTCAGCACCTGGCTGACGTCAAAGTAGTATTTCACACGATAGTAGCGCACCTGCTGATCCAGCTGGCCAAAAGCAGCCAGCTGCTGTTTGACTTTAGCTTCATCCCATTTCCCGGAGTGAATAACGTCGGCCAGGGCGCCGTCCTGATAGCCGCTGATTTTAATCTGGCTCACATTGTTTTCGAATCCCTGACGCAGCGCCTGGATTTTGGCGACCTGCTCCTCACTCAGCTTCAGATGCTGGACGACCGGGTCCTGCGAGACAGACGGCACGTCAGCCGAGGTCGACGCCTGGCTGGCGGCGGTGAAGCAGGTGGTCAGCGCAATGGCGATCAGGGTGTTACGCAAGCGTGTATTCACAATGAGTTATCCTTCAGGCAAGTAAAAGAGACGGGATTATCATCGCGGGAATAAAGCCTATCTGTAACAAAGCATTCGTTTAAAACTGGATAAGAAAAGAATGGCAGGTCACCGAAACCTCGCCCCGGTGGGGGCTCAGCAGCAGAGAAAGATATATTCATCCTTCCAGTAACGGCCCTGACCAATGATATCCCCGGCCGCAGTGATTAACCGTTTTTGCTTTTCGGTTTCGATCCCCTCCACAATCACATGCCCGGTCAGGGTATGAATAGCCTGTAACAGCCCAGGCAAAGCGGGATCGTTTTCTTTGTCCCAGAAATAATCTTTATCCACTTTGACGCAATCGAAGCGAAATCGCTCCAGCAGCCGGAAAGTCGTGCGTCCGCGTCCAAAGTCATCCAGCCAGACCGGGCAAAGCGCCGCCAGCGTGCTCAGCGCCGTCAGTTCGCGACCGGCGATAAACTCATGAAAATTCTCATTTATTTCCAGGGCGATGTATTTACTGGCGCGCAGAAAATCACACAGATAGCGGTCGGTCAGAATAAAATGGCTTAATAAATCATCAATATTCAGCGAGATCGGCTTATTATCGACCTGGGAAAAATCAAAGACGGAAAGCAATTCGATTTGCCGGGTAAATAGTGCAAGCTTGTCGCGTTCGGTGAGCGTGGAGAAAGAAAACGTGGGCGCGGAGGTGTTATTTTGTGCGGGTGCTATAATGTCTTTAGTGAGCAATTCCCACGAGTGGTAGGCACCATCATCGCTAATAGCGGGCTCCAGAACGAAGCGATAAGAGGTATTTTTCACGTTTTCTTTAACCATTTAAAAAATACCAGAAATAAGAAAGGGTTAAAGCATGTCATATATTTCCCGCCAACAAAAATAGTTTAAAATGATCGATAAGAAACATTCGATAGCCAAAAGCTATCAAGATATAATTTATTGATCGGTAAAGTGAATTAATATAAATTTGCCACCGCTGTCATACCCACCTAAGTCAAAATTAAAATATCGTTTCAAACCAGCTAGTTACAAAATAATCCATCACCAGGCATTGCGGCTTCATGCTTTTTCTCTACGGGGAAAAAAGCATGGAGTAATAAAACCGAAAAAAAACAAGCCGCCAGTTTTTGGCATTTTTATGCCGAAGATCAATAACGCATCACCCGGCACGGCCCGCCTGCCACGCCGTCTGCAGGCGATAAATCAGGCAGACGGGTCAACGAAACGTCATATTTTCCCGCTACCTTACTGGCAAAAGAGGCGAAGTGGGAAAAGGGTAGTGAGAAGAATATACGGGGTACCGCTGGCGCTGATGCTAGTCATGCTCAGCGCCAGCGCGTGGCTGGAACCGGCTCCGCGGCATGCCGCCAGAGGCCTGTGCGTCTGGTTTGATGGAGCAATGGTCGACTGCCTGCAGAGGCAGCGGCTGGGCGAAGGGAGGCCCGCTCACGCGCTGGCCAGACGATAAACCGGTACCCGCCGGGTGGTATTGAACAGAGTGTCGCAGACCTCCACCTCCTCAGTGACAATGGCCATACCGGACCGGCGCAGCTGGGCAATGTCCGCCGCTACCCGCTGACTGCCGAACCAGAACAGGGCATCCAACGCGGTAACCGGCAGGCCGGCGATTAATGCCTGCCGGAGTCGATCCCGGGCTGGTTTAATCTCCCGGGCGATCTGCTGGTACGGCGCCGCCGTCTGGCCCGTCGCCTCGACGCGACGAATACGGTTTGTCAGGTGGTAATGAAAGCTCTCCGGTACAGCCTGTAAATCCTGCTTCAAACTGTAGACGCAGCCGTAACGTTTGCCGTTGAAAACGGCGGCTTTACGACTGAGCTGCAGCGTCTCGCGGACGTCGGCGATCAGCTGCGGCGCGCGCACCAGCAGCAGGCGAAAAGGCAGCTCGAAGCTGGTGACATAGTCGACGTTCAGCAACGCAATGCGCAGACGCTCCTCTGCCCCGGCCTGCAGCTGACGGCACTCCTGATAGACTTCTCGCCACTGCTCCCGCAGCCGCGACGTTTCACCGGCTTCGGTAAACTGGTATTTTTCAATATCGTAATCAATTCTCCCGAGCACCGCACATTCCTTCCTGAATCAGTCCCGGCGTTATACTATCATCCTCCGGCGCGGTACCCTATGCCCAGCGCCGTCGCCTCTGTCGGTTATTTACGATAAAGATAACGGGTGATGACTACATCAAGAACAAACAGCAGGAAAATAACGCTGCTTAACCACAATAAGCCTGCGAATAAATCAAGTAATTGCATCGTTGTTCCCTCGCCGTTGGCCATAAAAATAAAGCCCCATCACCATAAGGTAGTTAAGAACTACCTTAACAGCCACAGATTAAAAATTATTTAGCGATATGAAATCCCGAGCCCTTGCAGGTTCATTTTACTGACATCAAATTGTCATCAAACAATGTCTATCATCAGCCGACGCCGCAGGATGGTTCCTGCCGTCATGGTATCGCCGGCAAACGCGCGACCGCACGGTTTAACAACACGGAATAATATCGCCCTACCTCACTCTTACTGTCATTGCATAATCTTATATCAGGCGCCATTACCATTCTGCTGAATAATCCGGAATGCGCTATAAGTCATAAACGCCCTGCTGATTGGTTGACCATGGAGAAATACGATGCCCAGCGAAAAAGCCCGCAGCCTTGACCATTTCTATGAATTACTGGCGACAGGACAACATCAGAAAATCGAACTCGATTTTGACGTCGCCGCAGACGATTTTTTTAAAATCGCCACCGAGTTTGGCGACATTGGCGCGAGGATCACCCGGGTGAATGAGCGATTTATTATTAAGATCAAGTCGCCGAAAGCGTAAGCCCCAGCCCACCCTTCCTGGCGGGCTCTGTGGCTCGCAGGGAGTCACAGCCTGCCCCTGATTGAACGCACATCGCGTGGGTACGCTTTCCTGTTGGCGGGTGACACCTTGCGCATGTTGGGCTTTGCCGCCGTCTCCAGGCCCGGAACCCTTTTTGACCCTGCGGTGATCCGGGTGGAGAAGATAATGATCGGTATCTTAAGCGCCGACCTGACCGACGGCTTCGGGCTGCCGGTGCGCCCCCATATTGACACCCTGCCCAAGCAAGGAGGGAACGGATCGCCGGTCTGCCCGCGACTACCTGGTTCATTCCCGGGCCGCCGGCGCGTATCTCGCTCAGTGATAGCCTTCGCTGCCGGACACTTTGCCGCGAAAAACGTAATAGCTCCAGGCGGTATACATCAGGATCACCGGGATGATCAGCAGCGCCCCCGGCAGCATAAATACCTGGCTGGAGGGCGGCGCGGCGGCATCCCACAGGGAGATGTGCGGCGGAATAATGTTCGGCCAGACGCTGATTCCCAGCCCGCTGAAGCCGAGGAATATCAGGCCCAGCGTCAGGATAAAGGGACGAGCATGGCTTGCGGGGCGCGCGCTCAGGCGCCAGATCCACAAGCTCAGGGTCAGCACCAGGATCGGCACCGGCACGAACCAGAAGAAATTGGGCAGCGTAAACCAGCGTTCCGCCACGTAGCGCCAGCCCAACGGCGTCCAGACGCTGACCACCGCGATCACCGCCATCAACGCCAGCAGCGCCTTGCGGGTCAGCTCGCGCATCCGTTGCTGCAACGCGCCTTCGCTTTTCATGATCAGCCACGTGGTGCCCAACAGCAGATAGGCTACTACCAGCCCCAGACCGCAGAACAGATTGAAGGGGGTAAGCCAGTCCAGCGTCGAGCCGGCGAAGCGGCGGTCAGCCACCGCAAAGCCGTTGATAAAGGCGCCGACGACAATCCCCTGGCTGAAGGTCGCCAGCAGCGAGCCGCCGGCGAAGGCATAGTCCCAGAAGGTGCGATGCGAGGGAACCGCTTTAAAACGAAACTCAAACGCCACGCCGCGGAAAATCAGGCCGATGAGCATCGCCGTCAGCGGGATAACCAGCGCATCGGTGATCACCGCGTAAGCCAACGGAAAGGCGCCGAACAGCCCTGCCCCGCCGAGCACCAGCCAGGTTTCGTTACCATCCCAGACGGGCGCCACGCTGTTAACCATCACGTCGCGCTCTTCGGCGTCATGCACCACGCTGAACAGCATTCCGATGCCTAAATCGAAACCATCCATCACGATATACATCAACGTGGCGAAGACAATGATGACAAACCAAATCACCGAGATATCGATGCTCATGATGCGTTCTCCTCATCCCGCACCGGCTCTGCCGCCGAGAGCGGACGCGCCGGGGTGCCTGCGGTTTGCGAGGTCAGCTCCGTCACCGGCTGCGGCCCTTTTTTGATAAGCCGGAAGATATAGTAATACCCCACGCCAAACACCGCGCAGTAGACCACGATAAACACCAGCAGGCTGATGGCCATCTGCAGCGTGCTGTGCAACGACACCGCGTCCCGGGTGCGCAGCAAACCGTAGATCACCCACGGCTGACGGCCCATCTCGGTGGTCACCCACCCGGCGACCAGCGCAATCAGACCGGCGGGCCCCATACAGAGCGCAAACCACTGGAAGGGACGCGAATGGTACAGCCGCCGCCGATAGCGAAGCCAGGCGCTGCAGATCCCTAAGGCGATCATCAACACCCCCATCCCAACCATAATGCGAAACGACCAGAACACGGCGGGCGAATAGGGCCGGTCCTCTTTCGGGAAATCTTTCAGGGCCGGCACCTGCTTATGCAGGCTATGGGTGAGGATCAGGCTGCCGAGCGCCGGGATCTCCAGGCCATAGCGGGTGCGCTCCTGCTCCATATCCGGCAGACCAAACAGCAGCAACGGGGTGGCCTCGCCGGGCCGGTTTTCCCAGTGCCCCTCAATCGCCGCAATCTTCGCCGGCTGATGTTCGAGGGTATTAAGACCGTGCATATCACCCACCACCGCCTGGATCGGCGCCACCAGCAGCGCCATCCACATCGCCATCGACAGCATTTTGCGGATGGCCGGCGAGTCATTGCCGCGCAGCAGATGCCAGGCGGCGGAGGCCCCGACGAACATGGCGCTACTGAGAAACGCGGCGATCGCCATATGGAATAAGCGATACGGGAACGAGGGATTAAAGATAATCGCCAGCCAGTCCTGCGGGATGAGGTGGCCATTTTCGAGGGTAAAACCCTGCGGCGTCTGCATCCAGCTATTGGAGGCGAGGATCCAGAAGGTGGAGACCAGGGTGCCAAGGGCTACCATGCAGGTGGTAAAAAAATGCAGCGCTGGCGGCACCTTGCTCCAGCCGAACAGCATCACGCCGAGGAATCCCGCTTCGAGGAAGAAGGCTGTCAGCACTTCATACAGCAGCAGCGGGCCGGTAATACTGCCGGCAAATTGAGAGAATCCGCTCCAGTTGGTGCCGAACTGATAGGACATGACTAATCCGGAAACCACGCCCATACCAAAATTGACGGCGAAAATTTTCAGCCAGAAGTTGTAGAGCGAGCGCCAGACGTTATCCCGGGTTCTCAGCCACATCCCCTCCAGCACCACAAGGTAGCTGGCAAGGCCGATGGTGATGGCCGGAAACAGAATATGGAAGGAAACGGTAAAGGCAAATTGCAGTCGGGCCAGATGAAACGCGTCAAATTCAAACATAATCCGCACCATCATTGTGAAACGCCCCGGCCGCAGCCGGGGCTTATGCGAACATCACTTAGCCGATGATGACGTGTTTTGCTTACCGGCGCCGAGTTCGGCGCCGGTCAAAGGATCACCCTGCGGGTCAGACTGTGTTCGCTTCAGCATCGCTTTGCACAGCGCTTCCTGCTCCGGCGTCAGGCCGACAGAGGCGCTGCCATCTCCGCCATCCACGGCCGGCTGCGGATCCTTGACATAATCGAAGTGTTTGTCACTGTTCCAGCTGCCGCGTACTTCTCCACCCTCAGACATATTGTAGTAGGTGTTCGCGTACTCGCTAATGGGCGGCAGTTTGCCCGGTGGATAGTTATTACGAATCGACTGCAGCGCTTTCTCAAAAGAGAGCTGATGCGCCGCTTCGCGAGTCATCAGGAACGCCAGCGCGTCCTTCACGCCGGGATCGTCGGTCACGTTGATCAGCCGTTCATAGACGATCTTCGCCCTCGCCTCCGCCGCGACGTTCGATCGCAGGTCTGCGGTGGGTTCGCCGATAGTATCAATGTAGGCCGCTGTCCACGGCACGCCCGCCGAGTTGGTCAGCGGAGTACCGCCGCCGTAGAGCAGCGACGTAATATGGCTGTCGTTGCCGTTGGCGGTGAGCGAACGATAGAGTTCCGCCTCGCTCTCGGTGCCCTCCGCCAGCGCCCCTTTGGCGCCTTTATTTAGCATGCCGACCAGGGTGCCAATGATCTCCAGATGGCTTAGCTCCTCTGTCGCGATATCCATCAGCATGTCTTTACGGCCGGGATCGTCATCGCTTAATCCCTGAGTGAAATAACGACACGCGGCGGCCAGCTCGCCCTGAGGGCCGCCAAACTGTTCGAGCAGTAAATTCGCGAGCCCCGGGTTGGGTTCAGCAACGCGCACGGTATACTGCAGTTGTTTCACATGACGAAACATAGGCCTGCCTCCTGGGTTATTTTTTCGCTTCTACGCCGTCAGCATCTGAACGCAGGAGAAACTGCTCCGTGGTCTGAGGAATATGTTTGATCAGCCAGTCGGCCATTTCCCGCTCTTCCGCCAGGATGGCCTCAATGGCTGGGATGGAGGCGGTATCGCCCGCTTTTTCAGCGGCCGCCAGCAGAGAGGTATAGCAGGCGATCTCAAACTGCTCGAAAACGTACCCGCTGATCGAGCCTTTGACGATTTCATCGGAAGGAAACATTCCGCCAATGGACTGACCGAGAGCCGCCATTTTACTCATCGAATCTTTAATCACCGAGCGCGAAATGTCGTTGCGGTCGAGGATCTCTTCCAGCACGGTAATTTGCCGTTTGGTCTCATTAATATGCTGTTCGATTCTGGCACGGAGATCCGGATAATTATCGATACGGCCAGCCATTGATTCCAGCATGGATTCTGCCTGTTTTTCCATGGCATGCGCATCTCGTAGCCAGTCATGATAATGTTCAATGTGATTCATCGTGATTTCCTCGTGTCAGGGAGCGTTTATTTTTCCGCTTTTTTATTAATATTACCTACCGCCAGGTCGGTTAATTTAACATCGGTTTGCTTTTCTTCTTCCAGGGTTTCGGCCAGCAGTTTGACCGCTTTTTTATAACCCAACTGTTCCGCCAGGGTAACCAAGGTACCGTAACTGGCAATTTCGTAATGCTCGACCTTTTGCGCAGCGGCAATTAACGCGGCATCGCGTACCTCATTTTTTTCCGTGCTCTCAACGACTTCATTGGCCTCTTCGATCAATCCTTCCATGGCCACGCATTTCATGCGTTTGATTTTCAGACCAGATTCCTGCTCAATAATCTGGTCGATACGTTCAATCTGGCCCTGGGTTTCTTCAAGATGAGCATTGAACGCCGCGCTGAGTTTTTCACTGGACGCCGCTCTGGCCAGTTTTGCCAGCCCGCGGGTTAATTGTTTCTCTGCGCTGTAGGTATCTGAGAGCAGGTGAATAAATACATCTTCAATGCTTTTCATATTCATAGAAATACCTTCTGGAGTCAGAAAATAACTGCGAGTCTGTGACAGACTCGCAGGAGATACTTTCACTTCAGGGTGCAAGGAAAAGGATAATCAGGAATTATCGGACTTGCGGCCACCACCGTGGCTGTTTTGTCCGCCTTTTTTACCCGCTTCAGACGCACGCTGCGGATCATTTTTAAAGTTCCCGCCGCTGTGCTGACCACCTTTACGACCTGCTTCAGAAGCTTTTTCACGGTCTTCAGCAAAATTTCCGGAACCACCACGATGCTCTGCCATATTTCACCTCATGTATATCGGTTATGTCAGTACGATACGAAAATATTCCGTATCACTCGTCGTTCGATATTTAAATCTAGCGAGTAATGCTGGTTAGTCAAATTATTACCCCGTGTTTTTGATGCCTTTTAGGAGTAATTCGGAATAATTCTACAAAACACATCAAAAATAACCAAACGGTACATTACCGCTAACTTACTGTGTTCAGGGAAATAATGCACACAGAGCACCACTGTGGCAAAGAATTATTTATACTGGCGGAGTACTCCTGTTGGGTTATATAACGAAGCGGCAGTACTGCCCTTAGTCTGGTTGAAATTCAGATTTTTTCTTTTTTTAAGGCCAAAAAAAAGCCGCTGGGGAAGCGGCTGGAAAATAAAACGGAGCGAATATCATGCCCGATTAAGCCTGGCATACATAAGGGGAATAGGCAAATAACCTCAAATAACCTCAACAAACCAGCCGCTAAATAAGCGAAGCGTGGAATACATTCACTGAGTGGAATATCACGCAGTTCCATTATAAGTACTCTACGCTTTATTTTTACTGTGGTTTATCGGCGGCAATAACGTTAGGTCACAATGCCTTTTCGCCTGCTGCTATCAGCCATTCTCTCCAGGAGAAGACTTTATGAAAGCACTCAATTATCATGGCCCCCATCATGTCAGCGTCGACACCATGCCCGACCCGGCCCTTGAGGCGCCGGACGATATTATTCTGCGCGTCACGGCGACGGCGATCTGCGGTTCCGATCTGCACCTTTACCGCGGTAAGATCCCCGGCACGCACCATGGTGATATTTTCGGCCATGAATTTATGGGGGAAGTGGTGGAAGCAGGTTCCGAGGTCACCGCGGTTCGTAAAGGCGATCGGGTGGTTATCCCGTTTGTCATCGCCTGCGGAGACTGCTTCTTTTGTCGCCTGCAGCAATATGCCGCCTGCGAAAGCACCAATAGCGGCCAGGGGGCGACGCTCAACCGAAAAGGCATTTCGCCACCGGCGGCCCTGTTCGGCTACAGCGATTTGTACGGCGGGATCCCCGGCGGCCAGGCGGAATATGTGCGCGTTCCCAAAGCCAATACCGGACCGTTTAAAGTGCCGGACACCTTACCCGATGAAAAGGTGCTGTTTCTGTCAGATATTCTGCCTACCGCCTGGCAGGCGGTAAAAAACGCCGAGGTCAAACCCGGCAGCAGCGTGGCTATTTTTGGCGCCGGCCCGGTTGGCCTGCTGTGTGCCTCCTGCGCCAGGCTCAATGGCGCAGAGCAGATATTTATCATCGATCATAACGATTACCGACTCGACTTCGCGCAGCGGCGCTATGGCGCGATCCCGATAAACTTCGACCACCATGACGATCCGGCGCAGTGGATTATCGACAACACCGCCGGCCATCGCGGCGTCGATGCGGTGATTGACGCCGTCGGCTTCGAGGCGAAAGGCAGTCTTACGGAAACCGTCCTCAGCACCCTGAAAATCGAGGGCAGCAGCGGGAAAGCGCTGCGCCAGTGCATCGCTGCCGTGCGCCGCGGCGGCATCGTCAGCGTGCCCGGGGTTTACGCCGGTTTCATTCACGGATTTATGTTTGGCGATGCCTTTGATAAGGGGCTGACCTTCAGAATGGGGCAAACCCACGTCCATGCCTGGTTGCCGGATCTACTGGCGCTTATTGAGCAAGGGTTGCTCACCCCGGAGGAGATTGTCACTCACCATATGCCTCTGGAGGAGGCCGCGCGCGGCTATCAGATCTTTGAGAAACGTGAAGAGGCATGCCGCAAAGTGATCCTCGTGCCGGGGATGCAGCCCGGAAAGGCAACGCTTTGAGGCGGAGATTAACGCAGCGAAATCCCTCGGAGGCCAGTCTGCGCCGTGCTATAAAAACAGCATGCGCTGGCCGGCCGTCGCTGATACAGCCGTTAACCACAGGGGAAGGAAATGCTCGAGTTACGCCCGAATTGCGAATGCTGTGATAAAGATCTGCCGCCAGACTCACGCGAAGCGTTTATCTGTTCGTTCGAGTGCACCTTTTGCCAGGACTGCATGACGGCGCGGCTTAACGGCCATTGCCCGAACTGCGGCGGCGAACTAGTGCGGCGTCCGGTGCGTCCCGAAGAGGCGCTCCGGCGCCACCCCGCCTCCACCCTGCTCCGCCATGGGCAGTAAAACCGGATGAGCAGGCGTAGCGAAAAGGAGCCCTCGGGCTCCCTTTCTTCATCCTTATTTCGCTGCCGAAAAGCGCCACTCTGCGGCGGTCGACAGCGTCACAAATGGCCCGGCAAGGGTGACATTGTGATGGCCAATGATGTCAGGCGCTGATAAACGTTCGTTATCCATGGTTGAGTGCGCATCTGAGATCAGCACCGTCCGTAATCCCAGCGCCGATGCCGCTCGGCAGGTCGTGTCCACGCAGAATTCGGTTTTCATCCCGGCAATAACCAGCTGTTTTACGCCGGCCTGAGCGAGCTGATGCGCAAGGTCAGTTTGCTGAAAACAGGAAGGGTACTTTTTAATAAAGACGATATCCCGCTCGCCGTTAACACCCATCTCAGGCAGCAGTTGAGTTAATGGACTTTGCGCGGAGAACGGAGAGTCGTCAGCTCCGGTATGGCGGGCAAAGAAGACGGGCACCTCAGCCTGTCTCGCTTTTTCAATCAGCAGGCAAACGTTCGCCAGAAGCGCATCGGCCTGATACGGGGAAACCGGGCCACGGAAAAGCCCCTGCTGCATATCGATAATTAACAGGGCATCCTCAGATGAAATCATGATGGGTCTCCATTCAGTCTGTCACGAACGGAGAGGTCTCTCCCCGTCCACATTGGCGGGGAGTGAGGATCTGTTTGTCAGGAGCCGGTCACAGATACGCCCACACCACCGCAGGTTACGGTCGTGGTGGTGACGGTGGTGGTTGGCTGCACTGACGTAATCATTATCTGACCTTCACTTATTCTTTACAGATAAAACATAAGCGCCATTAAAACGGCTCTTTTCTTATAGCATTGAGCTGAGACGGATGGCAATTTATGCGTGAACAACGCAGCCGCTTTACGCAACCATTAACGGCTTACAATATAGGCGCGAAGGATTTCACCTGCTGAAAGAATATGTTTCACAGTATATGCCCGAGCCTCCTGTGGATTATTTTGCTGGCAGGCCATCAGGATCTGCTGATGCTCATCCTGGAATTTCAGCGTATCCGACAGCAGTCTGTTCTGAAAAAGCTCATATCTTTCAATCTGCTCGCGCAATTCACCGATCATCTTCAACAGGCGCTGATTGTTACACTTCCGATACAGCAGTTCATGAAACTCGCGGTTATACCTCCCCTGCAGCTCGGGTTCAGAAGCGCTACTCAGCAGCTGATGCACCAGCTCTGCCCGGGCAAGCGTTTCCGGGTCCATATTCTCCAGGCTATGAAAAATGGCTTCACCTTCCAGGAGTGCCCGCAGCTGATAAATTTCATCGACATCTGCGGCCGTCAGCGTTTTCACCACCGCGCCACGATTTCTGAAAATCTCAACCAGACCTTCGCGCTCAAGCTGCTGTATCGCTTCTCTCATTGGGATACGGCTGACAGAAAACTGGCAGGCCAGGTCGCGCTCCACAAGCCGGTCGCCATCTCGCAATGCCCCCTTGTTGATTAAGATTTTTAACTCACTGGCAAGGATATCGGCGGTCGAACGGGTAGCAGCGTTCATTTGGCTCTCTTTACATCATTCATAAATGGTATACCATTATACCATTCGAGCCAACGTCATGACAACCTTGCGATTCTACCTGCGGCTTCGTTCAGGCAATGCAACTGGACGATACCGCAGTGAAGAAATTCATCCCTCTACAGAGAAAGGCAAACCAATGGAACATGCTTATACCAGTCATATCACATGGACCGGCAATCAGGGCACGGGTACCTCGGGTTACAAGGCTTATGCCCGGACCTGGGATATCGCGGTAAAGGGAAAAGAACCCATTCATTGTTCAAATGATCCATTACTGGGCGGCGATCCCGGCAAAATGAACCCGGAAGATCTCCTGCTCTCTTCTCTCTCTGCCTGTCACATGCTGTGGTACTTACATCTGGCCTCAGATGCCGGCATTACGGTCATGGAATATCAGGACTCGCCGGTGGCAACGGGTGAAGTATTAAAAGGGGGCGCGGGTCGCTTTATTTCTGCTACCCTCCGGCCGAAAATCACCGTATTACCAGGTACCGATCTCGACGCCGCCGCGGCCCTTCATCAGCAGATCCATCACGTCTGTTTTATCGCCCGATCGGTCAATTTCCCGGTCAGCTACCAGCCTGAATTTATTATCTTTAACGCAGAGTAACTCGTTTCTGGCGCGATCATCCGGTGCGCAGGAAATGTGGCTGGGGTATCCAACCTCAGCCACACTTCGCTGCACGCCGAAGCATCCTGCTCTGGTCGTCATTAGACTGCACGGACATTCACCACGGAGCAGACTTATGATTGCAGTACTTTTTGAGGCCGACGCCTTACCGGAAGCACAGGAAAGATATCTTCAGCTGGCGGCCGGGCTGACGCCTTTGCTTTCAGACACGCCGGGGTTTATTGCCATCGAGCGTTTTCAGAGCCTGAATTCGCCCAGCAAAATCCTTTCGCTATCCTGGTGGGAAGATGAAGCATCGGTGGCCAACTGGCAGCAAAATGAGCGGCATCTGGCTGCCCAGCGCGAAGGCAAAGCATCGATTTTTTCATACTACAGAATACGCGTTGCCCGCGTGTTCCGGGATTACTCATCGGATCGGGGAGCACAGCCAGATGTATGATATTCACATCATTCTCAGCAACACGCCGGGCTCGCTTGGCGCAATGGGTATAGCGCTGGGCAACAACGGTGTGGGCCTCGAAGGTGGTGGGGTATTCACCACGCCTGATGCCGGACATGCGCATTTTCTGGTGGAGGACGGTGAGACAGCCCGCAGGGTGCTGACCGAGGCCGGCTTTACGGTCAGCGATGTATGCCGTCCTCTGATACGTAAGTTACCCCAGGAACGCCCCGGGGAACTGGGAGACATTGCCGACACCCTTGCCCGCAACGGTATTAATATTCTGGTACAGTACAGCGACCACCGTAACCGGCTCATTCTTCTTACCGATGATGACACCCGGGCAGCGGAAGTGACCAAAAAATGGGCCATACTTTCTGAATGAATCTCCTGAAAACGCAGCAAGACAGTGAGCCAGAGGCGGCACTGGAAACCGCGATGGCGATGGTGGCCTCTGCCCTCTCTGACCCGTCAAGGGTCAGCATTCTCTGCGCGCTGATGGACGGGCGCGCATGGACGGCGACCGAGCTCAGCACGGTCGCCGAGGTCTCCGCCTCCACCACCAGCGGACATCTTGCCCGGCTGCTCAGCAACGGGCTGGTGGTGTGTCTCGCGCAGGGGCGCCACCGCTATTACCGCCTGGCGGGCCCGCATATCGCCGGGCTGCTGGAAAACCTGATGGGCGTCTCAATGCAGGCGCATAAGGCGCTGGCCACCAGCACGCCGGTGACGCTTCGCTATGCCCGCACCTGCTACGACCATCTGGCGGGCGAACTGGCGGTGAAGATTTATGAGTTTATGCTGCGGGAAAAATGGCTGGCGGCCGATGGGCAGTCCCTGACGTCAGCCGGTAAAATCCAGCTTGAAAGCCTGGGCGCGGTACTTAACGCTCGCCCGCGACGTAAGCCTTGTTGCCCCTGTCTTGACTGGAGCGAAAGACGTTTTCATCTGGGAGGCGACGCCGGTTCGGCGCTGATGGCGCTGTTTGAGCAGAAAGGATGGATAACCCGCGCGCCGGGATATCGGGAAGTGCAAGTGACGGATAGCGGCAGAGCGGCGCTGTCCCGGCTGTTTAATCTCAAAGATAGCATCCGCGGATTAGACTATGTTGAGCCACCAGAAAACGTTAATCATAGTGAGCGCAACGCATAGATTACTCACATTTTTTCTGGCGTACCTGCAGAAAATGGTTTAGTTCCGGGCACCCTTTTTCAGCTCCAGCATATATTTATTGCCGACGCTGCCGAGCTCAAAATTAAACACTAGCTTCGTATTACCTGCTTTCTCCACTCGCGACACTGGAGGAAGCGGTGGTGTAAAAAAACCCGCCGCAGCGGGTCTTTTTTCCGGGCAGCCTATCGGCCGATAGTGCCGCCGGTATTGTTCGCATCGTTGAACCAAGTTCCCAGCTCATTACCGTGCGTGCTGGTGATGGAGAATTGTGCCTCCTGCACGGAAAACAGCAGCACGCCGTTGACGACCCGCGGGCGCTCCGCCAGGTGGCCGTTGTAACGCACCTCATGGGGCTTCACCACAATGATTTTGTTGCCAATGCGCTGACCATTCCGAAGGAAAACGGAGTAGGTACCAGCGAATTTCGAAAAGTTCTGGCTCTTCTTCGCTTCTGCAGCGTTTTGCGCTTTAGTTTTGTGGATGTCGCAGCCCTGCCCGGCGTTCATCTCATTGCATCCGGAGCGCTCCAGCTGTTCGCGATATTTAGCGTTAATGGCGTGTGCCGGTGCTGCAGCGACGGTCGCCAGGGTGATTGCTATCATCAATTTTTTCATTATTTTCTCTATTGTTGGATCTTGCCACTACACATGTACAGTTTTGACACTTCGCCTTTCAGGCAACCGCGGATGAATATATTCGTCTCGGAGCATTCAGTTTTGGCGAGTTCATCGACAGCCTCCGCGCCGGTGTACCCCCATTTTTTGCAGATTGCCGCCGCCTTCTCCTGCGCGCCGTTAAAGGTCGGCGTGAAGTTAGCAGGCTGGCTACCGTTTAGCAGGTACGAAAATTTAACGGTAGCGTCAGCGCGGCTCGCGTTAGTGACGCCCATTGGAGGGGGAACGGCACACCCGGCCAGCGCCGTCGTCAGTGCTACGCCAGAAAGCGTCTTCAGGATGTTCATCTTTTTGCCTCTTCATTAACGGCGTTGTTTTCTTGATGCAATTCAGCGCGGCGCTGCTCATAAAACGCATGAACATCGGCAGGTTGAGCATCCCACAATGCTCTCATTTTCCGGTCATAATTGTCAGCGCAGACACGGCGCTCTTTCTCATACCCGCGGGAGACCGCGACACGCGCTTCACCTTCAACCCGGACAGAGCCATACAACTGGCCATGATATTTCTTGTTAGCGATCTCCTCGCAGCGCAGTAGCGCTTTGTTGTAAAGGCTCCTGGTTTCGCGAAACTTCGCGACGTGCTTTTCCTGATCGTTTATTTGGTTTACGGTGCAACCAACCAGTGCGCAAGCTAACAGCAGCGCGGTGGGGGGGATTTTCTTCATCATATAGTTGTGTTTCCATGTGGTTATATTCAAATTTATAAATCAGTGCTTCAACGGTCGACTGTCGATCCAGGCTGATACGCTCTTCGTTCCAGTAGATGAATCACCAAGCAACAGACCCAGCACGTCTCCTGCCGCATACAGCGTTGCTTTCGACTATGAGCCCATGAATCAACTGCAGGCCTTGGTAGCAAATAACGTGAGCGGCCCCTGATATCTCATTTGCCTCACTTCTCATCTGCGTAATGACGTCCCCAAAAGCAGGGCTAGCCAGGAATAACATCGTGACAACAATGAAGGTATTAATCCTTTTCCATTTATAATCCTGTATTTTTGATAAGGGTTGGATGTTTCAAGTGTCTGGCTTTTACTTTTCCCGTACTCGTAAGATCGGGCAATTGTCAGCAAAAAGAATGAGAACACAAAGTTATTAACTTGTGAAATGTGTTTTTTTATTGAGGTAATGTCAATACATCGCTTTATCGATGATTAATTTCTCGCCACGGGAAGATGCATAACTCTAGTATGTTTTGTTATCTCTATTCCTGCCACCCCAGTATAAGCTTCATCTTATCATATCGGAATGGGGCAAGACTTACAGATTAACCCCATGAAGCTCATTGCGTATTTTATTGCCCACTGATAAATAATATGCATTCACATTAATTCCCCCTGTGATAATTCATGATAACATAAGCAAGTTTTATCAAAATCATGATATAAAAAGCTAACCACCACCGACTCAAGTACCGCCATGCCATACGTACTGTAAAAGGCCGCGGCGGATGACCGACGGAGTCCTCAGGCTTGTTTTTCATTAGCGACACCCAGCGCATAAAATAATTCATCACTGATCTTTGCGAAGTTTTTTTGCAATTCAAAAAGGTTGTGTAATTCGGTGCAAATGGTTGGATTATATTTATTGTTAATAGCTATGATTAGATGTGTTAACTCACATTCAATAACAGCACACAAAAAATTAATATTTGCATTAAATTCTGACGGGCGTTCGACTGGAAACTGTGCGAGCGTGACCGATGGAACGGAAGCGCCTGTTGTATTATTCATGTTGTATCATCATTAATTATTTTCGAGGGGAAGCCCCACTAAACATTTAATTATTTTGCAGCATAAAATAAGAGTAAATGACCTATTCTTCAAGAAATATCCCATTACTTTTTGTGTGGATTTCAGAATATTTCACCAAATATCCGGCGATTCTTTTCTTCTTCAGGTTCAGATGCGCCCCGTTTATCCCCTTCCTCATGAAACGGTGTGTACAAAGTGTCGACTGAAGTAGCATGCTTGCGGCAGAGGTCCCTGGCAGAACTGACTGCTTCAACTGCGTGAAAAATAGGGATGTTCGCTTTATTGGTGCATTGCTTCTTCATTGGGTTGCCCTCACGTAATTTATAATGTCGAGGCTCACATCGCTCATGTATTAACCAATGGGGAGACCAGTCAATGTGCTCGTACATAAAAAGCAACAGCAAAGGATAGGTCACCTGGTGATCGAGGTAAGGAGTGGAAAGAAGTGGCCTTATGAGGTTTTTCGGGAGGGGTTTTGATAATTTGTTTTGATAAAATTTTGTTAACCGTTCGAAAACTAATAATAAAAACGGGAACCACCAGGTTCCCGTTTTGACATAATCTGGGGGCCAGATTACATGTTCGCGATAATCGCGTCGCCAAACTCGCTACATTTCAGCAGTTTAGCGCCTTCCATCAGACGTTCGAAGTCATAGGTCACGGTCTTGGCGGCGATAGCGCCTTCCATGCCTTTAACGATCAGGTCTGCGGCTTCGAACCACTGCATGTGGCGCAGCATCATCTCTGCGGACAGGATGATGGAGCCCGGGTTCACTTTGTCCTGGCCAGCATACTTCGGCGCAGTACCGTGAGTCGCTTCGAACAGCGCGCACTCGTCGCCGATATTGGCGCCCGGGGCGATACCGATACCGCCAACCTGTGCCGCCAGCGCGTCAGAGATGTAGTCGCCGTTGAGGTTCATACAGGCGATAACGTCGTATTCCGCAGGACGCAGCAGGATCTGCTGCAGGAAGGCGTCGGCGATCACGTCTTTTACCACGATCTCTTTACCGGTGTTCGGGTTCTTGATTTTCACCCACGGGCCGCCGTCGATCAGCTCGCCGCCGAACTCTTCGCGAGCCAGCTGGTAGCCCCAGTCTTTGAACGCGCCTTCGGTGAACTTCATAATGTTGCCTTTGTGCACCAGAGTGACGGAATCACGATCGTTGGTGATCGCATACTCAATGGCTGCACGAACCAGACGTTTGGTGCCTTCTTCAGAGCACGGCTTGATGCCGATGCCGCAATGTTCCGGGAAGCGAATTTTCTTCACGCCCATCTCATCGCGCAGGAATTTGATCACTTTGTCTGCTTCAGCAGAGTCGGCTTTCCACTCGATGCCTGCATAGATATCTTCGGAGTTTTCACGGAAGATAACCATGTCGGTCAGTTCCGGGTGCTTAACCGGGCTCGGGGTGCCCTGGTAGTAACGTACCGGACGCAGGCAGACGTAGAGATCCAGCTCCTGGCGCAGCGCCACGTTCAGGGAACGAATGCCGCCGCCGACTGGGGTAGTCAGAGGACCTTTGATAGCAACGCGGTAGTCACGAATCAGATCGAGGGTTTCAGCTGGCAGCCAGACATCCTGGCCATAGACGTGGGTCGATTTCTCACCGGTGTAAACTTCCATCCAGGAAATTTTACGCTCGCCCTTATAGGCTTTCTCAACGGCGGCATCAACCACTTTCAGCATCGCTGGGGTAACGTCAACGCCGATACCGTCACCTTCAATGAACGGGATAATCGGATTGTGAGGGACGTTCAGTTTGCCGTTTTGCAGGGTGATTTTTTGACCTTCCGCCGGAACTACTACTTTGCTTTCCATTAACCTCTCCTTCGAGCGCTTCTGGTTCTGCTCTTCCCTCTTCACGCGAGCCTGGTGTTGGCTGAGTCGGCCAGCTTCGGAGTACCGGGTCTTCCCGCTAACCGGAGCTATCGCGTCCGTGTCGCCTTCCTGCCTGTAGTGCGAATCGGTTTGAGCAATTTTTTGTTAATAATTTGTAATGAGCATGTCAATACTACCTGAATGTTTGCGTCCATGAAAGGCATTCGTAATTAGGCTATAATGCGGCAATTGATAGAGCCTGAAAATACCATGCAGAAAACTTCATTTAGAAAACATCGCGTTGAGCGATTCAGCACACAACAAGTCACCAGACAACGTAAAGAACGCCAGCCAAAAACTGTGATCTTGTTCAATAAACCCTATGATGTGTTGCCGCAATTTACCGACGAGGCCGGGCGCAGCACGCTGAAAGATTTTATTCCGGTGGCGGGCGTCTACGCTGCCGGTCGGCTCGATCGCGACAGCGAAGGCCTGCTGGTGCTGACCAACGACGGCGCGCTGCAGGCGAAGCTGACCCAGCCGGGTAAGCGCACCGGCAAGATCTACTATGTTCAGGTGGAAGGCGAACCCACGCCCGAGGCGCTGACCGCCTTGCGCGACGGCGTCACCCTCAACGACGGCCCCACCCTGCCTGCCGGCGTAGAACTTGTGGAGGAACCCGTCTGGCTGTGGCCGCGCAACCCGCCGATTCGTGAGCGCAAATTGATTCCCACCCGCTGGCTGAAAATTACGCTCTACGAGGGACGCAACCGCCAGGTGCGCCGGATGACCGCCCACGTCGGCTTCCCCACCCTGCGTCTGATCCGCTACGCCATGGGCGGCTATACGCTCGACGGACTGGCCAACGGCGACTGGCGCAAAGCCGAATAACTGAAAAGGAAAAGTGATGTTTAAACCTCATGTCACCGTTGCCTGCGTGGTTCACGCCCAGGATAAATTTCTCATCGTCGAAGAAACCATTAACGGCAAAGCGCTGTGGAACCAGCCGGCGGGCCATCTCGAGGCCAATGAAACGCTGCTGCAGGCCGCCGAACGTGAACTGTGGGAAGAGACCGGCATTCGCGCCACGCCGCAGCACTTCATCCGCATGCATCAGTGGCTGGCTCCCGATAACACCCCGTTTCTGCGCTTCCTGTTCGCTATCGAACTTAGCGATCCGTGCGCCACTGAACCGCACGACAGCGATATCGATCGCTGCCTGTGGCTCAGTGCTGAGGAAATTCTTAACGCGCCAAACCTGCGCTCGCCGCTGGTTGCCGAAAGCATTCGCTGCTACCTGCAGGACCCGCTGCAGCCGCTGTCGCTGATTGGCGCCTTTAACTGGCCGTTCACAGGGGGTGAATGAACGGTGAGCGCGTGCTAGAATACGCCGCCTCGAAGTTCAATGTAGCGAGTATTTCCATGTCAGAAAGCCAGAAAAAAGTGATCGTCGGCATGTCCGGCGGCGTCGACTCCTCGGTCTCCGCGTACCTGTTGCTGCAACAAGGGTATAAGGTGGAAGGCCTGTTCATGAAGAACTGGGAGGAAGACGACGGCGAGGAATACTGCACCGCCGCCGCCGACCTTGCCGATGCGCAAGCGGTCTGCGATAAGCTGGGCATTGAACTGCACACCGTTAACTTTGCCGCCGAATATTGGGATAACGTCTTTGAGCTCTTCCTGGAAGAGTACAAAGCCGGCCGCACGCCGAACCCGGATATTCTGTGCAATAAAGAGATCAAATTTAAAGCCTTTCTCGAGTTTGCTGCCGAAGACCTCGGCGCCGACTACATCGCCACCGGGCACTATGTGCGCCGCGCCGATGTCGACGGTAAAAGCCAGCTGCTGCGCGGACTCGACGGCAATAAAGATCAGAGCTACTTCCTTTATACCCTCAGCCACGAGCAGATTGCCCAGAGCCTGTTCCCGGTGGGTGAACTGGAAAAACCGCAGGTGCGTAAGATCGCCGAAGAGCTGGATCTGATCACCGCGAAGAAAAAAGATTCCACCGGCATCTGCTTTATCGGCGAGCGTAAATTCCGCGATTTCCTTGGCCGTTACCTGCCGGCGCAGCCGGGCAAAATCCTCACCGTCGACGGCGAGGAGATCGGTACCCATCAGGGGTTGATGTACCACACCCTGGGCCAGCGTAAAGGGCTGGGTATCGGCGGCACCAAAGAGGGTAGTGAAGATCCATGGTACGTGGTCGATAAAGACGTTGAGAATAATATTCTTATCGTCGCCCAGGGCCATGACCACCCGCGCCTGATGTCCGTCGGTCTGATTGCCCAACAGCTGCACTGGGTTGACCGTGAACCGCTGCAGGGCACCCTGCGCTGCACGGTGAAAACCCGCTATCGCCAGACCGATATCCCCTGCACCGTTACCGCGCTGGATGAAGACCGTATCGAAGTCCGCTTCGATGAGCCGGTCGCGGCGGTGACACCGGGCCAGTCCGCGGTATTCTATTTGGGTGAAGTGTGTCTCGGCGGCGGAATTATTGAACAACGACTGCCTCTGCAGTCCTGAACGCGCGTTATTTCCGCCGGGACGAACCGCCCCGGCGGCTGACAAGGAGTATGTGTGGCGAAGAATTACTATGACATCACCCTGGCGCTGGCTGGCGTTTGCCAGGCGGCGCGACTGGTTCAGCAACTGGCGCATCAGGGACATTGCGACAGCGATGCCCTGCATGTGTCGCTGAACAGCATCATCGACCTCGATCCCGAGTCGACGCTGGCGGTGTTCGGTGGCAGTGAAGCCAATCTTCGCCTCGGCCTTGAAACGCTGCTCGGGGTGCTCAATACCAGCAGCCGTCAGGGCCTCAATGCGGAACTCACCCGCTATACCCTGAGCCTGATGGTGCTGGAGCGCAAGCTCGCCGCCAGTAAAGGGGCGATGGACACGCTCGGCAACCGCATCGCCGGCCTGCACCGTCAGCTGGAGCACTTTGACCTGCAGTCCGAAACGCTGCTCAGCGCCATGGCGGGCATCTATGTCGATGTGATAAGCCCGCTGGGCCCGCGTATTCAGGTGACCGGCTCCCCTGCCGTGCTGCAAAGCCCGCAGGTGCAGGCGAAAGTTCGCTCAGCGCTGCTTGCGGGTATTCGCGCCGCGGTGCTCTGGCATCAGGTGGGCGGCGGACGTCTCCAGCTTATGTTTTCCCGTAATCGTCTGGTTAACCAGGCAAAGCAAATTCTTGCTCATTTAACCCCGGAGTTGTGATCTATGGAATTATCCTCACTGACCGCCGTTTCCCCTGTAGACGGCCGCTACGGCGATAAAGTCAGCGCGCTGCGCGGTATCTTCAGCGAATTCGGTTTGCTGAAATTCCGCGTTCAGGTGGAAGTACGTTGGCTGCAAAAACTGGCCGCCCACGCAGCGATCAAGGAAGTTCCTGCTTTTGCTGCCGACGCAAACGGTTTCCTTGACAAAATCGTTGCCGATTTCAGCGTCGAAGACGCCGAGCGCATCAAAACCATCGAGCGCACCACTAATCACGATGTGAAAGCGGTAGAGTACTTTCTGAAAGAGAAAGTCGCTGACATCGCCGAACTGCACGCCGTGTCGGAGTTTATTCACTTCGCCTGTACGTCCGAAGACATCAATAACCTCTCCCACGCGCTGATGCTGAAAACCGCCCGCGACGAAGTGGTTCTGCCTTACTGGCGCAAACTGATTGACGCGGTAAAAGATCTGGCGACCCAGTACCGCGATGTGCCGCTGCTCTCCCGTACCCACGGCCAGCCAGCGACACCGTCCACCATGGGTAAAGAGATGGCCAACGTCGCCTACCGTATGGAGCGCCAGTACCGTCAGCTGAACCAGGTGGAAATCCTTGGTAAAATCAACGGCGCGGTGGGTAACTACAACGCCCACATCGCCGCTTACCCGGAAGTCGACTGGCATCAGTTCAGCGAAGAGTTTGTTACTTCGCTGGGCATTCAGTGGAACCCGTACACCACGCAGATCGAGCCGCATGACTATATCGCTGAGCTGTTTGACTGCATCGCGCGCTTTAACACCATTCTGATCGACTTCGATCGCGACGTGTGGGGCTACATCGCGCTCAACCACTTCAAACAGAAGACCATCGCCGGGGAAATCGGCTCCTCCACCATGCCGCACAAGGTGAACCCGATTGACTTCGAAAACTCCGAAGGCAACCTCGGCCTGGCCAATGCGGTCATGCAGCACCTGGCCAGCAAACTGCCGGTTTCCCGCTGGCAGCGCGACCTGACCGACTCCACCGTCCTGCGTAACCTCGGCGTGGGCATCGGCTATGCGCTGATCGCCTATCAGTCCACCCTCAAAGGGATCAGCAAGCTGGAGCTGAACCAGGATCGCCTGCTGGACGAACTGGATCACAACTGGGAAGTACTGGCTGAGCCGATCCAGACCGTGATGCGTCGTTACGGTATCGAAAAACCGTACGAGAAGCTGAAAGAGCTGACCCGCGGCAAACGCGTGGACGCGGAAGGGATGAAGCAGTTTATTGACAGCCTCGCCCTGCCGGAAGAGGAAAAAGTGCGTCTCAAAGCGATGACCCCGGCCAACTATATCGGTCGGGCAACCACCATGGTTGACGAGCTGAAGTAATCGCCCTGCCCCTCTTTCCGCCGGAAAGAGGGGCGTTTTATCGCCGGAAAGCGATCAGATCCAAACGTCGTTCACCGCCGTCCGCTCGCCGCCCTCGTGGCCGGTATTTAACACCCCGCGCGGTTCAATCAGCATCAGCTTCGCTTCCGTCTCCGTCGAGGTCTTATGTTCCACCCCGCGCGGCACGACGATCATCTCCCCGGCCTTCACCAGCACATGTCCGTCGCGAAAGTCCACGCGCAATACCCCCTCCACCACCATCAGCGTCTCATCGGTTTCCGGGTGGCTGTGCCAGATAAAGTCGCCGGCGATGCGCACGATCTTGAACTGATAGTCATTCATTTCGGCCACCACTTTGGGCTGCCATTGTTCGCTGAACAGGGAAAATTTATGAGCAAAATTAACGAGTTGATACATAGGCTGTCTCCTTGTGATAAAGGCAGTCAGCATAGTTCACCGCGCCGCGGTCACGCTTGAACGATTGTGCAACCTGCGCCGCCTTAGCCGCGGATCGCCCGCAGCCAGCGCCCCGGAGAGAGGCCAAAGCGGCTGATAAACTGGCGCGTCATGTGGCTCTGGTCGGCAAACCCCGCGTCAGCGGCAATATCCACCAGACGCTCCCCGGCGCGCATCCGCTGGCGACAAAAATCGAGCCGGCGCATCATGACGTAGCGCCACGGGCTGGTGCCGTACAGCGTTCTGAAATCACGGCTCAGGCTCCAGCGGTCCCGGCCGCTGACCTGCGACAGGGTGTCGAGGGTCATATCCTGCATAAAACAGGCATGGATATACTCCCGAGCCCTCTCCGCCGCCTGATAATCAAACGCCTGGCGACGGGAACGCTGCCCGCCGACCACGGCCAGGGTCTGCGCCAGGTCGTACAGGGCGTCTTCTTCCTCCAGCGGCTCGAAGGTATCCGTGACCGCTTTCAACAGCGGCTGCACGGCGCGACCTAGCCGTGGATCCGCCGACAGGCCGCCGGGGATAAACGGCAATGGCCTGCCGCCGAGTATCTTCTGGATCAGCGCTGGCTCAATGTAGACCATGCGGTAGTGAAACCCCGCCTCGGTGCCCGCCTCGCCATCGTGTATTTCGTCCGGGTGAAGGACCATCGTCCCGCCGGGCAGACTGTGCTGTAGCCCGCCGCGATAGTGAAAGCTCTGCACGCCGGCGATCGTCTGGCCGATGGCGTAGGTATCATGCCGGTGCGGCTCGTAGCCGTGGCCGCCGAAGAAGGCTTCGATGCGCTCCGTGCGGCTGGGCGATTGCGCCAGCCTGACCCAATCCGCGCTCTGCTGCTGAGACATAATGAATAACCTGCGGCGTTCATGAGGGAGGATTCGAGCACTATTACACAAAAAATTAACATCACCAACCCGCTCACTGCCGCGCCCAGCCGCTGGGCGTTTGCTGAAATTACGCATAGAATGAAGGAGTTCCATACCCGCTGCGCAAAAGGCGCCGCTCAACGCCGGCCTGCCCGGCGATGCTCCACGCCGTTTGTATAAAAAGCTTTATTTAACAGCTGTTTATATTTTGCGTATATAATAAACGTCAGACTACTTTCGAAATTGCAAGGGAGAACAGCCATGCGCGTACTCGTGGTTGAGGATAATGCCCTGCTGCGTCACCACCTCAAAGTTCAGCTCCAGGAGCTGGGCCATCAGGTCGATGCCGCAGAGGATGCCAAGGAAGCGGATTACTATCTGGGCGAACATCTCCCGGATATCGCCATCGTCGATCTCGGCCTGCCGGACGAAGATGGATTATCGTTGATCCGCCGCTGGCGCAGCCACGACGTGTCGCTGCCGGTGCTGGTGCTGACCGCCCGCGAAGGATGGCAGGATAAAGTCGAAGTGCTGAGCGCCGGGGCGGATGATTACGTCACTAAGCCTTTCCATATTGAAGAGGTTGCCGCCCGCATGCAGGCGCTGCTGCGCCGCAACAGCGGCCTGGCCTCGCAGGTGATCTCTCTGCCGCCGTTTCAGGTCGACCTCTCCCGCCGCGAGCTGTCGGTGAACGATCAGCCGATCAAGCTGACGGCCTTTGAGTACACGATTATGGAAACCCTGATCCGCAACCGCGGCAAAGTGGTCAGTAAAGATTCCCTGATGCTCCAGCTTTACCCGGATGCCGAACTGCGTGAAAGCCATACCATCGACGTGCTGATGGGCCGGCTGCGTAAGAAAATTCAGGCTGAATACCCGCAGGACGTCATCACCACGGTGCGCGGCCAGGGCTATCTGTTCGAACTGCGCTGATGAAGGGACTGTTGCGGCATATTTTCCCGCTGTCATTACGGGTTCGCTTCCTGCTGGCGACCGCCGGGGTGGTGCTGGTGCTCTCCCTGGCCTATGGCATGGTGGCGCTGGTGGGCTACAGCGTCAGCTTCGATAAAACCACCTTCCGTCTGCTACGCGGCGAGAGCAATCTCTTTTATATGCTGGCCAAATGGGAGAACGGCGCCATTGATGTCGATATCCCGGAAAATCTGAATATGGAAAGCCCGACGGTGACCCTTATTTACGATGAGAAGGGCAAGCTACTGTGGGCGCAGCGCGATGTCCCCTGGCTGACGAAGCGCATTCAACCGGATTGGTTGAAACGCAATGGCTTCCATGAAATTGAAGCCGATGTCGACAGCAGCAGTATGCTGTTGCGCAATAACCATGAGGTTCAGGAACAGCTGGACGCCATCCGCGAACAGGGCGACGATTCGGAGATGACCCACTCGGTGGCGATCAACTTCTACCCAGCCACCAGCAAAATGCCCCAGCTCAGTATCGTGGTGGTCGACACCATCCCGGTGGAGCTCAAGCGCAGCTATATGGTGTGGAGCTGGTTTATCTACGTGCTGGCCGCCAACCTGTTGCTGGTGATCCCCCTGCTGTGGGTCGCCGCCTGGTGGAGCCTGCGCCCCATCGAGTCGCTGGCCAAAGAGGTGCGCGAGCTGGAGGAACATCACCGCGAGAAGCTCAATCCCAACACCACCCGCGAGCTGACCCGACTGGTGAGCAACCTTAACCGGCTGGTTCGCAGCGAGCGTGAACGCTATGACAAATACCGCACCACCCTCACCGATCTCACCCACAGCCTGAAAACGCCGCTGGCGGTGATGCAGAGCACGTTGCGCTCGCTGCGCGGCGAGAAGATCAGCGTCGACGAGGCGGAGCCGGTGATGCTGGAGCAGATCAGCCGTATCTCGCAACAAATTGGCTACTATCTGCATCGCGCCAGCATGCGCAGCGGCGGCACCCTGCTGAGCCGGGAACTACACCCGATCGCCCCTCTGCTCGACAGCCTGACCTCCGCCCTCAATAAGGTCTATCAGCGCAAGGGGGTCAATATCTCGCTCGACATCTCGCCGGAGATCAGTTTTGTCGGCGAGCAGAACGATTTTATGGAAGTGATGGGCAACGTTCTCGATAACGCCTGTAAGTACTGCCTGGAGTTCGTGGAGGTTTCCGTGCGCCAGACCACCGACAGCCATCTGCACATCCTGGTGGAAGACGATGGGCCGGGGATCCCGCTGAGCCAGCGCCGCGCCGTCTTCGACCGCGGCCAGCGGGCGGATACTCTGCGTCCCGGCCAGGGGGTGGGGCTCTCCGTCGCCCGGGAAATCGTCGAACAATATGACGGGGAGATCATCGCCGGCGAGAGCCTGCTCGGCGGCGCCTGCATGGAGGTGGTGTTTGGCCGCCAGCTGATGGAAGATAAAGAGAGTTAATCGTTGAGTTTTTTCACGGCGCCTGCATCGCCGGGGCGCCGCATCCGTTATAATCCCTGTCAGACACCTGCAGTGGAATATCAATATGGATTATCAATTAACGCTTAACTGGCCCGACTTTATCGAACGCTACTGGCAAAAACGGCCGGTAGTATTGAAGCGCGGCTTCGCCAATTTTATCGACCCGCTGAGCCCGGACGAACTGGCTGGACTGGCCATGGAGAGCGAGGTCGATAGCCGCCTTGTCAGCCATCAGGATGGAAAATGGCAGGTCAGTCACGGTCCCTTCGAAAGCTACGATCACCTGAGCGAAAACAACTGGTCCCTGCTGGTGCAGGCGGTTAACCACTGGCATGAGCCGTCTGCGGCGCTGATGCATCCGTTCCGCGCCCTGCCGGACTGGCGTATCGACGACCTGATGATCTCCTTCTCAGTACCGGGCGGCGGCGTCGGCCCGCATCTGGATCAGTATGATGTGTTTATCATTCAGGGCACCGGCCGTCGACGCTGGCGCGTCGGGGAAAAAGTGCCGATGAAACAGCACTGCCCGCATCCGGACCTGCTGCAGGTTGACCCCTTCGAGGCGATTATCGATGAAGAAATGGAGCCGGGGGATATTCTCTATATTCCGCCAGGATTCCCGCATGAGGGGTATTCGCTGGAAAACTCGCTCAACTATTCGGTCGGCTATCGCGCGCCGAATGCCCGCGAGTTGTTCAGCGGATTTGCCGACTACGTTCTCCAGCGCGAACTGGGCAGCCAGCGCTACGCCGATCCAGACGTGCCGTCGCGCGACCATCCGGCGGATATTTTACCGGCCGAACTCGACCGCCTGCGCGAGATGATGCTGGGGCTGATTAACCAACCGGAGCACTTTAAGCAGTGGTTCGGCGAGTTTATCACCCAGTCGCGTCATGAACTTGACGTCGCGCCGCCGGAGCCGCCGTATCAGCCTGACGAGATTTATGATGCCCTGCAGCAGGGCGATACCCTGGAACGCCTTGGCGGCCTGCGGGTGCTGCGCATTGACGGCGAGGTGTTCGTCAATGGCGAGAAGATCAACTCCCCGCACCGTCCGGCGCTGGACGCCTTAGCTACCCACCTGACGCTGCGCGCCGACCATTTTGGCGATGCGCTGGAAGATCCTTCCTTCCTCGCCATGCTGGCGGCGCTGGTCAACAGCGGCTACTGGTTCTTTGGCGACTGAGTCTCCATCCTGCCCGGCGGCGCTGCGCTTGCCGGGCCTACGGGTTCTGCAGTCACCGGCTGGACCGTATGCCGGATAAGGCAAAGCCGCCATCCGGCATCTTATGCGACAAGCAGAATGACCGGCCTGGTTGCGAAGGCTATTTCCCTGTTCGTGCCGCCGTCAGCTCGGCGATACGCACGATCACCTGCACCGCTTTCTCCATCCCTTCCAAGGTGACAAACTCATGTTTGCCGTGATAGTTGTAGCCGCCGGTAAACAGGTTCGGGCACGGCAGTCCCATAAACGAGAGCTGCGCGCCGTCGGTACCGCCGCGGATCGGTTTCATCTGCGGTTCGATATCGCAGTCCACCATCGCCTGGCGGGCAATATCGACCACGTGCGGGTGGGCGATCACCTGCTCATGCATGTTGTAATAACTGTCCTCGATCACCAGCTCGATATAGCAGTCCGGATGTAGCCCCTTGCCCACCTTTTTGGCGATCTCCATCATCTTGCGCTTGCGCGCCTCAAAGTGCTTGCGGTCAAAATCGCGGATGATGTAGTGCATCTCGGCCCGATCGACGCTGCCTTTGATGCTGGTGAGGTGATAAAAGCCTTCATAGCCTTCTGTGGTCTCCGGCGCCTCGTCGGCCGGCACTTCGGCATGAATGCGCGCGGCCAGCGACAGCGCGTTAACCATCACCCCTTTCGCGGTGCCGGGGTGCACGTTGTTGCCGACGATCTTAATGGTCACCGAGGCGGCATTGAAATTTTCAAACTCCAGTTCGCCGACCCCGCCGCCATCTACGGTGTAGGCCCAGCGGGCGTCAAAGGCCTCGACGTCGAAATGCTTCGCCCCTTTTCCCACCTCTTCATCGGGGGTGAAGGCCACGCGGATATCGCCGTGGGGGATGTTTTTCGCCTGCAGGGTCGCCAGCGCGGTCATGATTTCGGCGATGCCGGCCTTGTCGTCCGCCCCCAGCAGCGT
Source organism: Klebsiella sp. GG_Kp175 (assembly GCF_040062325.1). NCBI lineage: Bacteria > Pseudomonadati > Pseudomonadota > Gammaproteobacteria > Enterobacterales > Enterobacteriaceae > Klebsiella > Klebsiella sp. GG_Kp175. The sequence goes on along the minus strand of NZ_JBEAFX010000004.1, from coordinate 96,289 downwards.
CTTCCCGTCGGTGGTGATCAGCGTCTGCCCCAAAAGCTGATGCAAAACCGGGAACATCACCGGAGAGAGCACCTCATCGCCAATGCCGAGCGCGATATCGCCGCCGCGATAGTTTTCGACAATCTGCGGGTTAACGTTTTTGCCGCTGAAATCCGGGGAGGTGTCGACGTGAGAGATAAAGCCGATGGCCGGGATATCGCCCTCAACGTTGGCGGGCAGGGTTCCCATTACCGTCCCTTTTTCACTCAGCGTTACCTTGACCAGTCCCATTTCTTCCAGCTGCGCCTGCAACAGGCGTAACAGCTTCCACTGCCCTTCCGTGCTGGGGACCTGACGAACGCCAGGCTTCGACTGCGTGTCCAAAGAAACGTACTGCAAAAAACGCTCAAGCAATTTATCCATGTAGCCACCCTCTTCTTTTGTGACAACATTATTGATAAGCCAGAAAAGACAAATATTGCGTCAGGTCATTTTTAGCCCGTAAAGCGAAATTTAATAACGGAACCGACTTTATGGTGTAAAGGTAGACTATGCGGGCGTATCAAGGATTGGCGATTACCCTCGTTTGCCGTAGAATGCTGGCCCTTATTAAAAACGTGCAACCCCAAAGGTGGTTAATCACAAACCCCGCAGCGGCCGGAAATTTCCGTTGCGTCTACATGGGACAGAGTCAAAAATTGAATATACAACCGCGTTCGCGTTCGCCGCTGGTGCATCTGGCGGGAATTCGCAAGAGCTTTGATGGTAAAACGGTCATCGATAACCTTAACCTGACCATCAACAATGGTGAGTTTCTCACCCTGCTTGGCCCCTCTGGCTGCGGTAAAACCACCGTTCTGCGCCTTATTGCCGGCCTGGAAAACGTCGACAGCGGACGGATCCATCTCGAAGATCACGATATCACTCATGTTCCGGCGGAAAACCGCCACGTTAATACCGTATTCCAAAGCTACGCCCTGTTTCCGCATATGACGGTGTTCGAGAACGTCGCCTTTGGCCTGCGGATGCAGAAAACCCCGGCGGCGGAAATCACACCGCGGGTGATGGATGCCTTAAAGATGGTGCAGCTGGAGGCCTTTGCCCAGCGCAAACCGCACCAGCTCTCCGGCGGCCAGCAGCAGCGCGTGGCCATCGCCCGCGCGGTGGTCAACAAACCGCGCCTGCTGCTGCTCGATGAGTCCCTTTCGGCGCTGGATTACAAGCTGCGCAAGCAGATGCAGAACGAACTGAAAGCGCTGCAGCGTAAGCTCGGCATCACCTTCGTCTTCGTCACTCACGACCAGGAAGAGGCCCTGACCATGTCCGATCGCATCGTGGTAATGCGTGATGGCAAAATTGAGCAGGACGGCACCCCGCGCGAGATCTACGAAGAGCCAAAAAACCTGTTCGTCGCCAGCTTTATCGGCGAGATCAATATCTTCGACGCCACGGTCATTGAACGCCTCGACGAACAGCGCGTGCGGGCCAGCGTGGAAGGGCGTGAATGCAACATCACCGTCAATTTTGCGGTGGAGGCCGGCCAGCGCCTGCATGTCCTGCTGCGCCCGGAAGATCTGCGCGTCGATGAGATCCACCACAACAGCGACGCCGACGGCCTGATAGGCTATGTCCGCGAGCGCAACTATAAGGGCATGACCCTCGAGTCGGTGGTGGAGCTGGAAAACGGCAAAATGGTGATGGTCAGCGAATTCTTTAACGAAGACGACCCGGATTTCGACCACTCTCTTGATCAGAAAATGTCTATCAATTGGGTAGAGAGCTGGGAGGTGGTGCTGGCCGATGAAGAACACCAGTAAATTCCAGAATGTGGTGATCGCCACCATCGTTGGTTGGCTGGTGCTGTTTGTCTTTCTGCCCAACCTGATGATCATCGCCACCAGCTTCCTGACCCGCGACGACGCTAACTTCGTCAAGCTGGTCTTCACGCTGGACAACTACTCGCGGCTGCTGGATCCGCTCTATTACGACGTGCTGCTGCATTCGCTGAACATGGCGCTGCTGGCGACCCTCGCCTGCCTGGCGCTGGGCTACCCGTTTGCGTGGTTCCTTGCCCGGCTGCCGCAGAAGGTGCGCCCCCTGCTGCTGTTCCTGCTGATCGTTCCCTTCTGGACCAACTCGTTGATCCGCATCTACGGGCTGAAGATTTTCCTCAGCACCAAAGGCTACCTTAACGAGTTTCTCCTGTGGCTGGGAGTGATCGACACGCCGATACGCATTATGTTCACCCCGTCGGCGGTGATTATCGGCCTGGTATACATCCTGCTGCCGTTTATGGTGATGCCGCTCTACTCCAGCATTGAGAAACTGGACCGTCCGCTGCTGGAAGCGGCGAAAGATCTCGGCGCCAGCAAGCTGCAGACGTTTATCCGCATCATCATTCCGCTAACCATGCCGGGGATCATCGCCGGCTGCCTGCTGGTGATGTTGCCGGCGATGGGGCTATTCTACGTTTCCGACCTGATGGGCGGCGCCAAGAACCTGCTGATCGGCAACGTGATCAAGAGCCAGTTCCTCAATATTCGCGACTGGCCGTTCGGCGCGGCAACCAGCATTACCTTAACCCTGGTGATGGGCCTGATGCTGTTGATTTACTGGCGCGCGGCGCGCCTGCTGAATAAAAAGGTGGAGCTGGAATGATCGGTCGACTGCTGCGCGGCGGCTTTATGACCGCCATCTACGCGTATCTCTACATCCCTATTATTATCCTGATCGTTAACTCATTTAACCGGTCGCGCTTCGGCATCAACTGGCAGGGGTTCACCACCGACTGGTATAGCCTGCTGATGAACAACGATAGCCTGCTGCAGGCCGCCCAGCACTCGCTGACCATGGCGGTGCTTTCGGCGACCTTCGCCACCCTTATCGGCTCGCTGACCGCCGTGGCGCTGTATCGCTATCGCTTTCGCGGCAAACCGTTCGTTAGCGGTATGCTGTTTGTAGTGATGATGTCGCCAGATATTGTCATGGCTATCTCCCTGCTGGTGCTGTTTATGCTGATTGGCGTCCAGCTTGGCTTCTGGTCGCTGCTGTTTTCGCATATCACCTTTTGCCTGCCGTTTGTGGTGGTCACCGTATACTCCCGGCTGAAAGGCTTTGACGTGCGGATGCTGGAGGCGGCGAAAGATCTGGGCGCCAGCGAGATGACCATCCTGCGTAAAATCATCCTGCCGCTGGCCCTGCCGGCGGTGGCCGCCGGATGGCTGCTGAGCTTCACGCTGTCGATGGATGACGTGGTGGTCTCCTCGTTCGTCACCGGTCCGGGGTATGAAATCCTGCCGCTGAAGATCTATTCGATGGTCAAGGTCGGCGTTTCGCCAGAGGTGAACGCCCTGGCAACGATACTGTTGGTTCTGTCGCTGGTGATGGTCATCGCCAGTCAGTTAATTGCACGTGATAAAACTCAGGGGACGTTAAAATGAAAAAATGGTCACGCCACCTGCTCGCGGCGGGCGCTCTGGCAATCGGCATGAGCGCTGCCCACGCGGACGACAGCAAAACGCTCTACTTCTACAACTGGACCGAATATGTGCCGCCGGGCCTGCTGGAGCAGTTCACCAAAGAGACCGGCATCAAGGTTATTTACTCGACCTACGAGTCGAACGAAACCATGTACGCCAAACTCAAGACCTATAAAGACGGAGCGTACGATCTGGTCGTCCCGTCGACCTACTTCGTCGACAAGATGCGCAAAGAAGGTATGCTGCAGAAGATCGATAAGAGCAAGCTGACTAACTTCAGCAACCTCGATCCGCAGATGCTGAACAAACCGTTCGACCCGAATAACGACTACTCCATCCCCTACATCTGGGGGGCGACGGCTATCGGCGTTAACAGCGACGCTATCGATCCGAAAACCGTCACCAGCTGGGCCGACCTGTGGAAACCGGAATACAAAAGCAGCCTGCTGCTGACCGACGACGCGCGCGAAGTGTTCCAGATGGCGCTGCGTAAGCTGGGTTATTCCGGCAACACGACCGACCCGAAAGAGATTGAAGCCGCCTATAACGAGCTGAAAAAACTGATGCCCAACGTCGCGGCGTTTAATTCCGATAACCCGGCGAACCCGTATATGGAAGGCGAAGTGAACCTCGGGATGGTATGGAACGGCTCGGCTTATGTCGCACGCCAGGCCGGTACCCCGCTGGAAGTGATCTGGCCGAAAGAAGGCGGCATCTTCTGGATGGACAGCCTGTCGATTCCGGCAAATGCTAAGAACGTCGACGGCGCGCTGAAGCTGATTAACTTCCTGCTGCGCCCGGATGTCGCCAAACAGGTCGCGGAAACCATCGGCTATCCCACGCCAAACCTGGCGGCGCGCAAAATGCTCAGCCCGGCAGTGGCCAACGATAAATCGCTCTATCCGGACGCCGCCACCATCGAAAAAGGCGAATGGCAGAATGACGTCGGCAGCGCCAGCGCCATTTATGAAGAGTATTACCAGAAGCTGAAAGCGGGCCGCTAATCCCGCAGGGCGGAACCGCGGTTCCGCCCTTTTTTCCCCTCAGTTTAGCCTCTCAGCGCGCGCCAGAGGATCGCCGGCAGCTTGCGCCAGCGCGGCCGATGGTAAAAATCCACCAGCCGTTTCGCCACCGCTTCCTGCCCCCGGTGGGTAATAAACCAGGGCGGCAAAGGCATCAGCGTCAGTTCGCCATGCCACAGACTGCGCGGAAACGGCCGAAACGGCGCCTCAATCACCGTGCGCTCGGTTTTCTCCAGCATAAAGCTGTTATGCACCTTGCCCCGCCCGCTCTGAATATCGTCGAGCGTATGGCCAGGGAACGCCCCCCACGGGCAAGGGGCTAACAGGAAGGCCACCCCGCTCCAGCAGTTGATCGCCACCGTGCCGTAGCGCAGCTCGGCGATCAGCGCGTTAAAACGCTTACGTCCAATCGCTTTGCGGGTGCGCGGGTGGATCACAATATTGGCCCCCAGCGTGCCCTGCAGCCGCTGATTGGCATAGCCGATCGCCTGGCGCAGAAAGCTTTCCGCGCTGTCGGCCTCAAGGCGGGTGACCGACAGCCCCGGGCCAAAGACCTCCTGCTGGCAGAACGCCGGGTCATCCTCGGTGTTCGCCACAATCAACGGCAGCGCGTCGCCGCGCGCTATCTCCAGCGGCTGGCGGGCGCGCAGACGAAAGTCAGTCAGCCGGTTTTCCGCGCCGGGGTAATAGTCCGGGCGGGTATTGGCGGCGATCAGCCGGTACAGCTGGTTAAGCAGGGCCGACGCCGGCTCCCAGCCCTGCTGCAGGATCAGCACCTGGCTGGCCACGCAGTTAAACCCGCCGTTGTTCATTTTCTGCGTCGCCAGCTGCTGCGCCTGAAAAGCGATATCCGCCTCGCTCCATGGCCCGGGGACGATAATGGTGGGGCTGACCCCGCCCAGCTCTGAGGTCACCCGGCGCGGGTTCAGCGGCATCCCGGCGGCCCGACGCTGGCGAGCGGTCTCACCGTCGCCCCAGACGATGGCGTCATGGCTCTCCCGCGATCCGGTGATATGGATCTCATCGACAGCGGGATGGGTGGTCAGCCACGCCCCCGCCCGGGCGTCGCCGGTGACGATGCGGAGCGCATCCATGGCGATCAGCGGCGCCAGAGCCTGAGCCAGCAGATCGTGCAGATAATCATTCACCGGGTTGAGCTTCAGCAGGCAGACCTGATTTTCAATAAACAGCTTGTGTAACACGTCCAGCGGCGCGATAGAGGCCACATTTCCGGCGCCGAGCACCAGCGCCAGCTTGCCCTGCCGCGCGGCCGGCGGGATGTCGTATGCGGCTGCCGCGCAGCGATCGAGATTGGCCCGGGTGACTCCCGGCTGCATCCAAATTTCAGCGCGAATACCGGAGAGCAGCAGCCGATCCCAGAGTGTGCCGGGCACCACCCGCAGCGCCAGCCGGCCGTCCGCCAGCGTCCTGAGCGGGATCCGCCGCAGAAAGGTTTTCTCCTCCAGTTGCTCCAGGGTGGCGATAAGCCCGTTGCAGCCGACCATTAGCGCGCAGGGGCCCGCCAGCCATTCTTCGCCCGTCAGCGGATCCCCCGCCAGCAGCCCTTTAGCCCTCGCCGCCGCCTCCACCCACGCCGGCGCTATGCTGGCCAGGGCATCCTTGATCTGGCGCAGGAGCGCCAGACGACGGTTCACTGAGGTTTCCGCCCAGCGCTGGCGCGCCGCCGACAAGGCGTGCAGCGCTGCGTCATACTGAGAGCAGGTCGTCAGACCGGGTCGCGCGTGGCTCATTGTCCCTCACTCATTAAAATTTCCCCGTAGGCCTGGCGCAGCTGGTTTTTAAGCACCTTACCCGTGGCGCTGACCGGCAGCGCATCGACAAATATCACCCGGTCCGGGATCTGCCATTTAGGCACCCGTTTCTCAAACCAGGCCAGCAGATCGCTCTCCTCCACTTCCCCCCCTTCCGCGCGGACGCACAGCAGCACCGGCCGTTCGTCCCAGCGCGGGTGGCGGGCGGCGATGGCCGCCGCGCTGCGTACCGCCGGATGCGCGATGGCAATATTCTCCAGCTCAACGGTGGAGATCCACTCGCCACCGGACTTGATAATATCCTTTGCCCGATCGCTAATCACCAGATAACCATTGGCGTCGAGCGTACCGATATCGCCGGTATCAAACCAGCCTGCCGCGGTCAGGGCGCTGTCGTCCTGACCATAGTATTGCTCTACCACCCAGTGCCCCCTCACCTGCAGATACCCCTGACTTTGACCATCCCGGGGCAACGGTTCGCCATCCACGTCGACCACCTGCAGCTCGATGCCAAAAATAGGCCGCCCCTGACCGGTACGCTGCTTTTGCTGCTCCTGTGCCGGGAGGGCGTCATGTTTGCTCAACAGCGTGTTGATGGTGCCGATAGGCGATGTTTCGGTCATTCCCCAGGCGTGGGTCAGCGCAATGCCGTAATCGCGCTGAAAGGCCTCGGCCATCGACGGCGGCAGCGCGGAGCCACCAACCAGCGCACGTTTGAATTCAGGCATTCTCACGTCTGTCCGACGCATCGCCGCCAGCAAGCCGGCCCAGATCACCGGCACGCCAAACCCCACGGTTACTTTCTCGGCAGCCAGCAGCTGCAGCAGGCTGTCGCCATCGAGGTGCGGCCCCGGCAGCACCAGCCGCGCCCCGACCATGGCGGCGATAAAGGGCGTCCCCCACGCGTTGACATGGAACATCGGCACCACCGGCAACAGGCTGTCCCTGGCCGATATCCCGGCGGCGTCCGGCTGATTGCCGCTCAAAGCGTGCAGGACCAGCGAACGATGGGTATTCAACACCCCTTTCGGCCGGCCAGTGGTTCCCGAGGTGTAGCAGAGCGAGGCCGGCGTCAGTTCATTCAACTGCGGCCAGCGATAGTTTGCCATTCCCTGCTGCAACAGATCGTCATAAAACAGCAATGAGGGCAGCTGGCTGAGCGCCGCTTCGCTGCGCGGCTCCATCAGCACGACGTGTTTCACCGTCGGCAGCTGCGCCAGCAGCTGCGCTACCAGCGGCAAAAAGGTCTGATCAAAGAACAGCACTTCGTCGGCAGCGTCGTTGAGGATATACAGTAGATGGTCAACCGACAGCCGCGGATTGACGGTATGCGTTACCCAGCCGCCGGAGGCGACGGCAAAATAGATCTCCAGGTGGCGACGGTTGTTCCATGCGAGGGTGGCGCAGCGGGCGCCCGGTGGCAGCCCCAATGATGCCAGCGCCGACGCCAGCCGCTGAGCGCGGCAGGCCACCTCCCCCCAGCTGCTGCGCTCCTTCTCACCGCCAGCGCTCACCGAGACGATCTCGGTCTCGCTGTGGTATTGCGCCGCATGGCTGAGCAGCGCGGTGGTGGTGAGATCCTGATAAATCATCGGTGACGGCATGGCGGGGTCTCCTTTGCAGACTTCCGGCGGAATTGAGGGGTGCGGCGCGATCGCGCGGGCGCCTATTGAATCTGGTCTACATTTGCCGGTCTGCACAAAAAAACGTACAGAAATCAGCGGTCACGCACAAAATAGAGTAGGAAATCGCTCAGAAAGGAGAAGCCGAGAATGGCAGGATGGAGGTCATTGCCCGGCGCCGGTCCGGGCCATATCGTCAGAGCGACCGCCGGGGGCTGAAGGTAGCCAGGAGAAAGTTATGCGCGTCTCAGGGGGAAGCGGATCAGCGTCGTTCGCCGTCGCGCTGGCCTTTGCCCTTCCCTTTTGCGGCTCGCCGCTGCAAAACACCCTCCATGATGCCGACAACCCCGTTGAGGGGTTTCCACAGCGCCACCAGCAGCAGCAACGGGCCGTATATTCGCACACCACCCTTCGCGGCCTGACCGGTGAACAGCAGGGCTAAACCATCCAGCAGCAGGCACAATGCGCTGCCGGTGCCGACGAACAGACACAGCAGGAAGAGGATCGGTCGGCTGTCGGCGTGTAGCGGTAAAGCACGCTGGCTCCAGACGCCAACGAGAATGGCCGCGAACAACATGATCGCTTCGATAACCAGCGGATTATGCATGGTCTGACTCCTGTCATGACGTATCATCCTTGTCAGCAGCGTTGCCGGAGGCGGCGGGCGTCGCCCTCGTCCCCGGCAGGCTGCTTCAGTTTACAGCGCGTTTTCCTGTAGCAGCTTATCGATAAAGGCGGGCACCACTTCGCTCGCCAGTCCGTAGTGCTTTTCGGCAAACTCGCTGCCCACCTGGCTGGGCTCCAGGTTCAGTTCAACGGTGTGGGCGCCGTGCAGCCGCGCCTCGTGCACAAAGCCGGCCGCCGGATAAACGTGGCCGGAGGTGCCGATGGCGATAAAGATATCCGCTTCGGCCAGCGCGCTGTAGATCTCGTCCATCCCCAGCGGCATTTCGCCAAACCAGACCACGTGGGGACGCAGCGCCGCCGGGAACTGGCAGCAGTGGCACTTGTCCTCTGCGGTGACGTCGCCGGTCCACTCCAGTACCTGGCCACTCCACGAACAGCGCACCTTCAGCAGCTCGCCGTGCATATGGATTACCCGGCGGTTGCCGGCGCGTTCGTGCAGATTATCGATATTCTGGGTGACCAGCAGAAAATGGTCGCCCAGCAGATCCTCCAGACGCGCCAGCGCCAGATGCGCCGCGTTCGGCGCGATCTCCGGACTCTGCAGCTGACGACGGCGGGCGTTGTAGAACGCCTGCACCAGCGCCGGGTCGCGGGCAAAACCTTCCGGCGTCGCCACATCTTCCACCCGATGCTCTTCCCACAGGCCATCGGCCGCGCGGAAAGTTTTGATCCCCGACTCCGCCGATATGCCCGCGCCGGTTAACACCACCACTCTCGGTTTGGCCATCGCTTCAGGCTTCATCCTGTCCTCCCTAAAGAAAATCCGCTGACGCAGACGGTCACGCAACTGACGTTTATTGCGACGAAAACGGCTCAATCGATGTAAACGGCGCGACTGCATAGCTACCTCTGTGATTAATGGGTCAGATGAAGGAAGGCCGCACCGCGCATTCCCCCGGCATCGCCATGGCGCGCGCGCTCAATGCGCGGTACTCTGGCGACCGGCAGAAGATGGCGCGGCAATCGCTGCGCCAGCCCTTCGCTAATGGCCGTAAAGTTAGATAATCCACCGCCGAGCACCAGCAAATCCGGGTCGACAATGGTCAGTATATTCCCCAGACACACCGCCAGCAGATCGAGATAGCGCTCTACGTGCGCCAGGGCGCGCGGATCGTGCTGCTGCCACTGCGCCACAATCTCCGGCGAGGTGAGCGGTTGCTGATAAAAATGTTCATACAGCCAGGCAAAACCGCGGCCGGAGAGATAATTTTCAATGCAGCCCAGCTGGCCGCAGCCGCAGCGAAGCAGCGGAAAATCACGCCCGACCACCTCCAGGGCATCCACCGGCAGACGAATATGACCAAACTCGCCGGTGATATAGCTATGTCCGGTAATCGATTTACCGTTCAACACCAGGCCGCCGCCCACGCCGGTGCCGAGGATCAGCCCCATCACCAGCGGGTATTGCGTAAACTCATCGTCCCACGCTTCCGACAGCGCGAAGCAGTTGGCGTCATTATCGAGGCGCACATCGCGTCCCAGCCGCGCGCTGAGGTCGGCGCGCAGCGGCCGGCCGCTGGCGGCAGGCACGTTAGCGGCATACAGCGTGCCGTCCGCCGTTTCCGGCATCCCCGGGATACCGATCCCAACCGACCCCTGCTGGTCGAAGCGCTCATCGGCCTCGCGGACCAGCGCCTCTACTGCCTGGAGAAAATCCTCATAACTGCTTTTCGGCGTGGCGACGCGTTTTTCCCACTGCAGCCGCCGCTCCTGATTAAATACGCCCAGCGCTATCTTGCTGCCGCCAATGTCAAATCCATAGTACATTTCAGCAATTCCTCTTGTGTCGTCAGCCAGGCCGACGATGACGATAAATTACTGGCCACTCAGCACCCTCGCCGGGTCGATACGGCTGGCGCGGCGGGCGGGATACCAGCTGGCCAGCAAACTCAGCAACAGTGCTGTCACCAGCACATAAAAGACGTCCAGCCAGTGCAGTTCTGACGGCAGGAAGTCAATAAAATAGATGTCGCCGGAGAGGAATTTATGCCCAATCAGGTATTCGATGCCGTTGATGATTGACGTCAGGTTCAACGCGCAGATCACGCCGATCACCACCCCAAACAGGCTGCCTACCGATCCGGCTAATAAACCATACCACACGAAAATCGCGCGAATTAAGCCGTCTTTTGCGCCAAGCGTGCGCAGCACCGCAATATCGCCGCTCTTGTCTTTGACCGCCATCACCAGCGTCGAGACGATGTTAAAGCAAGCCACGCCGATCACCAGCACCATTGCCAGGTACATAATGGCGCGGATCATCTGGATATCGCGATACATATAGCCGTAGGTGCCGATCCAGCTCTTGATATATACGTAGCTGTTGGTCACCTCGCCGGCGTCGCGCACCAGCTTGTTAGCATGGAAAACGTCCGTGACCTTGATGGCGATACCGGTCACGCTGCCGCCCATCTCCAGGTACTGCTGCGCATCCTGCATCGGGATCATGGCAAAACTATGATCGAGCTGGCCGCTCAGCTGCAAAATACCGGTCACATGCAGCCTGACGCGTTTCGGCTGCAGCAGCTGATGGTCGGCGTCGGCGTTAGGGATCATGATCGACACCCAGTCTCCCTGCTTCACGTGCAGCGCATCAGCGACGCCTTTACCCAGAATCACCTGCTGTTCACCGGCCTTGAAGCCGGCCCACGCGTTATTCTGCACAAAGGTGGGCAGCGCGCTGAGCCGGGTTTCCTGCTGCGGGTCGACCCCTTTCACCTGGATGGCGCGCATATTGCTGCCGCTTTCCACCAGGCCGGTGAAGTTAATATAGGGCGCCGCGGCGACTATCCCCTTCACTTTCTGCACCTTAGCCAGCGCCTCCTGCCAGTTATTCCACGGCTGGTTCACGGGTTCGATTTCACCGTGCGGCACCACCGCCAGCACGCGGTTATTCAGCTCGCGCTCAAAGCCGTTCATCGCGCTGAGGCCGACGATCAGCACTGCCACCCCCAGCGCAATACCGATGGTGGAGATCACCGAGATCAGCGACACCATGCCGCCGCGCCGCCGGCCGCGGCTGAAACGCAATGCAATCAGTAACGATAACGGAGAGGCCATTACTCGGCCCCCATCAGGGTCAGGTCGGCGGTCAGGCGGCCATCGCGCATCTCCAGCTGGCGGCTCATCCGCTTCGCCAGCTGCAGGTCGTGGGTCACCACCAGAAACGCGGTGCGCTGCGCGAGGTTCAGTTCGCCCAGCAGCTGGAAGATGCTGTCGGCGTTGCGAGCGTCGAGGTTACCGGTCGGCTCATCCGCCAATACCAGTCGCGGTTTGTTCACCAGCGCGCGGGCAATCGCCACCCGCTGGCGTTCGCCACCGGAGAGTTCCGACGGACGGTGATGGCTGCGGTGTTCAAGCCCGACCGCCTGCAGCATCGCTTTCGCCTGACGTTCAATGTCCGCCGGCTTCTTTTTGCCAATCAGCAGCGGCATCGCCACGTTCTCCAGTGCGCTAAAGTCCGGCAGCAGATGGTGGAACTGATAGATAAAGCCCAGCTCGCGGTTACGCAGGTCGGCGCGCGCGGCGGTGGAGAGCTTGCTCATCGGCTGGCCGGAGAAAATCACGTCGCCAGAGGTGGGGGTATCGAGGCCGCCCAGCAGATGCAGCAGGGTACTTTTGCCGGAGCCGGAGGTACCGACGATGGCCATCATCTCGCCTTCATCAATGCTGAAGCTGACATTGTGCAGGACATCGGTTTGCACATTGCCTTCCTGATAGCGTTTGCACAGGTTGTCGCATTGCAGCAGGATCTTATTCATAACGTAAAGCCTCAGCGGGTTGAGTGGCGGCAGCGCGCCAGGAAGGGTACAACGTAGACAACAATGCCAGCGCCATCGCCACCAGGGCGATAACGACGACCTGCAGCGGCTCAATCGCCACCGGCAGCGCCGCGCCGTCAAGGAAGGCGCCGATGATCGGCATTAAATTATTCAACTGGCTGGCCAGCAGCGCACCAAGCACCGCTCCCAGCAGCGCGCCGACGATCCCTGCGCTGGCGCCCTGCACCATGAAGACGGCCATAATCTGCCGCGGCGTCAGCCCCTGGGTCTGCAGGATCGCCACTTCGCCCTGCTTCTCCATCACCATCATCCCCAGCGAGGTAATAATGTTGAAGGCCGCGACGGCGACGATCAGGCTGAGCAGCAGGCCCATCATATTTTTCTCCATGCGCACCGCCTGGAACAGTTCACCCTTGCGCTCGCGCCAGTCCTGCCACTGGGTGCCCGGCGGCAGCGTCTGCTGGCTGAGGGTATCCACTTGCAGCGGTTTATCCAGCCACAGGCGCCAGCCGGTGATATTCCCCAGCGGATAGCGCATCAAACGGGAAGCGTCGTCGATGTTGGTCAGCATCTGATAACCATCGACTTCGCTGTTGGCAGCGAAGGTGCCGATGACCGTAAACAGGCGCTGGCTCGGCACGCGGCCCATCGGCGTAAACTGGCTGGCGGAAGGAACCATCAGGCGAATTTTATCGCCGCGATTAACCCCCAGCTGACCCGCCAGCTGCTCGCCGAGAATAACGTTATATTTACCCGCCTGCAGATCGCTCTGTTTGACGTTCACCAGATACGGGGTCAGGGGATCGTTCTGCGCCGGGTCGATGCCCAGCATGACCCCAACCGCCACGCTGCGCGCGCTCTGCAGCACCACGTCGCCGGTGGTGATCGGCGCCACCCGGGTTACGCCCTGGAGTTTCGCCTCGCGCTCCGGCAGCTGTTGGGGATTCACCGAACCCTGTTTGGCGCTAAGTATGGCCTGGGGCATCAGCCCCAGGATGTTGTTTTGCAGCTCGCGTTCAAAGCCGTTCATCACCGACAGGACCGTCACCAGCGCCATGACGCCGAGGGTAATACCGATGGTGGAAAGCCAGGAGACGAAGCGACCGAAGCGGTCGGCTGCTCGCCCACGCATATAGCGCAGGCCGATAAAGAGTGCGGCAGGTTGATACATGTCATCCATCTGGTTGCTGATAGCCGATTCCCGAGTATATAAGCGATTAGGGGCAGCGTAAATGACTGATACCTGACGACTTTATTAGCAAAAATCCTAAAACCCAAGCAAATACAAACGGATAGATAAGTACTTACTTATTTATCTTTACGCTTATCGACAGCGCTGACCTTTCTTCACCCAACACGCGATGGCAATTCGGGTTGGCGAATCCAGACCAATCGCGGATAATCTCACTATTGAATATCAGCGAGTTGCCCTCCATATCGGCAGAGCGAATCCCTAAGAGACCATGAAACCGTCTATGCCTGAACAATATCGATACTCATTGCCGGTGAAAGCCGGTGACCAGCGCCAGCTTGGCGAGTTGACCGGCGCAGCCTGCGCCACCCTGGTGGCGGAGATGGCCGAACGCCACAAGGGCCCGGTGGTGCTGGTGGCGCCTGACATGCAAAACGCGCTGCGTCTGAACGACGAGATCAGGCAGTTCACCGACAGCATGGTGATGGGGCTGGCGGACTGGGAGACGCTCCCTTATGACAGCTTCTCACCGCATCAGGACATCATCTCCTCCCGTCTTGCCACCCTTTACCAGTTACCCACCATGCAGCGCGGCGTGCTGATCGTCCCGGTCAGCACGCTGATGCAGCGCGTCTGTCCGCACAGCTTCCTTCACGGCCACGCGCTGGTGATGAAAAAGGGTCAGCGCCTGTCGCGCGATGCGCTGCGCGATCAGCTTGAGGGGGCCGGCTACCGCCATGTCGATCAGGTGATGGAGCATGGCGAATATGCTACCCGCGGCGCGCTGCTCGATCTGTTCCCGATGGGCAGCGACCAGCCCTACCGCCTCGATTTTTTTGACGATGAAATCGACAGCCTGCGCCTGTTCGACGTCGACAGCCAGCGCACGCTGGAGGAAGTGGCGGCCATTAACCTGCTCCCGGCGCACGAATTCCCCACCGATCAGACCGCCATCGAGCTGTTCCGCAGCCAGTGGCGCGACCGCTTTGAAGTGAAACGCGATGCCGAGCATATCTATCAGCAGGTCAGTAAAGGGACGCTGCCTGCCGGTATCGAATACTGGCAGCCGCTGTTCTTCAGCGAGCCGCTGCCGCCGTTATTCAGCTATTTCCCGTCCAGCACGCTGATCGTCAACACCGGCGATCTCGAGGCCAGCGCGGAGCGTTTCCAGAATGAAGCCCGCGCCCGTTTTGAAAACCGCGGCGTCGATCCGATGCGCCCGCTCCTGCCGCCGGAACTGCTGTGGCTGCGCAGCGATGAGCTGTTTAGCGAACTGAAAAAGTGGCCGCGCGTACAGCTGAAAACCGAGCGCCTGGCGGACAAAGCGGCAAATACCAATCTGGGCTACCAGACGCTGCCGGACATCGCCGTCCAGGCGCAAAACAAAGCGCCGCTGGATAATCTGCGCCGCTTCCTCGAAGCGTTTACCGGCCCGGTTATCTTCTCGGTGGAAAGCGAGGGTCGCCGTGAAGCGCTGAGCGAAATGCTGGCGCGGATTAAAGTTGCGCCAAAACACGTGCTGCGTCTGGAGGAAGCCACCGGCAACGGCCGCTATCTGATGATTGGCGCCGCCGAGCACGGGTTTATCGACAGCCAGCGCGGCCTGGCGCTGATTTGCGAGAGCGACCTGCTCGGCGAGCGCGTCGCGCGCCGTCGTCAGGATTCCCGTCGCACCATTAACCCTGACACACTCATTCGCAACCTTGCCGAACTGCATATCGGCCAGCCGGTCGTTCATCTGGAACACGGCGTGGGACGCTATGCGGGGATGACCACCCTGGAGGCGGGCGGCATCACCGGCGAATACCTGATGCTGACCTACGCTAACGATGCCAAATTATACGTTCCGGTCTCCTCCCTGCATCTTATTAGCCGCTACGCCGGCGGAGCGGAAGAGAACGCGCCCCTGCATAAGCTGGGCGGCGATGCCTGGACCCGGGCGCGGCAAAAAGCGGCCGAGAAGGTACGCGACGTCGCGGCCGAATTGCTGGATATCTACGCCCAGCGCGCAGCGAAAGCCGGTTTTGCCTTTAAACACGACCGCGAACAGTATCAGCTGTTCTGCGACGGTTTCCCATTTGAAACCACGCCGGATCAGGCGCAGGCGATCAACGCCGTCCTCAGCGATATGTGCCAGCCGCTGGCCATGGACCGCCTGGTGTGTGGCGATGTGGGCTTCGGCAAGACCGAAGTGGCCATGCGCGCCGCCTTCCTCGCCGTGGAGAACCACAAACAGGTGGCGGTACTGGTGCCGACCACCCTGCTGGCTCAGCAGCACTATGACAACTTCCGCGATCGTTTCGCCAACTGGCCGGTACGCATCGAAATGCTCTCCCGTTTCCGCAGCGCTAAGGAGCAGGCGCAGATCCTCGAGCAGGCCGCGGAAGGCAAAATCGATATCTTGATCGGCACCCACAAGCTGCTGCAGAGCGAGGTGAAGCTCCGCGATCTGGGGCTGCTGATCGTCGACGAAGAGCACCGGTTTGGCGTGCGGCATAAAGAGCGTATCAAAGCGATGCGCGCCGATGTCGATATCCTGACCCTCACCGCCACGCCGATCCCGCGAACGCTGAACATGGCGATGAGCGGGATGCGGGATCTGTCGATCATCGCCACGCCGCCGGCGCGCCGCCTGGCGGTAAAGACCTTCGTTCGCGAATACGATGCGCTGGTGGTGCGCGAGGCGATCCTGCGTGAAACGCTGCGCGGCGGCCAGGTTTACTACCTGTTTAATGACGTCGAGAACATCCAGAAAGCCGCCGACAAACTGGCGGAGCTGGTGCCTGAGGCGCGGATCGCCATCGGCCACGGTCAGATGCGGGAGCGTGAGCTGGAGCGGGTGATGAATGACTTCCATCACCAGCGCTTCAATGTGCTGGTGTGCACCACCATCATCGAAACCGGGATCGACATTCCCACCGCCAACACCATCATCATCGAACGCGCCGACCATTTTGGCCTCGCCCAGCTGCACCAGCTGCGCGGCCGCGTTGGCCGCTCCCATCACCAGGCCTATGCCTGGCTGCTGACGCCGCATCCAAAGGCGATGACCACCGATGCGCAAAAGCGCCTCGAAGCCATTGCCTCGCTGGAAGATCTCGGCGCCGGCTTTGCGCTAGCCACCCACGATCTGGAGATCCGCGGTGCCGGGGAACTGCTGGGCGAAGATCAGAGCGGTCAGATGGAGACCATCGGCTTCTCCCTGTATATGGAGTTGCTGGAGAATGCGGTGGATGCGCTGAAAGCCGGGCGCGAGCCGTCGCTGGAGGATCTCACCAGCCAGCAGACCGAAGTCGAACTGCGCATGCCTTCCCTGCTGCCTGACGATTTCATCCCCGACGTCAATACCCGCCTGTCGTTCTATAAGCGCATTGCCAGCGCCAAAAACGAACAGGATCTGGAGGAGATCAAAGTCGAGCTGATCGATCGTTTTGGTCGCCTGCCCGACGCCGCCCGCAACCTGCTGGATATCGCCCGTCTGCGTCAGCAGGCGCAGAAGCTGGGGATTCGTAAACTGGAAAGTAACGAAAAAGGCGGCGTGATCGAATTTAACGAGAAAAACAACGTCAATCCAGTGTGGTTAATTGGCCTGCTGCAGAAGCAGCCGCAGCACTTCCGCCTGGACGGGCCGACGCGCCTGAAGTTCATGCAGGATCTCGAGGAGCGTAAGACGCGGATGGACTGGGTTCGCCAGTTCATGCGCCAGCTGGAAGAGAACGCCGTCGCCTGATCGCGGGGGGATATGGCCGTTACGCCGTATCCCCCTTTCCACATATCTGGCAATCTTTACAAACATTTTGCAATCCGCCTGGATTTCCCCACACAGACTCACGCCATAATCTCATCTCCTTTTTCATATAAAAATAACCACTTATATATTTTGGAGTTATGGTAATGAGAATCCGTTTCCCCTTGATGCTGGCGCTGGTCGCGCTGGTTGCTGCGCTGGCGCTGCCCGCGCGCGCTAACACCTGGCCCCTACCCCCGCCGGGCAGCCGACTGGTGGGGCAGAATCAGTTCCATGTGGTGCAGGATAACGGCGGTTCGCTGGAGGCGATTGCCAAAAAGTACAATGTCGGCTTCCTGGCCCTGCTGCAGGCCAATCCCGGGGTGGACCCCTACGTTCCGCGCGCCGGCAGCGTGCTGACCATCCCCCTGCAGACGCTGCTGCCCGATGCGCCGCGCGAAGGGCTGGTGATTAACCTTGCCGAACTGCGCCTCTACTATTACCCGCCAGGCAAGAATGAAGTGACCGTCTACCCGATCGGCATCGGCCAGCTGGGCGGAACCACCATCACGCCGACAATGGTTACGACCGTGTCCGACAAGCGGGCCAATCCGACCTGGACGCCAACCGCCAACATTCGCGCGCGCTACAAAGCGATGGGGATTGAGCTGCCGGCGGTGGTGCCTGCCGGTCCTGACAACCCGATGGGACATCACGCCATCCGCCTCGCCGCCTATGGCGGAGTCTATCTCCTGCACGGCACCAATGCCGATTTCGGCATCGGTATGCGCGTCAGCTCCGGCTGTATTCGTCTGCGCGACAACGATATCAAGGCGCTGTACAACGCCATCTCGCCGGGCACGAAGGTGAATATTATCAACACGCCGATCAAGGCGTCGGTAGAGCCGGACGGTCGCCGTCTGGTTGAGGTCCATCAGCCGCTGTCTGAGCATATCGATGACGACCCGCAGACCCTGCCTATTACGCTTAACGCGGCCATGAAGGCGTTCAAACAGGCGCCGCAGACCGACGGAACAGTGATGGAGCGCGCGATGAATTACCGCTCGGGCATGCCCATTGACGTCACCCGTCATGCGGACCCCGGCCCGCAGTCGCTGTAACCTCACACCGCAGAAAACAAAAAACCCGCCTTCAGGCGGGTTTTTTGTTGGCAAGGGTCAAACAGGGGTACAACAGGGTTTTACTCATCGCTGACCGGTGAAGGGGGCCGGGCAGCGACGCATCGGGTTTACTTGTAGATAACCGCGGTACCGTGAAGGGTATTCGGACCGGTTACCGAAGTAATACGGTATGAGGTGGCGCCCATCTCATCCGCTTTCTGCGCCAGCTGGTCTTCCAGCGAACCCAGGTTAGTCCCTGCGGAAGCTGAGATAGTGCCCACTTTATGCTGGCCGGCTGGGGTGGACTGCACCTCAACAGCGGCAAAGCTGGCGAAAGAGAGGGAGCTAAGAACGGCGGCAATAGCCAGAGTATTAACGGTTTTCATGATTATTATACCTATGCAGATGAATTTTATAGTAGGGTCGTAAGCATTAACTTAACGATCGATAGGTAAATATTAATGTGATCTAAGTCACACGTCAACGCATTTTTATAACGACCGTTTAACTATTTATAAAATGCTTAATTTTCATACGCATATGAATTATTTGTTTTTGAACCAACAGCGCTGGCCCCGGCGATCGTTTATTTTTATAATGACGATTCACCAAACCAACATAGGTACAACGGCATCATGACAACTGACGTTCAGAGTTGCGCCAAAAAAAGCCGTGGCCGACCGAAGGTGTTCGACAGGGATGCGGCGCTGGACAAAGCCATGACACTCTTCTGGCAGCACGGCTATGAGGCGACCTCGCTCGCCGATCTGGTCGAGGCGACAGGAGCAAAAGCCCCCACCCTGTATGCGGAATTTGTGAATAAAGAAGGACTGTTCCGCGCAGTATTGGACCGTTACATTTCGCGCTTTGCCGCGAAGCACGAAGCCGTGCTGTTTGCTGAGGGAAAATCCGTCGATCGGGCGTTGCGCGACTACTTCACCGCGGTCGCCACCTGTTTTACCAGCAAAGAGACACCGGCCGGCTGCTTTATCATCAATACCTCCGCCGCGCTGGCCGCCTCCTCGACGGATATCGCCAATACCATCAAATCCCGCCATGCGATGCAGGAGCAGGCGCTAACCCAGTTTCTGCAGCAGCGGCAAGCGCAGGGCGAACTGCCCGCGGGCCGCGACGTGGGGCAGCTGGCGCAGTTTCTCAACTGTGTCCTGCAGGGGATGTCCATCAGCGCACGGGAAGGCGCCGATTTTGACAAACTGATGCAAATCACTGACACCACCCTCCGTCTCTGGCCGCTGGTTCTCGAGTCCTGATGCGCCCCGCTTCCGGCGGTGTTCAACCGCCGGAACCGCCCGCCGTTTCGCTTATCCCCACAAAATAGATTGATTTTTATTACCTTTTCTCGCGCAAGATAAACGCAAATGATATTGATTGCGATATTCATTATGTGCAAAATCCTTTTTTGAGTTTTTCCAGATGTTTCGCATTGTAACGAATACCGGCCCGACGCCGGCCCATAACAACGACAAAACAACTTGCTCATAAAAGGAATGGATATGAAAAAGCGCCTCTGGGTGCTCCACCCTCTGCTGCTGGCCAGCGCGCTGCCTGCGCTGGCGGCTCAGTCTGAAGAAGACAGCATAATCGTTAGCGCGAACCGCACCCACCGCACCGTAGCCGAAATGGCCCAAACCACCTGGGTCATTGAGGGCCAGGAAATTGAGCAGCAGGTCCAGGGCGGAAAAGAGTTCAAAGACGTGCTGGCGCAGCTGATCCCGGGCATCGACGTCAGCAGCCAGGGGCGCACCAACTATGGGATGAACATGCGCGGGCGCGCCATCGTCGTGCTGATTGACGGCGTCCGGCTCAACTCTTCCCGCACCGACAGCCGCCAGCTCGACGCCATCGACCCGTTCAACATCGAACATATCGAAGTGATCTCCGGGGCAACCTCGCTGTACGGCGGCGGCAGTACCGGCGGACTTATCAACATCGTCACCAAAAAAGGGCAGCAGGATCGCCAGGTCGATCTTGAGGTGGGCAGCAAGAGCGGGTTTGCAAACAGCAACGATCATGATGAGCGCGTCGCGGCGGCGGTCAGCGGCGGGACAGACCACGCGTCCGGGCGTTTATCGGTAGCCTATCAGCGTTTCGGCGGTTGGTACGACGGCAATAACGATGCGCTGATCCTCGATAACACCCAAACGGGGCTCCAGCACTCTGATCGTCTGGACGTCATGGGGACGGGAACGATCGAGATCGATGACAACCGCCAGCTGCAGCTGGTCACCCAGTACTATAAAAGCCAGGGCGATGATGACTATGGCCTGTGGCTCGGGAAAAATATGTCCGCGGTCACCAGCGGCGGCAAAGCGTACACCACCGATGGGCTCAATTCCGATCGTATCCCCGGCACCGAGCGCCATCTGATCAGCCTCCAGTACTCCGATGCCGATTTCTTCGGCCAGAATCTGGTGAGCCAGGTGTACTATCGCGATGAGTCCCTCACCTTCTATCCATTCCCGACGCTCAGCAAAGGTCAGGTCAGCAGCTTCTCCTCGTCGCAGCAGGATACCGATCAGTACGGGGCAAAGCTGACCCTCAACAGCCAGCCGCTGGCGGGATGGGATCTCACCTGGGGTCTCGACGCCGATCATGAGACCTTCAATGCCAACCAGATGTTCTTCGATCTGCAACAATCGCTGGCGTCCGGCGGGCTGCACAACGAATCGATCTACACCACCGGCCGCTATCCGGGATACAGTATCTCCAACGTCGCGCCGTTCCTGCAGTCGAGCTATGATCTGAACGATATCTTTACCCTCAGCGGCGGGGTTCGCTACCAGTGGACCGAAAACCGGGTTGACGACTTTGTCGGCTACGCCCAGCAACAGGATATCGCCAACGGCAAAGCGCGCTCCGCCGACGCCATCAAAGGCGGCAAAACCGATTATGACAACTTCCTGTTTAACGCCGGGATCGTGGCCCATCTGACCGAGCGTCAGCAGACCTGGTTTAACTTCTCGCAGGGCGTTGAGCTGCCGGATCCGGGTAAATACTATGGCATCGGGAAATACGGCGCGGCGGTCAATGGTCATCTGCCGCTGCTCTCCAGCGTCAACGTCGATGACTCGCCGCTGCAGGGGATCAAAGTTAACTCGTATGAGCTGGGCTGGCGCTATACCGGCGATAACCTGCGCACTCAGCTGGCGGCGTATTACTCGACTTCGGATAAGACCATCGTCGTCAACCGTACCGATATGACCATCGATGTTCAGTCCGACAAACGGCGTATTTACGGCGTTGAGGGTGCGGTCGATTACTTTATTCCGGACAGCGACTGGAGCGTCGGCGGCAACTTCAACGTGCTGAAATCACAGGTGCAGACCGATGGCCGCTGGCAGAAGTGGGACGTTACCCTCGCCTCGCCGTCCAAAGCCACCGCCTGGGTGGGCTGGGCGCCGGATCCGTGGAGCCTGCGCGTGCAGAGCCAGCAGGTGTTTGACCTCAGCGACGCCGCCGGCAACAAGCTGGAAGGCTATAACACCGTCGATTTTATCGGCAGTTACGCGCTGCCGGTGGGAAAACTGACCTTCAGTATCGAAAACCTGCTTAACGAAGACTATATCACCATCTGGGGCCAGCGCGCGCCGCTGCTCTACAGCCCAACCTACGGCAGCTCGTCGCTGTATGAATACAAGGGCCGCGGCCGCACCTTCGGTCTGAATTACTCGTTAACCTTCTGATAAAAAAAGCCCCTCAGCCTGAGCGATTGAGGGGCTAATCAATACACAAATCTGTTTTTAGATTTTGTTGTTCAGGACCAGCTGGCCGTTGTTGTCCAGCGGGATCTGGCTGCCAGGATCGTGATCCATCCGGATTTTCCCCTGCTGATCGCCTATCTTATAGGTCACATCGTAACCCAGCATCTTGTCGGATTTGTCATACACCGTTTTGCAGCGCTGTTGCGTGGTGGTGTAGGTGTCGTTGTCCTGCATCGCGCCCTGGATCTGGTTACCGGCATAGCCGCCGCCCAGCGCGCCCACCACCGTCGCCACGCTGCGTCCGTGACCGCCGCCGAACTGGTGGCCAATCACCCCGCCCGCCACCGCGCCCAGCACGGAACCGGCGATGCGGTTTTCATCCTGTACCGGACGACGATGGGTCACGGTGACATTGCGGCATTCCTGGCGCGGGGTTTTCACGGTTTCTTTAATCGGTGTGCTGGAGACCACTTGCGCATACTGCGGGCCGCGATCTAACACGTTGAGACCAGCGACAGCTGCAACGCCCAGCGCGGCAGCCACGCCTATCCCTATACCCGCCAACATAGATTTATTCACGGGAGATCCTCCTTTGTTGCTGTTGATACAATTTTGCAACCGGACCCGGGAAGGCGCAAATCAGATAGCGGATGAAAAGTGCGAGAATTCGCTGCAAATCAAAGGGATTCAGAGGATTCCGAGCGGGATTGCCGCCGGTTCAGCAGAAGAGCCCGGAGGCGCCGCCAGGGCGCGCTCCGGGTCGCAACAGCGATTAATGCAGCTTGAGGCGCGGGCGAATGATGCGGTTGATGCGCCCAACCAGCATCATCAGGCCGGTTTTGAAATAGCCGTGCAGGGCGATCTGGTGCATACGGTACAGGGAGATGTACACAAAGCGCGCAATGCGCCCTTCCACCATCATCGAGCCGCGCATCAGGTTGCCCATCAGGCTGCCGACGGTGGAGTAGTTGGATAGCGACACCAGCGAGCCATGGTCTTTATAGGTGTACGCCTTCAGCGGTTTGCCTTTCATCTGCGCGAGGATGTTATTCAGCGCGCAGGTGGCCATCTGGTGCGCCGCCTGGGCACGCGGTGGCACAAAGCCGCCTTCCGGACGGGCGCAGGAGGCGCAGTCGCCAATGGCGAAAATATCCGCGTCGCGAGTGGTCTGCAACGTCGGCTCAACCACCAGCTGATTGATACGGTTGGTTTCCAGGCCGCCGATCTCTTTCATGAAATCTGGCGCTTTGATCCCGGCCGCCCAGACCATCAGATCCGCTTCAATATATTCGCCATCTTTGGTGTGCAGGCCGCCCGCATCGGCGCTGGTGACCATGGTCTGGGTCAGCACCCGTACACCCAGCTTGGTCAGCTCATTATGCGCCGCCCCGGAAATGCGCGGCGGCAGCGCTGGCAGAATGCGTTCGCCCGCTTCGACCAGCGTGACGTTCAGCGCTTCGTTGGTCAGCCCTTTGTAGCCGTAGCTGTGCAGCTGTTTCACGGCATTATGCAACTCAGCGGAGAGTTCCACGCCGGTGGCGCCGCCGCCGACGATGGCAATGTTTACTTTACCGTTAGCGCCGAGGTTCGCGGAGTATTTAAGGAACAGGTTGAGCATTTCCTGATGGAAACGACGCGCCTGGTGCGGGTTGTCGAGGAAAATGCAATTCTCTTTAACGCCAGGGGTGTTGAAGTCATTCGAGGTACTGCCCAGCGCCATCACCAGCGTGTCGTACGGCAGTTTACGCTCAGCCACCAGCAGCTCGCCTTTTTCATTGCGCAGCTCGCCGAGGGTGATGGTCTTCCCTTCGCGATTGATATCGACCACCGACCCCAGCTGGAACTGGAAGCCGTGGTTGCGGGCATGGGCCAGATAGCTCAGCGCATCGACACCTTCATCCAGAGAACCGGTGGCCACTTCGTGCAGCAGCGGCTTCCACAGATGGCTGTGGTTACGGTCCACCAGGGTGATTTTCGCTTTCTTATGGCGCCCTAACTTTTTCCCCAGCTGAGTTGCCAGTTCCAGTCCGCCTGCGCCGCCACCCACAATTACGATTTTTTTCAATGGCGTAGTCATGTGTACCCCTAAAATTATTAACCAATTGTTAAATAAAAGTTATTAAAATAGCCTTTATTTAACAACAAGTTACGTCAATGAAACCATTCAGCACTGTCGAGAATACCATGAACGGTGCATTGGTCATACCAAAATTGATGTGCATCAAGTTTTGTCGCGTATTTTTTCAGCGAAACCAATAAGTGTAGACATGAAAAAACCCGCGCGGCGAACCCGGCGCGGGTTTGGAGACAGGGGAAAAGGCTTAACCGAGGGTTTTAAACGCTTTCAGCCGCTGCAGATGCGGCGAAATGTTTTTAAACTTATGGGTCTGCTCTTCATCCCAGATAATTTCATAATAGTGGTGCAGAAGGTCGGCGGAACGCTGGCTGTCCAACGCTTCGTCCTGTCGGGAAAGCACCACCAGACAGCGATCGCGGTTCTTTTCGCGGAAGTTGGTCACGCATTTGGTGGCGATGTCAGCATACTCTTCCGGTCGGTCGATTTTGCCTTCCATATTCTCATGCGGAAACAGGTTCGGATTGAACACCGCCTGACGGATATCGCACAGGAAACCAATCCGCTCCGCCCAGTAACCGCCGAGTCCAACGCCGCAGATCAGCGGCCGGTCATCGGCGGTAAGCTGCAGCATTTTATCAACCTCTTTCAGCAGATGCTGCATGTCGTGCTTGGGATGGCGCGTGCTGTAGCTTATCAACCGCACGTCAGGGTCAATAAACTGCAACTGCATCACCTTCTCGTGGTTACCGGGGCTGTTCGAGTCAAAACCGTGTAAATAGATAATCATCGCATCCTCACCAGACAACAACGCCCCGCAGAGCGTTACGCGGACTTCGCCTCTTGCCAGCGCGCATGAAGCTGCTCCAGCTGGGCACTCACCGTTTTCCAACGGGCTGAATCCCTTAACTCCTGACGGGAAAAGGAACCTTTATGATACAATTTCGTAACACGCTCTGCTTTGATCGGCGACAGGTTATCCAGCACACTGACCGCGCCCTTACGATTATTGCAGACGAGTATCATATCGCAACCGGCGTCGAGCGATGCCTGGCCGCGTTCGGCATAGCTGCCCATGATCGCTGCCCCCTCCATCGACAGATCGTCGGAGAAAATCACCCCATCGAAGCCCAGCTCGCCGCGCAGCACCGTTTTCAGCCAATAGGCCGAACCGCTCGCCGGACGCGGGTCGAGCTCCGGGTAAATCACATGCGCCGGCATAATGGCATCCAGACGCTGCTCGGCGATAAGGCTTTTGAATACCGCCATATCGTGGTCGCGGATAACCGATGCCGGACGCGGATCGAAGGGGGTTTCTTTGTGCGAATCGGCAGTCACCGCCCCGTGTCCCGGGAAGTGTTTGCCGGTGGTTTTCATGCCCGCGGCGTGCATGCCGTCAATGACGTGACGCGCCATCGTCAGCGCTTTCTGCGGATCTTCATGATAAGAACGTTCGCCGATTGCGGCGCTGATGTGACCGACGTCCAGCACCGGCGCAAAGCTGATATCGATGTCCATGGCGATCATTTCGCTGGCCATCAGCCAACCGGCCTCGGCGGCCAGTTTGCCCCCCTCTTCCATCCCCAGCAGCGCAGCGAAAGACTGGGCCGCCGGTAAACGGGTAAAGCCTTCGCGGAAACGCTGAACGCGTCCCCCTTCCTGATCGACCGCCACCACCAGATGGTTACGGGAGGCTTCGCGGATCTGGCGCACCAGCTCGCGCAGCTGCGCCGGATCGTGATAATTTCGGGTGAAGAGGATCAACCCTCCCACCAATGGATGCGCCAGAATCTCTCGCTCTTCCGCATCCAGTTCATACCCTTCAACATCCAACATCACTGGGCCCACACTGACCTCTCTTATCCTTTGCGTTCGTTGTCTAACTGACACCATGTTTCATCTGCCAGCATGATAAATTGCCGATCCCCGCTCTGCCGCCAGCGCATTTCATACCAGCCCGCCATGAGCAGCAGTACCCACGGACGCCAGCGCGCCACCTGCCGCCATAGCTGCTGCGCGTCGATAGCCGCCCGTCGGGCATATGCCGCCACCAGTTGGCGGCGCTCGTCCGGGGCGATCCACACGGCGGCCAGCTCCAGCGCGATATCGCCATCGCCGGCATATTCCCAGTCGATCAGCTTCAGTCCGGCGTCGCTGTGGATAATATTGCCGGCATGGACGTCCATATGCAGCGGCGCCAGTCGCAGAGGACGAGGCTCGCCCCGGCGGCACAGCCGCTGATGCCAACGTAGCCAGCGCGGCGTGCGCCGGGCCGGATCGCTCCTCTGCCAGTACTGCGCCAGCAGCGGCCCGAGACTAACACGCCAGCCGAACCGCGGTTGCTGATGCAAATCATACAATAAGCCAGACAGTTGCGGGCAGTCAGGTAACTCGCTTTTCACCTCACCCGCGCAATACTCCACCACCATCCAGCAGGGCGAGTAAAACAGAGGATTGGGCGCCAGCCTGGCAGGCAGCCGGCGCAGCGCATGATACTGACGGCGAAAATAACAGGCAGCGGCAGACGGGTCGTGCGGCTGACGCAGCACTCGTCGCTGGTCGCCATCGCTGATAATCACACTGCCGCCGCTGAGGCCGGTCTGGCTCAGCGAGACGACAGGATGATAGTGGGGAAAGAAGCGCGACAAGAGCTCGTCGCGCGTTAGCTTATTGTTGCTGAACCGCACCTTTACCTGACCAGATAATCTCGCCGGTTTGCACCAGCATCAACTGCATCTTCAGCTCGGGCGCGTTGACGTTGCCAGTGGCATTGGAATAAAGCACATACTGCGCGCCCACGTTGCGGGCGATGCCCATGGCTTTGCTGCGGCTGCCGAGGCTGTCCTGCGGCGACAGGCCCAGCTGCTGCTTGGCGACCGCCAGCTGCTGCGGTGAAACAAGGGTAAATTTGCCGTTGCCCGCCAGCGCGTTACGTAACGCGGTGGTGGCTTCTCCGGCATTCAGCGAACCGTTGGTGCGGTTGTTCACGCTGTCAACCAGCAGAATACTGCCGGCATTGACCCCGCCCGCCTGCAGCATCTGTCCCACCATCGGCTGCACCGCGCCGTTCCAGTCATAATGACGCACGCGCGGCGCCGGCTGACCCGACTGCTGATCCTGATGCTCAATCGGTCCTGGCTGCGACGGGACGGAGGGCACCGCCGGTACCGTCGGCACCGTGGGCTGCGGCTGCGCAGGCTGCTGCGGCTGCGGTTTGGCCTCTTCTACCGGCGCGGGCTGCTCACGCAGCCCCGCACAGCCTGCGAGGAATATCGCCAGTGCTGTGATTAACGCATAGCGACACATTTTCATCATTATAATTACCCCTTACAGATAAAGATAAAGGCGGGCCTTATGCGCCCCCAGGATATTGGCGCTGCCATACAACGTCACCGAGGAGCGAGCCGGGACCACGATGGTGCGCGGCGCCTCCAGGGGGTGCATCTCCAGCCCTCGGGCGTCATACCAGAAAAAACGATAATGCACGGTGACCGGCTGTTGGCGCTCGTTATACAGCGTAGAGGAGGCGGTGGCCTGGATCTCCGTCGCCACGACGACAGGTTCGCTGGCGCTGATCCCGGCGGCCAGCACGCTCGACTCCATCACCAGCGCCTGCTGGTCAGAAACCGGGATCTCCGGGTGTGAACTACATCCGGCCAGCAGCCCCGCCGCCAGACACGCGCCCAAAAGGGTCCTGAGCATGGCGTTAGCCTTTGTGCGCCAGCATCGGACCCAGCGGACGACCGCCCAGCAGATGCATATGGATATGGTAAACTTCCTGACCGCCGTGGCGGTTGCAGTTGACGATCAACCGGTAGCCATCGTCGGCGAGGCCTTCATCGCGGGCAATCTTCGCCGCGACGGTCATCATCCGGCCCAGAGCCAGCTCATGTTCGGTGGTGACGTCATTTACGGTAGGAATCAGAACGTTCGGGACAATCAGAATGTGGGTGGGCGCCTGCGGGGAGATGTCGCGAAAAGCGGTCACAAGCTCATCCTGATAAACAATATCCGACGGGATCTCCCGGCGAATGATTTTGCTGAAAATCGTTTCTTCTGCCATGACTGATTCCTTATTAGTTTTATCCCGTACGCTGGCCTGCTTCTGCAGATAAACGCAGACGCACAGGTTCCGGTAAGAGTATGAGCGACATCCTCCCTCTCTTTCAACCTGAAAGCTCTTTTTCTTATTCAACTATAGACTTAGCTGCTGAGGGAATAAGCATTTGGCGGACAGTTTGCGGGGTTATCGCCTCTGGAAGGCCGATCTGGTCACGTAAAAAAGGCAGCCAGTTGGCTGCCTTAGTCTCCCCGATACTACGTCTTAACTGTTACGGATGTACTCATCCATTTCAGTTTTCAGGTTATCGGACTTGGTACCGAAGATGGCCTGTACGCCAGAACCTGCCACTACCACGCCAGCGGCGCCCAGTTTTTTCAGGCCAGCCTGGTCAACTTTCGCTACATCCGCCACGCTAACACGCAGACGAGTAATACATGCGTCGAGGTTGGTGATGTTCTCTTTACCGCCGAAAGCGGCGACCAGAGCCGGAGCCATCTCGCTGGTTGCGCCAGCTTTGCTCTCTTCGGTGGTATCTTCACGACCCGGGGTTTTCAGATCCAGGGCTTTAATCAGCACGCGGAAAATGACGTAGTACACGATCGCATAGCAGATACCGACGATCGGGAACAGCCACAGCTTGCTGCTGTTACCGGACAGCACGATAAAGTCGATCAGGCCGTGAGAGAACGAAGTACCGTCACGCATACCCAGCAGGATACAGATCGGGAACGCCAGACCCGCCAGGATGGCATGGATAACGTACAGGATCGGCGCCACGAACATGAACGAGAACTCGATCGGCTCGGTGATACCGGTCAGGAACGAGGTCAGCGCGGCGGAGATCATGATACCGCCCACTTTGGCGCGGTTTTCCGGTTTAGCAGAGTGCCAAATCGCGATAGCCGCTGCCGGCAGACCGTACATTTTGAACAGGAAGCCGCCAGACAGTTTGCCCGCGGTCGGGTCGCCTGCCATGTAGCGCGGGATATCGCCGTGGAATACCTGACCAGCCGCGTTGGTGTATTCGCCGATCTGCATCTGGAAAGGAACGTTCCAGATGTGGTGCAGACCAAACGGCACCAGGCAACGCTCGATGAAACCGTAGATACCAAACGCCACCACCGGGTTCTGATAAGCAGCCCACTGGGAGAAGGTCTGGATCGCGGAACCGATCGGCGGCCAAATGAAGGAGAGGATCACGCCGGTGAAGATAGCGGCCAGACCAGAGATAATCGGTACAAAGCGCTTGCCCGCAAAGAAGCCGAGATATTCTGGCAGCTTGATGCGGTAGAAGCGGTTGAACATGTACGCGGCGATAGCACCGGAGATAATACCGCCAAGCACGCCGGTATCAGCCAGGTGTTTTGCCGCAATCTCGTCAGCAGGTAAATGCAGCACCAGCGGCGCAACCACCGCCATGGTTTTCACCATGATGCCGTAAGCTACCACTGCAGCCAGTGCGGATACACCGTCGTTATTGGTGAAGCCGAGGGCCACACCGATAGCGAAGATCAGCGGCATGTTGGCGAAAACTGAACCGCCTGCTTCTGCCATAACGTGGGAGACCACGGCTGGCAGCCAGCTGAAGTTTGCGGAACCGACGCCCAGCAGGATACCTGCGATAGGCAGTACGGATACCGGCAGCATCAGCGATTTACCGACCTTCTGCAGGTTAGCAAATGCATTCTTAAACATAATTGAGAGTGCTCCTGAGTATTTGGTACTTTTTTACGTTTTCACGCATTGGCCCGGGGGGAGAACCGCGCCGTGGACAGGACATCTAAGCGCCCTTTATTTATTACACAGAGTAAAATAATTAACGGGATGATTGTTTGACGGCTATCACGTTTCAATCAGCCTTCCGGTAAAAATTTACATCAGCTTACATAAGTTGTATCCAGATGTTGCCAAAAAACCTTCACCGCCACTTTTGTGGCGGTGAACTTTACTCGCTTTGGCTATTAATTACGAGCCTTAAAATAATAAGCAGATCAAGCAGGTTGCAAGCGGGCGGGGTCAATGTGGAACAGCGTGGCAAAATTGTCGGTGGTTTGCTGAGCCAGTTGCTCCAGCGACACACCCTTCAGTACCGCCATGTATTCAGCAACGTCACGCACCAGCGCCGGCTGGTTCTCTTTGCCGCGATGGGGTACCGGCGCCAGGTATGGCGAATCGGTCTCCACCAGCAGACGATCCAGCGGAACATAGCGCGCCGCATCGCGCAGCTGCTCGGCGTTACGGAAAGTGACGATACCGGAAAACGAGATATAGAACCCCATGTCGAGCAGCTTACCCGCCGTCTCCCTGTCCTCAGTGAAACAGTGTAGTACGCCTCCGCAATCCGTCACCTTTTCTTCGCGTAAAATGGCCAGGGTATCGGCGCGAGCGTCACGGGTATGCACGATCACGGGCTTGTTCAGCTCCCGGCCGATGCGGATATGGTCACGGAACGAAGTTTGCTGCTGGACTTTGGTTTCCGGGGTATAAAAATAGTCCAGTCCGGTCTCTCCCATCGCGACGACGCCCTCTTCCGCCGCCAGCGTGCGCAGCGTCTCCACCTCGTAGGGCTCATCCTGGTTTAACGGGTGCACGCCGCAGGAGAAGACGACGTTGTCACGCCTTCCTACCAGCTCGCGCATACTGCGGTAGCCAGGCAGCGTCGTGGCGACCGCCAGGCAAAATTTCACATCGCGTGCGGCCGCTTTTGCCAGTACGTCATCGACGTTTTTGTGCAGGGTTTGATAATCCAGACCATCAAGATGGCAGTGGGAGTCGACTAAAAACATAATGTCTCACTCAGAGGTGGGAGACGGGTAAAACCGTCCCGGGTTGCAGGTAATGTTCCCAGCGCAGCAGGCGCTCGGTGAGCAGCAGTTCGCGGTTGACGCCGACGACGTTCAGCAATTGCTCGCGGCAGGTACAGACGTCATGGGCAATCGCCTGCAGCCGGGCGGCGGGCAGACTGTGCGCCAGCTGCTCCAGCAGCGGCCAGACATCCGGGTTACTCACCAGGGCAATTCCCTGCTGTCGTTTTTGCGCATCGACCAGCAGCGATGCCAGCCAGTGCAGGCGAACCGCCGCCTGTTCATGATTGAGTATCGGCAGCAGCGCCAGCCAGTCACCGCTTGCCAGTGTGGTCGCCAGCGCCTGACACAGCTGCTGTCGCGCCGTCCACTGCGGCTCCTTAAGCAGCTCGAGCGCCGCGGCCGGCGCGCTGGCGCACAGACGTAACGCGGTCAGCAGCGCCTCCTGCGGCAGGTTCACCTCACGCTCCAGCCAGGCCAGGGCATAAGATTCCGTCGGCGGCGACAGGTGGTGCAGGCGGCAGCGACTGCGCAGGGTGGTCAGCAGACGCGCCGGCTCCTCGCAGGCGAGGAAGAACCAGGTATTTTCCGGCGGCTCCTCCAGCGTTTTCAGCAACGCGTTGGCGGCAGCATCGGTCAGCAAGGCGGCATCGCTAATCCATACCACCTTCGCCCCACCGAGGCGCGCGCGCTCATAGAGCTTGTCGTTGACATCGCGCACCGCGTCAATACCCAGCGCGCTCTTGCCTTTCTCAGGGCTCAGCGGATAGTAATCGGGGTGCGTACCGGCCTGCATCAGCTGGCAGCTGTGGCAGTGACCGCAGCTTTTATGCCCTTCAGGCTGGCGGCACATCAGGAAGCGGCACAGCGCATAAATCAACGCCTCGCCGCCCATCCCGCTCAGAGACTGTAACAGTAAGGCGTGGTGGCCACGTCCGGCCTGATAGCTACCGACCAGTTGTTCGAACGAGGGGCGCAGCCACGGATACCATTTCATGCCGGTTGCTCCGCCATCCACTGGGCGATCGTGGCGCGAATATCGCGCGCGACGGCATCCAGCGGCTGCGTCGCATCCACCGTGCGGATAGAAGGATCTGCCGCAGCCAGCTCAAGGTAGCGCGCGCGGGTACGATTGAAGAAGTTCATCGACTCCTGCTCAATGCGATCCAGTTCACCGCGGGCGCGGGCGCGCTGCAGCCCCACTTCCGGCGTAACGTCGAGGTACAGCGTCAAATCGGGACGAAAATCGCCGAGAACGGCGTCGCGCAGCGTCGCCAGCATCGTGCGGTCAATGCCCCTGCCGCCGCCCTGATAGGCCTGGGTGGAGAGATCGTGACGATCGCCGATCACCCACTGGCCGCGAGCCAGAGCAGGTTTAATCACCGTCTCCACCAGTTGGACGCGCGCCGCGTAAAACATCAGCACTTCCGCTTTATCGTTAATCACTTCATCGCCCGTGGACTGGATATCCAGCACCAGGCTACGCAGTTTTTCAGCAAGGATTGTGCCCCCCGGCTCACGGGTAAACACCATATCGTGAATACCTGCCGACTGCAGCGTCTCCACCACCAGTTGACGTGCGGTGGTCTTCCCGGCGCCCTCCAGCCCCTCGATGACGATATAGTTACTGCGCATTTTTTTCCTTAAGTACTTTCAGATAGTCCTGCACCGCGCGGTTATGGCTGACCAGGTTTGTGGTAAACGTATGGCCCCCTTTCCCGTCGGCGACAAAATAGAGGTATGGTGTTTTCGCCGGATGGGCGGCCGCCTTCAGCGACGCTTCGCCCGGCACCGCGATAGGGCCTGGCGGCAGGCCGCTGATGGTATAGGTATTGTACGCGGTCGGCGTCTCCAGATCCTTACGCGTTAACTTTCCATTATACCCTTCGCCCATCCCGTAGATCACCGTTGGGTCGGTCTGTAAGCGCATGCCGATGCGCAGGCGGTTGATAAATACCGACGCGACGCGATCGCGCTCTTCCGCCACCGCGGTCTCTTTCTCAATAATCGAGGCCATGGTCAACAGCTGATTCTGATCGGCATAGGGCAGATTATCCATCCGTCCTTCCCAAATCTTCGCCACTTCAGTGACCATTTTCTGATGCGCGCGCTTGAGGATGGCGATGTCGCTAGTATTGGCGGTGTACATCCAGGTGTCCGGCCAGAACCAGCCTTCCACCCAGTCGGCATGGTCAAGACCTAACGCCTTAGCCACCGTCGCGTAGCTATCGTCTTCAAGCGTGTGCTTCACGTAGGGAGCATCGCGCAGCTGACGAAGGTAGTCGCTGACGCGCATGCCTTCGACAAAGCGCAGCGGAAACTGCGCCTCTTTGCCGCTGGCCAGCAGCTGCAGCATCTCGCGCACCGTCATTTGCGGCGTGAGGCGATAGGTCCCGGCCTTGAAGTGAGACAGCTCAGGCTCCATCCGCAGCAGCCACTGGAACACGCGCGGGCGATTGATCACCTTCTCGCGATAGAGATCCTGCCCCAGCGCCAGCCGGCCGGTGCCGGCTTCGAGGGTAAAGATGGTCTCTTCTTTAATCAGCAGCTTGCTGTCCGCCAGCTGGCGTACCTTCCACATTCCTGCCGCCGCGGCGATGCCCAACAGCACCACCAGCAACAGGATAAAACGTAACATTTTCTTCATACTAACCAGACAGCTCACACAAAGGGGCTAAAAAATGGTAAAGCTCGCGCGAGGACCAGACGGTCTCATCCCAGCGACGAACCGGCACCAGCGGCATCAGCGCATTGCAGATCAGCACTTCATCGGCCTCCCGCAACGCCTCGGGACGCGCTGTCACTTCGACAACGCGAAACGTCGATGGTGCCAGCTGCGCGATACAGCGCTGCCGCATTATGCCGTTGACCCCGGCATAATCGAGTCGCGGAGTAAATACATCCCGTCCCTGACGCCAGAATAAATTCGCGGCACAGCATTCCGTAAGCCACCCGTCACTGTCAAGGACCAGCGCCTCATCGGCGTCCGTCTGTTCAAGATGAGAGCGAATCAGCACCTGCTCCAGACGATTAAGATGCTTCAGGCCAGCCAGCCAGGGGTTGCGCCCCAGGGTCACCGGGCTCCGGGTCAGGGTAATGCCCTCCTCCCGCCAGCGCGCGTAGTGCGCCGGAAGCGGAGAGTCGCTCAGAATACGGGTGGGCGGCGCACAGCCCGCCGTGCTGTATCCCCTTCCCCCAACGCCGCGGGTAAGGGTCACCTTAAGCACGCCCTGCGCGTGCGGTCGAGCCAGACGCTGCATCTCGTCGCTTAGCGTCAGCCAGTCGTCAAACGGGATGCGTAATTTTTCGCAGGTTGTCTGCAAACGCTGCAGATGGGCGTCCAGTAACGCAACCTGTCCATGCTGTATACGGGCAGTGGTAAAACAACCGTCGCCAAACTGGACGGCGCGATCGTTCACCGCCAGCGTGTCCTGTTCAACGCCATTTATCAAGAACATAAAGGACTCCTTTTCACTGGTCGGTGAGTGTCTCAGGACACGGAGCAGAGGACAAGCGGAGAAAGCCGAATAAAAAAGGCCCGACAATCGGGCCTTTTGTTAAAGCAGTACCGGGGCAAGCCCTGTCACACTTTTTTGAAGATCAGCGAACCGTTAGTGCCGCCAAAGCCGAAGGAGTTGCACAGGGTGTACTCCATACCGGAAACCTGACGCGCTTCGTGCGGAACGAAGTCGAGGTCGCAGCCCTCATCCGGGTTGTCGAGGTTGATCGTCGGCGGAACCGCCTGATCGCGCAGCGCCAGGATAGAGTAAATCGACTCTACCGCCCCTGCCGCGCCCAGCAGATGCCCGGTCATGGATTTGGTGGAGCTCACCAGTACGCGGCTCGCCGCATCGCCGAAGACAGACTTAACCGCCTGCGCTTCCGCTTTATCGCCAGCCGGCGTCGAGGTGCCGTGGGCGTTGACGTAGCCGATCTGGCCCGGTTCAATGCCCGCATCGCGAATGGCATTCACCATCGCCAGCGCGGCGCCCGCGCCATCTTCCGGCGGTGACGTCATATGGTAAGCATCGCTGCTCATGCCGAAGCCGACGATCTCGGCGTAGATTTTCGCACCGCGTTTTTTTGCGTGCTCGTACTCTTCCAGCACCACCATGCCCGCGCCGTCGCCCAGCACGAAGCCGTCGCGATCTTTATCCCACGGACGGCTTGCCGCCTGCGGGTTGTCATTGCGCGTGGAGAGCGCCCGCGCTGCGCCAAAGCCGCCCACGCCAAGCGGGGTACTGGCTTTTTCCGCACCGCCTGCCACCATCGCATCGGCATCGCCATAGGCGATGATGCGCGCAGCCTGACCGATGTTGTGCACGCCTGAAGTACAGGCGGTCGCGATGGAGATACTTGGTCCACGCAGACCAAACATGATGGTCAGATGGCCGGCCACCATGTTAACAATTGTGGAGGGAACGAAGAATGGGCTGATCTTACGCGGTCCGCCGTTGACCAGCGAACTGTGGTTTTCTTCGATCAAGCCGAGACCGCCAATACCAGAGCCGATTGCGGCACCAATACGGGTAGCATTCTCTTCCGTCACTTCAAGGCCAGAATCCTGCATGGCCTGAACGCCAGCGACAATTCCATATTGAATGAAGGCATCCATCTTGCGCTGCTCTTTGCGCGAGATGATGTCATCACAGTTAAAATCCTTTACTAAGCCAGCAAATTTCGTTGCATAGGCGCTAGTATCGAAATGGTCGATCAGGCTGATGCCACTCTGACCGGCAAGGAGAGCTTTCCAGGTAGACTCTACGGTATTGCCGACAGGAGACAACATGCCCAGTCCGGTCACAACTACACGACGCTTAGACACGTTTGTCCTCCAGGGAGGGAAAATAGATTCTTGTGGGACAAATAAAGATAAAACTCAGGCGGTCGAATGACCGCCTGGAGATGTTCACTTACGCCTGGTGGCCGTTGATGTAATCAATGGCAGCCTGAACGGTGGTGATTTTCTCAGCTTCTTCGTCCGGAATCTCAGTATCAAACTCTTCTTCCAGAGCCATTACCAGCTCAACGGTGTCAAGAGAATCAGCGCCCAGGTCTTCAACGAAGGAAGCATTGTTGGTAACTTCTTCCTGCTTAACGCCCAGCTGCTCGCCGATAATTTTCTTAACGCGTTCTTCGATAGTGCTCATACTCTTAAATTTCCTATCAAAACTCGCTTTCGCGATGGTTTTCGTAGTGTATAAAATGTTGAAAAATTTGCAACTAAATCCCGGCAGGTCTTACCACGATTTTGCGCTATTTTGAGGCCGTTTGCCCTAAGAACGCAAATCTTTTCGCACAAAACCGCACAGAGAACCGTGCGAAGTGCGCGGTTCCTGAACGTTTTGCACAAATCTCGGTCAGACCATGTACATTCCGCCGTTGACGTGCAGGGTTTCACCAGTAATGTAACTTGCTTCGTCAGAGGCTAAAAATGCAACCGCGCTGGCGATTTCATTTGGGGTGCCAAGGCGCCCCGCAGGAACTGCCGCCAGCGTACCCGCACGCTGCTCATCGGTCAGCGCACGCGTCA
Source organism: Klebsiella sp. GG_Kp175 (assembly GCF_040062325.1). Taxonomy (NCBI): domain Bacteria; kingdom Pseudomonadati; phylum Pseudomonadota; class Gammaproteobacteria; order Enterobacterales; family Enterobacteriaceae; genus Klebsiella; species Klebsiella sp. GG_Kp175. The sequence continues at coordinate 59,710 of NZ_JBEAFX010000004.1, read as the reverse complement.
TGTCCGTTTCAATAAAGCCCGGAGCAACAACGTTTACAGTAATACCGCGGGACGCAACTTCACGCGCCAGTGATTTACTGAAGCCGATCAGACCCGCTTTCGCCGCAGCGTAGTTGGCCTGACCCGCATTTCCCATGGTACCAACCACAGAACCGATAGTGATAATACGTCCATGACGCTTTTTCATCATAGCGCGCATTACCGCTTTTGACAGACGGAAAACCGATGACAGGTTGGTTTCGATGATATCGTTCCACTCGTCATCTTTCATGCGCATTAACAGGTTGTCGCGAGTGATCCCGGCATTATTCACCAGGATATCCACTTCGCCAAACTCTGCGCGCACATTTTCCAGAACAGATTCAATAGATGCCGGGTCGGTCACATTCAACATCAGACCTTTACCGTTGGCGCCTAAATAGTCGCTGATCGCCTGCGCGCCGCTTTCGCTGGTCGCAGTACCGATAACTTTCGCGCCGCGGGCGACGAGCGTTTCAGCGATGGCGCGGCCAATACCGCGGCTTGCACCGGTAACCAGCGCGATTTTTCCTTCAAAACTCATGGTTTTCCTCTTTTATTGCTCAAGCGCCGCAGACATCGCCGCCGGCTCGTTAAGCGCGGAAGCGGTCAGGGTGTCAACAATACGTTTGGTCAGGCCGGTGAGGACTTTACCCGGGCCAACCTCATACAGATGCGTTACGCCCTGAGCAGCCATAAACTCAACGGTTTTAGTCCACTGAACCGGACTATACAGCTGGCGTACCAGCGCGTCGCGAATGGCGTCCGGCGCGGTTTCGCACTTCACATCGACGTTATTTACCACCGGGATCGTCGGCGCGTTGAAGGTGATTTTCTGCAGCTCAAGCGCCAGTTTCTCCGCTGCTGGCTTCATCAGCGCACAGTGAGACGGCACGCTCACCGGCAACGGCAGCGCCCGTTTAGCGCCCGCGGCCTTACAGGCGGCGCCTGCGCGTTCAACGGCCTCTTTGTGACCGGCGATAACCACCTGGCCCGGGGAATTGTAGTTCACCGGAGAGACGACCTGCCCTTCGGCCGATTCTTCACAGGCTTTGGCAATAGCCGCGTCGTCCAGACCGATAATCGCTGACATGGCGCCAGTACCTTCCGGTACAGCTTCCTGCATGAATTTGCCGCGCAGTTCAACCAGGCGAACGGCATCAGCGAAAGCGATAACGCCCGCGCAAACCAGCGCGGAGTATTCGCCGAGGCTGTGGCCAGCCAGCAGCGCCGGCGCTTTGCCGCCCTGCTGCTGCCAGACGCGATACAGCGCCACGGAGGCGGTCAGCAGCGCTGGCTGGGTCTGCCAGGTCTTATTCAGTTCTTCTGCCGGGCCCTGTTGCGTCAGCGCCCACAGATCGTAACCCAACGCTGCGGAAGCTTCACCGAAGGTCTCTTCAATGACCGGCCAGGTCGCCGCCATATCGGCCAGCATGCCTACGGCCTGCGAGCCCTGTCCCGGGAACACAAAAGCAAATTGCGTCATGTTTAAATCCTTATACTAAAAACGAACCAGCGCGGAACCCCAGGTGAAACCGCCACCAAAGGCTTCCAGCAAAATCAGCTGCCCACGTTGAATGCGGCCATCGCGGACGGCCTCATCCAGCGCGCAAGGGACTGACGCCGCGGAGGTGTTGCCATGGCGGTCGAGGGTCACTACGACGTTATCCATCGACATGCCCAGTTTCTTCGCCGTCGCGCTGATGATCCGCAGGTTTGCCTGGTGCGGCACCAGCCAGTCCAGCGCTGAACGTTCGAGATTATTCGCGGCCAGCGTCTCATCAACGATGTGCGCTAACTCGGTGACCGCCACTTTGAAGACTTCATTGCCGGCCATCGTCAGATAGATCGGATTTTCCGGATCGACGCGATCGGCGTTCGGCAGGGTCAGCAGTTCGCCATAGCTACCATCAGCATGCAGATGCGTCGAGATAATGCCAGGCTCTTCGGAGGCGCCCAGCACCACCGCCCCGGCGCCATCGCCGAAAATAATAATCGTCCCGCGATCGGCCGGATCGCAGGTGCGCGCCAGCACATCGGCGCCGACGACCAGCGCATAGTCCACCGCGCCGTTCTTGACATACTGATCGGCGACGCTCAGCGCATAGGTGAAACCGGCGCAGGCGGCCGCGACGTCAAACGCCGGGCAGCCCTTGACACCCAGCATAGACTGAATCTGGCATGCCGAACTCGGAAACGCGTGCGTGCCGGAGGTGGTCGCAACAATGATCAGACCAATTTGCTCCGCGGACACGCCCGCCATCGCCAGCGCCTGCTTTGCGGCTTCAAAGCCCATCGTAGCAACTGTTTCATGCGCTGCGGCAATACGACGCTCACGGATACCTGTGCGGGTGACAATCCACTCGTCAGAGGTCTCTACCATTTTTTCCAGGTCGGCGTTTGTACGCACTTGCTCGGGCAGATAGCTGCCGGTACCAATAATCTTCGTATACATGTACGCTCAGTCACTCTTGGGTAATATACCCGCCTCGTTCAACCGCCGCGGCGTCAGTGGTGTCCATTCGTCCCGCTTTGCTGTCGGGCGTTCACATCACTGTCGCTTTCCGGCAGCTCGAAACCAGCTGGGTATAAAGATTCCAGGCGCGCGGCGATCCGTTGGGGAATTTGCCGCTGCACCGCCTGCACTGCCTGCTCTATCGCGACGCTAAAGGCGCGTTGATTGGCAGCACCATGACTCTTGATCACGGAACCGCGCAATCCTAACAGACAGGCGCCATTATACTGGTCGGGGTTGAGGTGACTGAATCGCCTCGCCAGGCTTTTTTGTAACCAACGTTTTAGTAACAGCAGCCACCACGACCGTTTTTTGCCCTCTCCCTGAGATTTCAGCAGTGAAAGGAACATTCTGACAACACCTTCCATGGTTTTTAATGTGACGTTGCCCGTGAATCCATCACAAACCAGCACATCGGTTTTTCCGGTCAACAGTTCATTGGCTTCAAGATAGCCGATGTAGTTGAGGGAAGGCAGCGTTTTGAGCACTGCAGCAGCATCGCGGATGCTGCTGAGGCCTTTCATCTCTTCTTCGCCGATGTTCAGCAAGGCGACGCGAGGATTGGCAATGCCGACCACCTCTTCCGCCAGCACTGCACCCATCACCGCGAATTGCACCAGCATCGTGCTGTCGCAATCGACGTTGGCGCCGAGATCCAGCACCACGGTTTTGCCCTTCTGCTGGTGCGGCAGCACCGTCACCAGCGCCGGCCGCTCAATACCTTCAATCGGTTTGAGCAGCAGTTTCGCCAGACCCATCAGCGCGCCGGTGTTGCCGGCGCTGACGCAGGCTTCCGCCCGCCCTTCTTTCACAAGCTCCAGCGCCACGCGCATTGAGCTTCCGCGACTGCTGCGGATAGCCTGTGCGGGTCGCGCATCACTGGCAATAACTGACTGCGCAGGAATAATCTGCAGACGCGAACGTTGTTCGAAGTCAGCTTTGGCGAGTAATGGCGTGATGGCGTCGGGATCGCCGACTAAAAGAAGTGTGAGTTGCGAATTAGAGTTCAGTGCCTGCAGTGCTGCAGGCACTGTCACGGATGGGCCGAAATCGCCCCCCATGACATCTAACGCCAGGGTTAGACGTGTCAAGGTATCGTCGCTGCCCGGTTCGGTGATTCCCCAGTTGCCCGGGGAGTCCTCACTAAGCTTCATCACGCTGGCACCCGCGAATTTTCACGCTGCAGACGCAACAATCCGGGCATTGACGCCTCTGGTTATCGGGTTAACCGAGTGCCCAGGTACGTACAAACCCGCCATGGCCTGCAACGGGAAATCCTGCGAGTATCGCGTGATTACTTAGCGATAACCTTGCGACCGCGGTAGAAACCGTCGGCAGTGATGTGGTGACGCAGGTGTTTCTCACCAGAAGTTTTGTCTACAGACAGGCTGGTGACTGCGGTCAGCGCGTCATGGGAACGACGCATGCCACGTTTGGAACGGGTTGGTTTATTCTGTTGTACGGCCATGGACCTTACTCCTCAATTACTTACGCTTTAAGCTGGCTAATACGGCAAATGGGTTTGGTTTTTGTGCCTCTTCAGGCAGTTCGCCAAAGACCATGTCCGCGTCGGACACTTCACAGTGTTCAGAATCATGCACCGGAACTACGGGCAGGGAGAGGATAATTTCATCCTCGACCATTGCCTGCAGGTCGATTTCACCGAATTCGTTAACCTCAATCGGCTCATACGCTTCCGGTAGTGCTTCGGCCTGTTCGTCATTTCTGACGGGGCTAAAACAATACGTGGTGTGGACGTGATGGGAAAACGGTTTCCCGCAACGCTGGCATTCGAGGGTTACCGTCACCTTCGCATCGCCTGTAATAACGGCGAGACGCTGGTTATCGATAGCGAACGACATGCTGCATTCCACATCGCTGTCCACGCTGACTACAGAATCGGCTACACGTTCAACCTGATCGCGGGCATAGATGCCTTCGTAATCAAGGCGTTTTTGAGCCGTGCGTACCGGATCAAGAGTCAGGGGTAATTTTACCTTTTGCATAGGGCGCGCATATTAACTTTGTAATGTCATAGAGTCAAAGAAAAAGGCAGCCTCAGGTTGCCTTTTGCCATTTATTCGCACACATTGCGGCGCATAGTTTAAGATGATGCTCTGCGAAGCGCTATATGTGGATGAAAAAATATGTCTCAACTTATCCTGGCGTCAACCTCTCCCTGGCGGCGCATGCTGCTGGAAAAACTGGGGTTACCATTTGAATGTGCGGCGCCTGACGTCGACGAAACGCCCCGCCCTGAAGAATCCGCGCGTCAGCTTGTCACCCGGCTGGCGCAGGCCAAAGCGCAGAGCCTGGCTTCGCGCTACCCCAATCACCTTATTATAGGCTCCGATCAGGTTTGCGTATTGGACGGTGAGATCACCGGCAAACCGCACACCGAGGAAAATGCCCGCAGGCAGTTGAGAAAGGCGAGCGGGTCGATCATTACCTTTTATACCGGGCTCGCGCTGTACAACTCCGCCAGCGGTCATCTGCAAACCGAATGCGAGCCCTTTGACGTCCACTTCCGGCATCTCAGCGATAAAGAGATCGAAGGCTATGTGCGTAAAGAGAACCCGCTGCAGTGCGCCGGGAGTTTTAAGAGCGAGGGGTTAGGTATTACGCTGTTCGAACGGCTGGAAGGCCGAGATCCGAATACGCTGGTCGGTTTACCCTTGATCGCGCTCTGTCAGATGCTGCGCCGCGAAAATTACAACCCGCTGTTAGGCTGAGGTAAAAAAAACGGCGGAACTGATTCCGCCGTTGCACTTATTTGCTCTTCCGTAGCACCTGTAGACAGTGCTTCAGCTGGTTATCCAGCGGCGCCTCAACGCGCATCACCTCCCCGCTCCCCGGGTGGGTAAACTTCAGCGCAGCAGCGTGGAGGAACAGGCGGTTTAAGCCGGTACCAGAGAGTTGCTTGTCAAATTCGCGGTCGCCATAGCGGTCGTCAAAGGCGATAGGATGGCCGGCATACTGGGTATGAACGCGAATCTGATGCGTGCGTCCGGTGACCGGACTGCAGCGCACCAGAGTGGCGAATTCATAACGCTCTTCCACTTTGAAGCGCGTCTCTGACGGCTTGCCTTCCTGACTCACGCGGACGATTCTCTCGCCGCTCTGCAGAATGTTCTTCAACAGCGGGGCCTGCACCACTTTGGTATGCGACTGCCACTGGCCGCGCACCAGCGCCAGATAGTCTTTCTGCATGCCTTTATCACGCAGCTGCTCGTGCAGCGAACGCAGCGCCGAGCGCTTTTTCGCCACCAGCAGCACGCCAGAGGTATCGCGGTCGAGCCGATGCACCAGCTCAAGGAAGCGCGCCTCCGGGCGCAGGGCGCGCAGCCCTTCAATCACGCCGAAGCTCAGGCCGCTGCCGCCATGTACCGCGGTACCGGAAGGCTTATTGAGGACCAGAATATGATCGTCTTCATAGAGGATCACCTCAGAGAGCGCCGCCACTTTCTGCAGATGCGGCGATACCGCCTCTTCTTCACGCTCCGCCACGCGCACCGGAGGGATACGGACTTCATCGCCCGCCTCCAGCTTATACTCCGGCTTCACGCGTTTTTTATTCACCCGCACCTCGCCTTTACGCAGGATGCGATAAATCATGCTCTTCGGTACGCCTTTCAATTGGGTACGCAAAAAGTTGTCGATACGTTGCCCCGCTTCATCAGCAGCAATGGCAACCATTTTTACGGTTGGGGTCTCAGTTTTCATGGTGCGCGATTCTAAATAGCCGGACACATTAGCGCCACTCATTTTTATATGCTTATATTTATCATTATCCTGTTTTCACGGTTTGCCTGACCGCCATATTGTTTGTTATTAGAACAATCTGTATGGGCAGGTGATAAAACTGTGAGTAACCGGGTGATAAAAGGTGAAAGTCAACTTGCTATAACAAGGTTAGCAATGGAATAATGAGACCGTTTTCCGTATTGCATCTTGTTAGAACAAGACATTAGCGGAATGACCAGTTTTGTCTGACCGATCGCCCACGCAGCAATGGCGTAAGACGTTGTGATCTTTCAGACAGTTAGCGGGCTGCGGGTTGCAGTCCTTACCGGTACAGGCTCTATGGATTTCAAGTCGCAGGAAGGCGTCAACTCCGGGACTCCCGGGAGCTCATCTGGATCCGCTGATCGAGGTGAGCAGGTTAAGCCATCATGCCTGCAACGCGAAAGACGACGAGTATAAATGGAATATTCTCTGGTGATACATCCCAGGCTGTTCCCCTGAATAATTGCGCTGTGTTTCCGTTTGAAACACAGGCGACCGACACTCTGCGCCTCTTAAGCGCGCGACAACCGTGAGGTTGGCGACGTGAACCAGACACGAGGCCATCGGTTTTCCCCCGGAAAGGCATTACTCTGCCCGCAGCTTAGTCGTCAATGTAAGAATAATGAGTAAGTTACGATGAAAAGAATGTTAATCAACGCAACTCAGCAGGAAGAGTTGCGCGTCGCCCTTGTTGATGGGCAGCGCCTGTACGACCTGGATATCGAAAGCCCCGGGCACGAACAGAAAAAAGCGAACATCTACAAAGGCAAAATCACCCGCATTGAACCCAGCCTTGAAGCCGCGTTTGTTGATTACGGCGCCGAGCGTCATGGTTTCCTCCCCCTCAAAGAAATCGCCCGCGAATACTTCCCCGCCAACTACAATGCGCACGGCCGTCCTAATATCAAAGACGTACTGCGTGAAGGTCAGGAAGTTATCGTGCAGATTGATAAAGAAGAACGCGGCAACAAAGGCGCTGCGCTCACCACCTTTATCAGCCTGGCGGGCAGCTATCTGGTATTGATGCCGAACAACCCGCGCGCGGGGGGAATTTCCCGCCGTATCGAGGGCGACGACCGTACCGAACTGAAAGAAGCGCTGGCGAGCCTGGAGCTTCCGGACGGCATGGGCCTTATCGTTCGCACCGCTGGCGTCGGCAAATCTGCCGAAGCCCTGCAGTGGGACCTGAGCTTCCGTCTGAAACACTGGGAAGCGATTCAGAAAGCCGCGGAAAGCCGTCCGGCGCCGTTCCTTATCCACCAGGAAAGCAACGTCATTGTCCGCGCCTTCCGTGACTATCTGCGCCAGGATATCGGCGAAATCCTGATCGATAATCCGAAAGTGCTCGAGCTGGCGCGCCAGCATATCGCCGCGCTGGGTCGTCCGGATTTCAGCAGCAAAATCAAACTGTACACCGGTGAAATCCCGCTGTTCAGCCACTACCAGATCGAATCCCAGATTGAATCCGCCTTCCAGCGTGAAGTGCGTCTGCCGTCCGGTGGCTCTATCGTCATCGACAGCACTGAAGCGCTGACCGCGATCGATATCAACTCGGCCCGCGCCACCCGCGGCGGCGATATCGAAGAGACGGCGTTCAACACCAACCTCGAAGCGGCTGACGAGATTGCCCGCCAGCTGCGTCTGCGCGACCTCGGCGGCCTGATCGTTATCGACTTTATCGATATGACCCCGGTTCGCCACCAGCGCGCTGTGGAGAACCGTCTGCGCGAAGCCGTCCGTCAGGACCGGGCGCGCATTCAGATCAGCCATATCTCGCGCTTCGGCCTGCTGGAGATGTCCCGCCAGCGCCTGAGCCCGTCGCTGGGCGAATCCAGCCACCACGTCTGCCCGCGCTGCTCCGGCACCGGCACCGTGCGTGATAACGAATCGCTGTCGCTCTCTATTCTGCGTCTGATTGAAGAAGAAGCGCTGAAAGAGAACACCAAAGAAGTGCACGCCATCGTTCCGGTACCGATCGCCTCCTATCTGCTGAACGAAAAACGTGCCGCGGTGAGCGCTATCGAATCCCGTCAGGGCGATGTGCGCGTGATTATCGTGCCAAACGACGAAATGCAGACGCCGCACTACTCCGTCCTGCGCGTGCGCAAAGGTGAAGAGACCTCAACGCTGAGCTACCTGCTGCCGAAGCTGCATGAAGAAGAGATGGCGCTGCCGGGCGACGATGAGCCGGCAGAACGGAAACGTCCGGAACAGCCGGCCCTGGCCGCTTTTGTCATGCCTGACGCGCCGCCGGCCCCGATGCTTGAAGAGCCTGTCGCCGCACCTGTCGCCGCAGCGGCACCGGTCGCGGCCGCCGCACCGGCGCAGCCTGGCCTGCTCTCACGCTTCTTCAGCGCGCTGAAGAATATCTTCTCTGGCGCCGAAGAGGCCAAACCGGCTGAGGTTAAGGTCGAGAAGAAAGCGGAAGAAAAACCGGAGCGTCAGCAGGAGCGCCGTAAACCGCGCGCCAACAACCGCCGCGATCGCAACGACCGCCGTGAAAACCGCGACAATCGTGACAACCGCGATAACCGTGACAATCGTGACACTCGTGCGGACAATGCCGAGGGCCGTGAACCGCGCGAATCGCGTGAAGAGAACCGTCGCAACCGTCGCGAGAAGCCGTCGCAGAATGTGGAAGCCCGTGATGTTCGCCAGACCTCAGGCGACGACGCGGAGAAAGCGAAATCTCGTGACGAGCAGCAGCCGCGCCGCGAACGCACCCGCCGCCGCAATGACGACAAACGTCAGGCGCAGCAGGAAGCCAAAGCGCAGACTCGCGAAGAGCCGGTAGCGCAGGAGACGGAGCAGGAAGAGCGTGTGCAGACCCTGCCGCGTCGTAAACCGCGCCAGCTGGCGCAGAAAGTACGCGTTGAGTCCGCTGTCGTTGAGCAGGTTGCCGAGATCGTGCCAGAAGCCGTAGTGGCGGAAGTTATCGCTCCGCGCAGCGAGCCGGTGAAAGCCGAGCTGCCAGCAGTAGTGGAGAGCGTGGCGGACCAGGACGAAAATGGCGAATCCCGTGAAGCGAACGGTATGCCGCGTCGCTCACGTCGTTCCCCGCGTCACCTGCGCGTCAGCGGTCAGCGTCGTCGTCGCTATCGTGACGAACGCTATCCGACCCAGTCGCCAATGCCGCTGACCGTAGCCTGCGCATCGCCGGAGATGGCTTCCGGTAAAGTCTGGATCCGCTACCCGGTGGTTCGTCCGCAGGATCAGCAGCCGGAAGAGGTTCAGGTTCAGAACGACAACCTCGTGGAAACCGTCGCGCCCGTCGCGACCCCGGTTGCCGTCGTTGAAACCGTTACCGCTGCCCCGGTCACCGTCGAGCCGGCTACCATGGAGCCGGTTACCGCCGAGCCTGTGGTCGTCGAGCCGGTCGTAGCCGCCGAGCCGGTGGTGGTTGATGCTGCGGAAGGTGTCGCGCCAGCAGCCGTCGAGCCAGCGCCGCAGGAGCTGGTCACCGAAGCGCCGGCTGTCGAAGCGCCTCAGGCTATCGCGCCAGCGACGCTCGACGCCGAGCCGGTGGTGGTAGAACCTGAAGTGGTGGAAACGGCGCCTGTCGTTGAAGCGCCAGTGGAAACCATCACGCCGGCGGCGGAAACCGCAGTTGAAGCACCGGTTGTTGACGCACCGGTTGTCGAAGCCGCGCCTGTCGAGCCGGTCAAAGTCGAGCCTCCGGTGAGTAAGCCGGTAGTGGTGGCGGGTCATCGCCATGCCACCGCGCCAATGACCCGTGCGCCAGCGCCGGACTATGTCCCGGAAGCGCCGCGCCACAGCACCTGGGTGCGCCCGCCATTCGCTTTTGAAGGCAAAGGCGCCGCCGGCGGTCATAGCGCCACCCATAAAGCCACCGCTGAACCGACCCGCCCACAGCCCGTCGAGTAAGCGTGCTAAATAAAAAAACCGGCCTCCTGGCCGGTTTTTTTATGCGCTTTGCGGAGGCTGCATGCCGGCGAGGTCCGGCATGATCTCCCGCATCAGGTCGAGGAATTTACGCAGCCGCGTCGGATAATAGCGCGCCCAGGGATAGACCAGGTGGACCGGCAGCGAGGCGGGACGCCACTGCGGGAACAGCTCTGTCAACCTTCCGGCAGCAAGATCCTCCGCCACGGCCCAGCTGGACACCATCGCCACCCCCAGCCCCGCCAGCGCAGTGTTACGCGCGACGTAAAGGCTGTCGGTGCTCAGACAGGGGGTGATCGCCGTGGAGACGAGCTGTCCGCTGACCTGATGTCGGAGCCGCACCTCATGCTGATAAAAGGTGTTAATGGCGATCCACGGCAGGCCGGATAACGCCTCCAGCGAGGTTAACGGCGGGTACTTCGCCAGCAGTTCAGGGGAGGCCACCACGCAGCGCGGCACTTCCGCCAGCAGCACGGAGACCGTGGCCGGATCCACCTCCGCCCCCACGCGGATGGCGCAGTCGATATTATCGCTGAGAAAGTCGACAGTATTATCATTCAGCATCCACTCCACCGACAGTTGCGGGTGGCGCTGGAGAAAGGCGACCAGCGGCCCCAGCAGCTGCTGCTGGCCAAAAGCGTGCGGCGCCCTCACCCGCAGCACCCCCACCGGCCGATCGTCGGCAATACGCAGGTCATCTTCCAGCGCCAGCCAGGCATCCACCAGCTGGCGGGCGTGACGGTAGCAACGTTCGCCATCGTCAGTGAGCTTCATCGCATGGGTGGTACGCAGGATCAGCTTGACTCCCAGCAGCCCTTCAAGGGACTGCAGGCGGCGGCTGACGGTCGCCTGGGTGGTCTCCATCTGCCCCGCCGCGGCGGAGAGCGACCCTGCCTCTATAATACGAATATAGGTACGCATCAGCTCAATGCGATCTATACGCTCCTGTCTTTTCATTTTTCTTTTGCCTATACGTGCTACGTATAACCGTTTTACCACCAGCCCGGCTACCGCGCCAACCGCATTCAGGGAAAAATAGCCCCATCGCATTCACGAGGTATTGATCATGACACCGACTTCCCTTTCCACCCGCGACGCAGGCTGGATTATCTTCATTCTCGCGCTCGGCGCCGGCTTTAGCGTCGCCTCTATCTACTACGCGCAGCCGCTGCTGCCGTTGATGGGCGCCAATCTCCACCTGACGGTAGAAGGTATGGGTCTGGTCCCTACTCTGACGCAGGCGGGTTATGCGCTCGGCATTCTGTTCCTGCTCCCGCTCGGCGACCGCCACGATCGCCGCCGGCTGATTTTGGTGAAAAGCGCGCTGCTGGCGCTCCTGCTGCTCCTGTGCAGCCTCACCGGCCAGCTCAGCTCACTGCTGGTGGTCAGTCTGCTGATCGGTATGGCGGCGACCATGGCGCAGGATATCGTCCCTGCGGCGGCGATCCTCGCCCCGGCGGGCAAGCAGGGCAAAATGGTGGGCACGGTGATGACCGGGCTGCTGCTGGGGATCCTGCTTTCCCGGACGGTCAGCGGCGTGGTGGGCGCAGTGTTTGGCTGGCGGGTGATGTATCAGGCGGCGGCGGTCAGCGTGGCGCTGATTGGCCTGGTGATGTGGCGGGTGCTGCCGCGCTTCGCCATTCACTCGACGCTGAGCTATCCGCAGCTGATGGCCTCAATGGCGCATCTGTGGCAGCGCTACCCGGCGCTACGCCGCGCTGCGCTGGCTCAGGGGGCGCTCTCTGTCGCCTTCAGCGCCTTCTGGTCGACGCTGGCGGTGATGCTCTCCGAACACTATCACATGGGCAGTGCGGTAGCGGGCGGCTTTGGTATCGCCGGGGCTGCCGGGGCGCTGGCCGCGCCGCTGGCCGGCGGACTGGCCGATAAATTTGGTGCCGGTAAAGTGACTCAAATGGGGGCGGCGCTGGTCACCGTCTCCTTCGCCCTGATGTTTATACTGCCGCTGCTGCCACTGCATGGCCAGCTGGCGCTGATTGCCCTGTCGGCGATTGGCTTCGACCTTGGCCTGCAGTCAAGCCTGGTGGCGCATCAGAACCTGGTGTATGGCCTCGAGCCGCAGGCCCGCGGCCGCCTTAACGCCCTGCTGTTTACCGTGGTCTTCATCGGGATGTCGCTGGGGTCGGTGCTGGGCAGCAAGCTGTACGTGCTGGCCGGCTGGAACGGGGTGGTTACCCTGGCGGTGGTCAGCGGGGCGATCGCCCTGGCAATCCGCCTGCTGGAGAATGCCCGTATCGTCGCTGCCGAACGCCGCGCATCATAAAAAAACCCGCTTCGCCTGAGGTGAAGCGGGTTCATCCATTCCCGCACAACCGCTTAGGCTGTACGTCGGGCAAACTCTTTCACGCGGAAGCCCAACAGCAGCAGTGTGGCGAAATAGGCCACCACCCCGGCGACAACCACCACCAGCAGGCGCATCAGACGGAACGGCATCGTCCCCAGCGACCACTCCGGCATGATATGCATGACGCCCAGCAGCGCCGCAGCCATAACCAGCACCGCAGCAATCAGACGCAGCAGGAAGGCCAGCCAGCCCGGTTGCGGGGTAAAGATCTTCTGTTTACGCAACTGCCAGTAAAGCAGCGCGGCGTTCAGGCAGGCCGCCAGGCCAATGGACAGCGACAGACCCGCATGCTTCAGCGGGCCGATAAACGCCAGGTTCATCACCTGGGTCATAATCAGGGTGACAATAGCAATCTTGACCGGGGTCTTGATGTCCTGGCGGGAATAGAAGCCCGGCGCCAGCACCTTCACCACGATAAGCCCCATTAGTCCCACGGAATAGGCCACCAGCGCGCGCTGGGTCATTGCCGCATCAAAAGCGCTAAATTTGCCGTACTGGAACAGGGCCACGGTCAGCGGTTTGGCGAGGATCCCCAGCGCCACCGCGCTCGGCAGCGCCAGCAGGAAGCAGAGACGCAGCCCCCAGTCCATCAGCCGGCAATACTCGTCATGATTACCGCTGGCGAAGCTTTTTGACAGCGATGGCAGCAGGATAGTGCCGAGCGCCACTCCCAGGACACCGGACGGAAACTCCATCAGACGGTCGGCGTAGTACATCCAAGACACCGATCCCGACACGAGAAACGAAGCGAAGATAGTATTGATAATAAGGGAGATCTGGCTTACCGACACGCCAAGGATCGCCGGCCCCATCTGCTTCACCACCCGCATCGCGCCGGCATCTTTCAGATTGATGCGCGGCAGGACCAGCATGCCAATTTTCTTCAGGTGCGGCAGCTGGTAGGCCAGCTGTAGCACGCCGCCGACCGTGACCGCCCAGGCCAGGGCCAGCACCGGCGGATGAAAGTACGGTGCGGCAAACAGCGCAAAGCCAATCATGCTGACGTTGAGGAACGTCGGCGCAAAGGCCGGCACCGAGAAGCGGTTCCAGGTATTAAGGATCGCCCCCACCAGCGAGGCGAGGGAGATCAGCAAAATATAGGGGAAGGTAATGCGCAGCAATTGGGTAGTCAGCGCAAATTTATCGGCGGTATCAGCAAACCCGGGGGCGGTGATGGTGATCACCCACGGCGCCGCCAGCATCCCGATAACGGTGACGATCGCCAGGGCCAGGGTCAGCAATCCGGAGACATACGAGACAAACACCCGGGTGGCATCTTCGCCCTGCTTGCTTTTATATTCGGCAAGGATCGGTACAAACGCCTGAGAGAAGGCGCCTTCGGCAAAAATACGCCGCAGCAGATTAGGCAGTTTAAAGGCGACGAAAAAGGCGTCGGTCGCCATCCCGGCGCCAAAAATGCGCGCCACAATCGCATCGCGGGCAAAGCCCAGCACGCGCGAAAACATGGTCATCGAACTGACGGCCGCCAGTGATTTTAAAAGGTTCATTACGCTGTTATTCCAAACCCTGGAGTAAAACGCCCGCAAATGCGGGCGCTGGAAAGTGGCGATAGTCTACCGGGTTCAACATGAATTACTACTGTCAGTTGTTACAACGGATTATTCGCTGATGGCGTCGCGCCAAAGTTTGTCGACCACCCGCTGAGCCAGCAGCGCCTGTTCGCCTGCGGTTTCAGGAACCGTCTGATTTTGCACGCATTCGATAAAATGGCGCGCACAGCCGACAAAGCCGCGCTGCTCAAGGGTGGTTTGCCAGCTGGCGACCGGGCGCTGGACCACGCCGTGACCGCACTCCTCCTGCCATTCGCGCATCTCGCTGACGGCATATAGCCCGCCATCCGTAACCGCCTGCACCCACTCGCGCTGGCTGCCTGCGCGGCGGTGCATGCTGGTGGTGACCTGCAGCCGGGGCGAACTGAACTGGTGTTCGGCATACAGCATCTCGCCCTGCGGAGTGATCTGTAGCGCGCCACCGCGCAGACGCGCCTGACCGTCGGCCAGCCATAGCGCGGTATCCACCACGTGCAGATAGTCATCAAGCAGGGTAAAGCGCAGATCGTTGCCCACGCTATCGCTGCGGTGCTTATCCATCCGCAGCGAGGCCGCCTCGCCCAGCCGCCCCTTTAGCTCCCGATAGAGCGGTGCGAAGCGGCGATTGAAACCGACCATCAGCGTCAGACGACGCCGCGCCGCCAGCTCGACCAGCGTCTCCGCCTCACTCAGCTTGTCCGCCAGCGGTTTGTCTACGCAAACATGAACCCCGGCATTCAGCAAATGATTCACCACTTCATAATGTGAAGCCGTCGACGTATGAACAAAGACCGCATCGCACTGCGCCGCCAGGGCATCCAGCGATTCAGCGTATGGCATCCGCCAGGTTTCGCAAACCCGCAGCGCCTTCTCTTTTCCCGGCGACCAGGCCGCCTGCAGCGTCCAGCTTTCCGCCGCCCCCAGAACCGGCAGCCACGCTTTCTGCGCAATACCGCCCAGGCCAACCACCCCAATGCGCAATCTTGTCCCCACGTTTAGTCCCCCAGATGGTGTAACAGCGAATCGAGGCGCGCTTTCAGCTCCGCCACCTCGCCTTCCAGCGCTTCAACCCTGGCACGCAGATCGTCTTCCTCTTCCAGGGGCGAGAGTGCTTCCACTGTCGTGATCAGTGTGTCCATGTCGTCGCAAAACAGATGCATATAGCGGCTTTCCCGTTTCCCCGGCTCCCGGGGCAGACGGGCGACAAAGGGACCATCTTCGCGGGTCGCCAGCCCTTCCAGCACGCTTTCCACTTCCGCCATATCGCTGAACTCATGCATCCGCTGCGCCCGACTGCGTAATTCACCCGGCGTCTGGGCGCCCCGCAGCAGCAGCGTCGTCACCACCGCCACCTCGCCGGCGCTGAGCTTCAGATCGCCAAATTCGGAGTTGCAAAAGCGCTGCTCATACTTAGTGACCCGATTGCCGAAGCCACTGACCGTACGCAGATAATGGCGTTTCACCAGGGTATCCAGCAGAGCCTGGACTTCGCCTTCGCTCAGCGACATCACCGGCTCGCGGTTGGTTTTCTGATTGCAGGCGGTCACTACGGCGTTCACCGACAGCGGATACTGCTCAGGCGTGGTGACCTGCTTTTCCAGCAGACAGCCAATGACGCGCGCTTCGTGCGCGGTTAACTGATATTTCATCCTCTCTCCTTAACGTCCCGCTGACCAGTCCGGCGTCGTTAGCGCCGTCAATACATGGTCACGCCACTGCCCGTCAATCAGCAGGTAATCTTTGGCGTAACCCTCTTTTTCAAACCCCAACCGCGCCAGCAGCGCGCCGCTGCGCTGATTATGCGGCATATAGTTGGCCATAATGCGATGAATATGCTGCGTACGCTGCATATAGCGAATCGCAGACGTCAGCGCTTCAAACATCAGTCCCTGCCCCTGCCACTTCTCGCCAATAGAGTAGCCGAGATAACAGGCATGGAATGACCCGCGCACCACGTTGGAAAAATTCGCCACGCCGACGATCTCCTTTTCCTCCGGATCGAGTAGCGCGAAATAAAAAGCAGACCCCTGCTTATGAAACTCGGCGATCATCGACAGACGCGCCTGCCATCCGGAAGGATAGCAGTGGCTGTCGTCACGAACCGGCTCCCAGGGTTTTAAGAACGCCTTATTCTCGGCGTAATAATCGGCCAGACGCCAGGCGTCACGATCGTGAACCAGGCGCACCACCAGCCGGTCCGTCGTCAAACGCACCTTCGGCACGTTACTGCGATAGCCAAACATTTCCTTTTCAGTCCCCCTGACTTCATTCTTGCTGCCTTCACTATACCTGTCCTGCGCGACGGTGTGAAAACAGCAACATACCATTTTCTGCGCCATCTCCTCTTTTCGATGAATAGCCTCAATCGAACTTGCATTTTGATAAAAAAATATTGTCGCAAGGGCGCTGGGAAAAGCAGCAGATTGCCCGCAGAATATCCACGCTTATCTCTATTTTTCCCTGGAGGGGAAATGTCCCGCGTCTCGCAGGCAAGGAGCCTGGGTAAATATTTCCTGTTAGTCGATAACATGCTGGTCGTGCTGGGCTTTTTTGTCGTCTTCCCGCTGATTTCCATCCGCTTTGTCGATCAGATGGGCTGGGCGGCGCTGATGGTCGGCATCGCGCTCGGCCTGCGCCAGCTCGTGCAGCAGGGATTAGGTATCTTTGGCGGCGCCATCGCCGACCGCTTTGGCGCCAAACCGATGATCGTCACCGGTATGCTGATGCGCGCCGGCGGCTTCGCGGCGATGGCCGTCGCCCATGAGCCGTGGGTGCTGTGGTTCTCATGCATACTTTCCGGGCTCGGCGGCACGCTGTTCGACCCGCCGCGGGCGGCGCTGGTGGTTAAGCTGGTGCGCCCGCATCAGCGCGGCCGCTTTTTCTCCATCCTGATGATGCAGGATAGCGCCGGCGCGGTGATTGGCGCGCTGCTGGGCAGCTGGCTGCTGCAGTATGATTTCCGCCTGGTGTGCAGCGCCGGCGCCGCGCTGTTTATCGCCTGCGCGGCGTTTAACGCCTGGTATCTGCCGGCATGGAAGCTCTCGACGGTAAAAACGCCGATCCGCGAGGGGCTGGGCCGGGTGCTGCGGGACAAGCGCTTCGTCACCTATGTCCTGACGCTGACGGGCTATTACATGCTCGCGGTGCAGGTGATGCTGATGCTGCCGATCATGGTGAATGACATCGCCGGCTCGCCGGCCGCCGTAAAGTGGATGTACGCCATCGAAGCCACCATTTCGCTGACCCTGCTCTATCCCATTGCCCGCTGGAGCGAAAAACGTTTTCGCCTTGAGCACCGGCTGATGGCCGGTCTGCTGGTGATGACCCTGGCCATGCTCCCCATCGGCATGACCAGCAGTTTGCAGCAGCTGTTTACCCTGATCTGCCTGTTTTACATCGGTTCCATCATTGCTGAACCTGCCCGGGAGACGCTGGGCGCCTCGCTGGCGGACGCCCGGGCGCGCGGCAGCTATATGGGCTTCAGCCGCCTGGGGCTCGCCTTTGGCGGCGCGCTGGGATATGCAGGCGGCGGCTGGCTGTTTGATGCTGGTAAAGCCGCCGGTCAGCCCGAGCTGCCGTGGCTGATGCTCGGGGTCATCGGGGTTATCACCTTCCTGGCGCTGTGGTGGCAGTTTAGTCCGAAACGCTCTGCCTCCGGCATGCTGGAGCCGCGGACCTGATGCGCGCGGCGGCGGTTTCTCCTGCTTTCAGCCTATTCTGCTGGTATCGAGGATGCTGACAGGTCATGATGCTTTGTGTCAGGATGAATGAAGGTATGAGCCAGAGGAACCCCATGAAAAAGATTTTGATCGCCGCCGCGCTGATTGTCAGCGGCCTGCTGAGCGGCTGTAATCAGCTGACCCAATACACGGTAAGCGAGCAGGAGATTAACCAGGCCCTGCAGAAGCGAAACCATTTTGCCAAAGATATTGGTCTGAAAGGCGTTGCCGACGCCCATATCGAACTGCAGAATCTCACCAGCGCCATCGGGCGCGAGGAGCCGGGCAAAGTCACGCTGACCGGGATCGCTAACGTTGACCTGAACTCCCTGTTCGGCACGCAGAAAGCGACGATCGATCTGAAGCTCAAAGCGCTGCCAACCTTTGACAGAGAGAAAGGCGCCATCTTCCTGCAGGAAATGGAGGTGGTGGATGCCAAAGTGGCGCCCGAGAAGCTGCAGTCGGTCATTCAGGCCCTGCTCCCCTACCTGAATCAGTCGCTGCGAAGTTACTTCAGCCAGCAGCCGGCCTATGTCCTGCGTGAGGACGCCAGCACCGGTGAAGCGCTGGCGAAGAAATACGCCAAAGGCATCGAGGTGAAGCCGGGCGAGATTGTCATCCCCTTTACCAATTAATCTCCAGGGCGCCGCGGCGCCCTCAATTTTTTACGGAAATGAGTGCAAAGGAAAACGTTTACGCTTATCCTTAGTGCCCGGCAAAAAACAGCCCTGATGACTGAACCTATTAGCCGGAGCCTTCCATGACAGCACAATCCCAGGTATTGAAAATCCGCCGCCCAGACGACTGGCATATCCATCTACGTGATGACGATATGCTGAAAACCGTCGTGCCTTATACCAGTGAGTTTTATGGCCGGGCGATCGTGATGCCGAATCTGGTGCCGCCTGTCACCACCGTCGCGGCGGCTATCGCCTATCGCCAGCGCATTATGGACGCCGTCCCGGCCGGGCATGATTTTACCCCGCTGATGACCTGCTATCTGACAGACTCCCTCGACCCGGCGGAGCTGGAGCGCGGCTTTAACGAAGGCGTATTCACCGCCGCCAAGCTCTACCCGGCCAACGCCACCACCAACTCCAGCCACGGCGTCACCAGCACCGACGCCATTATGCCGGTGCTGGAGCGGATGGAAAAACTGGGGATGCCGCTGCTGGTACATGGGGAAGTCACCCACGCCGAGATTGATATATTCGATCGCGAAGCGCGCTTTATTGAAACCGTGATGGAGCCGCTGCGCCAGCGCCTGCCCGAACTGAAGGTGGTCTTTGAGCATATCACCACTAAAGATGCCGCCGAGTATGTGCGTGACGGCAATGAACTGCTGGCGGCCACTATCACCCCGCAGCATCTGATGTTCAACCGTAACCATATGCTGGTCGGCGGTATTCGTCCTCACTTGTACTGCCTGCCGGTACTTAAACGCAATATTCATCAGCAGGCTCTGCGGGAGCTGGTCGCCAGCGGCTTCAGCCGCGCCTTCCTCGGCACCGACTCCGCACCGCATGCCCGCCACCGTAAGGAGGCCAGCTGCGGCTGCGCCGGCTGCTTCAACGCCCCGACCGCCCTCGGCAGCTACGCCACGGTGTTTGAAGAAATGAACGCTCTGCAGCACTTTGAGGCTTTCTGCTCGCTGAACGGCCCGCGCTTCTACGGTCTGCCGGTCAATGAGAGCTACGTTGAACTGGTGCGTGAAGAGACGACCGTTGTGGACAGCATTTCCCTGCCTAATGACACCCTGGTGCCTTTCCTGGCAGGTGAAACCGTTCGCTGGACCGTGAAGAAATAAAAACGTAGCCCCCTGTTGTCAACGCCAACCGGATACTGTATAAATAACCAGTATCGAACACAGGGGGCAATTATGCGCATTGAAGTGTCTATCGCCAAAACTACCGCCTTACCCAACGGCGCGCTGGAAGCGCTGAATAACGAACTCTCTCGCCGTATCGCCGAGCAATTCCCGGCCATCGACAGCCAGGTGAGCGTCCGCTACGCCACCGGCAATCAGCTCTCGGTGTTTGGCGCCCTGAAAGAAGACAAAGACCGGATAAGCGAAATCCTGCAGGAAACATGGGAAAGCGCGGACGACTGGTTTGTCCACGATCTCTCCTGAAGCATGGCGGGATCCAGTTACTCTGGTTTGCTCCCTCATTGTGCTTTTTTTTGCCGGGTCGCCCCGGCTTTTTTTAGCCCCTCTTCTGTTCAGAATAGTCCTGATTATTCTGCTCAATATCGACTAAAGTGGCCATTTTACGCGCTTATCTTGAATAAAAAAGCGGCAAAAGAAGAAAATCATGCTGCCTTTCATTTAATTTCTCGAGTTTATTCTTGATCCCTGATATAATTAACTTGCTTCAAAAAATATGCATTAAACCTCGAGAATTGTTGTCTTTTAACATATGAATAAGGGGTTATGATGGAAAAAAATAATGAAGTCATTCAGACCCATCCCCTCGTTGGATGGGACATCAGCACCGTTGATAGCTACGATGCGCTGATGTTGCGCCTGCACTACCAGAACCCCACTCAAGAAAACAGTAATGATGCTGAGATCGGCCAGACGCTATGGCTAACGACGGACGTCGCACGTCAGTTTATTTCAATCCTGGAAGCAGGCATTGCGAAGATTGAATCTGGCGAATACCAGGAAAACGAGTACCGCCGACATTAACGCGGCTTGCGAATGACTTAACATTAAACTTAACAGGCACCTGCGGGTGCCTGAATTATTTTCGGGCTTGTATAAGCACAGGGAGTTAATTACCCTGCTAACAAGGCAATTACCCGGAACTCACCATGCAATACGATCTTATCATTATTGGCAGCGGCTCCGTCGGCGCCGCCGCTGGCTATTATGCGCGCCGTGCCGGACTCAATGTTCTGATGACCGATGCCCATCAACCCCCCCACCAGGAAGGCAGCCATCACGGCAGCAGCCGTCTTATCCGTCACGCCTATGGCGAAGGTGAGAAATATGTTCCGCTGGTGCTGCGTGCCCAGCAGCTATGGGATGAACTGGCAGAGATCAGTGGCGAAGCCGTGTTTGAACGCACCGGCGTCATTAACCTCGGCCCCGCCAGCTCCGCTTTTCTCGCCAACGTCGCCGCCAGCGCCCGTGCGTTCAAGCTTGAGGTGGAAGAGCTGGATGCCCAGGCCGTGATGCAGCGCTGGCCAGAGATACGCCTCCCCGAGGACTATCGGGCGATTTTCGAACCCGCTTCCGGCGTACTGCGCAGCGAACTGGCCGTCGAAACCTGGATCCGTCTGGCGCGGGAAGCAGGCTGCGCGCAGCTATTCAACTGTCCGGTCTCGGCTATTCATCACCATGCTGACGGGATCACCATCGATACCCTCGACGGTGAATATCATGGTAAAAAGCTGCTGGTCAGCGCCGGGACCTGGGTCACCCGCCTGCTCCCGGACCTCCCCATCCAGCCGGTACGTAAGGTGTTTGCCTGGTACCAGGCCGATGGCCGTTACAGCAGCAAGAATCACTTTCCGGCCTTCACCGGCGAGTTGCCCAACGGCGATCAATACTACGGTTTCCCGGCAGAAGATAACGAGCTGAAGATTGGCAAGCATAACGGCGGTCAACCGATCTCCATGCCGCAGGAGCGAGTGGCATTTGGCGCTGTCGCCAGCGATGGCTCCGAATCGTTTCCTTTTTTGCGCAACGTCCTGCCAGGGATCGGCGGCTGCTTGCACGGCGCCTCCTGTACTTATGACAATACCGTCGATGAAGATTTTATTATCGATACGTTACCCGGCAGACCAGACACGTTGCTAATCACCGGTCTGAGCGGGCATGGCTTTAAGTTTGCCCCGGTGTTGGGGGAAATTGCCAGTCAGTTTGCTCAGGGCGAAGCATCGAGCTTCAACCTGGCGCCCTTCTCGCTGGCGCGCTTTAACGCGTAATGGAATGCGGCACTTTTGCAGTCGGGCAAAAAAAACGGCCTCTGTCGAGGCCGTTAGTCATTGAGAGCGATTATGCGTCGCCTGTTTAATTTGCTGGTCAATAACGTCCGCGAGCACTTTATGATCTACCTGGCGCTTTGGCTGCTGCTGGCGATCATCGATCTCGTCTGGTTATGGTTTTTCTGATGGCTCAGGATCGAGGATCCCGAGTTTGGTGTTCAGCCGACCACGCGATTTATTAAAGATTTTATTGCCGTTTTCACGCCCGGCGCGCAGCTTACGCTGCTCCTCTTCCGGTAGCTTATGCTCTTCCATGCAGGCTTCGCTACAGCAGCCGGCAAACTTCTCGGCGCAGCTCGGGCACTGGATAAACAGCAGATGGCAACCATCGTTCAGGCAGTTGGTATGGGTGTCGCACGGCGTGCCGCACTGATGACAGTGCGCGATAACGTCATTGGAGATCCGCTCGCCCATCCGTTCATCAAAGACAAAGTTTTTGCCAATGAAACGCACAGGCAGCCCCTGCTCACGGGCGCGGCGGGCGTACTCGATGATGCCACCCTCGATGTGCCAGACCTTATTGAAGCCGTTATGCTTCATCCAGGCGCTGGCTTTTTCACAGCGAATACCGCCGGTGCAATACATGACAATTTTTTTGTCTTTATGGTCCTGCATCATTTCCACGGCTTTCGGCAACTGGTCGCGGAAGGTATCCGCCGGGATCTCCAGCGCGTTTTCGAAATGGCCCACCTCATATTCATAGTGGTTGCGCATATCGATAAACACGGCATCCGGATCGTCAAGCATCGCGTTGACCTCAGCCGCCTTGAGATAGTCTCCGACGTTGGAGGCGTCGAAGGAGGGATCGTCGATGCCGTCGGCAACGATGCGGTCACGCACTTTCAGGCGTAGTACCCAGAACGATTTACCGTCGTCCTCGAGAGCGATATTGAAACGCAGCCCCGCCAGCGCCGGATCGAAGCCATAGAGAAACTCACGCAGAGCCTCAACGTTGCTTTGCGGCACGCTGATTTGCGCGTTGATCCCTTCCCGGGCCAGATAGATGCGGCCAAAGACCTTCAGCTGGGTTAAGGCAACCCACAGCGCATCACGGGTCGCCTGCGGGTCGACAATGGTGAAATATTTATAGAATGAGATCGTCGTGCGCGGCTCGGTCTCAGCCAGCATTTGCGCCTTTAACGTCTCATTTGAAATGCGGTTGTGTAACACTGGCATGGTGTACCTGCTCGACATAGAAATGAGGAAATAAACGGCGGGCATGATATAGCAAAGCTAATTAATTTACATCCCTACATTTTACGCTACATTTCTCTCACCCGGTCGCGCCCCGCTTAACAAAACGAGCTGACTGTCGCCGCCTTTGGCTGGCCGGTAAAAAAATGCGATAATATAAGACGTTGCTCACTGATACGGGTATGAAATGACTCATTTGCCTAAATTTTCTCCGGCGCTGTTGCATCCGCGCTATTGGCTGCTGTGGCTGGGTATCGGCCTGCTGTGGCTGGTTGTCCAACTGCCCTACCCGCTGATCTACCGCCTCGGGAACGCCATCGGCCGTCTGGCCATGCGCTTTATGAAGCGCCGGGCGAAAATCGCCTATCGCAACCTTGAGCTCTGCTTCCCCGAGAAAAGCGAGCAGGAACGCCACCGAATGGTGGTGATGAACTTTGAATCGGTGGGCATGGGGCTGATGGAGACCGGTATGGCCTGGTTCTGGCCGGTTCGCCGTATCGCCCGCTGGACCGACACCATCGGCTTTGAGCATATTCGCGATGTGCAGGCGCAGCAGCGCGGCATTCTGCTGATCGGTATTCATTTCCTCACTCTCGAGATGGGAGCGCGGATGTTCGGTATGAACGAGCCGGGGATTGGCGTCTATCGCCCCAACGACAACCCGGTGATCGACTGGCTGCAGACCTGGGGCCGCTTGCGCTCCAACAAGGATATGATTGACCGTAAGGATCTGAAAGGCATGATCCGGGCACTGAAAAAAGGCGAAGTGGTGTGGTACGCACCGGATCACGATTACGGCCCGACCGCCAGCGTCTTTGCCCCACTGTTTGCGGTCGACCAGGCGGCGACCACCTCCGGCACCTGGATGCTGGCGAAAATGTCCAAAGCCTGCATCGTGCCCTTCGTCCCGCGTCGCAAACCGGACGGTAAAGGTTATGAACTGATTATCCTGCCGCCAGAGTGTTCCCCGCCGCTGGACGACGCGGAAACCACCGCCGCGTGGATGAACAAGATCGTTGAGCAGTGCATCATGATGGCCCCGGAACAGTATATGTGGCTCCATCGTCGCTTCAAAACCCGCCCCGAAGGCATGCCCTCCCGCTACTGATCCCTTTCCCGGCCGCGCTCATCCCGGCCGGGAAGCTTCGCCGCTCAGGCTTTAGGCTCTCCTTTAGCTTTAAAAGCTCTCCTCCATTGCGGCATCTATTTCTCAGGCGCATAATTAGCAGGCTCATATTTTCTCTTAATTTGACCTGCCGCGCAGGCCAGTGGAACCCTATGTCGTCTGCTGAAACCCCCATTAACTGGAAACGAAACCTGACCGTGACCTGGCTTGGCTGCTTTTTAACCGGCGCCGCCTTCAGCCTGGTCATGCCCTTTCTGCCACTCTACGTCGAACAGCTCGGCGTCACCGGGCATAGCGCCCTGAACATGTGGTCCGGGCTGGTCTTTAGTATTACCTTTCTTTTCTCTGCCATCGCCTCGCCGTTCTGGGGGGGGCTTGCTGATCGCAAGGGGAGAAAAATCATGCTGCTGCGTTCCGCCCTCGGGATGGCCATCGTGATGATGCTGATGGGAATGGCGCAGAATATCTGGCAGTTTCTGCTGCTGCGCGCACTGCTCGGCCTGCTGGGCGGCTTTATTCCCAACGCCAACGCCCTGATTGCCACCCAGATCCCGCGCCATAAAAGCGGCTGGGCGCTGGGGACACTGTCTACCGGCGCGGTAAGCGGCGCCCTGCTCGGCCCGCTGGCAGGTGGCTTCCTGGCCGACCACTGGGGATTGCGCACCGTCTTCTTTATGACCGCGGCGGTACTATTTATCTGTTTCTTGTTTACCCTGTTTTTAATCCGCGAAAATTTTGTGCCGATCGCCAGGAAAGAGATGCTCAGTGCCAGAGAGGTGTTCTCTTCGCTGCAGAATCCCAAACTGGTGCTCAGCCTGTTTGTGACCTCGCTGATAATCCAGGTGGCCACCGGTTCCATTGCGCCGATCCTGACGCTTTATGTACGCGATCTCGCGGGCAACGTCAGTAACATCGCCTTTATCAGCGGAATGATCGCCTCGGTGCCGGGCATTGCCGCGCTGATGAGCGCCCCGCGGCTGGGCAAACTGGGGGATCGCATCGGGCCGGAAAAAATCCTCATCGTGGCGCTGATTATCTCGGTGCTACTCCTGATCCCGATGTCGTTCGTTCAGACCCCGCTGCAGTTAGGTATCCTGCGATTCCTGCTCGGCGCCGCGGACGGCGCGCTGCTGCCGGCGGTGCAAACCCTGCTGGTGTACAACTCCACCAGTCAGATCTCCGGGCGAATCTTCAGCTATAACCAGTCGTTCCGCGATATTGGCAACGTTACCGGCCCCCTGATTGGCGCGTCGGTTTCCGCTAACTATGGCTTCCGCGCTGTATTTCTGGTCACCGC
This sequence comes from Klebsiella sp. GG_Kp175, assembly GCF_040062325.1. Lineage (NCBI taxonomy): Bacteria > Pseudomonadati > Pseudomonadota > Gammaproteobacteria > Enterobacterales > Enterobacteriaceae > Klebsiella > Klebsiella sp. GG_Kp175. The sequence continues at coordinate 34,247 of NZ_JBEAFX010000004.1, read as the reverse complement.
AGGGGTGGTATTGTTTAATGCGATCTACTCCACCCTCAGCCTGCGTCGGCCAGCCGCGGATACTTCGCATTCAGTAAATTAACGTCGAGAGTGGCTCTGTCCCTTGACGCCGTGCGTACCGCCTTCTATAGATTGAATCGTGTTCAATTCATATTCTTCTCAGGAGATCCGCTATGCCAAAGGATTCGATGTTCTACGCCACGCTTGAAGAAGCTATTGATGCAGCACGTGAAGAATTTCTCGCCAACAACCCTGACAGCGATGAAGAGAGTGCCAACGTTGAGCAGCTCAATATTCAAAAGTATGTGCTGCAGGATGGCGATATCGCCTGGCAGGCCGAATTTTTTGCTGACGAAGAGGAACAAGGCGAATGCTTACCGATGCTTAGCGGCGAAGCCGCGCAGAGCGTCTTCGATGGGGATTATGATGAGATAGAGCTCCGTCAGGAGTGGCTGGAGGAAAATACGCTTCATGAGTGGGATGAAGGTGAATTCCAGCTCGAGCCCTCTCTGGACACCGAAGAGGGACAGACGGCGGCCGACGAGTGGGACGAGCGTTAATCAGTTATAGGGCCCGTGGCTGGCGTCCAGCGGCAGCAGAAGCGTATCGAATACCAGCGAGAACGGCAGATCCAGAATGGTGAGATAGCGCCATGCCGAATCGCGAACGTCCCACTGCACGCCCGGGTAATATTGATTGCCATGCCCCTGCCCGGGCACCGTACGGCTGATAATGCTGCCGCAGCCGCTGAGCAGCAGCGCCATGGCAATGATCGGTAGTATTCGCATCCACAACCTCGTCTTTCAGATAAAAAAATACCGGCATCGCTGCCGGTATTTTCCTTAACGTACGGCTTATTTCGTTTTCAGCGCCAGCGGGTTAAGCGCCAGCTGCTGATAGGCGTTCACCCACGAGGAGTATTTCTCCGGCGCGGCCCATACGCGATAGTGCAGACGCGACATGGTTACCGGGTCGCTCAACAGCACCAGTCGACGATCGCGGTTCAGCTTATCCGGCGTTTCATTCAGCGCCTGCTCGACATGACGCTCGCGGGCGATCTCCAGGATATGACCCTGACGGTGCCGCGCGGTGGCCATTGCGGTGGCGAGGGCGTTAAACGACGGATTAAACACCGCGTGCATAAAGCCATCGTCCAGCGAACGCTGACGGTTCATCGTCAGGTACGCATCGGTATCCTTGAGCACCTGCGGCGGCGAATACTCTTCCGGGATCAGGAACAGCTTCCAGCGCTTGGTGCGCAGGCCCACTGTCGCCCGGCTGGAAATCGCCGACACGAACGGCGAGAGGATCAGCGAGACGACGATCGGCGCCAGCCAGAACAGGAAGCGTAGATCCAGCCATGCCATCCCGACCGCCCACACCAGCCCCAGCAGCAGCTGCGAGCCGTGGCGCATAAAGGCTTCCCCCCACGGCGTGGAGTCATCATCACGCTGCGGCGAATTCCATACCACCTCCCAGCCGAGGAAGGCGCTGACCACGAAGACGGTGTGGAACAGCATACGGACCGGCGCCAGCAGGACCGAGAACAGGACCTCCAGCAGCAGGGAAAGCGTCACGCGAATAAATCCACCGTACTCTTTCGGCCCTTTACACCACACCAGAATAATACTCAGCAGCTTCGGCAGGAACAGCAGCACCATGGTCGAAGCGAACAGCGCAATAGCCAGCTCAGGCCGCCACTGCGGCCACACCGGGAACAGCTGACGCGGCTGCAGGAAGTACTGCGGTTCGGTCAGGGCATGCACCACCTGCAACGCCGTCGACAGGGCAAGGAACATAAACCACAGCGGCGCCGACAGGTAGGACATCACGCCGGTAAGGAACACCGCCCGGTGAACCGGGTGCATCCCTCTCACGAGGAACAGGCGGAAGTTCATCAGGTTGCCCTGACACCAGCGACGGTCGCGTTTCAGCTCGTCCAGCAGGTTCGGCGGCAGCTCCTCATAGGAGCCCGGCAGATCGTAGGCAATCCACACCCCCCAGCCGGCACGGCGCATCAGCGCGGCTTCGACGAAGTCGTGCGACAGGATCGACCCGGCAAAGTTACCCTCGCCCGGCAGCGGCGCCAGCGCGCAGTGCTCAATGAACGGCTTCACGCGGATAATGGCGTTGTGGCCCCAGTAGTGGGACTCCCCCAACTGCCAGAAGTGCAGACCCGCCGTAAACAGCGGACCGTACACCCGGGTGGCAAACTGCTGGCAACGCGCATACAGCGTGTCCATGCCCGAGGCGCGCGGGGAAGACTGAATGATCCCGGCATTCGGGTTCGCTTCCATCAGGCGCACCAGGCTGCTCAGACACTCACCGGTCATCACCGAGTCAGCGTCCAGCACCACCATATAGCTATACTGGCTGCCCCAGCGGCGGCAGAAGTCATCGATGTTGCCGCTCTTACGCTTCACTCGACGACGACGGCGGCGGTAGAAGATCTGCCCTTCGCCCTGCACTTCGGCAATCAGCTCCATCCACGCCTTTTGCTCAGCCACACAGATATCGGGGTTATAGCTATCGCTGAGGATATAGACGTCGAAATGAGCGGCGTTACCGGTCGCTTTCACCGACTCCCAGGTCGCCCGCAGGCCGGCGAAAACGCGGTCAACGTCTTCGTTACAGATCGGCATTATCAGCGCCGTACGGTGCGCCGGGTTCAACGGTTCGTCACCGACCGTCGAGGCGGAAATACTGTACTTATCGCGACCGATCAACAGCTGCAGGAAGCCCATTAACGCGGTCCAGAAGCCAGCGGAAACCCAGCAGAACAGCACCGCGAAGAGGATCAGAATGCCGCTCTGCAACACGTACGGCAGCAGCTGCATGAACGAGATCCACAGGTTCTGCCCCACCATGTCGGCCGGGTTGATCAGCGCCCAGCCCTGATAAGGCAGAATGGTTTTCATGTACCAGGTAGCCACCACGGTCTGCGACAGCGTCAGCAGCAGCAGGATGTAGCGACGAATAGTGCCGACGGTACGCCATTTTTGCTCGCTCTCGCGCTCTTCTTGCGTCAGGCGGGAGAGATAGCGCGGCGTGACATCGCGTCCGCGCAGGCGGTCCCAGAAGCGGCCAACCGGGTTGGTACGCCACGGGTCCGGGATCATCGAGGAGCGCTTGGCTTTCGGCATCGCATGCAGCTGGGTGCGGCCTTCATCATCCTTCACCAGCTGATCGCCAGACAGCGAATCCGGCCAGCTGTGCGCCAGCCGCGCCTTTACCGACCCCAGCGGGGAGTCGTCTTCGCGGGCGAAGGTCTGATGTTCGTCATCCAGGGCCTGATGAACGGCCTGCAGGCTGGTGTCCGGCAGCGCCGATTTCTCGGCGTCCGACAGCGGCAATGCGTCAATGTACTTCGTTATCTTATTCATTGGCAGGCAGCTGATAGCTCCAGGTTTCGCTCAACGTGTCATCACCGTTAACCAGTGCGGCGCGCATTTCCGTCGTTTTCTTCGGATCTTTCACCTTCAAACGCAGGATCATACGCCAGCCTTTGGTCACCGGATTGTAACGCACGGTATTTTCAACGATTTCAGCGTTATCGCCGGTGCTCGCCTGGGCGGCGACCGGGGTATCCGCTGGCAGTTTTTTCATATCGGCGCCGGTAAAGTCGACAATGAAAGCAATGGTGCCGTCCGGCTGGCGGATCAGGTTCGACTGCTTCACGTCGCCGGTAGAGCGGCGGGTCTGCATAACGTACGCGTTATCCGGCGCATGCAGCTTGTCTTCATCGCGGCTGAAGGTGATGGTGTACTTGAAGTTCATCTCCTTGCCCGGCTCCGGCAGCTGATCCGGCGTCCAGTAAGTCACGATGTTATCGTTGGTTTCATCGTTGGTCGGGATTTCGACCAGTTCGATTTTCCCTTTGCCCCAGTCCCCTTTCGGGGTGATCCAGGCGCTCGGGCGCAGGTCATAACGATCGTCAAGGTCCTCGAAGCGCGAGAACTGACGGCCGCGCTGCAGCAGGCCGAACCCTTGCGGGTTTTCCATCGCATAGCTGCTAACGGCCAGGTGTTTCGGGTTGTTCAGCGGACGCCAGATCCACTCGCCGTTGCCCGCCAGGATCGACAGACCATTGGAGTCGTGCAGCGCCGGACGATAGTTGAGCGCCGGAGAAGGCTGGTTGGAACCGAACAGGAACATGCTGGTCAGCGGCGCCACGCCCAGTTTGCCCACTTTGTCACGCAGGTAAACTTTGGACTGGACATCCACCACGGTGTCGCGTCCCGGCATGATCACAAAGCGATAGGCGCCGGTTGCCCGCGGCGAATCCAGCAGCGCATAGATAGTCAGACGCTTGTCGGTAGCTTTTGGACGCTCGATCCAGAACTCACGAAAACGCGGGAACTCTTCGCCGGAAGGCAGCGCGGTATCGATAGCCAGACCGCGCGCGGACAGACCGTATACCTGACCCTGACCCAGCACGCGGAAGTAGCTGGCACCGAGCATGCTGACGATTTCATCGTTCTTATCTTTGCTGTTGATCGGATACAGTACTTTGAAGCCGGCGAAACCAAGGTCTTTCACCGTGTCTTTATCGTGCTGAACGTTACCAAAGTTAAAATAGTCCGGGCTATATTTAATTTTACGCACGCTGGTGGCCGTCACTTCATTGATGGTGACCGGCGTGTCGAAGTACATACCCTGATGGTAAAATTCAAGCTTGAATGGGGTTTTCTGGTTATTCCAGTAAGCTTTATCGTGATTAAACTGAATTTGCTGGTAGTCCGCGTATTTCATGTCGCGGAAAGCGGAGGGCAGGTTACTCTTTGGCGCTTCATAGCCTTTCCCGGCTAACGTTTTGGCCTCTTTTGCAACGTCATCAATGCTAAATGCCCATGCAGATGAAGTACACAGGGACAACATTACGGCTGCGCTTAACCAACGCATTTTCATCATCTGTGGTTTATGTTTCATATAAGTAAGCACTTCCCCCTTTGTGTGCTTAAATCGATCCGATCTATTTTAATGGAAACTCAGGCAATCCGACAACATAATCCCTGCTTTGTTCAGCGTAGCGGCGCAGGGAATAAACAGTTCGCAGTCCCGTTTGCACTTTGCGTGCTTATCCTGGAGACAGGTACCCCGAGTTCATGTAGGGTTGCTGATAATGTAAGCGTTATCATCTTGAGTGATAAGACGAATTATCTGAGATTGTCGTGAATCGTATGAATAATACTCCGGTACAGCGTGAATATTTTTTCGACAGCATCCGCGCCTGGCTGATGCTGCTGGGGATCCCTTTTCACATTTCGCTGATTTATTCCAGCCACAGCTGGCATGTCAACAGCGCTGAGCCCTCGTGGTGGCTGACGCTGTTTAATGATTTCATTCATGCCTTCCGCATGCAGGTCTTCTTCGTCATCTCCGGCTATTTTTCCTATATGCTGTTCCTGCGCTACCCGCTGAAAAAGTGGTGGAAAGTGCGCGTCGAACGGGTCGGCATTCCGATGCTGACCGCCATCCCGCTGCTGACGCTGCCTCAGTTTATTATGCTGCAGTACGTCAACGGCAAGGCGGAAAACTGGCACACCCTTTCCGGGTACGACAAATTCAACACCCTGGCGTGGGAGCTCATTTCCCACCTGTGGTTTTTGCTGGTCCTGGTGGTGCTGACTTCGCTGGGCGTGGTGCTGTTTAAATGGCTGACGCGCCGCCCGGCAGGAGGTGCTCACGCTTTCGGTGACACTGTCACTATGGGCCAGCTGACGATGATTTTCCTTGCGCTAGGGGTGCTTTACGCGCTGATCCGTCGGTCATTGTTCGTGATCTATCCGCCCCTGCTAAGCAATGGTCTGTTTAACTTTGTGGTCATGCAGACGCTGTTCTATCTGCCCTTCTTTGTGCTGGGGGCGCAGACCTTTATTAATCCGCGCTTAAAGGCGATGTTCACCACGCCGTCGCCATGGTGCTGCGCGGCAGCGCTGCTGGGATTTATCGCCTATCGGCTGAACCAGCAGTACGGCTCCGGCGACGGCTGGATGTATGAAACGGAATCGGTGATCACCATGGTGCTGGGGCTGTGGATGGTCAATGTGGTCTTTTCGCTCGGCCATCGCCTGCTGAACTTCCAGTCGGCGCGGGTGACCTATTTCGTCAATGCTTCGCTGTTTATTTACCTGGTGCACCATCCGCTGACGCTGTTGTACGGGGCGTGGATCACCCCGGCCATCAAGTCGAATACCTTAGGCTTTATTGGCGGGTTGGTTTTTGTGGTGGGTATTGCCCTGATCCTGTATGAAATTCACCTGCGTATTCCGCTGCTGCGTTTCCTGTTCTCCGGTAAACCGATGAACAAACCGGCCAAAACCCCGGCCTCGGCCAGTTAACCTTTAGCTTTTGCGGCACGCCTGGCGTGCCGCGCTACGCTTGCCCATCAAACAGCCGGTCGAAGATCATGTTATACAGGGCTTCTAAATCCGCTTTATCGACCGGGGTGGATGCGCTCAGCTCACAGCGGTAGGCTGCCCCCTCCGTCAGAACGGCGATGAGCTCTGAAGCGGCATTGCGTCGCGCATCGCTGAGCCCGGGATGATAACGCTGCGACAAACGCCCGCCCTCCTCTTTCAACCGCCGGTCGGCCTGCACCAGGATCTCGCGCAAGCGTGGGTTGCGCGAGGCTTCGGCGTTAATTTCCATCAACAGATAATTGTCGCTTCTGGTGGCTGCCGAAGTCGGGATCCTGCCCGCCAGCACCGCCGCTTTTCGCGCCAGATTGTGGTTCTCATCGATCATCTCGCCGACTCTGGCGTTGACGATTTCGCTGACAATTGCTTCGATGATCGCTTCCTTGCTGGCAAAAATGCGATACAGCTGACCGACGCTCAGACCCGCCTCGCGGGCGATATCCGCGACAGAGGCGCCATGCAATCCCTTCGCCGCGAAACATCTTTGCGCAGCGGCAACGATCTCCGCGCGGCGCGCCTGCTGCTTCTGCTGTACTTTTCCTTCTGACACCCTGCTCCCTCCTGCTATCCATCATTCCTGTCAATATCGGCGGTTATCATAGCCTATTCTGCTGAATCAGGGGCATGCCGCCAGCAGGCGACGATAGATAGCTGCCGTTTCCTCGTCGAAACAGACGAACAGGACCCGTTCAAGCGGGTTATAGCGGGTGAGAAACGCGGTCACGGTGCGCACGGCGATCGCCGCCGCTTCCTCTTTCGGATAGCCATACACGCCGGTGCTGATCGCCGGAAACGCAATGGAGCGATAGTTGTTTGCCGCCGCCAGCTGCAGGCTGTTTTTGTAGGCATCGGCCAGGGTTTGCGCCTCCATGCGGTCGCCGCCGTGCCAGACCGGACCCACGGTATGGATCACCGCGCTGGCGGGAAGATCGCCCGCCATCGTGATCACCGCATGACCAGGGGGACATTCGCCCTGCTGCTGCAACACCTGCTTGCAGGCCGCCAGCAGCGCGGGACCGGCCGCCCGGTGGATCGCGCCATCCACCCCGCCGCCGCCCAACAGCGAGGGGTTTGCCGCATTCACAATCACATCGACATCAAGCGTCGTAATATCGCCGAGAATTACTTCAGGTTGAACAGCCATTTCTCCTCCTGTCGGCATAGCGCGTGGGTACGGCTTTCTGCCGATACTAGGGCATACCCGCCCCCGGGAGCAAGATTATCCCGCAGCGCCGGCGACAAGAAGTTAAAAAAAACAGGACCCTGAGGGTCCTGTTGATATCATCGTCCCGCCGTTCAGGCGTTGTCGTTGGCGAACGATTTTTGCTTTTCCGCACGGGCCGCCAGCCACAGGCCACTATTCTTCATGGCATAGCCAAAGACCAGGCCCAGCGCCAGGGAAGGGATCACCAGACGCCAGTCGCCATCTGCCGCGAAGGTCGCGCAGGCGCCGATAAAGGTGCCGGGGACAAACGACAGCAGCCTCTGTCGCGCCTGGATGCACATCAGAAAGGCCACGACGCCGGTCATCATATAGCTGAGGATCTGCAGCTGTGGGGCCAGCGCGCTACCGTGGATAATCACCAACGCCCAGACCACGCCGCTCATTACCGTGCAGGAGGAGATGGCCAGACCTTTCAGACCGCCCTGCGGGCAGGCGAAATAGGCCGTACAGCCGAGGAAACCGGCCCAGCTCAGCAGGCCGAGGGCGACGGCCACCCATCCCCAAATCCCGGAGAGAATGCCCGTCGTCAATGCGATTGCGAAAAGTATGTTCATGGCGCGTATCCTAGCAGATACGCACTGAAAGAATGCGATCTAAAACACACTAAATGAATGAACCTGATTTCAGTTACATTAAATTAGTGACTTGAATCACATTTTATTGCTCATCTTCTTCCTGAAGCTCGTCCCACATCGCGGCGATGGCGTCGCGGGTTAACGGCGCCATGGTGCGCCAGAACGGTGTGTGCGCATGCGCTTCGACTTTCCCCAGCATCGTCCCGCACCACGGCAGGATATAGTCGGCAAACAGGAGCTCCAGCGTCTCGCTCTGCGCTTCTGTGGCATGATCCTCCAGCCAGGAGGCGGCCAGCAGCAGCGATCCGAGATGATCCGCCGGACCTTCTCCTGTCGGGATGCCGTGATTGCTCAGAAAAGCCCGGACCTCCGCTTCAGAGGAACCCTCCACCCACGCGCTACGGTACGGCGGAACGCTGCAGGCTTCACCGACGAACAGCGCATTATAGTCCGTCGCCAGGGACTGCATTTCACAGCTTTTCTGCAGACGCGCCAGCAGCTCGTCCTGCTCCAGCGGCCAGCTGGCGGCCAGTTTGCCCTCGCGGATCAGGCTAAACAGCGGCACCAGCAGCGGGTCCTGCGGTTGACGGTAATACAGCGAACCCAGCACGCGGCAGAGGATTGAAAACTCGTTCATTCAGTTATTCCAGTTATACAAATTAAAGGTCAGCAAATTCCGGGATCGCCGGCATACCACGCGACTCAAGGAAGTCGAGCAGGCGACGCGGAGAAACGTTGAGGATCCTCTCCTCCGGGAAATCGACAGCATCGAGGATCTTGCGGCACTCGGTAAACTCTCCGAGGGTAAACGCCGTATGAGAGTCCGAGCCCAGCGCCACCCACCCTCCGGCGTCGCGCACCGCGGCGGCGATAGCACGGCAGTTATCTTCACTGCCCACGCGCGATGAAACGAAAGAGGAGTTATTGATCTCCAGCGCCACCTGGTAACGGGCCGCCGCTTCGGCAATGGCCGGGATATCCACCGGGAATTTCGGATTACCGGGATGGCTAATCATATGCACTTTACCGCTGGCCATCGCGGCAATCATCGCCTGCGTATGGGTGGCGCTATCCTGCGGCGGAAACACCGGCTCGTGGAATCCGGCGATGATCAAATCGAGCGACGTCAACATCGGCCCGGAGCAGTCGATCTCACCTTCGATATTTTTAATATTCGACTCAATACCGCGCAGGATCCCCACCCCGTCTACCAGGCGGGGCCAGATGCGCATATTAACGAAGTGCCAGTAATGCGGGGCATCCGCCATATCCGGGCCATGGTCGGTGATGGCGAAGAGTTTGATCCCTTTACGCTTTGCTTCCGCAATATACTCGTGCAGGGTGCTGTAGGCGTGGGTGCTGGCGACGGTATGCATGTGCAGGTCAACGGGATACATCACATTCTCCTCTTCTGTTTGCCGCAAGAATAGCAGGAAACCGGGCTATTGATTAGCAAAAACCCCGCCGTGGCGGGGTTTGCTTATCTTAATAACCGCGCTGACGATCGACCTGACCGCTAACCGATTCCCCTCGCTCCAGCCGGCTAATGGTCCCGGCGATATAGGCAATTGCCTCCATCGGGCGGGTGACTGCCGCCACGTGGGGAGTCATAGCCACCCGCGGGTGCGCCCATAGCGGACTCTCCTGCGGCAGCGGTTCGCGACTGAAGACATCGAGCATCGCGCCTTTGAGCTTACCGTTGTTCAGCGCCGCCAGCAGCTCCTCTTCTACGACATGCACGCCGCGGGCAAGGTTGAGGAGATAACTCTCATCAGGCAGCTGCGCCAAAAGCGTCTGGTTGATAATACCGACGGTTTCGGCGGTATTCGGCAGCAGGTTGATCAGGACGCGGGTCCCCTGCAGGAATCCACCCAGCTCGGCCTGGCCGGCAAAGCTCTGTACCTGCGGCCAGGATTTACGGCTACGGCTCCAGACGCGAAGCGGGAATCCCCAGGGTTGCAGGCTTTCCGCAACCTTCGCCCCCAGCACGCCGGCGCCCATAATCCCGATGGTGAATTCGTCGGCGCGGTACTCGGGCAGAGGCTGCCAGCGGGAAGCCAACTTCAACGCCTGATAGTCATCGAACCGGCGGAACCAGTGGAGCACCTGGCTCACGGCATACTCCTGCATCTGCCGTCCCATACCGGTATCTTCGAGACGAAACAGCGGGATCGACCAGGGCAACATATCCGGATGATCGCGCAGCTTACTAAGGATCGAATCCACCCCCGCCCCAAGGGCGAACACGGCCTTCAGCGCCCTGCCTTGCAGCATCTCTACCGGTGGATGCCAGACCAGGGCATAGTCCGCCGGCTGGTTATCGCCCGCTTTCCACTCGCGTACTCGCGCGCCGGGTAACTGCTTTTCCAGCTCTCGGATCCAGTATTGGGTATCAAAGGTCGGATGGTAAAAAATAATCTCCATAGGGGCTCCTGATAGCAGACGCCCGGAGCAGGTTAATGCAGGCGTCTTATTTTACTCATTGTTTTCTATTGGTTTGCCAGCATAACAAATTTCCCCTTGTCGCAAAGTGAAAAGGGAGTGGCGACAAAAAAAACGGATTTCGCACGTTTAAGGAGCAAGTTGCTCGAAGTTTGTCTAAACGCGCTGATTTTGCAAAAAGTTGATTGACGGGCGATACGTATTTCCCTACATTAGCGCCCGTTCCCGACAACAACGGGAAAGACAATATGGTGAGGTGTCCGAGTGGCTGAAGGAGCACGCCTGGAAAGTGTGTATACGGCAACGTATCGGGGGTTCGAATCCCCCCCTCACCGCCATATTCAAGATGAGAGCCTGTACGCAAGTACGGGCTCTTTTCTTTTATATTCTCCGCTGGGGGGGATGAGAACCCCCTACCGGGGTTCGACAACTGGCGCAGCCAGTTGGACAGACCGCGAGCCCGCGAGCGGGCTGCCCCGCAGGGGCGAGCGAAGCGAGTCAATCCCCCCTCACCGCCATATTCGAGATGAGAGCCTGTACGCAAGTACGGGCTCTTTTCTTTTATATTCTCCGCCGGGGAGAGCCCCCCGAGAAAAGCCAATCCCGAAGCTAATCCTCTTCCATTCGCTGATACTCTTCGCTGAGGTAATCCACCAACGCCCTGACGGAGGGCAGCAGCCCGCGCCGTGAGGCAAATACCGCATGGATCACTTCCCGCCGCGGCTGCCACTCATCCAGTACCACCTCTAACTCCCCTGACGCCAGCTGATCGCGCACCATTAATAAAGGAAGCTGCACCACCCCTACGCCGGCCATCGCCGCCTCGCGCAGCGCCAGCATATCGGTGGTCACCATTCGCGGCGTGAAATACACCTCCGCCCTTGCCCCCTCAGGCCCGGTAAGCTGCCATTTATGCTGATGCTTGTTCGCCCCCAGGCTGAGCCCAGGCCAGGCGCTCAGCTCAGACGGCGCCTGCGGACGTCCGAGCCGGGAAATCAGCTCCGGACTGGCCACCAGCCGGTGCCCTCGGTCCGCCAGCACGCGCATTACCAAATCGCTGTCCTCGATAGGCCGGGGCCGGACGCGGATCGCCACATCAATGCCCTCCCCGACCACATCCACCCGGCGGTTGGTCGCCTCAAGATGCAAAGTGACCCCGGGATAGCGCGCCATAAATCGCGCCAGCATCGGTCCAATATGGACATGCAGCAAGGTGACCGGACAAGTGATCCTGACGCTGCCGCGCGGCTCGGCGCGCAGCGTGTCGACCGCCTGCTGCGCCGCCTCGGCCTCTATCAGCATCGCTTTGCAATGCTGATAAAAGGTCTGCCCGACCTCGGTAACCGCGAACTGGCGAGTGGTTCGCTGAATCAAACGCACGCCCAGCCGCTCCTCGAGTTGCGCAATGCGGCGGCTGAGCTTGGATTTCGGCTGGTCAAGCGCTCGCCCTGCCGCGGCGAAACCGCCATGGTCCACGACCTGGACAAACCAGGCGAAGTCATTGAGATCCTGCATCCTTCCTCCATTGTTCCATTTTTGGAACAGTATAGGCCATTTTTGCTTACTACCGCACATGTCGTCCCGGATATAAGCTTATTCACATCAGATACCGATACACAGGAGAAAGCCATGAAACAGATTACAGGAGTCTACACCGCGCCCGCGCAGCATTGGGTAGGCGACGGCTTCCCGGTTCGTTCGATGTTTTCCTATCAGACGCACGGCCAGCAGCTGAGCCCCTTCTTACTGCTCGACTATGCCGGGCCGTACACCTTCCCGGCGGGCAGCGATAAACGCGGCGTCGGTGAGCATCCGCATCGCGGATTCGAAACCGTCACCATCGTCTACGCCGGAGAGGTAGAACATCGTGACTCCACCGGCCGTGGCGGGGTGATTGGTCCAGGCGACGTGCAGTGGATGACGGCGGGCGCCGGGATCCTGCACGAAGAGTTCCACTCGGAGGCCTTCACCCGCAGCGGCGGCGAGCTGAAGATGATCCAGCTGTGGGTCAACCTGCCCGCCAAAGACAAAATGGCGCCCCCCGGCTACCAGAGCATTACCGCCGGGACGATCCCCACCGTCGCGCTGACGAATGGCGCCGGACAGGTTCGGGTTATTGCCGGCCAGTATGACGACGTCAGCGGCCCGGCCCATACCTTCTCACCGCTTAACGTGTGGGATATGCAGCTGAATCAGGGGCGCGACCTCACGCTGCGCCAGCCGGAAGGCTGGAGTACCGCGCTGGTGGTACTGGAAGGGGAAGTGATCATCAACGGTTCCGAATCCGCCCGCGAAGGACAGCTCGCCGTCCTGAGCCAGGCAGGAGACGCACTGCATCTGGAGGCGACCGCCCAGGCAAAAGTTCTGCTGATGGCCGGCGAACCGCTGCAGGAGCCGATTGTGGGCTATGGCCCCTTTGTCATGAATAACAAAACGCAGATCGCAGAAGCCGTTCGCGATTTTAACAGCGGCCGCTTTGGCCAAATCTAACTGATTGAGGTGAATACTATGTCTACTCCCGCTAACTTTAACGGTGCTCGTCCGGTGATTGATGTTAACGATACCGCAATGCTGTTGATTGACCACCAGAGCGGTCTGTTCCAGACCGTCGGCGATATGCCAATGCCAGAGCTGCGCGCTCGCGCCGCCGCGCTGGCGAAGATGGCCTCGCTTGCCGGGATCCCGGTGATCACCACCGCCTCCGTGCCGCAGGGGCCGAATGGTCCGCTGATCCCGGAGATTCATGAGAACGCGCCGCATGCGCAATACATCGCCCGTAAAGGCGAGATCAACGCCTGGGATAACCCGGAATTCGTCGCCGCGGTGAAAGCGACCGGTCGTAAAACGCTGATTATCGCCGGGACCATCACCAGCGTCTGCATGGCCTTCCCGGCGATTGCCGCCGTCGCCGACGGTTATAAAGTGTTTGCCGTGATTGACGCTTCCGGCACCTACAGCAAAATGGCGCAGGAGATCACCCTGGCTCGCGTGGTACAGGCTGGCGTAGTGCCGATGGATACCGCCGCCGTCGCCTCTGAGCTGCAGCGCACCTGGAATCGCCCGGACGCAGCAGAATGGGCGGAGGTGTACACCAAAGTCTTCCCGGCCTACCAGCTGCTGATTGAAAGCTACAGCAAAGCGCAGGACGTGGTGAAGAATAACGAACAGCTTGATTCCCAGCGCTAAAACACCCGCCCCACTGCGTCGCAGCGGGGCATTGTTCATTGCGTGAGCGGTCGGTAAAGAAAGAAGAAAATATGCTTGACCGTTTTAACGCAACTCCCTATAGTAGCGCCCCGTTGCCCACCCAAGGTGAGCAGCAAGACAATATGGTGAGGTGTCCGAGTGGCTGAAGGAGCACGCCTGGAAAGTGTGTATACGGCAACGTATCGGGGGTTCGAATCCCCCCCTCACCGCCATATTTTAAGAAGAGCTCGTACGCAAGTACGGGCTTTTTTTTCGCATGTGGCACCCACCGGGGGGATGAGAACCCCCGACCGGGGTTCGACTACTGGCAACGCCAGTAGGACAGACCGCGAGCCTGCGAGCGGGCTGCCCCGCAGGGGCGAGCGAAGCGAGTCAATCCCCCCCTCACCGCCATATTCGAGATGAGAGCCTGTACGCAAGTACGGGCTCTTTTCTTTTATATTCTCCGCCGGGGGGGATGAGAACCCCCGACCGGGGTTCGACAACTGGCGCAGCCAGTTGGACAGACCGCGAGCCCGCGAGCGGGCTGCCCCGCAGGGGCGAGCGAAGCGAGTCAATCCCCCCCCTCACCGCCATATTTTAAGAAGAGCTCGTACGCAAGTACGGGCTTTTTTTCGCATGTGGCACCGCAGACATCCCCGGGGTCGGCATCAATGCCTCTCCCGGGCTACCAGACCGTACCCGCCAGGTAGCCCGCTATGCGCAGCGCCGCCGGAAGGCCCTCCAAAAACAACAAAGCCCGGGCTCGCCCGGGCCTTGCTCACAGTATGACGATTAATAATAGGCTTTCAGCGTCCGCTGGCAGAGGGCCGAGCGCACGCAGTCATCGGTGGTGAAACGCACGATGCCGATCATCTCGTCTTCCTCAAAACGCGCCAGCGCATCGCTCAGGCCGGACCGCACCCCTGAGGGCAAGTCGCACTGGGTGATATCGCCATTGACGATGACCGTCACGTTCTCCCCGAGGCGGGTTAAAAACATCTTCATTTGCGCTGCGGTCACGTTCTGGGCCTCGTCCAGAATCACCACCGCATTTTCAAAAGTACGTCCGCGCATATAGGCGAACGGCGCGATTTCCACCTTGCCGATTTCCGGACGCAGGCAGTACTGCATAAAGGAAGCCCCCAACCTTTTCACCAGCACGTCGTAAACCGGTCGGAAATAGGGCGCGAACTTCTCGGCGATATCTCCCGGTAAGAAGCCGAGATCTTCGTCGGCCTGCAGAACGGGACGGGTAACAATAATTCTGTCCACATCCTTATGGATCAGCGCTTCAGCTGCCTTCGCCGCACTGATCCAGGTCTTGCCGCATCCGGCTTCGCCGGTGGCGAAAATCAGCTGTTTATTGTCGATGGCATTCAGATAATGCGCCTGAGCCTCATTGCGCGCCTCAATTGGGGAAGTATCACGGCTGTCCCGCGCCATGCCAATTGCTTCTACGCCACTCATTTGCACAAGCGATGTGACCGATTCTTCTTCACGCTGCTTATGGCTGCGTGAATCCCGTCTCAGCACACGTTTTGCTTCACGACGAGCTTTGATCACTGCTTTTTGTCTTCCCATGGATAGCACCTTGCGTTGTAGGTTTACATCACACGCGTCAACATCGACGCGACTATGCGCACGAACGATTGAGGTTTGGCTTCCTTGTAAGCCATTGCTTGCCGGTAGAACTGACAACGAGTCGCGGCTACGCGCACCGCGTACCCTGCCAAGGTGGTAATAATTCGAAACGGAGGGAGAAAGAGTGAGAAAATCACTGCCGGAAGCGGGGCTTCCGTGCTGAAGAGTACGGTCTGTGGTTTTACGTTGTCCGGTACGGGACCTTACCATTCGCGATCTCCATAGTGAAACGTCACACTGCCGGGAACTACCGCGTATGTAATAAGTACATCAAAAAAGATTCTTAATGCAACTTATTTTTCACAATGACGCAACAAATAGTTCTTAAGCAAGTGTAGGAGACTATCGGTCATTTGTATTACAGAAATATAACACATGGCAGGAAATATAATAAAAAAGAGAAAAACAGCAGAAAACGCCCTGCCCTTGCGGACAGGGTCGGTATCAGGCCTGCAGCAGCGTCTGTCCCAGGTAGTGCTTATCATCCACCACGCCGGGTAAAACAAAGAAGTAGCCCCCGCCGATAGGTTTAACGTACTCCTCCAGTGCCTCGCCGTTAAGCCGTTTCTGCACCGTCAGAAAACCCTTTTCCAGATCGTGCTGATAGCAAACGAACAACAGCCCCATATCCAGCTGCCCGGCATTAGTGACTCCCAGCGAATAACTGTAGCCGCGGCGCATCATCAGGCTGGACTGGGTTTCCGGCGTGCGAGGGTTGGCCAGACGAATATGGCTATCCAGCGCGATCGTCTCGCCGTTAGGATCTTTACTGTAATCCGGGGTATCGTGTTCGTTTTTCATCCCCAGCGGCGCACCGGTGTGCTTGTCGCGGCCGAAGATGGTCTGCTGCTCCTTGAGCGGCGTCCGGTCCCAGAACTCGACGTGGAACTGGATGATGCGCGCCACCTGATAGCTGCCGCCCACCGCCCAGGCCGGCTCGTCCTGATCCGCCGTGACCCACACGACCTGATCCATCAGCGCGCTGTCATGGCTCGCCGGGTTAGCAGTGCCGTCTTTGAAACCCAGCAGGTTGATGGGGGTCTCTTTGCCTTTGCTGCGCGCCGCGCTATCGGAGATAAACCCTTCCCGCTTCCAGCGCACGCTGAGCAAATCCGGCGTATGTTTGATGACATCGCGCAGGGCGTGGATCACCGTGTCCTGAGTATTGGCGCAGATCTGCAGCAGCAGGTCGCCATGGCACAGGGCGGCATCCAGTGAATCATTGGGGAAGCGAGTCATCGGCTGCAGCTTTTTCGGCGCTTTTTCCGCGAGACCAAAGCGCTCATCAAACAGCGAATGGCCGACCGAGACGGTGATGGTCAGATTATCCGGGGCAATCCACGGCCCTAAGATGCCGGAATCCATCGGCGGCAGACGCGGATTAGGCGTATCCGGCGCCGGGCCGCCCTGGGTTAAAAAGGCGATACGCTGGGTCAGCAGCCGAAACAGACGCTCGAGGTCGGCTTTATCTGACGCCAGCACATCGAATGCCACCAGCATCATCGAGGCCTGCTGCGGCGTCAGAATACCCGCCTGATGCCGGCCATAGAATGGCTGTTTTTCCTGGCGCGCGTCAGGTGTGAGCGTCCCGGGGGAACTTTCCGCTTTTGCCGCATGCGCCACCGGGCAGCCGCCGGTGATGGCCAGCGCGCCGCCAAGCGCGCCGATCCCTTTCAGTAAGCGACGACGTGACGGCTCGTTCACGTCGTGTGGTTTCTGTTGTGCCATCGACTCAGTCCAGACCCAGGATCCCGCGCAGCTGAGCCAGATCTTCCGCCAGGGTGGTGATCGGCCCTTTCAGCGCATTACGGTCAGCGGTGGTCAGCTTATCGTAAGTTTCGAAACCCTCTTTGGTGCGGTATTTGCTGAGGATACTGTCCACTTTCTTAAAGTTGGCGTCCACTTTAGCCAGCAGTGCGCTGTTCTCTTTTTGCAGCTGCGGGCGCAGCAGATCGACAATTTTCTGCGCGCCGTCAATATTGGCCTGGAAGTCCCACAGGTCGGTATGGCTGTAGCGATCTTCTTCACCGCTGATCTTGCTGGCTGCGACTTCTTCAATTAATCCTGCCGCCCCGCCCACGACTTTTGACGGTGGGAACGCCAGCTCGCTGATGCGCTTTTGCAGCTCCAGCACATCGCTGTTCAGCTGATCGGCATATTTTTCCATGCCCTTGACGCTGTTATCGCCAAACAGCGCCTTTTCCAGACGGTGGAATCCGGTGAATTTCGGATCTTCCGCTTTTTTCTCGAAATCGTCTTCGCGGGCGTCGATGCTGCCGTCAAGGTCAGAGAACAGCTCAGCAATCGGCTCAATGCGCTCATAATGCTGGCGCGTCGGGGCGTACAGCGCTTTCGCTTTTTCGATGTCGCCAGCTTTCACCGCGTCGGTAAAGGCTTTGGTGCCGCTGACCAGCTGCGCGGTTTCCGCCGTCACATAGGCTTTATAAGCGGTGATCGCTTCGCCGAGGCTCAGCACCGCATCCGCTTTCGCCGCGTCTTTGGTGGCGGCGCCGGTGACGATCAGTTTGCCTTTCGGGTTGGTGAGCAGACCGCAGGTCATGTCATATTCGCCCGGCTGCAGGTTTGCGGTGAGCTTCTGGGTAAAGCCCGGCGCGATGTTTTCGCGCTCTTCCACCACCATCACCCCTTTCAAAATCTCCCACTCCAGCGCTTTCTGGCTGTGGTTCTGAATAATAAACTGGGTTTTACCCGCGTTAACGGTCACCTGCATCGGCTCGCACTGTTTGTCGTTGACGGTGACTTTGACCTGCGGGATATCCGCAGCCTGAGCACCGAATGCAGAGCTGAGCAGCGCGGCCACGGTCACCCGCAGCGCATTACGGCGAAAATGAATCATCATGATCATCCCTTTCGGTAAGTAGAGTGTCGCTTATAAGCTCGCAGCGCCCGGTCAGGCAGCCCGCGAGGCAGTCGTATTATTTCGCGGCGGCAGCGCAAACAGCACCAGCGCCGGGATCAGATAAAGCAGATAGACAGCCACTTCGCTGACGCTTGGCGTCTCCTGGTAGCCGAAGATCCCTTCCAGCAGCGTGCCGAACAGCGTATGCGTCGACAGCACAGTGCTCAGATCGAAGGCGGTCTCCTGGAACAGGTTCCACAGGCCCGCCTCGTGGAAGGCGCGGATCGCCCCCGCCGCCAGGCCAGCGGCCACCAGCAGGATAAACAGGCTGGTCCATTTGAAGAACACGCCAAGGTTGAGACGGATACCGCCCCAGTAGAGGAGGAAACCCAGCACGATTGCCGTGGCCAGCCCCAGCATCGCCCCCAGCGGCGGCCAGATGCCAACGTCCTGCTGGAATGCCGCCAGCAGGAAGAAGACCGACTCCAGCCCCTCACGGGCGACCGCGAAAAAGACCATCATCACCAGCGCCCAGCCGTGGTGATTGCCGCGCTGTAGCGCCTTATCCACGGCCTGCTCCAGCTGCTGCTTGACGTTGCGTGAGACATTGCGCATCCAGAAGACCATCCACGTCAGGATCACCACCGCAATGACCGCGACGATCCCTTCGAACAGCTCCTGTTCGCGCTGAGGAAATTCCCCGGTGGTTTCGTTGATAAAGATGCCTAAGCCAAGACACAGCGCCGCTGCGAGGATCACGCCAATCCACATCACGCCAATCCAGTTGCCGCGCTGGGTGCGTTTCAGATAGCTGGCGATCAGGCTGACAATCAGCGCCGCCTCCAGGCCTTCGCGTAACATAATGAGAAATGGGACAAACATGCCAATACCCTTAAATGTAAAGCACCGTCAACGAATGCAAAAACAGGTAATATTTATGATAGTGATTATCATTACAATACTCAGAAACACAAGCGAAATGTTTAGAGAATGATGACTATCTGTAAATAAATCGCTGGCAAATAATGACTTATGAAAATATTCGCCTGGTATGAGGGAAAAGAATAAGCAAAGGATTTTTTACGCCAGATATTTACCCGTCGCGGCGGCTATGGCTAAATGGCGGCCTTATTGACCTGCGAAAAGAACAACATGACTGCATTTTTTCATTTCCTGCTGGCGCTGGCGGTGATCCTCGCCCTGGCCTGGCTTGTCAGCTACGACAGACAAAAAATTCGTATTCGTTATATTCTTCAGTTGATTATTATAGAAATAGCGCTCGCTTTCTTTTTCCTGCACGCCGAAAGCGGCCTGTGGCTGGTAAAAAATATTTCCGGCTTTTTTGCTTCGCTGTTAGGCTTTGCCGCCGAAGGGACCAATTTCGTCTTTGGCGGCATGAGCGAAAAAGGCTTAGCCTTTATTTTTCTTGGCGTCCTGTGTCCGATTGTGTTTATTTCCGCGCTGATTGGTATTCTCCAGCACTGGCGGATCCTGCCGATTTTTATTCGCGTGATTGGCACCCTGCTGTCGAAGGTCAACGGCATGGGTAAGCTGGAATCTTTTAACGCCGTCAGCTCCCTGATCCTCGGCCAGTCGGAAAACTTCATCGCCTACAAAGGCGTACTGGGCGACCTCTCCTCACGGCGTCTGTTCACCATGGCGGCGACGGCCATGTCGACCGTATCGCTGTCGATCGTCGGCGCCTATATGACCATGCTGGACGCCAAATATGTCGTCGCGGCGCTGATCCTGAATATGTTCAGCACCTTTATCGTGCTGTCGGTGATTAACCCGACGCGGCCGGGCAGCGAGCAGGAAATAAAGCTGGAGAAGCTGCATGAATCACAGAGTTTCTTTGAAATGCTCGGGGAATATATTCTGGCCGGCTTTAAAGTGGCGATGATTATTCTGGCGATGCTGATCGGCTTTATCGCCCTGATCAGCGCCATTAACGCGCTGTTCGCTACCCTGTTTGGCCTCAGCTTCCAGCAGATCCTCGGCTACGTCTTCTATCCGTTAGCCTGGCTTATCGGCATTCCGCTGAGCGATGCGCTGAACGCCGGCAGCATCATGGCCACCAAGCTGGTCGCTAACGAATTTGTGGCGATGATTGAGCTGCAAAAGATTGCCGCCAGCATGACGCCGCGCGGGCTCGGCATTCTCTCGGTCTTCCTGGTGTCGTTTGCTAACTTTGCTTCAATCGGCATTATCGCCGGGGCGATCAAAGGCCTGAATGAACCGCAGGGCAATATCGTCTCCCGCTTCGGCCTGCGGCTGGTGTTTAGCGCCACGCTGGTGAGCCTGCTTTCCGCCAGCTTCGCCGGGCTGGTGCTGTAAGACAAACGGCGGGGCTGCCCCCGCCGTTTACTCAGAACTGCACGCAGACCGGCTGGTCGACACGCATCACCGACTCCTGCGCGAAGCGCGATTTATAGCCCTCGCGCAGGGCCTCAATACCGGTCTCGCTCTGCGCGTCGTGGCCATGGATCACCATCAGCGCCTTGCTCTGCTCCCGCACCACCTGACCATTCTGGCCAAGCCACTGGCCGTGGGCATCAAACACCGTCAGCCCGTCGCGAAAGCGCGGCGTGACGTCGCGGTCGACAAACTGTTGCCACTCTTCAGCGGTGATGTCTTTCCCCGCCGGGCGGCTCAGACCGAAGTAAAGCGTGGTTTGCACCATGGACTGATCCGCCGGGCAGGCGCCGGGCTTCGGCGCGCTGGTCGATGAACTTCCACCCGCCGCGCAGCCGCTGAGTAACCCTGCCAGCACCAGCGCCATTACACCCTGTCTGAACGTCATCTTTGCTATCCTCATTGTTATTAGTCAGGAAATATCAGCGGATTTTCAAATAATTAGCAAGGGTTATAATATTCCGGCCCGGCAACAGGCAATAAAAAGCCCGCCAGCGGCGGGCTCGTGAGCGTCAGATGAGCTTACTCAGCCGTGGCGCGTACCGGCGGCGGCGTATGGTAGTGGGCATCCGCTTCAGCGAAGCGCTGCTGCATGCTGGCTGACGGCGCTTTATCCAGCAGACTAAAGACCACAATCCCGATGCTGCCGAAGACAAAGCCCGGAATAATTTCATACAGGCCCAGCCAGCCAAACTGCTTCCAGACGATCACGGTCAGGGCGCCAATCACCATCCCGGCCAGCGCGCCGTTACGGGTCATACGCGACCACATCACCGAGAACAGCACCACCGGGCCAAAGGCGGCGCCGAAACCGGCCCAGGCATAGCTCACCAGACCCAGCACGCGGTTCTCCGGGTTGGCCGCCAGGGCAATGGCCACCAGGGCAACCACCAGCACCATCATACGGCCCACCCAGACCAGCTCTTTCTGACCGGCGTTTTTGCGCAGGAAGGCTTTATACAGATCTTCAGTAATCGCGCTGGAGCAAACCAGCAGCTGACAGCTCAGGGTGGACATCACCGCCGCCAGAATCGCCGACAGCAGGATCCCGGCAATCCACGGGTTAAACAGGATTTGCGCCAGCTCGATAAACACGCGTTCGGCGTTCTGGTTAACCGCGCCCGCCAGGCTCGGGTTGTTATTGAAGTAAGCGATGCCAAAGAAGCCGACGGCCACCGCCCCGCCGAGGCAGAGGATCATCCAGGTCATACTAATGCGACGCGCGTGGACGATGCTGTGGTGCGAATCCGCCGCCATAAAGCGCGCCAGAATATGCGGCTGACCGAAATAGCCCAGTCCCCAGCCCATCAGCGAAATAATCGCCACGAAGTTCAGCCCTTTCAGCATGTCGATATTTTCGATGCTCTTCTGCTTAATGACTTCCAGCGAATCGCCAAAACCGCCGACGGATATAATCACGATTACCGGGGTAAGGATCAGCGCGAAAATCATCAGGCTGGCCTGCACGGTATCCGTCCAGCTGACGGCGAGGAAGCCGCCGACAAAGGTATAGATAATTGTCGCCGCCGCGCCGGCCCACAGCGCGGTTTCATAGCTCATGCCAAAGGTGCTTTCAAACAGACGCGCCCCCGCCACAATTCCCGAGGCGCAATAGATAGTAAAGAACAGCAGAATAACCAGCGCCGAAATAATTCTCAGCACCCGGCTTTTATCTTCAAAACGGCCGGTAAAATAATCAGGCAGCGTCAGGGCGTTATTATTCACCTCGGTATGCACGCGCAGGCGCCCGGCGACCAGCTTCCAGTTAATCCACGCCCCCAACGTTAAGCCGATGGCAATCCAGCTTTCGGAAATCCCGGAGAGGAAAATGGCACCCGGCAGGCCCATCAGCAGCCAACCGCTCATGTCCGAGGCGCCGGCGGAAAGCGCGGTCACAAATGGCCCCAGACTCCGCCCCCCGAGAATATAATCATCAAAGTTTTTGGTCGAACGCCAGGCAATAAACCCTATCAATACCATACCAAAAATATAAACAATAAATGTCACCAGCATCGGTGTGCTAATAGCCATGCAAAGTCTCCAGAATTTTTATCGACAGCGTCCAACTTCGTCGTTTTTTTCCACTACCGGAACGGGGTAATGGCGCATTGTTTAATTGGGCGACCGTATCCTGACGGAAGCTTCGGTTTTTCACAAACGATTTAACACAGCATTTACACGAAAATCCGACGGCGCAAAACGTCAATTTGCGAGAGGTTGCACTCTCTCACGTTTTTAAAGGTTGCACCAAACAAAAGTGTTAACTCACGCATACAAATACCCTATGAGCCCGGGGTTAAAATTCTGCTATTTTAGGCATTATTTTTAACAAATCCGCCATTTCACGGCTTTCGTCACAAGCCATAATTAACATGGTTGCACAAAGTTGCAACATAGTGGATATTTCCATGCAACCGCATAAGCTAACGATAAATGACAGGAGTTTTGAGCATGGGCACCACCACCATGGGTGTTAAGCTTGACGACGCAACCCGCGAGCGCATTAAGTCCGCCGCGAGCCGCATTGACCGCACGCCGCACTGGCTGATTAAGCAGGCCATCTTCAATTATCTGGAAAAACTGGAGAACGATGAGACGCTGCCCGAGCTACCGGCGCTGCTCTCCGGGGCCGCCAACGAAAGCGATGACGCCAGCGTATTAACGGAAGAGCCGTATCAGCCGTTCCTCGAATTCGCCGAGCAGATCCTGCCGCAGTCGGTAAGCCGCGCGGCGATCACCGCCGCCTGGCGTCGCCCGGAAACCGACGCGGTGCCGATGCTGCTGGAGCAGGCCCGACTGCCGCAGCCGCTGGGCGAGCAGGCGCATAAGCTGGCGTATCAACTGGCGGAAAAACTACGCAACCAGAAGACCGCCAGCGGCCGCGCCGGCATGGTGCAGAGTCTGCTGCAGGAGTTCTCCCTCTCCTCACAGGAAGGGGTGGCGCTGATGTGTCTGGCGGAAGCCCTGCTGCGTATTCCGGATAAAGCCACCCGCGATGCGCTGATCCGCGACAAAATCAGCAACGGCAACTGGCAGTCGCACATTGGCCGCAGCCCGTCGCTGTTCGTCAACGCCGCCACCTGGGGGCTGCTGTTCACCGGCAAACTGGTCTCCACCCACAACGAAACCAGCCTCTCCCGCTCGCTGAACCGCATCATCGGCAAGAGCGGCGAACCGCTGATCCGCAAGGGCGTGGATATGGCGATGCGACTGATGGGCGAACAGTTCGTCACCGGGGAAACCATCGCCGAAGCGCTGGCCAACGCCCGCAAGCTGGAAGATAAAGGTTTCCGTTACTCTTACGACATGCTAGGCGAAGCGGCCCTGACCGCCGCCGACGCCCAGGCCTATATGGTCTCTTATCAGCAGGCGATCCACGCCATCGGCAAAGCCTCTAACGGCCGCGGCATTTATGAAGGGCCGGGCATCTCCATTAAGCTGTCGGCTCTGCACCCACGCTACAGCCGCGCCCAGTATGACCGGGTGATGGAAGAGCTCTACCCGCGTCTGAAATCGCTGACCCTGCTGGCGCGCCAGTATGACATCGGCATTAACATCGACGCCGAAGAGGCGGACCGTCTGGAGATCTCACTCGACCTGCTGGAAAAACTGTGCTTCGAGCCGGAGCTGGCGGGCTGGAACGGGATTGGCTTCGTGATTCAGGCCTACCAGAAGCGCTGTCCGTTTGTCATTGATTACCTGATTGACCTCGCCACCCGCAGCCGCCGTCGCCTGATGATCCGTCTGGTGAAAGGCGCCTACTGGGACAGCGAAATCAAACGCGCGCAGATGGAAGGTCTCGAAGGCTATCCGGTCTACACCCGCAAGGTTTACACCGACGTCTCCTATCTCGCCTGCGCGAAAAAGCTGCTGGCGGTGCCGAACCTGATTTATCCGCAGTTCGCCACCCACAACGCCCATACCCTGGCGGCTAT
The DNA here is from genome assembly GCF_040062325.1 of Klebsiella sp. GG_Kp175. Lineage (NCBI taxonomy): Bacteria > Pseudomonadati > Pseudomonadota > Gammaproteobacteria > Enterobacterales > Enterobacteriaceae > Klebsiella > Klebsiella sp. GG_Kp175. The sequence continues at coordinate 9,546 of NZ_JBEAFX010000004.1, read as the reverse complement.
CTACCAGCTGGCGGGCCAGAACTACTACCCTGGCCAGTATGAGTTCCAGTGCCTGCACGGCATGGGCGAACCGCTGTACGAGCAGGTGGTGGGCAAAGTCGCCGACGGCAAACTGAACCGGCCGTGCCGGATCTACGCCCCGGTGGGCACCCACGAGACGCTGCTGGCGTATCTGGTGCGTCGTCTGCTGGAGAACGGCGCCAATACCTCCTTCGTCAACCGTATTGCGGACAATACCCTGCCGCTGGACGAGCTGGTGGCCGACCCGGTCAGCGCGGTAGAAAAACTGGCGCAGCAGGAAGGCCAGGCCGGCCTGCCGCATCCGAAAATCCCGCTGCCGCGCGATCTCTACGGCAGCGGCCGGAGCAACTCCGCCGGTCTGGATCTGGCTAACGAGCATCGTCTGGCCTCCCTCTCCTCTTCCCTGCTCAACAGCGCCCTGCATAAATGGCAGGCATTGCCGATGCTGGAGCAGCCGGTAGCCGAAGGCGAGACGCAGCCGGTAGTCAACCCGGCTGAGCCAAAGGACATTGTCGGCTACGTCCGCGAAGCCAGCGATGACGAAGTGCAGCAGGCGCTGACCAGCGCTATCAACAACGCGCCAATCTGGTTCGCCACCCCGCCGCAGGAGCGCGCCGCCATTCTCGAGCGTGCCGCGGTGCTGATGGAAAGCCAGATGCCGACCCTGATGGGGATCCTGGTGCGCGAAGCGGGTAAAACCTTCAGCAACGCCATCGCCGAAGTGCGCGAAGCCGTTGACTTCCTCCACTACTATGCCGGCCAGGTGCGCGACGATTTCGATAATGAAACCCACCGTCCGCTGGGTCCGGTGGTCTGTATCAGCCCGTGGAACTTCCCGCTGGCGATCTTCACCGGGCAGATTGCCGCCGCGCTGGCGGCCGGCAACAGCGTGCTGGCGAAACCGGCCGAGCAGACGCCGCTGATCGCCGCCCAGGGCGTGGCGATCCTGCTGGAAGCCGGCGTGCCGCCAGGGGTGATCCAACTGCTGCCGGGCCGCGGGGAAACCGTCGGCGCCGCGCTGACATCCGATGAGCGCGTGCGCGGCGTGATGTTCACCGGCTCCACCGAAGTGGCCACCCTGCTGCAACGCAATATCGCCAGCCGCCTCGACGCTCAGGGACGCCCGACGCCGCTGATCGCCGAAACTGGCGGGATGAACGCGATGATCGTCGACTCGTCGGCGCTCACCGAGCAGGTGGTGATCGACGTCCTGGCCTCCGCATTCGACAGCGCCGGCCAGCGCTGCTCCGCCCTGCGCGTCCTCTGCCTGCAGGAAGAGGTAGCCGACCACACCTTAACCATGCTGCGCGGCGCGATGAGCGAGTGTCGCATGGGCAATCCGGGCCGCCTGACCACCGATATCGGTCCGGTTATCGATGCAGAAGCGAAAGAGAATATCGAACGCCATATTCAGACGATGCGCGCCAAAGGCCGCACCGTCTATCAGGCGGTGCGCGAGAATAGCGAAGACGCCCGCGAATGGAACCACGGGACCTTCGTGCCGCCGACGCTTATCGAACTCGACAGCTTTGACGAGCTGAAAAAAGAGGTTTTCGGCCCGGTGCTGCACGTGGTGCGCTATAACCGTAACGAGCTGGATAAACTGGTGGAGCAGATTAACGCCTCCGGTTACGGCCTGACCCTCGGCGTGCATACCCGCATCGACGAGACCATCGCCCAGGTCACCGGCAGCGCGAAGGTGGGCAACCTGTACGTCAACCGCAATATGGTTGGCGCCGTGGTCGGCGTGCAGCCGTTCGGCGGCGAAGGGTTGTCCGGTACCGGTCCAAAAGCCGGCGGCCCGCTGTACCTTTACCGTCTGCTTTCCAGCCGTCCGCAGGGCGCCGTTGGCGTGACCTTCGCCCGCCAGGATGCAGAGCGTCCGCTGGACGCCCAGCTGAAAACGCTGCTGGAAAAACCACTGCAGGCGCTGCAGCAGTGGGCGGCGGGCCGACCTGAGCTGCAGGCGCTGTGCCAGCAGTACAGCGAGCAGGCGCAAAGCGGTACCCAACGCCTGCTGCCGGGGCCAACCGGCGAGCGCAACACCCTGACGCTGATGCCCCGCGAGCGCGTGCTGTGCGTGGCGGATAATGAGCAGGATGCGCTGATCCAGCTGGCGGCTGTGCTGGCGGTCGGTTGTGAAGTGCTGTGGCCGGACAGCGCCCTGCAGCGCGATCTGGCGAAGAAACTGCCGCGGGAAGTCAGCGAGCGGATCCGTTTTGCCAAAGCGGATCAGTTGCCCGGTCAGGCCTTCGACGCGGTTATCTATCACGGCGATTCCGACCAGCTGCGCGAGCTGTGCGAGCAGGTGGCGGCGCGCGACGGGGCGATTGTCTCCGTGCAGGGCTTCGCCCGCGGCGAAACCAATCTGCTGCTGGAGCGGCTGTATATTGAGCGTTCGCTGAGCGTCAACACCGCGGCGGCAGGCGGTAACGCCAGCCTGATGACCATCGGCTAACCCGGGCCCCCCGGTGGCGCTGTGTTACCGGGGCTACATAACACCGTAAAGGGTAGCCCGGATAAGGCGTTGTGCGCCGCCATCCGGGCTATCTGCGATGCGATCAGCTAATGACAGCCGACGTCAGCTGTGCTTAATTAGGGCTCCCTGACGGGAGCCTTTTTTATGGGAGCAGAACAATGAAACGCATGTTATTTGCCGTGGCGGCCCTGCTGGCCAGCGGCGCGGCGCTGGCGGACGAGTGCAGCAACGCCAACACCCAAACCGAAATGAATCAGTGCGCGGCCGCGCAGTTTCAGGCGGCCGACAAAAAACTGAACGACACCTGGCAGCAGGCTCTGCAGCGGGCGGTGGGTAAACAGCAGACATTACTGAAACAGGCGCAGCAGGCATGGATTGCTCTGCGCGACGCCGACTGCGCCTTCCTCGCGTCCGGCGCCGAAGGCGGCAGCATGCAGCCGATGCTGCTGAGCCAGTGCATGACCGATAAGAGCGTGGAGCGGGAATCTTTCCTCGCCTCGCTGCTGCAGTGCGAGGACGGCGATCAAAGCTGCCCGCTGCCGCCGGCCAATTAACTAACGGACGCGAATGCCTTCGATAATCATCCGCTGGACATTATCGACCGTTTGCTCAAAAAAGGCCGCGTCCTGCAGCGTGGCGCCGGTGACCGCCTCTACCTGGGTGGCGAAGTCGGCGTAATGCTGGGTAGTGGCCCAGATCATAAAGATTAAATGCTGCGGATCGACCGGCGCCAGCTTGCCGCGGTCGATCCAGCCGGAGACAATCGCCGATTTCTCATCGACCAGCGCTTTCAGATCCCCGGTCAGCTCACCCATCAGCAGCGGCGCGCCCTGCAGCATCTCGAGACAGAAGAGCTTCGAGGCCTGGGGGTGATCGCGGGACACCTCCAGCTTCAGGCGAATATACTCGCGGATCGCCACCAGCGGGCTGATATCCTCGCGAAAGGCCTTCAGCGGCGCCAGCCAGATGGCGAGGATCTGCTGCAGAACGGCCACGTACAGCGCCTCTTTCGAAGGGTAGTAATAAAGCAGATTGGTTTTCGACACCCCGGCGCGCTCAGCTACCTGCTCCAGCCGCGTACCGTGAATACCAAATTGCGAAAATGCCTCCAGCGCGGCGGCCAGGATGGCCTCCTTTTTGGCGCTGACCGCTTGTGAACGTTTGCCGTTTTTCTTCACCGCGCCCTGTGCCATACATCCTCTCCTTCAGTTGACGCCACCAGCATAGCAAAAGCCCTTCGCCGACACGACCCCATGCACCCTGATTGCGCATGACTGCCGTTTTTTCGTGCACTGATTTTGACCATCCAGTCCACTTTTTTATCGTCCTTTTTAGCAACCCAATAGCAACACATTAATAACATTAGCATTTATAAAACTGGCATCGCGTTTGCTTTACCTGTTCTGCGAGGTGGTCCAGGGAGAGGCAGGATGCCGCACCACCGCAACCCATCTTCCATGACTGTAGAGAGGTAGGTATGAAAATTGGTGTTTTCGTTCCCATTGGCAACAACGGCTGGCTGATCTCCACCCATGCCCCGCAGTATATGCCGACCTTCGAACTGAATAAGGCTATCGTGCAGAAAGCCGAGCACTACCATTTCGACTTCGCGCTCTCCATGATCAAGCTGCGCGGCTTCGGCGGGAAAACAGAATTTTGGGATCACAACCTGGAGTCCTTCACCCTGATGGCCGGCCTGGCCGCGGTGACCTCGAAGATCCAGATCTACGCCACCGCCGCCACCCTTACGCTGCCGCCGGCGATCGTCGCCCGGATGGCCTCCACCATCGATTCCATCTCCGGCGGCCGGTTTGGCGTCAATCTGGTGACCGGCTGGCAAAAACCGGAATATGACCAGATGGGCATGTGGCCGGGGGATGACTATTTCGCCAGCCGCTATGACTATCTCACCGAATACGTTCAGGTGCTACGCGACCTGTGGGGCACCGGGCGCAGCGATTTCAAAGGCGATTACTTCACCATGAACGACTGCCGGGTCAGCCCGCGCCCTTCGCAGCCGATGAAGGTGATCTGCGCCGGGCAGAGCGACGCCGGTATGGCCTTCTCCGCCCAGCACGCGGACTACAACTTCTGCTTTGGCAAAGGGGTCAACACGCCGACGGCCTTCGCGCCGACCGCAGCGCGCATGATGCAGGCGGCGGAAAAAACCGGCCGTGACGTAGGCTCCTATGTGCTGTTCATGGTGATCGCCGACGAAACCGACGAAGCGGCGCGCGCCAAATGGGAGCACTACAAAGCGGGCGCCGATGAAGAAGCGCTGGCGTGGCTCACCGAGCAGAGTCAGAAAGACACCCGCTCCGGCAGCGATACCAACGTGCGCCAGATGGCCGACCCAACCTCGGCGGTCAATATCAACATGGGCACCCTTGTCGGATCGTATGCCAGCGTCGCCCGTATGCTTGATGAAGTAGCGAGCGTGCCCGGCACCGACGGCGTGCTGCTGACCTTTGATGATTTTCTTGCCGGCATCGACGCCTTTGGCGAACGCATTCAGCCGCTGATGCGCTGCCGGGACCACATTGCTCCTGTTACCCGTGAGGTGGCCTGATGATTACCCTTCCCGCTCGCCCGGAATCCCTGACCTTCGCGCCGCAGCAGAGCGCGCTGATTGTTGTCGATATGCAGAACGCCTACGCCAGCCAGGGCGGCTATCTGGATCTTGCCGGCTTTGACGTCTCCGCCACCCGACCGGTTATCGACAATATTAATACCGCCGTCGCCGCCGCCCGCGCCGCGGGCATGCTGATTATCTGGTTCCAGAATGGCTGGGATGACCAGTATGTTGAAGCCGGCGGCCCGGGCTCGCCGAACTACCACAAGTCCAATGCGCTGAAAACGATGCGTCAGCGCCCGGAGCTGCAGGGCAAGCTGCTGGCGAAAGGCGGATGGGATTATCAGCTGGTGGACGAACTGACGCCGCAGGAAGGCGACATCGTGTTGCCGAAACCGCGCTACAGCGGCTTCTTTAACACCCCGCTCGACAGCATTTTGCGCAGCCGCGGTATACGCCACCTGGTGTTCACCGGGATCGCCACCAACGTCTGCGTCGAATCGACGCTGCGCGATGGCTTCTTCCTCGAATACTTCGGCGTAGTGCTGGAGGATGCCACCCATCAGGCCGGCCCGGCCTTCGCCCAGCAGGCAGCGCTGTTCAATATTGAAACCTTTTTCGGCTGGGTCAGCGACGTCGAGAGCTTCTGCCGCGCGCTATCCCCTGCCACCCCGCTGTCTTTAGCCAAGGAGAAACGTTATGCCTAAACAGGTGATCATTCCGCCAGGCACTACCACGCCGATTGCCCCCTTTGTTCCGGGGACGCTCGCCGATGGCGTGGTCTACGTCTCCGGCACTCTGCCGTTTGATAAGCAAAATAATGTGGTGCACATCGGCGACCCAAAGGCGCAAACCCGCCACGTGCTGGAGACCATCAAGAGCGTTATCGAAACGGCGGGCGGGAGTATGGCGGATGTGACTTTCAACAGCATCTTTATCACCGACTGGACAAATTACGCCGCGATTAACGAGGTTTACGCCGAGTTTTTCCCCGGCGATAAACCCGCGCGCTTCTGCATTCAGTGCGGTCTGGTGAAGCCCGATGCGCTGGTGGAAATCGCCAGCGTCGCCCATATCGGCACCCCGACATGATGAGGCTCAATATTGCTCCAGCCCCATGGCCCGGCGCGCCGGTGGTGGTCCTCAGCGCCGGTCTGGGCGGCGGCGGCGGCTACTGGCTGGCGCAGCGCGCGGCGCTGGAGGAACAGTATCAGCTGGTGAGTTATGACCATAACGGGACCGGGGAGAACGCCGGTCCGCTGCCCGCCGACTACAGCATGGCGACGATGGCCGGAGAGCTGTTCAGCGCTCTGCAGGCGGCGGGGATCGCCCGATTCGCGCTGGTGGGCCACGCGCTGGGGGCGCTAATTGGCCTGCAGCTGGCGCTCGATCGCCCCGAGGCGGTGAGCGCCCTGGTGCTGGTCAACGGCTGGCTGTCGCTGTCGCCGCACACCCGCCGCTGCTTCCTGGTGCGCGAGCGTCTGCTGCATGCCGGCGGCGCGCAGGCGTGGGTCGAAGCACAGCCGCTGTTTCTCTACCCGGCGGAATGGATGGCCGCGCGCCTGCCGCGCCTCGAAGCGGAAGATGCGCTTGCCATCAGCCATTTTCAGGGCAAGGAGAACCTGCTGAAGCGGCTGCAGGCCCTGAAGCAGGCTGATTTTTCGCGTCGCGCGGCGGCCATCGCCTGCCCGACGCTGATTATCAGCGCCGCTGACGATCTGCTGGTCCCGGCCTCCTGCTCCCGCGTGCTGCAGACGGCTATCTCCGGCAGCCAGCACGTGGAAATGCCATGGGGCGGCCATGCCTGTAACGTCACCGACGCCGATACCTTTAATACCATTTTACGCGACGGGCTGGCCGCTATGCTGCCGGTCGCCACGGAGACCCGATGAACGACGCGATAAACCAGACGGCCTGCGAGACGCTGTTTACCCAGGCCCGAACCCACAACGGCTGGCTGGATAAGCCAGTGAGCGATGCGCAGCTGCAGGCAGTCTGGGACCTGATGAAAATGGGGCCGACTTCCGCCAACTGTTCGCCGGCGCGCATCGTGTTTGTGCGCAGCGCGGAAGGCAAAGAGAAACTTCGCCCGACGCTCTCCAGCGGCAATCTGCAAAAAACCATGCAGGCGCCGGTGACCGCCATCGTGGCGTGGGACAGCGCCTTTTACGACCGGCTACCGACCCTCTTTCCCCACGGTGACGCCCGCAGCTGGTTCACCTCCAGCCCGCAGCTGGCGGAGGAGACCGCGTTTCGCAACAGCTCCCTGCAGGCGGCATATCTGATTTTCGCCTGCCGGGCGCTGGGTCTCAACACCGGGCCAATGTCCGGCTTCGACCGGGAAAAAGTCGATGCGGCGTTTTTCGCCGACAACGGCTGGAAAAGCAACCTGCTGGTGAACATCGGCTATGGCGACCCCGGCAAACTGTACGGCCGCCTGCCGCGTCTGTCCTTTGATGAAGCCTGCCTGCTGGCATAAGGAGTTTACGATGGAGTTAGCGGACAAAGCGAGTTTCCGTGACGCCATGGCCCACGTCGGCGCCGCGGTTAACATTATTACCACCGATGGCCCGGCGGGCCGGGCGGGATTTACCGCCAGCGCGGTCTGCAGCGTTACCGACACGCCGCCGACCCTGCTGGTCTGCCTGAACCGCTCGGCCTCGGTGTGGCCGGTGTTCAGCGAACATCACACGCTGTGCGTCAATACCCTGGCGGCGGGACAGGAGGCGCTGTCGACGCTGTTTGGCGGAAAAACGGCGATGGACGAGCGCTTTGCTGCCGCCGACTGGCAGACCGGCGCCACCGGCTGCCCGCGGCTGGAGGCGGCGCTGGTCAGCTTTGACTGCCGCATCGACCAGCGCGTCAGCGTCGGCACGCACGACATCCTGTTTTGTCACGTCGTGGCCATTACCCGTCACCCGGAACCCCGGGGTCTGATGTGGTTTGACCGCGGCTATCACACGCTTATGCGACCCGCTTGTTAACCTCTAACCCGGGATATCATCATGGCACTCTTCGATTTTCCTCGCTGGAAGCTGACCTCCCCCGCCGCCGAATCCGGCGTCGTCGCGCCCGATGAACGCTTATCGGCCGGGCAAACGCTGGTGATGGGCGTGCAGCACGCCGTTGCGATGTTCGGCGCGACGGTGCTGATGCCGTTGCTGATGGGGCTCGACCCTAACCTGTCGATACTGATGTCGGGAGTCGGCACCCTGCTGTTCTTTGTCGTCACCGGCGGACGGGTGCCGAGCTATCTCGGCTCGAGCGCCGCCTTTGTCGGGGTGGTGATCGCCATTACCGGCTTTAATGGCCAGGGGCTCAACCCTCATCTGAGCGTCGCCCTTGGCGGGATCATCGCCTGCGGGCTGGTCTACACCCTGATCGGTCTGGTGGTGATGAAGATCGGCACCCGCTGGATCGAGCGCCTGATGCCGCCGGTGGTGACCGGGGCGGTGGTGATGGCTATCGGCCTGAACCTGGCGCCGATTGCTGTGCGCAGCGTGTCCGCCAGCGCTTTCGACAGCTGGATGGCGGTGTTGACCGTGCTCTGTATCGGCATAGTGGCGGTATTTACCCGCGGAATGCTGCAGCGTCTGCTGATCCTGGTCGGCCTGATCGTCGCCTGCGCGCTGTACGCCCTGCTGGCTAACGGTTTTGGCCTCGGCAAACCGCTGGACTTCTCCCCCCTCGCCCAGGCGGCGTGGTTCGGGCTGCCGCACTTTACCCCCCCATCCTTTAACGGCCAGGCGATGATGTTGATTGCCCCGGTCGCGGTGATCCTGGTGGCCGAGAACCTCGGGCACCTGAAGGCCGTCGCCGGGATGACCGGGCGCAATATGGATCCATACATGGGGCGCGCCTTCGTCGGCGACGGTCTGGCGACCATGCTCTCCGGCTCGGTGGGCGGCAGCGGGGTCACTACCTATGCGGAGAACATCGGCGTCATGGCGGTGACCAAGGTCTACTCAACGCTGGTGTTTGTCGCCGCGGCGCTGATTGCCATGCTGTTGGGTTTCTCGCCGAAGTTCGGCGCATTAATCCACACCATTCCCGGGCCGGTGATCGGCGGCGCCTCGATCGTGGTCTTTGGCCTGATCGCCGTCGCCGGGGCGCGGATCTGGGTGCAAAACCGCGTCGACCTCAGCCAGAACAGCAATCTGATCATGGTGTCTGTGACCCTGGTGCTGGGCGCCGGCGATTTCGCGCTGTCGCTGGGCGGCTTTACGCTGGGCGGGATTGGTACCGCCACCTTCGGGGCGATCCTGCTGCACGCGCTGCTTCATCGCGGGACGCGGGAGGCGAAGGAGGCCAGAGTAACGCCGGTTTAAGCCACATTAGCGCGGCGTTGGCGCAGGGAGCGGGTGGGCCGGATAAGGCATTTATACCGCCATCCGGCCTGCCGGGAACGTCTCAGCGATGTTGAGGCCGTCAGCACCGGCAGTTTCAGCAACAATGGTGAATAAATTAACGACAG
>NZ_JBEAFX010000032.1:0-1025 GCF_040062325.1 Klebsiella sp. GG_Kp175 | reverse complement strand
TCGTCCATCGCGATCGGGTGGATCAGGGTAACAACCATTTTGATGTTGTCGCCCGGCATTACCATCTCTACGCCTTCCGGCAGTTCGATGGTGCCAGTCACGTCAGTTGTACGGAAGTAGAACTGCGGACGGTAGCCTTTGAAGAACGGAGTATGACGGCCGCCTTCGTCTTTGGACAGAATGTACACTTCAGATTCGAACTTGGTGTGCGGGTTGATGGTGCCCGGCTTAGCCAGTACCTGACCACGTTCGATTTCTTCACGTTTGATACCACGCAGCAGAACACCTACGTTCTCACCAGCACGGCCTTCGTCCAGCAGTTTGCGGAACATTTCAACGCCAGTACAGGTGGTTTTCGCGGTTTCTTTGATACCAACGATTTCAACTTCTTCACCCACTTTGATGATACCGCGCTCTACACGACCGGTAACAACGGTACCACGACCGGAGATGGAGAATACGTCTTCGATCGGCAGCAGGAACGGCTTGTCAATCGCACGCTCTGGTTCCGGGATATAGGTATCCAGGTGGCCAGCCAGTTCGATGATTTTCGCTTCCCACTCTGCGTCGCCTTCCAGCGCTTTCAGAGCAGAACCACGAACGATCGGGGTGTCGTCGCCCGGGAAATCGTACTGAGACAGCAGTTCACGAACTTCCATCTCAACCAGTTCCAGCAGCTCTTCGTCATCAACCATGTCGCATTTGTTCAGGAACACGATGATGTACGGAACGCCTACCTGACGACCCAGCAGGATGTGCTCACGAGTCTGCGGCATCGGGCCGTCAGTCGCAGCAACAACCAGGATCGCGCCGTCCATCTGCGCAGCACCGGTGATCATGTTTTTAACATAGTCGGCGTGGCCCGGGCAGTCTACGTGCGCGTAGTGGCGAGTCGGGGTGTCATATTCAACGTGAGAGGTGTTGATGGTGATACCACGAGCTTTTTCTTCCGGCGCGTTATCGATCTGGTCGAATGCGCGAGCGGAACCACCGTAGGTTTTAGCCAGAACGGTAGTGATGGCAGC
>NZ_JBEAFX010000029.1:0-1429 GCF_040062325.1 Klebsiella sp. GG_Kp175 | reverse complement strand
GTGTTTTTAATAAACAGTTGCAGCCAGCTGGTATCTTCGACTGGTCTCAGCTCCATCCGCAGGGGCTTCACCTACACACCAGCGTGCCTTCTCCCGAAGTTACGGCACCATTTTGCCTAGTTCCTTCACCCGAGTTCTCTCAAGCGCCTTGGTATTCTCTACCTGACCACCTGTGTCGGTTTGGGGTACGATTTGATGTTACCTGATGCTTAGAGGCTTTTCCTGGAAGCAGGGCATTTGTTACTTCAGCACCGTAGTGCCTCGTCATCACACCTCAGCCTTGATTATCCGGATTTGCCTGGATAACCAGCCTACATGCTTAAACCGGGACAACCGTCGCCCGGCTAACATAGCCTTCTCCGTCCCCCCTTCGCAGTAACACCAAGTACAGGAATATTAACCTGTTTCCCATCGACTACGCCTTTCGGCCTCGCCTTAGGGGTCGACTCACCCTGCCCCGATTAACGTTGGACAGGAACCCTTGGTCTTCCGGCGAGCGGGCTTTTCACCCGCTTTATCGTTACTTATGTCAGCATTCGCACTTCTGATACCTCCAGCAACCCTCACAGGTCACCTTCGCAGGCTTACAGAACGCTCCCCTACCCAACAACACATAGTGTCGCTGCCGCAGCTTCGGTGCATGGTTTAGCCCCGTTACATCTTCCGCGCAGGCCGACTCGACCAGTGAGCTATTACGCTTTCTTTAAATGATGGCTGCTTCTAAGCCAACATCCTGGCTGTCTGTGCCTTCCCACATCGTTTCCCACTTAACCATGACTTTGGGACCTTAGCTGGCGGTCTGGGTTGTTTCCCTCTTCACGACGGACGTTAGCACCCGCCGTGTGTCTCCCGTGATAACATTCTTCGGTATTCGTAGTTTGCATCGGGTTGGTAAGTCGGGATGACCCCCTAGCCGAAACAGTGCTCTACCCCCGAAGATGAGTTCACGAGGCGCTACCTAAATAGCTTTCGGGGAGAACCAGCTATCTCCCGGTTTGATTGGCCTTTCACCCCCAGCCACAAGTCATCCGCTAATTTTTCAACATTAGTCGGTTCGGTCCTCCAGTTAGTGTTACCCAACCTTCAACCTGCCCATGGCTAGATCACCGGGTTTCGGGTCTATACCCTGCAACTTAACGCCCAGTTAAGACTCGGTTTCCCTGCGGCTCCCCTATACGGTTAACCTTGCTACAGAATATAAGTCGCTGACCCATTATACAAAAGGTACGCAGTCACACCCGAAGGTGCTCCCACTGCTTGTACGTACACGGTTTCAGGTTCTTTTTCACTCCCCTCGCCGGGGTTCTTTTCGCCTTTCCCTCACGGTACTGGTTCACTATCGGTCAGTCAGGAGTATTTAGCCTTGGAGGATGGTCCCCCCATATTCAGACAGGATACCACGTGTCCCGCCCTACTCTTCGAGTTCACA
>NZ_JBEAFX010000028.1:0-2814 GCF_040062325.1 Klebsiella sp. GG_Kp175 | reverse complement strand
TCGAACCGCCGACCCCCTCCTTGTAAGGGAGGTGCTCTCCCAGCTGAGCTAATCACCCCCGCTGTGTGGAGTCGCATTATAGGGAGAGTTGAAAATGAGTCAACGCCTTTTCTAAAGAATTCGTTCGTTCGTCGTAAAATTAAACAAAGCGATCGTAAAACCGGCGTCATAGCATGATTTATAAACAAAAATGGCAAACCGCGACGTTCCGACGGGAACAACATTGAGGAATCAGCCCACGGTGTTAGAATATTGACCCATAATTTCCACCGGACATTGCCGTCTATCGGCATCTTTATTAAACGTAAGGCCAATTCATGAAAATCAAAACTCGCTTCGCGCCAAGCCCAACCGGCTATCTGCACGTTGGCGGTGCGCGTACTGCTCTCTATTCCTGGCTTTTTGCCCGTAACCACGGCGGTGAGTTTGTACTGCGTATTGAAGACACCGATCTCGAACGCTCCACCCCGGAAGCAATTGAAGCCATCATGGATGGCATGAACTGGCTGAATCTGCAATGGGACGAAGGTCCCTATTACCAGACCAAACGTTTCGATCGTTATAACAACGTGATCGATGAGATGCTGGAAGCCGGTACCGCTTATAAATGCTATTGCTCGAAAGAGCGTCTGGAAGCGTTGCGCGAAGAGCAGATGGCGAACGGTGAGAAGCCGCGTTACGATGGCCGCTGCCGCCATAGTCACGAGCATCATGCCGACGATGAGCCGTGCGTGGTGCGTTTCGCCAACCCGCAGGAAGGGTCAGTTATTTTTGACGATCAGATCCGCGGACCTATCGAGTTCAGCAACCAGGAGCTGGACGATCTGATCATTCGCCGTACCGATGGTTCCCCGACCTACAACTTCTGCGTCGTCGTGGATGACTGGGACATGGCGATCACCCACGTGATCCGTGGTGAAGATCATATCAATAACACGCCGCGCCAGATCAACATCCTTAAAGCGCTGAACGCGCCGGTGCCGGTATACGCGCACGTATCGATGATTAACGGCGACGATGGCAAGAAACTCTCCAAGCGCCACGGGGCGGTCAGCGTGATGCAGTATCGCGACGATGGCTACCTGCCGGAAGCGTTGCTTAACTATCTGGTGCGTCTGGGCTGGTCCCATGGCGATCAGGAGATCTTCACCCGCGAAGAGATGATCGAGTTCTTCTCGCTGGGGGCGGTCAGCAAATCCGCCAGTGCGTTCAACACCGACAAGCTGCTGTGGCTGAACCATCATTACATCAATACGCTGCCAGCGGAGTATGTGGCGACCCATCTGCAGTGGCATATCGAGCAGGAAAATATCGATACCCGCAACGGTCCGCAGCTGGCCGAGTTGGTGAAGCTGCTCGGCGAGCGTTGCAAAACGCTGAAAGAGATTGCCCAGAGCTGCCGCTACTTCTATGAAGAGTTCGCTGAGTTCGACGCCGACGCGGCGAAGAAACATTTGCGTCCGGTAGCGCGTCAGCCGCTGGAGGTCGTCCGCGACAAGCTGGCGGCGATTAGCGACTGGACGGCGGAAAACGTCCACCACGCGATTCAGGCAACCGCTGATGAGCTGGAAGTGGGCATGGGTAAAGTCGGTATGCCGCTGCGCGTGGCCGTTACCGGTGCTGGGCAGTCTCCTGCGCTTGACGTAACCGTCCATGCAATCGGCAAGTCCCGTAGCGTAGAGCGTATCAATAAAGCGCTGGCTTTTATCGCTGAGCGCGAAGGCCAGGCGTCCTGACGGGGACGTAGATGATATAACGGCAGGATATACTCCTGCCGTTTTTTTTGTCTGTTATACCGGGCTGGCGATGCCGAGGCGGGCAAGAAAACCGCTAATCCCTTCCCGGGCCAGCAGGTCGCGGAGCTGCAGCTGTTCTGCCGGAGTCATCAGTTGCAGGGTTTCTGTGATTTGCCGCCAGATCGCGTCCGCCTCATTGACCAGGTAAGCGCCTGGCGATTCCGCGAGATGATTGTCGCTAAACAGATGGCGTCTGGCGGGAATGTTAGTCAAAAACTCACGCACCGGTTGGTCGATGACCACCAGTCGCGCTCGTCCCCCTTTAACGCCGGGTATCGCTTCTGTGCGCCATTTCTTCTCCCGAACCCAGCGATTGATCGTTTGTCTGGCCAGCCCCAGGCAGTCGGCAAGCTCTGCGGGCGTCATTTTATCTTTTAGTTTCATCATGGTTTACCGATCGCGGATCCCTAACCGAAGCAGTAACCCGGTGATCCCCTCGCGCAGCAACAGCGACATAAGCTGCTTCTGCTCGCTGGGGGTGAGTTCTTTACAGAGGGTCAGCAGCAGCGATTCCAGATCGCTGTCGTGGGGAGAATAGGTGCCGGGCGTCTCCGCCACGCGCTGGGCGCTGCGGATAAACTCCCTGACTTGCTCATTGACATGGACCAGGCGCGCCTTGCCGCCCTGGACGCCAGGCCGCGGAGAGGTCTGCCAGCCTTCTTTCCGCACCCACTTATTGATAGTTTGCCGACTGTAGCCGGTCAGATGGGCGATTTCTTCAGGTGTCATTCGTTCCTTGAGCATACTATTTCCTGAGTAAATGTATGGGAATTAGCTGTCCATGTTATAGCATCCTTTTACTGGAAAAGGTGACCTGTTTAACTTCTGGCTGCGATAAGGCTCGCAATGTCAGCAGGTTGCCTGCTTTTTCAGCGATTGAATCGAGAAGGATAATTTTGCCGTTGACACCTGAGCGAGGAATTCATATTATGCCGCCCGTCAACACGACACGCTTTACGTTACGGGGCTATAGCTCAGCTGGGAGAGCGCTTGCATGGCATGCAAGAGGTCAGCGGTT
>NZ_JBEAFX010000027.1:0-4012 GCF_040062325.1 Klebsiella sp. GG_Kp175 | reverse complement strand
TGGGGACCTCACCCTTACCAAGGGTGCGCTCTACCAACTGAGCCATATCAGCACGTCTGGAGCGGGCAGCGGGAATCGAACCCGCATCATCAGCTTGGAAGGCTGAGGTAATAGCCATTATACGATGCCCGCATCCTGAAACTCGGCTACCCAGTTCTTTCTGTAATACTAAAAAGACTGCTCTCTTTAGTATTGAGCTGATTAGTTTACCCAACCAACTCCGGCTACGCAAAGCGTCGCCAGAAAGTGGTGGTGGGGGAAGGATTCGAACCTTCGAAGTCGATGACGGCAGATTTACAGTCTGCTCCCTTTGGCCGCTCGGGAACCCCACCCAAATTGTTATGGTGCCGACTACCGGAATCGAACTGGTGACCTACTGATTACAAGTCAGTTGCTCTACCTACTGAGCTAAGTCGGCATCAAGTAGCGCGCATTCTAGGGAGAGGAGCGAGTTCATGCAACTAAAAATTTGCATAAAACGTTCTCTTGCTCACATTTTGTGCTCTTACGCGAAAAAACGGTGTAATTTCAAACAAAGGAGTGCAAATAATCGCCAACAAACGGGCCCATCAGGCGCGGTTTCGGTCAGCCACGTTTACCAGGAACGTATGCTGACCGTAAACTGAAAGGCAGCAGGCCGTGAGTACCATCCTGTTAGCAAAGGCCATGCTTTGCAAAGCATAAGAAACTTATTCCTCTCTTGTGACGCTGGCGCGAGAAAGCGGCATTCAATGAGTTTTTTTCTTATTATTCCCGGCAATCTGGTGTTACCCTCCTGCCCATTGTCCTGATTAACTCGTGTGAAGCATCGCCGTTTCAACGTATTCGGTGATGGTAAGAACATGCTTATGAGCCAAAAAGAGCAGACGTTAATGACACCGTACCTACAATTTAACCGCCACCAATGGGCTGCACTTCGTGATTCTGTCCCGATGACGTTAACCGAGGAAGAAATCACGCGGTTAAAAGGCATCAACGAAGATCTCTCTCTGGAAGAGGTTGCTGAGATCTATTTGCCGCTGTCGCGTTTGCTCAACTTCTATATCAGTTCTAACCTGCGTCGTCAGGCTGTTCTCGAACAATTTCTTGGCACCAACGGTCAGCGAATTCCCTATATTATCAGTATCGCTGGCAGCGTGGCGGTAGGAAAAAGCACCACCGCCCGTGTACTGCAGGCCTTGCTGAGCCGTTGGCCGGAGCATCGCCATGTCGAACTCATTACCACTGACGGATTTTTGCACCCTAACTCAGTTTTGAAAGAACGTGGGTTAATGAAGAAAAAAGGCTTTCCGCAGTCCTATGATATGCATCGGCTGGTGAAGTTTGTCTCCGATCTCAAATCAGGGGTACCACAGGCAACTGCACCGGTTTATTCCCATCTAATTTATGATGTTATTCCCGATGGCGATAAAACCGTCGCTCAACCGGATATTCTCATTCTTGAAGGACTGAATGTTCTGCAAAGTGGGATGGATTATCCACACGATCCGCATCATGTATTCGTATCGGATTTTGTCGACTTTTCTATTTATGTCGATGCCCCGGAAGAATTATTGAAAAGCTGGTATATCAACCGCTTTCTTAAATTCCGGGAAGGGGCATTTACCGACCCGGATTCTTATTTTCATAATTACGCCAAGCTGTCGAAGGAAGAAGCGGTCGAAATTGCCACCTCGCTTTGGAATGAGATTAACCTAATGAATCTCAAGGAAAACATCCTTCCAACTCGCGAGCGCGCCAGCCTGATTATGACCAAGAGCGCCAATCATTCTGTTAATCAGGTACGCTTACGTAAATAAAGCAAAGGGAGCCGGAGCTCCCTTTTTTATTCTGCGCTGCGCAATGATATTTCACCACCAACCCAGGCTTTTATCACACCATCCTGCTCCAGCAATAGCGCACCCTGGGCGTCAATGCCGCGGGAAATGCCATAAATTTCTTTATCACCGATAATCAGTTTTACCGGACGATGAATAAAGTTATCCAGTTTTTCCCAGCGCGGCAGATAAGGAGCCAACCCTTCCTGCTCGAACAGCTCCAGTCCCAGGCGCAGCTCTTTAATCAGGCGCGCGGCGAGGAGATTACGGTCGATGACCACCCCCGCTTCCTGAAGACTGATCCAACCCTGATTGACGACATCAGACTCCACACGACGCATCACAAGGTTGATACCCGCGCCGCTGACGATTTGTGCGGCATCGCCCGTTTTCCCCGTCAGCTCCACGAGGATCCCTGACAGCTTACGATCCTGCAGGTAAATATCGTTTGGCCATTTCACGCGAACCTGTTCGGCCCCGAGTTGCTGCAGCACTTCAGCGATCACAATACCAATCACCAGGCTTAGGCCAATCGCCGCTGCCGGGCCCTGCTCCAGACGCCAGTACATCGAGAGATAGAGATTCGCACCAAAGGGGGAAAACCATTTTCTGCCTCGCCGGCCTCGCCCTGCCTGCTGATATTCAGCTACGCAGGCATCGCCGGACGTCAGCTCATCCAGTCTGTCCAGCAAATACTGGTTAGTGGAGTCGATTACCGGAAGGACAGTCACTCGACCGTGCTCTATCTGTTGGGAGATCTTTTTCTCATCCAACAGATGAATGGGCTCTGGCAGGCTGTACCCCTTGCCCGGCACGGTAAACACATCGACGCCCCAGTCGCGTAACGTCTGGATATGCTTATTAATCGCCGCCCGGCTCATGCCTAACTGCTCGCCAAGCTGTTCACCTGAGTGAAACTCACCATCAGCAAGGATAGAAATTAGCGTTAAAGGGATAGTATGGTCTTTCACGCAATGCTCTCCTCTGCGTTGACTTCACCATGCGTTCCAATGAAGCGCACCTCGGGCTGAAGCCATACATTGAATTTTGCCCCCACCTGCTGGCGAACGTAATGGGCTAGCTTTATCACATCCTCGCTGGTCGCTTGATCTTCATTAATCAGTACCAGCGCCTGCTGTCGATGCACGGCCGCGCCGCCGATGCGTTTTCCTTTGAGCTGACATTGATCGATTAGCCAGCCAGCGGCCAGCTTGACGCTGCCATTTGCCTGCGGATAGTGCGGTGCATGAGGGAACTGCGCCAGCAGCGCTTCAGCAACCTGAGCGCTGACGATCGGGTTCTTAAAAAAGCTGCCAGCATTACCGTTAATCTTTGGATCCGGCAATTTAGTCATTCGCATATGGCAGACCGCATCGAATACCTGCTGCGGGGTGACTGTCTGCGGATCGAGACGTGTTAAATCACCGTAGCTCAGCACAGGTCGCCACGCTTTCTCTAACGCTAAGCCAATCGCGACTATGGCGTAGCGGTCCTGATATTCATGTTTAAAGATGCTGTCGCGATAGCCGAAACGGCATTCCGCTGCGGAAAGGCGTTGTTTACGTCCCGTTTCCAGCTCGATGCAGTCAACATATTCGCAGACCCGCTGCAATTCGACGCCGTAGGCGCCAATATTCTGGATCGGTGAGGATCCTGCGCAGCCAGGGATTAATGCCAGATTTTCCAGACCAGGCATCGCATGCTGTAGCGTGAACTGCACCAGTTGATGCCAGTTTTCGCCGGCACCGACGTGCAAGCGCCAGGCATCCGGGGTTTCGCTCACCTCGATCCCCATAATCCGGTTGAGGATCACCGTACCGGCATAGTCGTTCAGAAACAGGACGTTACTGCCTTCCCCAAGGATTAGCGTGGGTTCGCCAGCCGCGACAGCGGTTTGCCAGGCGCTTAGCAACTGTTGCTCAGTTTCGGCGCGTACTATCGTATTGGCGGATCGCTCAATGCCAAAGGTATTCCAGGGTTTGAGGGAGTGATTCATAGTGGCTTCCTGATGCAAAATCGGCGTTAGTTTACCGTATCTGGCGGGGGAAGGCTTGCCTGATTACAGAGGCAATAATATTGCGGAGCGTTACCAGTGGTGAGTGGTGTACCGGGCCGGGCTACAGAACCCGCAAGGCCCCTGGCCCCGGTAAGCGCAGCGCCACCGGGGAGACATACCGGCACGCTGGCCGGACGAC
>NZ_JBEAFX010000026.1:0-5641 GCF_040062325.1 Klebsiella sp. GG_Kp175 | reverse complement strand
TTGGGGGTTTTTTTGTTTAAATTGCGGGGGGCTGGGGGCCCGGGGGGGGCCGGCTGCCCGTTTCCCTCCCATTCCCCGCTCGTGACGCTAATATCCCCGCATCTTGCATGCTATAGTGCCTCTTTTCGCTGATACGAGGTTCATGATGACTACGCCTGATGCTGTTGTTGTGCTCTGTACCGCGCCGGATGAAGCAACCGCCCAGGATCTGGCGGCGAAAGCGCTGGCGGAAAAGCTGGCCGCCTGCGCCACGCTCCTGCCGGGGGCCACCTCGCTCTATTACTGGGAAGGGAAGCTGGAGCAGGAGTATGAAGTTCAGATGCTGCTCAAAACCGATCTTGCCCATCAGCAGGCGCTGCTGGACTGCCTGAAGTCTCACCACCCGTATCAAACCCCTGAACTGCTGGTTCTGCCCGTCACGTATGGAGACAACGATTACCTCTCATGGCTTACCGCATCATTACGCTGATCCTGCTGCTGTGCAGCGCGTCAGCCACCGCCGGGTTATTCGACGCACCGGGGCGCTCGAACTTCGTGCCTGCTGACCAGGCCTTCGCCTTTGACTTTCAGCAGCAACAGCATGACCTCAACCTGAGCTGGCAAATCAAGGATGGTTATTATCTTTATCGTCAACAGTTTACCTTCCGCGCCGCCGGGGCGACTCTCGACGAACCGGCACTGCCGGCGGGCGAGTGGCACGAGGATGAGTTTTACGGCAAAAGCGAGATCTTTCGCCAGCGCCTGACCGTTCCGGTCACGGTGAAGCAGGCGGACAAAGACGCCACTCTCACCGTCACCTGGCAGGGCTGCGCCGATGCCGGATTCTGTTATCCGCCGGAGACCAAAGTGATCCCGCTGAGCGCCGTGCTGGCGGCTTCGGCAGATGGCCAGGCGTCCACCATTGACCCTGCGCCGCCGACGAGCAGTCGTCCGGTGTTCAACCCGCCGCTGCCGGTTGAGCCGCGTCCGTCCCCGGAGATCGCCACTTCACCTGCGCCTGCCTCTGCGCCGCCAGCTGACGCCCCCGCCCGCCTGCCTTTCACCGCCCTGTGGGCGCTGCTGATAGGCATTGGTATCGCCTTCACCCCCTGCGTGCTGCCGATGTACCCGCTGATTTCCGGCATCGTGCTGGGCGGCAAACAGCGGCTTTCCACCGCGCGCGCCCTGCTGCTGGCCTTTATTTATGTCCAGGGGATGGCCTTAACCTACACCGCGCTGGGGCTGGTGGTGGCCGCCGCCGGGCTGCAGTTCCAGGCGGCCCTGCAGCACCCGTATGTGCTGGTGGGTCTGTCGGCGGTGTTTATACTGTTGGCCCTCTCCATGTTCGGCCTGTTTACGCTGCAGCTGCCCTCCTCGCTGCAAACGCGGCTGGCGCTGCTCAGCAATAAACGCCAGGGCGGATCGCCCGGCGGAGTCTTTGCGATGGGCGCTATTGCCGGGCTGATCTGCTCCCCCTGCACCACCGCGCCGCTGAGCGCCATCCTGTTATATATCGCCCAGAGCGGTAATCTGTGGCTGGGCGGCGGCACGTTGTACCTCTACGCGCTGGGCATGGGCCTGCCGTTGATCCTCGTCACCGTGTTTGGCAACCGTCTGCTGCCGAAGAGCGGGCCATGGATGGGCCATGTGAAGACCGCCTTCGGGTTCGTGATCCTGGCTCTGCCCGTTTTCCTGCTGGAGCGCATACTCGGCGACCAGTGGGGATTACGTCTGTGGTCAATGCTCGGTATCGCCTTCTTCAGCTGGGCGTTTATCACCTCGCTGGGCGCCACCCGGCCGTGGATGCGGCTGGTGCAAATCATTCTTCTTGCCGCCGCGCTGGTCAGCGCCCGTCCCCTGCAGGACTGGGCGTTTGGCGCCCCGGCGCTCGAGCAGCAGGCGCACCTGGCCTTCACCCGCGTCAGCTCGGTGGCCGAGCTTGACCGGACGCTGGCGCAGGCAAAAGGTCAGCCGGTGATGCTCGATCTCTACGCCGACTGGTGCGTGGCCTGCAAAGAGTTTGAAAAATACACCTTTAGCTCACCTGACGTGCAGCAGGCGCTGAAAGGCGTCGTGTTATTACAGGTTGATGTGACGAAGAACAGTCCGCAAGACGCCGCGCTGCTGAAGCGCCTGCAGGTGCTCGGTCTGCCGACGATCCTGTTCTTCAACGCGCAGGGTCAGGAACAGCCCGACCGGCGAGTCACCGGCTTTATGGATGCTGCGGCATTCAGCGCCCATTTGCGCGATTGGCAAGCGTGAGCGACACTTTAGGAGGAAAGATGGAGGAGAACACCGTGCTGCGTGAAGACGTCCTGGCAGAAGCCATTAAAATTCTTGAAATTGAAGGTATCGCCAACACGTCGCTGGAGATGGTCGCTGAGCGCGTGTCCTGTCCGACGAGCGACCTGAAACGCTTCTGGCCCGATCGTGAAGCGCTGCTGTATGACGCGCTTCGCTATCTGAGCCAACAGGTGGATGCCTGGCGCCGTCAGCTGCTGCTGGACGACACCTTAAGCGCAGAGCAAAAGCTGCTAGCACGCTATAGCGCACTCACCACCTGCGTCAGCAATCAGCGTTACCCCGGCTGTTTGTTTATCGCCGCCTGCACCTTCTATCCGGATGCCCAGCACCCGATTCACCAGCTGGCGGAACAGCAGAAGCAGGCTTCGCTGGCCTACACCCATGAGCTGCTGACCCAGCTGGAGGTGGATGATCCGGAAATGGTCGCCAAGCAGATGGAGCTGATTGTCGAGGGCTGTCTGAGCCGTCTGCTGATCAAACGTAGCCAGACGGATGTCGATACGGCGCGGCGGCTGGCAGAAGATATTCTGCGCTTCGCCCAGTGCCGTATGGGCGGGGCATTAACCTGATTCTGATATCCTAACCGCCATGTCGCGCCTATAATTTCCCCCTCACTGATTGCTGACAGGGATTGATATGCGCGCGTTCTTCTGGGCTGTCTGGCTGGGGCTGTGTTCTACGCCCCTGCTGGCGGCTCCCCTGCAAGGTTTTTCCTTTGCGCAAAAAGACTGGGAGCTCGCCTGCGATAACACCGGCACCTGCCGGGCGGCGGGTTACGGCGACCGCATGGGCGAGGTTAGCGTGCTGTTGACCCGCAACGCGGGCAGCGAACAGCATCCCACCGCCACGGTCACCTTCGCGCAGATCGAACACGATATCCCCGCCGACTCCACCGCCAGCCTGCTGATCGACGACCGGGACCTCGGCTCGCTGGATGCCGTGGATGACAGCCACTTCCGTCTGGACAGCGATCAGACATCCGCCGTGCTGCAGGCCCTGGCGAACCAGCGTAAAATCGAATTCGCCCTTAACGGCCAGCACATGCTGCTTTCCAGCGCTGGCAGCCGCGAAGTGCTGCGTAAAATGGATGCGTTTCAGCGACGAACCGGCACCGCCGATGCGCTGCTGGATAAAGGCGATGCGGGCGACGACGCCATTTTGCCCGCCGCCCCCGCCCCGGAAATCATCGCCGCACCGGTGATCCACAACGCGCAGCCTGTACCGCTAAGCATGCTCCAGCGCCAGAAGCTGTTGCCCTCCCTGACGCCGCTGCTGAATCAGCGCTGTGAAGACTGGCAGAACCCGGCCATTCCGGCGGCAGAGCGCCAGATTACCCTCACCGCGCTGGATAAAACCCATTCGCTGGCGCAGGCGCTCTGCTGGCGAGCGCCCTATAACGATGGCTATGCCCTGTGGCTGGTCGATAACGCCCAGTTGAGCAAACCGCGGCTGCTCACTACCGAGGCCTCCAGCTACGCCAACGGCACGCTGGTCTTCCTGCATAAAGAGCGGGGCATGGCCGACTGCGTAACCGGCGAGACGCGGGTCTGGGAGGGTAAGACCTTCGTTCCCAGCCTGAAGTACAGCACCGGTATGTGCCGGGAAATCACCCCGGGCGGTACCTGGATGCTGCCGACCTTTGTCAGCCAGGTGATCCCGAAGCAGCAGAAAGAGGCGGATAACCTGGCCCTGCGAACGCTGTATAACGCGGTGCTGAAGGCGCAAAAAAGCGATCCCGAACTGGCGCTGAACCGGGTCGCCGAGCAGTTTCCGTTAACCGGCCATATTACCGACTTCACCCTCACTTACGCCGATGACAGCCTGGTGACGACCAGCAAACCGTCCCCGGATATCAGCGATGACGAGTGGCAGGCGTTTCTGCGCTCCGCAATTAGCGCAGATTCAGAAAACGGCAAAGTCAGCTTTACGCTTATCGACCTCGACGGCGACGGCAAACGCGATCTGATCATCGACAGCTACGTGGGCGGCACCGGGCTCTTCAGCTACACCGGGGTGCTCCGGCGCGGCGATAATGACTTTGCCGCCGTCGACGGTAGCGACAGTGATAATGGCGACGATTTCGATGCCGGGGTGCCCGGCGCCCTCTTTTCCATTAATGGCCGCGGGGCTAACCAGTGGAACCACTGGGTCAAAATCAACGGCCAGGTGTATGCCCTGTGGTACAACGGCCAGTTTGGCGAAGATAATCTCTACCTGCTGCGCCCGTTCAGCACCGCCAGCCAGACGCCCGCGGTGACGGTTCGCTATCGCTATACGCTGAACAGCATCCGCTCCCCGGAGAAAGACCAACCGCTGACCCCCAGCCTGAGCGACGGCGATAAAGCGGATCTGCTGCGCTCGCTGGAGGTTATGCAGGGCAACCTGCTGAAAGATAAGCCCGCCAGCGACAACGATGCACCGATCTGCCCCATTCCGCCCGGCACCTCCGCCGACGAGGCGGACAACTACTACAGCGGCGTTGCCGTCAACTATATCTATGAGACGGTGGCCTATATTCCGGTGTGGCTGAACGGAAAATGTTATATCGGCACCATTTTCAGCCATCATGGCGCCTATCGTCACGGCGTGGATGCGGAAATCACGCTGAGCTCGCCGCGGGAAGATGAAGAGGTGATTGGTGATTACCTGATTTCCGGGTTGCGTCACGTTATCTCCGTCACCAGCGGCTGGAAAAGCCGTCAAGGTGATAACGGCATGCAGTGATATTGAGTCAAAATGCGCCTTTGAACGCGGAATTGCCGCAAAGATAAGCAATCGACAAGTAATTTAAGAAATTTGGTTGACGGGGTGGGCGGATTACGGTTTAATGCGCCCCGTTGCCCGGATAGCTCAGTCGGTAGAGCAGGGGATTGAAAATCCCCGTGTCCTTGGTTCGATTCCGAGTCCGGGCACCACTTATTCAGAGAACCCAGCCTATGGCTGGGTTTTTGCTTTTCTGTAGCCGGACTCTTCATCGAACTGCGTTCGATTATTCGCCGCACAGCGGCTCACCCCTTCGGGGCCAGCGCGACACGCGCGCTGTTCAACGCCTGCGGCGTTAGTCCGAGTACGGGCACCACTATTTAAAGAACCCGCCCACTAGGCGGGTTTTTGCTTTTCTACATCCGGACTTTTTCATCGAACTCCACTCTATGATCCCTGCCCGGCGGCGCTGCGCTTGCGCGGGCCTACGCTGTTTGAGCCTGAGGGAGGACCCGTAGGCCGGATAAGGCATTTATGCCGCCATCCGGCATAACCGCGGGTACGGCATCCGATGTATATCGCCAGGCGCTGTACTTGCGCGGGCCTACGCTGTTTGAGCCTGCGGGAGGACCCGTAGGCCGGATAAGGCATTTAT